>JBAXIB010000004.1:0-137593 GCA_037138595.1 Actinomycetes bacterium | reverse complement strand
GCGGTGACGCCGGTTGGTGCTCCGGGGATGGTTCGTGGCGTGACCGATGCTGATGGGGTTGAGCTTGCTGATGGTCCGGCGGCGTTGGTGGCGATGGCGGTGAAGGTGTAGGCGGTGCCGTTGGTGAGGCCGCTGACAGTGCAGGTCAGCGTGGTGGTGGTGCAAGTCAACGCGCCGGGGTTTGAGGTGATGGTGTAACCAGTGATGGTTGATCCACCGTTCGATGCCGGTGCGGTCCATGAGACGACGGATGACGCGTTGGCGACGGTTGCGGTGACGCCGGTTGGTGCTCCGGGGATCAGAGCTTGGTTGGGATCGGTTGGCGAATAGGTGGCATCAACCCAATAATTCGAAGCGCGGTACGTGCTGCTCGGAAATGCTTCGCTGCCCGAATAGGTGTAGACCCCGTTGGCTGACTCGGTGGTGGCGAGGCCATGCACGGGCGCGTTGTCAACCTGTTGATCAAAATACTGCTCGGTCACGCTGTAATGACCAAGTGGGGCATGGTACGAGATGACATACACGGTGTTTGCCGTCACCGGCACCGCAGAGGAAAAGGTCGCTTGTTGCCATCCGCTTGCTGTTTCATCGGCGAAAACCACCGAGGCCAGGAGCGTGCCGTTCGCAGTCCAAAGTGCGCCAGAGTGCGTGCCGGTATTCGTCGCATCTTTGAAGAATCGAACCCCAGTGATGAAGCCGTCGTTGTCACTTTTGAACTTCATCCCAATCTCAACTGCGGCGGTGTCGGTGTCGGGGCCAGAGTCCGGCACTATTCCATCGGCGAAAACGCCGGTACCTGGTTGGGTGGCAACGGCCGCGGTAGTAAACGACCACGTTTGATTACCCGTCATGACGTTCCCGGCCAGATCGGTGGCACCACTGACCACTGCGGTGTAGGTCGCGGATGTCGCCAATGCAGCGGCGACTCTCAGTATTGCGGTACTCGTGGTGCTGTCGTAGGTGACAGTCGCTGGTATCGAAGTATTCGATGAGTCCGTGAGGTTAAACGAGATTGATGTTGGATCGACCAATTCAGAAAACTGAGCATGGACCGAACTCGCCGTCGATACATCGATCGCATCACTCGCGGGCGAGAAGTCGATGACCGAAGGTGGAGTTGTGTCGACTAAATTCTCTATCGAGTAGACGGCGTCGACCCAGTAATTGGTCGCGAGGTTGCTTGACGTTGGAAACGCAACCGTCGACGAATAGCGATACACGCCGTTCGCCGATTCGCTGTTGGCGAGACCATGAAGTGCACCGGTGCCAATTGATTGTGTGAAGTAATTGTCGTCAGCCGAGTAATGGCCATTTGGCGCGTGGTACGAGATGACGTACACGGTGTCGGCAGTTATCGCGACCGGCGCGGAGAACGTCGCTTGTTGCCAACCGCTAGTGGATTCATTGGTAAATGTTGTCGTCGCGAGTTGCGTGCCACTCGCTGACCAAAGCGTTCCCGTGTGGGTGCCGGTATTGATGGCGCTTTTGAAAAAGCGGACTCCGCTGATGAATCCATTGGTGCTGCTTCGGAACTTCATGCCGACTTCAATTGATGACGCATCAGTATCGGTGATCACGGTTGGTGTTGCATCGGCGGAAAACACGGTGTTGCCGTTAGCGGCGATTGCCAAAGTGGTAGCCGGCAATGGTTGACTCAGATTTCCGCTGTCGTCAGTCGCTCGGCTTAACAACGAGATTGGTCCAGGAGTGAGTGGCGTAAAACTGTAAGTCCACGAGTCTCGGCCGGTCGCCGGGTGCCAGGTGGTCCCGTCGTCGGTTGAAATCTCGACTGCCCCAACGATCCCTCCACCGGAATCGGTCGCGGTGCCAGCGATAGTGATTGTCGTCCCAACTTGGCCGACGTCACCAGATACCGGCGAAGTAATGGTGGAAACAGGCGCAACCGTGTCCGATGAAGCGGTCGCGAGCGTGAGTGGTGATTGCAGCGTCGCGGGTTGGTTGTGCATGTCGGCGAGGAGGTTGACCGTTGCTTGCTGCATGCGAACGTCAACGGCCATGCCGGGTGGATCGTGGGTAGCGTTGAGCCCCCAGGACCACTGAACGGTGCCGGCTCCGAAGACCAGCGCGCCACTTGATGCTTTGTACATCGTCAAGTGGTGTGTCGCTGAACCGGCGCCATAAGTAGTGCCGTAATCAAGGAGCAAATTGGGAGTCACCGAGTAGGTTGATGTCGAAAGCTGGACCAGTCCGGCGGGCCGTGATCCGTTGTCGATGTCAGAGTCCCACTCATAACCGAGTGATCCGATGGGAAGGGTCGCCTTTGTTCCGGCTGCGAGGTTGGCAACCGTGGTATCTCGCCAAAAACGAGCTTTACCCTCTAAGGCTGGAATGATGATTGACCGGTTGGTCGAAATGGCACCATTCACCATGAACATCGTGCCCATTAGCGCGTTTTCGGGTCGACCGCCGTCTGTCGGTGGAGTGAAGCGAGGGTCGCGCCACGTTCCCGTCCAAATCTCGGGGTGATCGGGGTCAGTAACGGCTCCGTCATAGGTTTCCTTGTAGGTGACGATGGTTCGGTCAGTGGTTGCGGAGGCGTCGATACTTGGCTCCCACCGAAATTTCCAAAAGACCGAATTGCCGCTGAAAAACGCCAAATTGACGCCTTGATCGCGTGCTAATTCCACGTTTGAGCGTTGAGCTGCCGACCAGTATTCGTCGTGACCGACTGATACGAAGGTCTTGTGCTGCTGGATCAGCGAACCACGGCGGTCACTGTCAACGTCGGTCGTATAGCTGAGGTCATACCCGTTCGATTCGAGCCAGCGCAGCATCGGATACTCGCTATGGAATAGCCAGTCCTCGTTGGAGTTTGCCCGCGTATTGAATGGCCGGTTGTAACTGACTTTGGTTGCACGGCCAGTCGCCGTTGCGGCTGCATACAGCGACGCTCCGCCGTAGTTGTTGTAGGCCTCCCACGCTGCGTCTGAGGTTTGCACCATGACATCGGAATGACTGGCATCATTTCGCACTACGAACACGATGTGGCTAGCGCCGCCAGTGTCGGTGCGGATGAGTCGAGCGATGTAAATGCCCGATACCGCATCCGCGGGCACCGCCCACGACGCCGATTCACCCCAGTTGCCGCAGTCGACGAGGCCGGTTGTTGCATCGGTAAGACACGCCGGTTGGATTTGAGGTAACGACGCGCTCGGCGCCGCGGAATCGACCAAGCGGGCACCCAAGCCGCCGTAGTACCCAAGCCGATAGATCGCAATTGAGTACGCGCTGGCATCGGTGTCGATCTTGAATCGAGCTGTTTCGCCAACGTTGACACTGATGTCGGTGGCGAACCCTTGAATGGTGGTGTCGCCCGCACCGGTGATATCCCATTCGCTTTTCGGATTCCCAACCTTCGTGTTCTCGCAGGCGACGGGATTCACGATGGGCGTGTCACAAAGGCCGACAGGCGTGGCAGTGGCGACCGCTACAGGGGCGACGACGGCGAGCGAGCTCCCGATGACAACCAGCGCGATGAGCGCGGTGCCTATTTTCGCGCGCGCCGTTCTCGAAATAAGCGTCGTGTTGCCTCGCGGGGCAGGTGATCGTCGAGCCGACATGTCTTTGCTTGTGCCAATCGATTGCTCGTGGAAATTGTGAGTTCGGTGGTCACGCCCCCGCCCTGCGTGGCAAGGTTCCTTCGCGAATCGGCGATAGTCAAACGAATCGGCCAGATTTCAGCAGAACTTCAGCGGTTTTGCCTCCGGATTGGGTCAAACCGCTCAAACATCGTTCAAAAGCTTGAACGATTCGGCGAATTCGAAGCCTTCCGACTCACCGTGACGTCGCATGTCGTCAAAGATCCGATCGCGGAACGCCTGGATTTGTTCACCGGCATGCTCATCGCCCTCGATCGCCATTGTGGTTTCGAATTGGCTGCGGTGTTCGAGCAATGCCGCGAGCTTTGCCGCTTCAAAACCAGTGACATCTTCGACGTGGTCAGGCTGATCCGCTTCAAACAAAGCGATGACGTCGGGCCGGTGGTGGGGCACGTCTTGGTGCGGGAAAAAGAATGGATCGCGGGCCGCAACCACGCCGTCGACGGTCAGCCACCCGGCGTGGCGATGGTCGGGATGCAGCCGATACCGCTGCCACGGGTCGTGGCCGAGCACCACTGTTGGCCGAAGCTTGCGAATCCAATACGCAACTCGTTCGAGCTGAGCTTGACCCGATTGAAGTTCGCCATCGACCTCGCCGAGCATGACGACCTCACCGGTCGTTCCCAACGCATGGGCCGCTGATCGCTGTTCGGCCTGCCGAGTCGCAACCAGCGCCGGTATATCTTCGTCGACGTTCCACGTTCCTTTTGATCCATCGGTCAGGATCATGTGGTGGACGATGCATCCATTAGCCGCCCACTTAGCAAGCGTGGCACCGGCTTGAAATTCAACATCGTCGGGATGCGCGCCAATTGCGAGGGCAATTGCTGGGGTCGAAAGGTTCGTGCTCAAAGAACTCATCGGATCACGGCAGATCTTCGATCTAGGTCTGGCCGGGCCGGCGAACGTCGCCGGTGCCGTCGGAATGATCGAGCCACGATGGGGTGGCAAGGTCGGCGGGTAAGTCGATATCCCAGCCTAGGCGAGGCTCGCGCACAACTCGCAAGGGCAGTCCAAGGCGTTCGCCTTCAGCACTATGTCGGGCAAACGATCCCGCACCATAAGCAAAGGTAAATCCGCAGTCGGTCTCACAACTGATGACATTCGTGCCGTCATCGTGTCGATCCGGGACCAGCGTTATCCCGTCGAAATCGGCAACCCAGGTGAGGTCCAGCGCATGGGGCAGATCGGCATGGGCGACGATCACCCGCTTGATACCGATGGAACCAAGGTGGGCGACGCCGTCGGCGACAGCTCCATTGAGGCCTCGACCGGGACACCAGATCACCGATGCGCCGAGGCTGCCAGCCCACGAAGCCACGGCATCGTCGTCGCAGACGATCGACACGGCAAGTGGAGCCGCGGCGCGAACGACTGCGGCTGCCATCGACTTGGCGAGACTGGCGCGTGCAGATGCATCAAGTGCCCCTGCCAGTCGAACTTTGGCCTGGTCAAACGCCTTGACGGGTACCAGCACGGCGACGGAGCGGCTGGACACAACCGAAGTCTAGGGTGGCGCCATGGAGATCTGCGCAGCGGTGATGGGCGCGGGTTCGTGGGGCACCACGGTCGCTCACCTATTGGCTCAAAATACGCCGACCATTCTGTGGGCGCGCGACCCTGCTGTCGCGACTGAAATTTCGAGCGATCACACCAATAGCCGGTACCTGCCTGGCTTCGAGTTGCACACGGAACTGCGGGCCACCGATGCTATTTCCGACGCGGTTAACCAAGCCGATCTGTTGGTGGTCGGGGTGCCCAGTCACGGGTTCCGTTCGACGCTCGAGCAGGTTTCGGAGCACCTCCGGCCCTGGGTGCCCATCGTGAGCCTGACCAAAGGGCTTGAGCAAGGCACCCGCCTGCGCATGACCCAAATCATCAACGAAGTCCTTCCGGGTCACCCCTATGGCGTGTTGACTGGACCGAATCTGGCGAAAGAAATCTTGGCTGGCGATGCGGCCGCGGCCGTGCTCGCGATGAGCGACGACACCATTGCCGAGAAACTGCAAGCAGTGTTCGCCAATCAACTCTTTCGGGTCTATACCAATTCCGACATCGTTGGATGCGAGGTCGCCGGTGCGCTCAAAAATGTCATGGCGATTGCATCAGGTATGGCAGATGGTCTGGGAACCGGCGACAACACTCGCTCGGCCGTGATTACTCGAGGCCTCGCCGAACTCACTCGCCTCGGCGTTGCCATGGGCGGAGATAGTTCAACATTCAGCGGACTGGCTGGCATGGGCGATCTGGTTGCAACGTGCATCTCGACGCAAAGTCGTAATCGCTATGTCGGAGAACAGCTTGGTCAAGGTCGCACCATTGACGAGATTATCGACACGATGCATATGGTCGCTGAGGGGGTCAAGACCGCAGCGGTTGTGATGGAACTCGCAGCGCAACACCGAATCGAAATGCCGATCGCCGAAGAGGTCTACGGGGTGTTGTACGAAGCTCACACCGCGGAGCAGGCCTATCAAGGTCTGTTGGGTCGCACGTATGGTCACGAGCTCGCGGGTGCGAGTCCCCGCGAGACCTCAGCGTCTGTGTCGTTCGGCGATTCTCCGGTGACCGACCCGAGTCAGCGGGCCTGACATGGATCCGTATTGGTTAGACCGTCAGCAGTCAGTCGGTGGCCCTGATTTTGTGCCGAGCGCGGTCGAAGTGATGCCACAAAATGTCACTCATCGCAGTTGGACCATGGTCGGAACCTTGACCTCTTCGGCGCGAGCGATTGTTGACCCTCGCGGGTTGGTCACTACCGCGGCAGGCTGGTCACTCGATTGGTGGGTAGGCGCTGATGACCGGTGGCACACACCCAGCCGTGAGGTTGGCGTGCGACAACGCCTCGTTGCTGACGCTCCAGTTGTCGAGACATTGATGCGGATCCCTGGCGGTGAAGCAGTGGAACGCGTTTACGCGATTCACGCCGCTGCAGAAAACTCGTTGGGGCAAGATTTCGTGGTGGTTGAAGTCGAGAATCAGTCGTCGGTTCCGTTCGCGCTGGCGCTGGCCGTGGTTCCGGTGAATCCAGTTGGCCAAGCGTCGGTGCGCGATGTCGAACTTGATGGGTCAACGCTGTTGGTCAACCGCGAGCCGGGTCTCTTGATGGCGAAAGTTCCCGCACGCGCCGCGGGGGAGCCGGTTGGCGATGTTTCAACGACGGTTTTCGGCGGTGAGGCATTGTCGAGTTTTGAACCATTTCAGTCACCGGAGGGATTAGGGCAGGCCGCAGTGATTTTTCCGCTGCCGCATACCGCGATAGTCCGGGTCGTGATGCCTCTTACTGTTTCGGCCCGGCCGCGTCGAAGTCGCTTGGATCGCCGCCGAAGCACGCGCATTACTGGCGTGACATTTCCCACTGCATTACCGAGCGCGGAGCAAGTCGCCAAGGGTTGGGAAATTCAGACACGCCGTGGCCTCGGGTTCACCCTTCCTGAGCCTGCGCTGGAGTCGCTTGTCGATGTCGGCCGTCGCATGATGCTGCTGGCAGTTGCTGGTGACGAACTCGCTGGTTGGCCGCAGTCAACAGCAACCGAATCGATGAGCTGGCCCGACGCGGCCGTTGTCCTGGGAGCACTCGGTCGCTACGGATTCCATGATGAAGTTCGTCGGGTGCTCGAGATAATCCCCGATCAGCAACAGCTCAATGGCTCATTTCCGAATGCATCTGCCGAGCCCGGATCGGCCGGTGCGGCGCTGGTTGCGATTGGCGAACATTGGCAACTCACTCGCGATCACGAACTCGTGGAACGGCTCGTTGGCCCAATCGCCAAAGCGGCGCGATGGATCGATACTTCGATCCATGCTCGTCGTTCGCGCATGCGCTGGTCGATTGAGGCACTTGAGTGGTCGATGCGCGGTCTGCAAACTATTGCCGAGGCGTTGGCTGCGATTGGTCAGCCAGAAGTCGCGGAGGATGCTCGCACCTACGCCACTCGCGCTGGCATGGTGAAGGATCGTCTCCCCGCACGGGAAGTTCGCGACGTTGTCGGGTTTGCCGATGTCGATCTGATTGCTTATGCCGGCCTAAGTCCACAGGCAACTTTGCAGCGCGCTCGTCGCGAACTCGCAAACAGCGCGTCGATCGCGCTGGACCGTTTCGCTTGGGCGCGATCAGTCATGTCACCGACCGGGGTTTGGCCCGAAGTAGTAAACCCGAGAACCGGTGGCGGGTCGCGTGGCGATGGTCATCATTGGCCCACGGGTGCCGAAGCATTGTTGTTTGTGCGCGACTTGATCATTCGCGAGACCGAAACTGGTCTAGCGCTCTGTTCGCTGGTGCCTGAAGAGTGGTTCGGTCAGGGCCTAGAGGTTCACGATGCGCCGACATCTTGGGGAATGATTTCGTTTGCGCTGCGCTGGCATGGCGAACGGCCGGCGTTGTTGTGGGATTTGGTGCCGCACGAGGGAACTACTCCAGCCGTGCTGACTGCGCCAGGGATTGACCCAACGTGGCGCACGACCGACGCGCGTGGTGACGCGCTATTAAGTGCACCAAATGCACGTCGACTGGCGAGTGATTTGCAGGTGTCGGCTCAACCGGCACTCGATCCCGGCGAGTCGTTCTCGTGACCGACTCATCCGCTGATCCGCTGCGCGAAACCGTGTTGGCATTGGGCGTGCCAGCGGCCGTCGTCGATCAGGCTCTCGCGGACGGCACGCTGCAAATCCTTGCGCTCGAGTACACCGTCATCGACGAACATCCCGAATTCGACCTCATCGAAGTTTCGGCACGGTCGGGATTGGACTCGGGGTTGTTGCGGGCGTTTTGGCGAGCATTGGGTTTTCCTGACCCTCGGCCAGGTGAGCAACTTTTCACCGCATCCGACGTCGACATGCTCACCGATGTGGTGCGGCTCATCAATGAGGGCGCACTTGAAACCGACATAGCGCTGCAGATGTCGCGGGTGATTGGCTCGTCGCTTGCCCGCATTGCATCGGCGTTAGTTGAGTCCGCCAATGCCCAGGCCTCTGCTCGCGAAAAAGAGGGACTCCCACCCGAGACTGTCGATTTATCTGCGTTGCGAGGTGCCCAAATCCTGCCGTTGATTCCCAACATCATGGATCGGGTCTGGCGCCGTCATTTAGGCGCAGCGGTTCGCCGTCGCATCGTTCGAGCAAATGCCGATGAGGGTGAAGTCGTCTGCATCGGCTTTGCCGACCTTGTCGGTTTCACTGCTCAGACGCAAGAACTCCCAGAACATCAACTCGCTGAGGTCGTAGGACAGTTCGAAGCGATTGCATATGACTTGACGTCTCGACACGATGGGCGCGTCGTGAAGATGATCGGCGACGAAGTCATGTTTATGACTGATGATGTTCGCAGCGGCGCAACGTTGGCGCTGGAGTTGTCGGCGGCTTACCGCGACGCTGAACATCTGTCCGAGGTGCGGGTTGGATTAGCCAGCGGGCGGGTGCTCGAACGCGATGGCGACGTCTACGGCTCGGTCGTCAACTTGGCCAGCCGAATTGTGAATGTGGCGTTTCCGGGCGCGGTGGTGGTGAGTCCCGATGTGCATGATGCGATCGTCGGTGATCCACATTTTGTGTTCAAGAGTCTTCGTTCGACGTACTTGAAAGACATCGGACGCATGCGGCTGTGGACAATGCGGTCATTTGGCGATCCGACTGAGCAGCCATTCAGGGCGGAACGCCAACGCCGTGCAGCACGTGAGACCTTTACCTTGTCCATGACGGCTCGTCCGGTATTCGACCAGGTGAGCGAATTCGTCGACGGTCAAGACGCTGGATTAGACGGCTATGCCGATGATCCAACCACCGAACAACTCGAGGCGATAACCGACGCGGTGTTAGACGCAGATATTGACCATGACTTGCAGGTCGAATTGCTGGCTGACATCGATTCTTCGCGCCGTTTGCGCCAGCTTGAGGACGACGCGCACCGCCGGGTCGAGTTGCTTGATCTCGAAGCAGCACAGCACGTGCTTGAGGTCGAAGACATCGCGCGACGCAAGGTTGAGGAAATCGAAGCCGATGCCCATCGACGAATCGAACTGCTGCTTTTAGACGCTGAAGCGCAATCTCGAAAGGCCAACGACGAGGCCGATCGAAAAGTGGCGTTGGTGGCGGAAAAAGCGGACCGTAAAGCAGCGGCGACTCAACGCGATGCTCGGCGCAAAGCGAAGCGGAAAACCAAACGCAAGAAGCGAGAAAAAGATCGAGAGTAGGTCGCGCAGTTCAAGTTTTAGGTCAAGATTGCGGTAGCGATCCGCCACGGTGCGAGTAGAAATGTCGAATCGAATGGACCAATTGTTGATCCGCGGAGGTCAACGAGCCATCCCGATCGACCTTGGATAGTGACCGTCGTCGTAACGTCAGATGGATTCCAAACTCGTAGTTGAATTTGGCCACCGACTTGTGTCACCGACGACACTTCGGCACCGCTGATCGTGAGCGCTGATCCGTGGTCGGCGGCAGATTCGTCACTGGCCTGCGCTTGATTGACATCGACGATTGGCGACGTCACGAGGAGCGGTACGAACGCGTCGTCGACGAGTGCATATGGATCTGCGTCACCGACCTGAACTGCGTAGCGAACGGTTTGCGGACCGGCCATTTGCGGACCTTCGATCGCCAGCGTTGGACCGGCAGGAAGTGGTCGCGTCGACATTGGGCCTTGCGACAACATGCCTGTGCAGCGCAGCAAGGTAAGGGCCAACGTCGATGAATGAGGAGGCGCATCGCTTGGCACCGTGACGTTGAGCAATTCGTATTCGGTCAGCCCCTCATGCACGACGGTCAGGCCGCCAGCTTGAACGAAACGCCGAGATGGAAACGTCGCGAGTGGAGCTTCAGTCGGTCCGCCTTCTGCGATGAGTCCCCGTGTGACAGTTGCGAAAGCGCATTCGGCAATCGAGTTTCTCGCCGGCTCGGGAAGCGGAAACCATGCCCGCAGGCGGTGGTCGCGGCAGTGGTTGTTGAGGTGGTGACTCACTCGGACAAGACGTTCTCCCGCGAGTAATTCGATGGTCGTTGTGACAACCACGACACGGTCTCCGACTCGGCTTTGGTCAACGACTCGCTCGGGCCATTCGTAGGTTGCGTGCACGACGAGCCGGCCACGAAGCGGGCCAGATTCCACCGTCTCGACGTTGACCGATCGCGGACGCTGAACGACGACGTCGTGAGTGGGCGGGCAATAGTTGTAGGTGTCACCGATGTCGCCGTCATCAACGAGTTGACCGAGCCCGCTATGCCCGTCGATCGAAAACGTGGCGTCTTGGCCATGAACTTCAACGGTGACGAGTCCGTTCGAAAGCACCCCCGCTCGGGCAGAAACCGGAATAGTGGATGGCAAAAGACCGGCATCAACGTTGCCCGAACGTTCCGAACTGTCAGGCACGTCGATGGCCCGCCACCCGAACCCGGGAACATCGGCGATCCGAATCAGCATCCGTCGACCGGCAGGCCGGGTAATGGTGAAGCGCGCAGGATCGTTCGGTTGACTTTTCGCCAGTTCGGTCAACGAGGCGCGCACGGGACCGTTCCACTTGCCACTGGGGGTCGCAGGGTCTCGGGCAAGGCGAACGTCGATGACACCATCGGTGCCGATCTGCACCGAGCCGCTGATGATGTCGTCAAAGCCGTCAAGAGCACCTTGGACGATGGGCAGTAAATCAGAACAGGTGACTCCGTCAATGACTCGTTCTGCGTCGAATTGGCGAAGCAATTGCATTCCCGGGATTTGGCCGTCACCGGTCATGGTGAGCTCAACGAGTCCGGATCGCTCGCGTGCTGAGGCGTTTACAGCGATGGGGCGTTGATCGCCGATCGTGGTTGCGAGCGCGGCAACTGCTCGTTGGGTTAAGCCATCGCTGATCTGTCTTGCTTCGGTGTAGCGATGCATGACGGCGTCACACACTTCATCCGCCGAACATGCGCACACCGAATCGTGCGCGGAGTTCAAGATGACTAAACGCCACGCTTCGGCGAGGAGTGCCGCTGGCCAACGGTCAGCCGATTGCCAAAGTGCGTTGAGCGGTTCGGCAAAACGTTCAAGACCTCGTTCGGCAATCGCCGCCGCTTGCCGAACATCGGTGCGGTTCGATGCCACCCCCATCAGCAAGTTCGCCCGAGCGCCGGACCGAAGCTCCCCGACTACGCGGTCAAGTTCGTCGACCGTTGCCACTTCGAGGTACTCGGCAAGTGGAGCGATCCGCAAGTGATAGTCGGTTTGCCGATCGTTGGCTTCGGCGATTACTCGGCCGAGCCATGGCTTCGGCGTTTGATGGTCGGTGCCGTTCATCCACAGCAGTGGTCCATCATCGGGTCCGCCTGCGAGTGCACCATAGGTGGTTTCAAATCGTGTGATCATGGCGACGAGTTCGTCGGCGTCAGTTGGCAACGACGCCCCGTTCCCGTAGCCCTCAGGTAGGTATTGGGCGCGCACGGTTGATGAATCGGGTGCTTCCCACCAAAACGCAGGCGTCGACATCGCTCGTGGAACTCCACGCCAGACAACCGCCTGATCGAATCCGAATTGGGTCAGGATCTGTGGCATCTGTGCGATGTGGCCGAACATGTCGGGCAAATAACCAACCGGCATGGCACCGCCGAACGCTGCGGCTCGCTCAAGACCAAGTTGCAAGTTACGAATCATTGTTTCGCCCGACACCAAAAATTCGTCCATGAGGATGTACCACGGCCCCATGGCCAGACGACCAGTGCCGGCTAGTCGCCGGAGCACCGGTTCGGCTTCAGGCCGAATGGCCAGATAGTCATCGACGACGGCCATCTGTCCGTCGAGAAGAAAATGTCGATACGACGGATCGGCTTCGAGGCGTGGCACTAAGTCATCAAGCAGGTCGACCAAACGCAGGCGGAAAGTCTGGAACGGCTCGTACCACTCGCGATCCCAGTGGGTGTGGGGGACAATGAACACCTCTCGAGTCATGCAATGAGCGTAGGGCGGTGCAAGGCGTCGTCGCTGAATGTCGTGGATCGAATCAAACGAGGCGCCCCGGGCGTCGAAGTTGCGCCTAAGGTGACGATCGCTCGCAATCCTAAGGGGAGTCCTATGTCGTCTGTGCTGAGTCGAAGTGTACGGCCAATGCTGGTAGTGGCTGTCGTAGCGATGTTTGCCGTGGGTTGTGGCAGCAAGACAACCGACACCGCTGGTGGTGGTTCCGCCGACACCACGCCGAACTTGGTGAAGACGGCGACTGGCTCGCCGGTTGCGGGCGGCAAACTCACCTTCGCCCTCGAAGCCGAGACCGACGGCTGGGACCCGACCCAAAATCGTTGGGGTGCATCGGGCACCGAAGTCGGCCTTGCGATCTTTGACCCCTTGACGGCATTCGACAAAGACCTCGTCGCACAGCCGTACTTGGCTGAGTCGCTCACGCCGAATAGCGACTTCACCGTTTGGGACATCAAGCTTCGTCCGAACATCATGTTCCACGATGGAACGCCTCTGAACTCGGCGGCGATCGGCAAATGGATGACTGCGTTTAAGGCGTCACCATTGACCGGTGCCGCGTTCAAGCCAATCGCCAGTTTTGAACCAGTTGACGATCTGACAATGCGAGTGACGATGGTGCAACCGTGGTCAGTGTTCCCATCTGCGTTGACGGGACAGGCGGGCACAGTCCCGGCACCGGCGCAGCTTGATAACAAAGCTTCGGGCAGTCGTACGCCGATTGGTACTGGCCCATTCCTGTTTAAGAGTTGGACCCCCGACAAGGCGTTTGTGGCGACTAAAAATGCCAACTACTGGCGGCCAGGTTTGCCCTATCTCGACGAAGTGACCTTCACGCCGATCCCCGACGCGGGAACCCGATATAGCGCGGTGAAGGCCGGCGATATCAACATCACCGTGAGTAGTGCTGAAAAAACTATTCGCAAAATGCTTGACGATGGCAAGGCCGGCACGTTCCAGGTGGTGCGATCAACGGGCGCGACCGATGCAACGTTGGTGCTTCTCAACCTCACGAAGCCGCCGATGAATGACAGTCGAGTCCGCGAGGCAATGGCGGCGGCGATCGACCACGTCGGGCTTGACGCGGTTACCCAAACTGACCCGAGTCTTGACGCGACGAGTGTGTTTGCCAATGACTCGAAATGGTTCTCACCCAACTCGGGCTACCCGAGCTATGACCTCGAGAAGGCCAAGAAACTGGTGAGCGAATATGTGGCCGAGAAGGGCCCACTCAAGTTCACCTTGGGTTCGGTCACCGACCCTGACACGTTGCAGGCGGTCCAGGTATTGCAAAGTCAGTTCCAAGCTGCGGGAATGCAGGTCGAAATTCAGTCGTTGGAACAATCGACCTACATCCTCAATGCGGTGCAAGGAAATTACCAGGCGCAGATTTGGCGGCAGTTCGGTGCCATTGACCCGGACACCAACTTTGTTTGGTTTAACGGCTCAAACGCGTCGGGTCCTCTGGCGCTCAATATGGCGCGCAACGTAGATCCAGTATTGGACACGGCCTTAGATCGGCAGCGAGTTTCAACCGATTTCGTAATCCGCAAGCAGGCTTGGGACACCATTCAGGCCCGCCAATCGATTGACCTGCCGTACCTGTGGTTGTCTCATGTTCGATGGGCGCTAGCGGCAGGAAACAATGTTCGTGGCCTCGAGGGCTCTCTGCTTCCCAACGGAAAAATCGCCGCTGGGTTCCTTGGTGGCGTGTTGCCAGTTACCCAAATTTGGTTCGAAAACTGATCGCCTTCCCAAGTTCTTTGCGTAGTCGTTCACGAAACGCCCTCGGCGCTGCGCAAAGAACGGGATTGGGTCGGGTGCGAGAGCGTGGCTGCGCGATTGCGTAAGGCGCTTCAGGGTCGATCGCCGACCCTGGAAGTAGAGCGTGAACTTTGGGCGGCTGGCCACGACATTGTGGTCGGCGTCGATGAAGTCGGACGAGGATCCTGGGCTGGCCCGCTGACCGTTGGAGCAGCAGTGGTGCCCCACGACCATCGGGTATACAAGATCCGCGATTCCAAAATGCTCACCGAGCGCGAACGCGAAGCCATGTTTGACCGCGTTGCTGAGTGGTGCGTGGCTTGGGCGGTTGGCCATGCAAGCCATCGCGAGTGCGACGAACTCGGTATGTCGGCGGCCCAAAAGCTTGCTGCTGCCCGAGCGCTCGCTGGGCTGAGCGTGACGCCGGATCAGGTGCTCATCGATGGTTCCTGGGATTTCATCCAAACTGGGAATACCCGAAGCATCATCAAAGGAGATGCGACGTGTTTGTCGATCGCCGCGGCGTCGATTCTTGCCAAGGTCACTCGCGACCGAATCATGCGAGCCGATTCGGTGAACTATCCGGGCTTCGACTTCGAGTTCAACAAAGGTTATCCGTGTCCGCGTCATCAAGCTGCGCTGCAGGCCATGGGTCCGACATCGATTCACCGAAGGTCGTGGGTATTCATGGACAACCTTCCGTGGACCGGTATCCCACGCACGCGCCCAGTTAGCTCGGACGCGAAAAGCACTTCGCAGGGCGCGCTGTTTTAAATCGACCTAGGGTCACGCGATGACATCACCTGCGTTTCGTCTCGACCTCAATGTCGCCACTTCATGGTTGTTGCCGGCGTGGAGCGCTGGACCAGTTGGTGACGAACGGGTGGTGCTCGAAGCTGCCGTGGCCGCGGGGTACCAGGGCATTCAGGGAGCCAACCCGTTGCTATGTCGCGAGTTGGGATTGGTGCCGGTCGCATTCGGAGCTCTGCCAACGCCAGGCGGGCTCAGTGAATTGGCTCGCAATTGGGCTGACATGGGCTTCGATTGCGCGACGTTGCACGTTGGTACCGGCATTGAAGATGATGACGCAACAAATGTCTTGGTCGAAGAAGTACTTGAAGCATCCGCGTCCACTGGGCTACCGCTCTATATCGAAACGCACCGGGCCACCATTACTCAAGACCTGTGGCGCACGGTGCACCTCGTCGAGCGCTATCCCGAGCTCCGCTTCAATGGTGACTTCTCGCATTGGTATACCGGCCTCGAAATGACCTATGGCGATTTCGACGCCAAGCTCGACTTCGTGGCGCCGGTGTTCGAACGTGTTCGGTACATGCATGGCCGCATTGGCTCGCCTGGATGTATTCAAATTGACGTGGGCGATGGTGATCCGGCGCAGTATCCGTCGGTGGCGCACTTCCGTTCGTTCTGGACCCGCGCCAGCGCCGGATTCTTGGCCACGGCTGGTCCGAACGAGACGCTGGCATTCGCGCCTGAATTACTTCCGGCCATGTTCGGCTACGCAATCACGATGCCAACCGACGACGGCACACTGGTCGAAGAAGGTGACCGATGGGCACAGGGGCTCGTACTTGGTCGCATTGCCCGTGAATGTTTTGACGCGGCCATTGCCGAACGCCTCGTAGCAACCTGACCGCTTCTGGCGCGTGGTGAATGGGCCCTGCGGATCAGGCTTGCGTGCCGACCTTCAGGTCTTTGAATGGTGTCGTGGAGTCGATACCTGAATCCTTTGGCAGACCGAGCACCCGCTCACCCACGATATTTTTCATCACTTCATCGGTACCACCGGCGACTTTCATGCCGGGAACGCCGAGCAGCAACTGCGACCACGCGTAGGTTCCCCATTCGCCGGTATCAGCGATGGCGCGTGGTCCGAGAACGTCAACAACGAAGTTGGCGGTTCGCCACAAGTTGTTGGTCAGCGACAGTTTTGCGATTGACATCTCGGGACCAGGAAGCTGACCCAGCTTGATCTTGTCAAGCGCTCGCTGATTATTGAATTTCGCGACCTGGGTATTGATATAGACGTCCATCAGGCGTTGGCGTGCGACGGCATCTTGGTCGAGACCGAAGTGGCGCAACATCTGGATCAGGCGATTAATGCTGGCGCCCCCACCGCCACCACCGGCACCAATTGACGCTCGTTCGTTCATCAACGTGGTCAGCGCAACGCCCCATCCCTGGTTGACATCGCCGAGGCGGTGGCTGTCTGGAACGCGGACCTCAGTGAAGAAGACCTCGTTAAACGATGCGCCACCGGTCATCTGGCGGAGCGGCCGAACCTCTACGCCCGGGGCTTTCATGTCAACGACAAATCCCGTGAGTCCTTTATGTTTGGGGAGATCAGGATCCGTGCGGCAGATGATTTCGCCGATGTCGCTGAACTGCGCCCCCGATGTCCATACCTTCTGGCCGGTGATGAGCCACTCGTCACCATCTCGCACGGCTTTGCATTGCAAACTCGCGAGGTCGCTGCCGGCCCCTGGTTCACTGAAGAGCTGACATCCAACGAGGTCACCGCGGTACATCTTGCGGAGATATGCGTCTTTCACTTCGGGCGTTGCATGCGCTTGGATCGTGGGAGCCACCATGCCGAGTCCGATGCCGAAAAAGCTTTGGTTCGGCGTCTGGTAGCGGGCCTCAAGCTGGCCGTACAGGCGGTCGTAAGGACCTGGCAATCCCCGTCCGCCGTATTCGGCTGGACCAGTGATATGGCCGAGACCCGCATCGAATCGTTTGGCTCGCCATGCTTGGGCAAGCGCTAAATCGCGAGCCTCGCTCTCGGGCGTGACCTCCTCAAACAGCGCAACGTCGTCGTCACCTTCACCCCACACGAAGGTTTGTTCGGCTTCTTTTTTCGAGGCGTTTGCGTCGAGAAAAGAGATGACTTCGTCGCGGAATTCGTCGATCGTGATGTCGGGCATCGGGTCCCCCTGGTGGCTCGTCGTGAGTGCTGATCAAGTTAGCGGTCGCCTTGGGATGCTGCCTACTCGCGGCTTGATCAGTATCGTTCGGGCATGACTCGAGCACGTAGTAACCCACGTTTCCAGCCCGGTACCTGGCCGTTGATCGTCTTGGTGGTCTGGTCCCTTTATGTCTGGGCGACTCGCATCTCCAACGCCGCGGCCGATGCAACAATCAGTGCTGGGTCGAAGGCGTTCAGCATCGGGCTATCGCTTAGTTTCATTGTGCTTGCGGTGGCGGGACTCGTGATTTTGGTGCGCGCTTGGTCTCGGCCCAAAACGAATGGCGAAGTGTTGATTGTGCGGCTATTTGCCGGATGGACAATCGTGGTTTGGCTGGTGCGAATTCCGATGATTGTGCTGGCTGATCATGTGCCGAGCGGCAGTGATCCGGCCGCGTTTAAAACTGTCCACGCGGTACTTGGCCTGATCTCGATTGGTTTGGCGACACTGGTTTGGTTGAGGACCCACCAGGGCGCAACTGGGGCCGAGTCCGTACCCGCGGTCACCGCCCGATAAGGTCGGCCGCTATGGGACAGCCTGTGACGGTCATCGAAAAATCATCTGCTCTGCCGGGCGTCGTGCGATTTGAAATCAATCGCAGCATCACCGGTATGGGTATTGAGCGTTATGCATCGCGGGATGCCGCGGTCGATGTGCGACCGCCCGACGAACTTGCTCGCAGGTTATTTGATCATGGTGGGGTGAGCGCCGTGACGGTGAGCAGCAACATGATCACGGTCGATCTCGTTGACGGCGCCAACACCAATGGCATGAAGGAACTCATCGAGGAACTTTTCACCTATTACCGCGAAGGGGTTGAGGTCGTCATCCCCGACTGACCCACTTGCCAGTATCGAACATTTGTTCGATACTGGAGTATGGCCACAGTGAGTAATCCGACATCGCTGGACGAGGTGATTTTGCGCACCCGGCCAGTCATGCTGGCCCGCGATCAGGTCGTGCCGGTGTTGGATGGCCTGCGGGGGTTGATGCCTGAAGGTGGTCTGCAACGCGGAAGCACGGTGGTCATCGACGGTGTTGATGCGGTTTGCTCGTTGGCTCTGGCGTTAGCGACCGGTCCATCGATTGATGGCGGTTGGGTCGCGGTAGTTGGGCATAACGATTTGGGTTTAGCCGCGGCCATCGAGATGGGTCTTGTTCCTGAACGCCTGGCTTTGATTCGTGAGCCTCCCGCTCCACAGTGGGCCACGGTGGTGGCGGCGCTGATCGGTGCAGTCGATGTCGTTGTCATTGGTTCAGCGGTTCGTTTGCGTGGTGCTGATGCAGCACGGCTTGCCGCTCGAGTCCGCGAACGAGGAACGGTGTTGATCCAAGCGGATCCAACCGTCCGAGCAGCGCGGGTGACGGGCCGACCCTCAACGCTCGAAACCGATGTGCGGCTCTCGGTTATTTCGTCGCGCTGGCAAGGACTCGGTGTTGGCCATGGCCATTTGTGTGCCCGTCGTATCACCGTCGAAGCCACCGGACGCCGCCGCGCATCTCGGCTTCGCCGAGCTGAGCTATGGCTTCCCGATGTACACGGTCATGTCTGTTCGCCAGTGACGCAAACCGATTTGATTCCCGTTCGTTATGCCGGGGCTGACATCGATCAGATGGTTGAGTCCTACTCCGAGGTCGGTTGAATGTCGGTGCGCACATTGGTGGTGCACATCCGGGACTGGTCAGTGCTGGCAACTGGAATGTCCCGTGACGAACCTGCCGCGATAGTGCACGCGAACCGGATAGTGGCGTGTTCCCCGTCGGCCCGTAGCGCTGGCGTGATGGTGGGTCAGCGCCGCCGTGAGGCCCAAGGTCGGTGTTCAGCGCTCGTGGTAGTCGATCACGATGAGATGCGTGATGCACGGTTGTTCGAGCCAGTCGTCGCAGTAATCGAGGGATTTTCCCCTCGCATTGAGATCACTCGGCCCGGCTGGTGTGCGTTACTCACTCGTGGTCCGTCTCGGTATTTTGGTGGCGACCAATCGTTGGCTGAACAGGTACACGATCAGGTCGATGTGTTGTTGGCCGCTCAGGGTTGGCCAGGTGCAGTGCAGGTTGGTGTGGCGGATGGTCCGTTTGCCGCCGGTCTTGCTGCGGGTCTTGCTGCGGGCAACGGGGTTCAGGTCATCTCGGTCAACGAGCAGGCAGCTTTTCTTGCTCCGCTGCCGGTGAGCCTGCTTGCGCGAGGTGGGCTGAGTGATGCCGCTGGGTTGACGGACGTATTGGTGCGACTTGGTCTGCCGACGTTGGGTGCTCTGGCCGCGGTACCGATTGCCGATGTGGTGGCTCGGTTCGGTCATGACGGTCGTATGGCGCATCGACTTGCCGCTGGTCTCGAGGAACAACCGCCTGACGCCCGCATCCTTCCACCGGTTTGGCGGGTTGAGACCGAGATCGATCCACCGGCTGACCGAGTCGATGTTGTCGCCTTCGCCGCCAAAACTTTGGCTGACGATTTACATGATCGGCTCGGCCGTGAAGGTCTGGCGTGCACCCGAGTTGCCATCTTGGCCGAGACGGTTCATGGCGAGTCGCTGGAACGAGTGTGGCGTCACGAAGGTGCGCTGTCGGCTGGCGCCATCGCTGATCGGGTGCGCTGGCAACTCGATGGTTGGCTCACAGGCTTAACGGCTCTTCGACCAACGAGCGGTATTTCATTGTTGGCGTTGGTTCCCGAGGAGGTGGTGGCCGCCACCGGCCGACAATTGGGATTCTGGGGCCAAGAAACCGCCGCCGACGAGCGGGCAGCGCGAGCGTTCACCCGGGTGCAGGCGTTATTGGGTGTTGATGCAGTGACCATGCCCATCAAATGTGGAGGTCGGGGACCAGCCGACCAGATCATTCGGGCAGCAGTTCATTCTGGCGATCTGCCAAGTCATCAACTTCATCATGGCGATGCACAACCGGCACCTTGGCCGGGACGGCTGCCGGCCCCGTGGCCAGCGATGGTGCATGGCGATCCGCTGCCATGTGAGGTTGTCGATAACGATCATCGCGCAATCGAAGTAAGCGGCCGAGGTTTGATGAGTGCTACTCCGACGCAATTGTCGGTACGCAATGGCCCATGGGTGACGTTGTTGGCGTGGGCAGGACCATGGCCGGTTGATGAGCGTTGGTGGGACTCGGCGACACATCGTCGTCGAGCGCGTTTCCAAGTGGTCGATGCTGGTGGGCGAGCCCATTTGCTGAGTGTCGAAGGTCAACGCTGGTGGGTCGAGGCGACCTATGACTGAGCAGCTAAATCGCGCTACCGACTCCTACGCCGAGTTGCATTGTCATACCAATTTCTCATTCCTCGATGGTGCTTCTCATCCCGAAGAACTGGTTGAAGAAGCCGCCCGGCTTGGTCTTGAGGCGTTGGCGGTAACCGATCACGACGGCTGCTATGGCGTGGTGCGGTTCGCGGTGGCGGCGCGGGCAGTGGGATTGCCAACGGTGTTCGGGACCGAACTCACCTTGGGTCGCACGTCGGTGACAATGGGCGATGCTGACCCCGGTGCCGGCACGGCCGAGCGGCACTTGTTGGTGTTGGCTCGCGATCCTCACGGCTATGCCCAGTTGGCCCGGGCCGCAAGCCGGTCACAGATGCAGGGCGAAAAAGGAGCACCACGTACGTCGCTGGCTGATTTGGCTGAACTCGCGGGTCCAGGTGGTCATCACTGGCAGGTACTTACTGGTTGTCGTAAAGGTGCAGTCCCGGCCGCGTTGATCGATCACGGGCCAGCTTCCGCGATGCGTGAGCTCGCTCAGTTGATTGAGGTCTTTGGGGCCGAACATGTTGCAGTCGAACTATGGGATCATGGTGATCCAGTTGATTCAGCGCGTAACGACGCGCTGGTCGATTTGGCCGCAAGAGCGGGGCTCGATGTGGTGGCCACGAACAACGTGCATTACGCGACACCCGACCGCCGACAACTTGCTACCGCGCTAGCGGCAGTGCGCGCTCGGCGCAGTCTCGATGATCTCGCTGGATGGTTGCCAGCGTCATCATCGGCACATCTGCGATCTGGTGCCGAGCAGGCGCGTCGGTTTGCTCGCTATCCCGGGGTAGTTGCTCGAGCGGCGGCAATCGGTCGTGAATGTGCATTCGATCTGGCATTGGTCGCACCGAACCTGCCGCCGTTTCCCTGTCCGGATGGTCATGACGAAATGTCATGGCTGCGTGTACTTGCCGAACGTGGGGCCACGCATCGCTATGGTCCCCGCCCGTTGTCGACTGGGGGTGTGGAACAGGTACCGGGGGCATGGGCCCAAATTGATCACGAGTTGGTTGTTATCGACGAACTGGGATTCGCCGGTTATTTCTTGATCGTGTGGGACATCGTCGAGTTCTGTCATCGGGCCGATATCTATTGTCAGGGACGAGGATCAGCAGCTAATTCGGCGGTGTGCTTCGCTCTCGGTGTTACGAAGGCTGACGCGGTCCGACTTGGGTTGCTGTTCGAACGCTTTTTGTCGCCAGAGCGAGATGGGCCACCCGACATCGATGTCGACATTGAGAGCGACCGTCGAGAAGAAGTCATTCAATACATTTACAACCGTTACGGACGTGAGAATGCGGCTCAAGTGGCCAACGTCATCACCTATCGAGCGAAGTCGTCGGTGCGTGACATGGCAAAAGCATTGGGTTATGCGACTGGACAACAAGACGCATGGTCGAAACAAGTTGAGCGGTGGGGGCCAGTTCCGGGGTTGGATGTCGATCGCGGGGTGAAACCGGGAACCGCCATCCCTGATTCGGTACTTGATCTCGCGCGGCAAGTCGAGCATTTCCCGCGACATCTTGGTATCCACTCGGGGGGCATGGTCTTGTGTGATCGGCCGGTGATCGAGGTGTGCCCGGTCGAGTGGGGGCGTATGGAAAATCGAACGGTGTTGCAGTGGGACAAAGATGATTGCGCAGCGGTAGGTCTCGTGAAGTTTGATCTACTCGGGTTGGGCATGTTGAGTGCGCTTCACTATGCGGTCGACTTCATTGCTGAGGCACATGGTGTCACCATCGACTTGGCCGTTATCCCGCAAGACGACGAGGTCTACGACATGTTGTGTCGTGCCGATTCAATCGGGGTGTTCCAAGTCGAGAGCCGAGCACAGATGGCTACATTGCCGCGGTTGAAACCGCGCGTATTTTACGACTTGGTCGTTGAGGTGGCGTTGATTCGACCCGGACCGATCCAAGGTGGGTCGGTCCATCCGTATCTTCGCCGTCGTAGTGGACGCGAACCGGTCACCTATTTGCACCCGCTTCTCGAATCGAGTTTGGCCAAGACGCTTGGTGTTCCATTGTTTCAAGAACAGCTCATGCAGATGGCGATTGACGTGGCGGGGTTTTCACCTAGCGAGGCTGATCAACTGCGTCAAGCAATGGGTTCGAAGCGCAGCAAAGAACGCATGGAGCGCCTTCGGATTCGGCTCTATGACGGCATGGCCGAACGTGACATAACCGGTGATATCGCCGATCAGATCTTCGAGAAATTATCGGCGTTCGCCAATTTCGGATTTCCGGAGAGTCATTCGGTGTCGTTTGCTTACTTGGTGTATTCGAGTGCGTGGATCAAGCTTCATTACCCGGCCGCGTTTTGTGCGGCGTTATTGAATGCACAGCCCATGGGTTTTTATTCGCCGCATACGTTGGTGCAGGACGCTCGCCGACATGGCGTCGAGGTACGTACTCCTGATGTCAACGCGTCCTGCGCCAACTCGACACTTGAGCAAGGCGCGGTGCGGCTCGGGCTCGACTCGGTTCGCCACATGAGTACTGACCTTGCTGAACGCATCGTGGCAGAGCGAGACGCGTGCGGTCACTATCGCAACATGGAAGATCTCAAGCGGCGGGTTCCGGTAGGGCTGAACGTGCTTGAAGCTTTGGCGACCGCGGGGGCGTTCGGGTGTTTTGCTAATCGCGACGGCGAGACGATTGATCGGCGTCAAGCCTTATGGGGAGCCGGTGCCGTCGCACAAACTGATGCAAATCGTTTGGCCGGTGTGGTCACCGGGGTGCATGCTCCAAAACTTCCTGGCATGACTGAACGAGAGGAAGCAACCGCCGATCTGTGGGCGACTGGCATTGCCCCCGATGGTCATCCAACACGGTTTGTGCGGACGATCTTGGACGAGTTGGGCGTAGTGACCGCGGCTCGGCTTCTTGGTGCGGTTGACGGGGATCGAGTGTTAGTGGCGGGGGTTGTGACACATCGTCAGCGCCCCGCTACTGCGGCGGGCACAACGTTCATCAATCTCGAAGATGAGACTGGGTTGATCAACGTGATCTGTTCGCGGGGTTGTTGGATGCGCTATCGCACGGTGGCAAGGTCAGCTCAGGCACTGGTGGTGCGAGGACGAATCGAAAAGGTTGATGGCGTGGTCAATGTTGTGGCCGAAAAACTTGAGTTACTCCCCTTGTCTTCAGCGGTACCGTCACGCGATTTCCGATGACGCAGGCGGTGAACCGAGTCAGGACTTACGATGGACCTATGCACTTCGCTACGAGCAATCTCAACGACGTTTATAGCCTTACCGGTCTCAATATCGGTTTACTTTTATTGCGCATCGCCACCGGGGTAGTGATGGTGGCTCACGGCTACAACCACATTTGGGGAGGCGGCAAAATCCCCGGCACCGCACGCTGGTTCGAAAGCTTGGGTCTGCGCCCCGGAGTTTTGCACGCGTGGCTCGCCAGCATCGTTGAACTCGGTGCTGGAACGATGTTGATTCTGGGATTGTTGACACCGCTGGCGGCCACCGGATTGGTCGCAGTCATATCAGTCGCGATTTTGACAATCCACCGCCACAACGGCTTTTTCATCTTTCGACCTGGCGAGGGCTGGGAGTACACCGGGACGTTGGTCGTTGTCGGCCTTGCCTTGAGCGCGATGGGTGGCGGCGGCTGGTCGCTTGACCGAGTATTCGGCATTGATCTAGCTGGCATCACCGGACTGCTCATCGGAGTCGTCGGCGGTTTCGGCGGGGCCATCATGTTGCTTGCAATCTTTAAGCGTCCGGTACCGGCGACCGAAAGTTCGACCGACGGCTAAGTCGTGGATCAACGTAACGTTTGAGCCATCATGCCAATCGACTCGGCCATTGCCACATGAGCCGATGGGTCGTTCAGCCCTGCACCACGGTCGTTGACCTGTTCGGCGAGGAGTCGAAGATTGGTTGCGACGGTGTCGCATTCTGACCGAGTTACTGAGTCGCGGTCGCTGCGAAGTAACGGTGTGATTTGCTCAGCTTGCATCGCGACTGCTTGTGCGCCTTGGTCGGCCGCGAGGGTGCCCGCGAGCACTGCTTTAGCTGTTTGCACCACAAATCTTACGCGTTCGTCTGGATGCATTAACTGAGCCTTACATGCGCGCGCCGGTTATGGGCGTGATCGTGCGGGACCAGCACCTAAGAAGGACCGGTAGCTTTGCTCTGTGATCGGTTTCAAGTTGGTGATTTTTGACAATGACGGTGTACTGGTTGATAGCGAGCCAATCGCTAATCGCCACCTGGCTGAACTGTTGGGTGACTATGGGCTTGACATTGATTGGTATGGCTGCGTCGAGCGTTACCTAGGTTGCACCTTGGGCCGAGTTCGCGAATTGGCGGAATCGGATTTGGGTCATCCAATTCCTGATGACTTCGAAGCTCGTTACCGAGCCTCGGTGTATCCGTCGTTGGCTTCAGGGGTCGAGGCCGTAGCTGGCGCCGATGCCGTTCTCCACTTCGTCGCGATGCAGCAAACAGCAATGTGTGTGGCATCAAGCGCTCGACATGAACGAATTCGGCTCACTCTCGATCGGGCCGGCCTCCGTCGGTATTTCGAAGATGAGTGGCTCTTTAGTGCCGATGATGTTGGTGTCGGAAAACCCGCTCCGGACCTGTTTTTGTTTGCCGCTCAGACCTTGGGTGTTGACCCGTCAACATGCGCGGTTATCGAAGATTCTCCTGCTGGTGTTGATGCTGGCTTGGCGGCAGGAATGACGGTGTTTGCCTACAGCGCGTTAACCCCTCGACACTTACTTGAACATGCAAACGGCGCGGTGTTCGATTCAATGGCGTCCTTGCCGGAATTGCTGAAGGGTTGAGTCGCTGCGTCGAGGTAGTGCCGAACTGATCCGGCGAAGTGAAACAGCTCGGTGAATGGTGGCGGGCTTGCGGTCGCTACGGTGACTGCCATGGCAAATCGATTCGCAACCGATACGGGGGTCGAGAGTTTGGGTGGTGGTCGCTATCGCGGCACGATCGATCCGGGTTGGTGGATCGATCGAGGTCCGAATGGCGGGTATGTGGCGGCGCTGGTTTTGCGTGCGGTAACTGCCGAGGTCGCGGCCGTTGAGCGACGCCTGCGATCGTTCACCGTTCATTATTTGGCACCACCGACCGAAGGTGCGGTTGACATAGTCGTGACGGTGGAACGCGAAGGTCGTTCACTCACGTCTGCTTCAGCTCGACTGATGCAAGACGGTCGATTGCTCGCAATTGCGGTTGGTGCGTTTTCGATCTCTCGACCATCAATTGAGTTTTGCGATTTAGTCATGCCTGACGTGGCACCGCCCGAGGATCTCGATCCGGGTCTTGGCGCGGTTGGACCAGTGATGCGTCAGCGTTATGAGCAGCGATGGGCGATCGGTCCGCCACCATTTAGTGGCGGCGATACTGCGATCGCCGGTGGCTGGATCCGTTTGAATCCGGCGGAATCCTCGACACTGATCGTCGATCAGCATGTCCTAGTCGCGATGGCTGATGCGTGGGTGCCGCCAGTCTTTGGTCGCATTACGACACCCGCGGGCGTGCCGACAATTGACCTAACCGTCCATCTTCGTGACCCAATACCCGACGGTTACGACGATTGGGTCCTAGCGGTATTTCGAACTGCCATCGCGTCCGACGGCTTTATTGAAGAAGACGGCGAGCTTTGGACTCGTGACGGTTCGCTGCTCGCGCACTCGCGTCAGTTGGCATTGGTCCTGGTGTAGGTGCCGGTTAAGACCGCAGTTCCGCCGGGCAGTGCCTGCGACGCCAACGTGACAAGCGAACTCTCAGTTGGCGATGTTGCGGTGAGGCCAGACGGTGTTCCAAGCGCATAAAGGGTGAAGTCGTAGGTATGCGGTTGTTGATCAAGTGGGCAAATCGGGGAGTAAGCGTGAGCCCCGGTGCCCGTCTCGGAGTTTGACGCGAGTTGCACTGCGTTGGTGGGAATCGATGTCGGGGATAGACCGGTGGTTTTCGGTCCGATACCTACGATCGCCCACGGAATGACTGCGGGTGTATCTGGGTCGGTGATCACGAGCGCAATTTCGACCGTGCCATCTGGGATTTTCGACCATCGGAACGTCGGCGTGGTTCCGACGCCATCACAGGTGTACTCGGCTGGGATGTTGCCGCCAGCAGCAAATGCTTCCGAAGTCAGTGTGAACAGGCCACTGGCGTTGGCAGCGGCTTTAGCCGGCGCAGCTGAGGTCGTGGTTGAGTCGGCTGCTCGAGGCGGCGCGGTCGCTCCTGGCTTGGGATTTTGCATGGCGCGCCCCGTCGTGCCGCAACTGGCAACGATGGCGACGATGGCGAGACTTACCACGACGGTGACGCTGGCGTGGCGGAGGTGCCGCACGGAGAGAACGGTTCGGGGGATTCGAATCATCTGGTCAGGCTAGGCTCTTTACACCCAGTGATACGTGCGCCTTGGCCAATGAGTGGCTTGGATGCTCGGCAATCTGTGAAGAACTGTACCGATCACTCATCAGGCCGTAATTTCCGGCCGAGGCCAAGAGGTCAAGTGGACGAGCGCCCCCGAAATCTGCGGACCATGCTTTCGGACGCGAAGAACACGTCTGAACTCATGGTGGACCTTGCCTATGCCGCGGTGTACTTCGGCGATCCTGACATGGCAGAAGAGGTCAGTGAGCTTGAAGAGCAGTTCAATGACCTTGTCCATGACATGCGGGCGGTCTGTATTTTGTCGGTTCGTCGTCCCGACGAGGCCGAAGCAATGTCATCAGTGCTTGGCGTAATCGGAGCGATTGAACGAATCGCGAGCGACGCGCTCGATATTGCTCGCATCGTCACGCACCGACTTGGTATTCCTCGTGAGCTGGTTGCGGATCTTTCGATGGCCGAAGAAGTGTCGCATCGTGTGTTGGTGCGAGATGGATCGCACATGGCGCATCGTCCGCTGAGTGCCTTAGAGCTTCCTGTCGCAACTGGCATGCGGGTGATGGCAGTGCGACGTGATCGTGACTGGATCACCGACGTCGAGGGCGACGAAGTGCTCGTGCCCGGCGATGTGTTGTTTCTCGAAGGTCCGCCTGCGGGCATCGTGCGCTTGCGTGAACTTGCCGCTGCGCCGTATTGGAACCCGCCGCAAGCTCCGGAAAATGGCACGCTCACCGACTTGGATCGCGCCGTCGACGTACTGGTTGAGATGAAAAACGTGTCTGAAGTTGCGGTCGGCTTGGCCTATTCGGCGCTGGTCTTTCGCGACCAAGGTCTCGCGGCTGAGGTTCGTCATCTTGCTGGTCGCCTTGATGAAATGAAGGATCGACTGGAGCTTTGGGTGCTTCGATCGGCTGCTGATGATCTTGATCCTGCTCCTTTGCGCGGCCTGCTTCACCTTTCACAGGCGGCCGAGGATATTGGTGATGCCGCTCAGCAAATGGTTTGGATCGTCGAAGAGGGTGAGGATATTCATCCCATTTTGGGGATCGCGTTGGGTGAATCCGATGAAATCGTGATGCGGCTGCCAGTGGCGCCGAATTCGCGTGCCGACCAGGCGACCCTGGCTGACCTCGAACTCAATATCGAGCCTGGCTATTCGGTGCTCGCGGTTCGCCGAGGTGGGCGCTTCTTTTATCGGCCTCGTGGGGGCATGCAGTTACTGGCATCCGATGAACTGATTGCCGCGGGACCCGACGAGGGTCGAGCCTTGCTGGCCGAACTCTTGGGCTGGACGTACCTCGAGGATGATGAAAGCGGCGAGTACGTCCTTGAACCCTTGCCGGTCTCGTCGTCATCTCGCTGAGTTTTGGCATGGTTCACCTTCGGTGAAGTCAATGATTGGCGGCACCGGTAGCGTGTTGTGATGGCCGAACCACTTTGTCTCATGCAAATTCATGCGCACCCCGATGACGAATCATCTAAGGGTGCCGGCACCGTGGCCCGATACCTTCACGAAGGGATTCGCAGCGTATTGGTGTGTTGTACCGGGGGCGAAGAGGGCGACATCTTGAACCCCGCACTGGACCTGCCAGATGTTCGTGAACGACTCGCCGAGGTTCGTCGCGAAGAACTCGAAATTGCGGTCCGGGTTATCGGCTATGACCACTACGAACTGCTGGGCTACCGCGATTCGGGAATGCCCGGGAGTGATGCGAATGCTCGCGCGGATGCATTTGCGAATGCACCTCTCGACGAAGCCGTCGGTCGCCTGGTGGAGATCATCCGCCGGGAACGCCCCCAGGTGTTGGTGACCTACAGCGACGATCAGGAGGGCTACCCACACCCCGATCATCTAAAGGTTCACGACATCAGTCGTCCCGCCATGGATGCCGCGGCCGACCCGAATGCCTACCCCGAAGCCGGCGAGCCCTGGCAAATAGCCAAGCTCTATTACACCGTATGGTCGAAGGCGCGCATGTTGGCGATACACGAAAAGTTCGTCGAGCTCGGTCTCGAGTCGCCTTTTGGTGAAGAGTGGTTTAAACGACCTTCGCAGGACCACCGCATAACAACTCAGGTTTCGCTTGAGGGATACGAAGACGTCCGAGTCGAGGCGTTGCTTGCCCATGCGACCCAGGTTGACCCCGCATCACCGTTTTGGTTTGGGTTACCACGGGACGTCTCGCGTGCAATTCATCCATTCGATGACTACGTGCTTGCCCATAGCGAGATTCCAGTTGATCTTCCCGAGACGGATCTCTTCGCCGGATTCCGCTAACTCGAAATCGTATTTCGCTTGGCGCAGGAGTTAGTTCGGAGTTGCTTCGATCACGGTGATTTTGAGATCGCGACTTGTTGGCACATCTCGAAGTTCGACCGTTCCTGTCGCGCTGATCACCACCGTCGTCGAGTTACCGGACTGCATGACTCCAGTGTCGAACATCTGAGCGCCATCAACCGTGCCAACAATTCGGTGGGGGTTGGTTCCCACGTTTGTCACGACCATGATCGATCCGACGGGCAGATCGCTTCCGGTGGTGATGTCAGTCAACATCAACGCGCCATCGTCGCTGATGGGCAAGGTTGCACTTGGCGTGAAGTCAAATGTGCCAAAAGTTGGGGTCGTTGTAGCCGAACCTGAACAGCCGCCCAACAGCATGGTGACGGCGGCGATGAGACCGATGACTGCGTAGCCGCGGTGTGGGATGTGTCGAGGGAAAGTCATCGGGGAAAAGTGTGGCACGTCTCGAGTGGAGCGAGTTTGATGCGTAACGGCGGGTCAGGTGTGCCACGCTTGTCCAATGGACGTGTGGGGACCAGATCGCGCCGGTGACCTCGCGGCTCTTTGCGCAACAGCGATGACCGATGAAGCACTATCGGTCGATGAACTGACTGCCTGTTGCTGGGACGATCCCGGTCTGGTCTTGGCCACCGACGATGGCTCTGGCACGATTGTGGCGGTCACCCGA
Organism: Actinomycetes bacterium; assembly: GCA_037138595.1. Classification (GTDB taxonomy): domain Bacteria; phylum Actinomycetota; class Acidimicrobiia; order Acidimicrobiales; family Acidimicrobilacustridaceae; genus UBA4742. The sequence goes on along the minus strand of JBAXIB010000004.1, from coordinate 107,679 downwards.
CAGTGGGGTGACGCAGTGGTGGCATTCATTAAGTTGCTCGTCGTCCACCCGAACGCGCAGCGAACAGGAATCGGCCGAGCGCTGTTATCTGCCGCCGAAGATTGGGCCTGGAAATCAGGGGCATCCGAGATGCACCTCGGCGGTTCAGCTCCGTTCTACCTTTGGCCCGGAGTCGACATGGATGCGCTGGCGATGTTGTGCCTCGCAGAGTCAGCGGGTTATGAACCGACGGGTGCCGCGATCAACATGTCGGTTCCCGTGACATTTCGTGCTCCAGTTCCCGCTGGCGTCGAGGTGCGACGTGTGTTGGACGATGACCAAGTCGCAGGGGTTGAGGCATTAGTTGGTCCGAACTGGCCAAGTTGGCTTGACGAAACCCGTCGAGCGATTGAACAGGGAACGTGCCTTGCCACATTCGATGCATCAGGAACCGTTACGGCATTTGCCTGTCACTCGGTCAACCGCGCCCGATGGTTTGGTCCGACTGGAACCGCGCCGGATCGTCGCCACGAAGGTGCAGGACTGGCGTTGTTGGGTGAAGTTGCAAAAGACTTGATGGCAGCTGGATACCGCGACATCGAAATCTGTTGGATTGGTCCGATTGGATTTTACGTCGCTGCAGGCGGGTCCGTGTCTCGCGTGTATCGCACCTTGCGTCGCCATAAAGACGCATAGACCCTTTCAGAGTCTAGTTTCCGGACCGCTGCAGTTCGCGAAGGTCACGGAAGCCAATGAGTTTGACCCCTGATCGTTCGATGCGATTTCGCAATGAGTCATCGTGAGCAAGCAGGTGCAGGTCGTCGACCCGATTCGCCCAATCCGGGGCGAGGGCGCGTAACTCCGGTGTGTCGGTCGCGGGGTGAAGGTATACCTCGGTAACGCCAGGTCGAAGTGATGGCAAGACGTTCTCAATAGCGCTTCGACTACCGACCCCATTGCTCACCGTAATGAAGTGGTCAGGGAACACAACGCCTTCATCGGCCGCAAGCGTTCGAAACGGAAATCCAATAAGTCGTTCGGTCGATGCTCCCGAGAGGCGAAGCGGCAATGCAAAGTCGATGGCCAAGCCAAGGTAAATGTCAAAAAACTCGGGGCGAAGTTGCATCGCACCCATGTGGCTATCGATGTGGCTGACGTCGATTCCCCACAAGATTGCTCGTTCAACTTGGGCGCGGAGTTCACGGGCGACTTCGTCGAGGTCGGCGTGGTCCCAAAGATCACTGGTGGTGCGCGGAAACCCGCCGTCGCCATCGAGGAGTGACGGTGCTTGGGTGATCGGTCCCCAGCGATATCGGTCCCATTCGGAATTCAAGGTGAGGTGCACACCGATGTCTTCGCCTTCAAACTGTGATGCGGCTTCGCGTGCCCATGGGCACGGAATCATCAACGTGGCACTCGTTGCAAGCCCGACCCGGAGCGATTCATAGACGCCGACGTTGGCGGCGTGGCACATGCCGAGGTCGTCGGCGTTGATGATAAGTACCCGGTCGTCAGGCCCGTATCCAAGTCGTTCGGCAATCGTTGGCACGCTCTGACGCTAGCGTCCGAATCGGTGATTAGCGGGCCGGTTGCCCGGGACCGCCACATTGGCCCCATAAGCCGTCACCGCGGGATCGAGCAGCATCGACTGCGGCAGTGAACTCGCCGGCATGGGCAACATTGGGTTCGTAGGTCAACAACGATGCAAAGCCCAGTTGCGCTAACTCAAGATTCACGAAGAGCGAATCAGATGAACGGTAGACGTACGCAAGAAGTCGTCCATAGGCGTCGCGCTCTTCAATGTCTCGTTCGAGTCGAACGATGGTTCCTTTGGCGAGAAGCTCGGCAGTGTGATGTGCCGCCTCCTTCCCGAAACACTGCACCGGTTTGGTCGGACTTTTCGTTTCGGGGGTGTCGATTCCGAGCAGGCGCACCTTTTCGTTATGTCCGGCAAGGTCGACGACGATGGTGTCGCCATCGACGACTCGCGTGACTCGTGCCGATCCCGGGGCGAGGCTGACGTCGCTCGATGTCGAGTTGGCGTCACCACCGCATCCGCCAACGATAGCCAGGGCAAAAAGTGTCGCTGCAGTCGCGATGGCCGGGCGCGCTGAGGCGCGCCAAACGATGAAGAACTGACTCGACGACATGTCGAGCACCTCCGATGCAGGTCGGTTTGGGTTCTTGGCGCACCTAGCGCGAGTGAAGTTCGCTCAAGTCGAGAACTTCACGCTGAGGTTCAGTTACTAAAGCCGTTCGAGCAGCGTGCCGGTTCCGAGGCCTCCACCACAGCACATGGTGACGAGGGCCAGAGTTTTATCGGCGCGATGCAGTTCGTGGACGGCCTTCGTTGTGAGGATGGCGCCGGTGGCGCCGAGGGGGTGACCGAGGGCGATCGCGCCGCCGTTGGGATTCACTCCATGAATGTCGGCGCCAAGTTCGCGCTGCCAGGCCAGCACGACGGACGCGAATGCTTCGTTAATTTCGGTGATGTCGATGTCGTTGATGGTCAGGCCATTGCGGGCAAGGAGGTGTTGGGTGGCATCAATCGGTCCGGTCAACATCAACACTGGGTCAACGCCGAGCAAACACGTATCGACAATTCGCGCGAGCGGGACGAGACCAAGTTGGTCAGCTTTTTCGCGAGTCATAACCAAGACAGCGGCGGCTCCATCAGATATTTGCGACGAGTTTCCGGCGGTATGCACACCGTTTTCGCGCGCAACTGCTTTGAGATTGCCGAGCACCTCAAGACTTGTTTCGCGCAATCCTTCGTCACGGGTGACGCGGTGGGTGGTGCCGACTGGCTTGCGCTCGTCGTCAAGATCTGGGGCGTCGACTTCGACGATTTGGGTTGCGAAGCGATCCTCGGCCCATGCTTGGGCGGCTAATTGTTGGGACCGCAAGCCGAACGCGTCGGCATCGTCACGAGTAATGCCCCACTTGTCGGCGATGCGCTCGGCGCCTTCGAATTGGCTGGTGAACTCGTACTGTTCGAAATAGCTCTTGGGGATCGCGCGTCCGACACCTGCGCCCTTCGCCATGTTTGCTCCCATGGGGACTTGGCTCATGTCTTCGACTCCGCAAGCGATCGCGACGTCAACCACGCCGGAGGCGACGAGGCTGGTGGCAAAATTGGTGGCTTGCTGCGACGAGCCGCATTGGGTATCGATGGTGGTAGCAGCGACCTGCAACGGCAGTCCTGCGGTCAGCCATGCCGTGCGTGTGACGTTGAACGACTGCATGCCGACCTGGCTGACACACCCGCCGACGACCTGGCCAACTTCGAGTGGATCGATGCCGCTTCGTTCGATAACCGCTCGGAGAGGGTTGGCCAGCAGATCAGCTGATTCGATCGTGGAAAGACCACCATTTCGTCGGCCAACCGGTGTGCGTACTGCTTCGACAATGACAACTTCGCGTGCGTTCATTTGGTGAGCCTAGGCCGAGGGTCGCCGGCCCGGTCAAGCTGCCGTGGTGTGGCGATGGGTCGGTGAGTGGTCGTCGCCGGTTTCAGACGCGCTGCGTGCTGCATGCTGCAGCGCGGCACGGGCCGCCGCGATGCCCCGAAGCCCTACCGACCGGGTCGAATCATCAAGGCGCCAGTTAGTCGGCCGGGTGCGGGCGTCGAGAACTGGTGGAGTGAGGAGGTGCAGTTGAGCTTCCATAACCACCAGTATGAAACGGGGGTATGACAAAAACTCGTCGCCCCCAAATGGCTGGTGCGTCGATAGCTACTTTGGCGTCGCTGGCGCCACGAGCGGCCACGATTGCTCTCGCTCGATCACCTGGGCGAGGTCGAACAGCGTGGCATCGCTGTGGTGGCGGCCCATGATTTGCATGCTCACCGGTAGGCCGTCAAGCAGTCCGATTGGCACGGCGATCGATGGAATACCGGCGATATTTGCGGGCACGGTGAGCGCCCCGTTGTTTTCGAGGCCAACCTTGATTGCTCCGACTCGAGTGTTGGCTCCAATGTGGGCTGGATAGGCCGCATCGGGATTTGTGGCGCAGATCACAATGTCGACCTGGTCAAACAAGTCGGCGACCGCTTCGTTCGCCCTCGTGCGAGCGACATCAACTTGGGCAGCCATGTTCAAGTCATACGCACCAGTCGCCATGGACATGCCGAATGCAATTTCCTTGGTGAGGTCCTCTTCGCAGGCCGGCCAGGCATCGCCGAGGTCAATCAATAGGGATGCAAGGCCAGAAATGGCCCACTCATAGCCGAGACCAGGGATTGCGACTTCGACCCCATCAACAATGGTCATGCCGGCGACTCGAGCGAGCATCTCGCCGGTGCCGGTCACGAGTTCGGCTAATTCCGGTCGGATGATCGCACTGCCGAGGTTGGGCACGATCGCCACTTTGAGTCCGTTGAGGACTTGGCTCCCGAGTCCGGCCTCCCATCCATCGATTCGCGGAAGGCTGTACGGGTCGCGGATGTCATAACCGCTGCACACATCCCACCAACGAGCGACGTCTCGAACCGATCGAGCAAGGCATCCGGTGGTAACAGTCATGTTGCCAACGGTCATGTTTGGTCCACGGGGGATCCGACCGGCGGTGCCCTTCATGCCGACCAAGCCATTGAATCCGGCCGGGATTCGGATTGATCCGCCGCCGTCACCTCCGGTCGCGATCGTTATGAGGCCGCCGGCGACGGCAGCCGCGCTCCCGCCCGACGAGCCACCCGCGGTTCGAGTTGGATCCCATGGGTTACCGGTTATGCCGTTGAGTTTGGTGACCGAAACATTGAGGCCACCGAACTCGCTCGCGGTGGTCATCCCGATCAAATTGGCTCCGCCTCGTGCCTTGAGGCGTTCAACCATGGTGCTGTCATAAGTGGCGATTCGGTCTTTGAACACCATCGATGCTTCGGTATTGGGCCAGCCCGCAACCGAGTCGAGTTCCTTAACTGCTATCGGCACGCCCCCAAATGGCAGCGATACATCGGCAGCCTGAGCGCGATCAAGTGCCCGCTCAGCGTCAACAAACGAAAACGCATTGAGCGAACTTGCTTCGATGGCGGCCAGCGTGGCCTCAAGTTCCTCGACCGGCGAGCGCTCGCCCGATCGAAATGCATCAACCAACGAACAGGTATCACCAAGCCATGGAGTCACAGTCATGTCTCGGAGTGTCGCACAGGTTGCTTGCCGGCGCATGCTTCGTCAGGTTCTAGAGTGCGGCGGTGGATGTTCGCGAATGGCTAGGTCTGACAGCGACTCATAACCCGATGCGTTGGTGCTTGCCGGTGACGCCGGGGATCTCCACTGGCCATGGGTTCTTGTTCGGCGGATGCGCGCTTGGAGCGGCTATTTCTGCGCTTGAAGGGAGCACCGGACGTCCCATCATCTGGGCGACTGCGCAATACCTGTCTTATGCCCGACCGCCGTCAGTGATGGACATTGACGTCACTGTGGCATCGGAAGGCCGACAGGTCACGCAAGCTCGAGCAACCTGCCACGTGGGCAATACCGAAATTCTGACCGTAAATGCAGCGCTCGGCGATCGTGACTTGCCCTATAGCGGACAGTGGCCGGTCATGCCCGAGGTACCGCCGCCCGATGAGTGCCTGCCGCGCGAAGGTCGTTGGAACGTCGAAGATTCAATCATGACGCGACTCGATCAACGTTGGGCAAAGTCTGACCCATCGATTGGGCAAACCGTGTTGTGGACTCGGCTGCCCGATGTCCTTGAGGTGTCGGCGCCCGCGCTTGCGGTCCTTGGTGATTATGTGCCGCTTGGGATTGGCCAAGCGCTTGCCCAAGAGACAATGAGCAACAGTCTCGACAACACGATTCGAGTTGGTGCTGTTGTGCCGACCGAATGGGTGATGATCGATATCCGGATCGATCTTGTGGCGCGCGGGTTTGGACACGGCACGGTTTCGTTGTGGGCACCCGACGGCACCTTGATGGCGGCCGCAAGTCAATCGGCAATTGTGCGGCAATGGACGCCGGTTTCGAAAGCTTCTTCCTGATCACCGTCAATTGACTTGAAAGGTATGTACCTATGACCCAGCGACATGGCATGACGATTCCATTTGACCATGTGCCTTTGGTGGATCAACGCGAGTGGTTTGAAGAACTCGTCGACCTTGGTTACACCGACGTGTGGTCGTCGGAGGCCAACGGCGCCGACGCGTTTACTCCGTTGGCATTGGCGTCGGTTTGGGCGCCGACATTGCGGCTCGGAAACGCGATCGTCCCCGTGTTCACCCGTGGGCCGGCGACATTGGCCCAAAGTGTTGGCTCGATCGCACAGGCTGCGCCGGGTCGATTTGTGCTCGGATTGGGAACGTCAAGCGATGTCATCGTGGAGCGTTGGAACGACATCCCGTTTGAAGAGCCCTATAAGCGAACGCGTGACATGATTCGATTCTTGCGTCTCGCATTGACGGGTGAGAAAGTCACCGAGACCTATGACACCTTCAAGGTCAAGGGGTTCAAACTTGGCATCGTTCCGCCAGCGCGGGTACCAATTCTGGTTGGCGCGCTCCGAGAGGGCATGTTGAAGCTCGCTGGCCGCGAAGGCGATGGCGCAATCATCAACTGGCTATCGGCGGAGGATGTGAAAACCGTGGCTCCGATCGTGCGTCAATTCGGGCCGAATGACGATGGCACCGAAAAGGAAATCGTGGCGCGCATTTTTGTGGCTCCTACGACCGATGCCGACACTGTTCGAGCCATGGGAAAATTTGCCATCGCGGCCTATCTCAATGTGCCGGTCTACGCGGCCTTTCACGAGTGGCTCGGTCGAAGTGAACAACTCGGCGAGATGTGGCGCCTTTGGAAGGAAGGCGATCGTAAAGCCGCGTTGGCCGCAATCCCTGACGAGGTGGTGGACCAACTGATTGTTCACGGTTCGCCGGAGCAGTGTCGTGAACACATTCAGCGCTATGTCGACAATGGTGTGACCACCCCCGCCCTGGCAATCTTCCCGTTTCCGGGAGTTGACCAACGGCAAGCAGTTCGAGATCTCGCGCTTCAGTAGAACCGAGCGTCGGTTCAGTACTGTTGGTCGGGCATCCAATTTCCGTGAAATCCGGTCGGGACTCGTTGTGGCATCAGGATGCGGGCAACCGCATCGCCTTCGACGTCGCGTGCATCGACGATGACCAACTCGCTAATTTCGGTCGCGCGATCAGTCACAAAGTTGATGAGCCAGCCATCATCTTCGGCGGTTCCCGCTGGGTCGGGAGCAAAAACCGCTTCGCCGCATTCGATGTGTTCGCCGCCACCGCCATAGTGGTGGATTTGAGATGTTCCGGCTTGGAGGTCGTACTTGATGACCGACTTGAACTGCACGTCATCGACCGTCCACGGTCCAGCCGCGACATAGCCGTACTGGTTTGCCAACCCTGACCGGTGGTGATTGACCCGGGGGAAATCGCCCGGTCGGTCATCGAGCTGCGATTCGGTGACTGAACCCAACTTGAGGTTGACGGTCCAACGGTGAAGGGTCGGATGGGCGGCTGCGGTCAGTACCTCATCGCCAAATGCCACCGGCATGCGTGGTGCGCGGCACCCATCGATCACGATGGTGTCTCCGTCGTCCCAACTGTTGAGGAAGTGAAAGACAAAGAACGGGTCAAGTTCGAACCAAGTCACATCGTCTTGGCTGGCGTCGCGAGGTAACACGCCGATGCGTGAACCATGTTGTGGCTGCCACGTGATCGAAGTTCCGCCATGCATCATGGCGTCAAAATCAAACACGGCCGGCAAGTCGAAAAAGACGACGTGGTCGCGCGTCACCGTGAAGTCATGCATCATCACCGACCGGGGGAGGGTGACGTCGACATTTCGGATGAGTCGGCCGCTGGCGTCAGCGACATGGAACCGCAAGTACGGGGGAAAAGGGCTGTAACCGAAAAACAACAACTCACCAGTTTCTGGATCCCATTTGGGATGCGCAGTCATGGCTCCGGCGAGTTGTCCATCGAAGTTGTACTCACCAAGCGTGTCGAGTTCAGTGGAGAGCTCAGTGGGAGGAGCGCCTTCCATGAGCGCCAAAATGCGACCGGCGTGCCGGATCACATTGGTGTTGGCGGTGTTTTTCATCATGCCGCCCTCATCAATCACGGCTTGGTCGGGAAAGGTGAATTCACTTAGGCCGCCGTACAGGGCGTGGCCGGCTCGGCGTTCGGCGAGTAGCCCGCGGCTTTCCACGAATCGATTGTGGTAGCGGGCGCGGCCGCCATCGAGCGACACCGCGTGAATCATGCCGTCACCGTCGAACACGTGATAGCGGCCGAGCGGCGTGAATTGCTGATTGGGGCCATTGCGTAAATACGCGCCGGTGAGCGCTTCGGGTATGTGGCCGATCACTTCAAGGTCGGCCTCATCGAGTTCTTCGAATACCGGGGCGTAATTTCCCTGCAGGTATCGGCTCGGTTTGGAATCCGCGTTGGGGTTGGTGTCAATACTCAAGGTGGATGCCCTCCCAGAGGCGTGCTCCGTTTAGTGGACTGTTATTCGTCGAGGCCTACGGGCATGCCGTCGACAATTTGATCGAGATATTCCGACAGGCCGAACCCGACGCGACCATCTTCGAGGGTCCAGCGGGTAAGCCCTTCAGATATTCGGGTGACCATTCCTTCGCGGCGGTTGCGAAGGGGAATGAGGTTGAGTACTTCACCCTTGACCCGCCACTCGAGGGGCGAACCGTCTTCGGCAGTCGATCGGAGTACGGCTTCGATCTGTTGGTGATACGAATCGTCGCCGGACCATTCGGTTGCGACTTCCATGTCGCGGCAGAGGTGGATGCGATCGCCGTCCCAAACAAATCCTCCTCGGGTGCCTTTGCCATCCCGGCGGGCAACTCGTGATGCCATGAATCCGAACTCACCGCCCATGTTGGCGGTAAGCCAACGGTAGTAATACGGCGCTTGCCAATAGCGTGGTCCCCACGAATGGTCACGCAATCCGTAGCCATCGATGTCGTAGGTGACGCCGTCAACCGTGATTGTTCCAACGCCCCGAACAAGTTGTTCGTAGTGACCCTTGGCGAATTCTTCGCCTGGTCGCTCGTGTGCTTCCTCGGGTTCGCCACCGAACATGTCGCTGACGCGGGTGTAATCGATGGTGGCGGTGCATTCGCCATAGGGGTTTTCGGTAAAGGCTTGTCGGGGATCGGCCATGTCGAGCGGATTTTCGAGGAGCACAACTTTGCCTGAATAGGTCACTCGGAGATGTTCGAATGGCTCAATGACTTCGAATGTCATTCCCGCCGCATCAAATGCATCGTTGCTGGTGACTTCCGGTCGTTTGAACATGAATCCGACGCGACCATCAGGCAAGTAGACGCACAAGGTCATTTCGCCGGTTCCCTCATTGGCGCGGTTGCCAAGTCGAAAAAATGCACCGACCTTCACCTTGGGGTCATACACATTGAAGTACATGCTCTCGTTGAAATTGGTCTCAGGACCGAGCTCATGCATGTATTCGTCGATGGGGTCAAGACGGATTCGCATAGCGGCACGGTAGCAGCGAAGTCGCGGCGGAGTCGGTGAAATGTGCCTAATCGCTAGGGGACAATGTCGGCGCGCGTCCACGATTTCGGGCGCGACTGGTACGGTCTTTTCTGCTTCAACACTCGCGATCAGATCGATGAGAAGCAATCGGACGAAAGGCCTGATGTGGTTGCTACTCATGTCATGAAGTTCCGTGTGGTCGCGATTGCGACGACAATGGGTTTGGCCTTTGCAGTGCTCGCGTTGGCGAGCGCGTCGCCAGTTGGAGCCAATGCACCGTTCGTAGCGAGGGGAAGCATTAACCAAGTCTCGGTTACGGGCTTGACCCCCGGCGCCTCAGTTGAACTACGCGACAGCGGCGATCAAGTCGTGGCGAGTGACCACAAGGACTGGGAGCCACCGGCCGGCGTCGCCGATTCGCAGGGCGCGTACCTCTTTCGGCGGGTGCCAGCGGGAATTGGCTATCGCGTGCGGTCCGAGTCGCAGTCGTCGAATGCGGTAACGGTCACTGACCCGGGTGACACGCCGGACCCGACTTTTTATCAGCAGCCAAATGCGCCGGTGTTGTCGCAGGGGTTTACGTATATCCCGACCCGCGACGGCACGACATTGAGTGCAAATATCACCTTCCCCGATGAAAAAGCGTTTCCGAAACCGTGGCCGGTGTTGGTGGATTACTCGGGCTACGACCCCTCAAAGCCAGGTGCGGCGCCAGCGGAAGCGGCGGTGTTCCCGTTTCAGGGATATGTGGTGGTTGGTCTGAACGTGCGCGGGACGACCTGTTCAGGCGGAGCGTTTGACTTTTTCGAAGAACTCCAGAACCGCGATGGCTATGACGCGATCGAGATGCTTGCCAATCAACCTTGGTCGAATGGTGACGTCGGAATGGTTGGCATCTCATACATGGGGATCAGCCAACTTTTTGTTGCCCAGAACAATCCACCGCACTTACGAGCGATTACGCCGCTTTCGGTCATCGCCGACACGTTCCGGTCAACGCTCTATCCCGGCGGAATTCTCAATACTGGTTTTGCCGTCTCGTGGGCTAATGAACGGATGGATTCGGCGAAACCGGCGGCCCATGGTTGGGTACGAACGCGAATCGACGAAGGCGACACGGTGTGCGCCGAGAATCAGAAACTGCGGCTTCAAAGCATCGATTTGCTGCGCAAGATTAGTGACAACCCCTACTACCTAGCTGATGGAGGTGACGAACTGTCACCGCGAACGTTCGTGCACAAGATCAAGATGCCGGTCTATATCGGTGGCGCGTTTCAAGACGAGCAAACCGGCGGAGCGTGGTCATCGATGCTCGATCAGTTCGACCCTGACACCACGGTTCGAGCATTTCTCACCAACGGCACCCACACCGAAGGTCTTGCGGCACAAAACTTGGTGCGATTGATGGAGTTTGTCGACTTCTATGTTGGCCGGCGAATTCCTCGGGTTGAACCACTGGTGCGACTAGGAGCGCCGGGAATCTTGACTTCGGTATTCGGCGGCTCGCCGATTCCGCTGCCGCCGGACCGATTCACTGGTGCGGCAAGTTTCGGCGCAGCATTGGCATCATATGAAAGCGAACCGGCGGTGCGTTTGGTCTGGGAGACCGGCGCCGGCCTTACGCCGGGCGAGCCGCAAGGCACCGCGGAGAGCACGTTTTCGGCTTGGCCGGTGCCGGGCACGATCGATACGTCGTATTACTTGCAGCCCGGTGGTGGGCTGGCTGACACAGCCAGTCAGGTTTCCGATTCTGACCCGAATGCATGGTCGAGTTATCGCTATGACCCATCGTCGAAACGAGCAAGTACTTTTGACGGCGGAAGTGGTGACATCTTCAAAGCCGAAACCCAAATTGGGCCAGACATCCATTGGGAACAACTTGCGGCTGGGGATTCAACGAGCTTTCTGACCCAACCGTTCACGACCAAGACGGCCTTTGCCGGCGAGGGCGCGGTCGACTTGTGGCTTCGTTCATCGGCAGCCGACACCGATATTGAAGTGACGTTGACCGAGGTGCGACCAGATGGTGTCGAGGAGTACATCCAAAGCGGTTGGCTGCGTGCGTCGCATCGCAAACTCGATATCGGCCAATCGACGCCGATGGCTCCGTTCCACACCGACCTCGCCGGCGACGCCGAATCATTGCCGGCGGGCGAGTTCGTTCCGGTCGAAATAGCGCTCTTTCCTTTCGCCCATGTGATTCGGCCGGGATCGCGGCTGCGGCTCAACATTGAGGCACCAGGTGGCAACCAACCACTTTGGAAATTCGAAACCCTTCCAGCGGCCGGCAACCAGGTCAACGACATCGGTCATTCGGTAGCGCGGCCCTCCCGAATCCAGTTGCCGCAGCTTCCTCCGGACCTGATGCCGAATGTTCCCGCGACCGTTGCGCCCTGTCCTGCATTGCGCAATCAACCGTGCCGGGTCTATGTCGACGCGATTGCACCGACTACGACCACAACAGTGACTGACGCGTCGGTAGCTGCAGCGACTGAAGACGCGGGGAATTCCGACGGTCTTCCGGCAACGGGAGCGATGATCGCCGGGTTAGTGCTTGTCGCGCTTGTTTTACTGATTGGCGGCGCAGGTCTCGTGGTACTGGCCCGAAAGCGTAAGAACCTTTCGGATTGATCGCTAACGCGCGTCAGCTAGTTTCGCGGCGGCGCTGAGGTGCTCGCGAAGTTGTGTCGGGGTGGTCCTTGCATTGAGGCCGCTTGTGGACGGCATGACGTAAACCGGAACGTCACCGATCCCCTCGGTTTGAACCCCGGCGACTGCAGTCCGATCGACCGCGGCGCGCCAACCAGCGAGACCGACGAAACACACCGCTTTCGGTTGAAGCCATTCAACTAGCCGTGTTATGCGAGCCATACCCAGTCGGTATTCGTCTCGGCTCAATGCGTCGGCTTTTGGCGTGGCTCGCTTCACGAGATCAGTCATTCCCATGCGATGGTCTCGAAATGCGTGGAGCGGATTGCGATCTTCCGACGCCAATCCAGCGCCCAGCGCAGCGGTCCAAAATCGGTTACCGGGACGGCCAAATCCGACGCCGACTTCGGCGGAATAGACGCTGGGATTCAATCCACAGATCAAGATACGCATGTCGGCGCCAACGTAATCGGGCAGCGTTGGCGCGCGAGTGGCGTCAACGATGATCGATGGTCGACCAGCCTGATCGGGGATTTCGATTTCGTCGACAACGAAACCCGCGCCGGTGACGACATCGACGAGTCGCTCTGGCGGCCAAGTCGAAAACCGACGTCCTGGCAGATGTCTGACGTCAAGGCTGGCAAATTCCAGGTCACCGGCGAAGACATGCAAGTTCAGCGGCGTTCCTGCCGCGAGCGTGTGGTGAAGGTCAGCGAGCGCGAGCGGTACCGAAGTTTGCGGCAGGTGGACGTAGCACTTGCTGGCCCAAGCTCCAGCCAAGCTCCCGGCGCGAAATGGGAGTGTCGCGAGGTCAGCTTGTACCCGCAGCGCGTGCGGAGCTTCTGATGGGACCAAGTCCAACATGGCCTTCGACGCGTCGAGCGCGATGATTGGCCGGCCCAGTGCACCCGCGTACCAACCTGGACCGCAGCCGAGATCAACGACCACGTCGGATTGCCGCTGAGCCGAGTCGTTGACGAGCGATCGCACTCGGCCAGCAAACTTCTGGGCGTCGGCGACGCGATCGGGATTACCTTGTGCTTTCCAATCGTCAGCGTGTTGCTCGTAAACGGCCATTGTTTCTGCATCAATGCCGCTTACGGGGTTGGTCATAACAGTTTCATTTGCTCGGATCGTGCGGCCCGCTCTGCGAGCGGCTCCCAGACGATTCCGCCGCGTGGCCCTTGCGTGCGCACCTCAAGTTGCTCGATTGCGATGGCGCGAGCAGCGCCTTTGTTGTCGCGCAGTCCTACCCCACCATCTCGTTCGCGCTTGACGACTACGGCATCTTTCCAACGCTCAGTTTCGCGCCTGCGAAACCGGACGCGGTCGCCAGGGGTGAGTCCAAGCTCAGCGAGCCCAGTTTCGGGAAACCCACTCAAACCGTTCCTACGAATCTCGCTTGAAGCCGTCGCATCCCTGAAAGCCAGCGGTCATGGTCGGATGCTTTGCGGCTGAAATACTCGGCGACTTCCGGGTGGGGAAGAATCAAGAATCGCTCGTCGGCGAGTGATTCGATCACGTTGTCGGCTACCTCATCGGGGGTCAACATGCCATCGATTCCGGCTACGCCCCCGCCTTCGGCTCCGGCAGTCATGTTTGATTCCACGGCTTGCGGACAGAGGGCCGAAACGACGATGCCCTGATCTCCGTAGGTAATTGCGAGCCATTCCGCGAATCCGAGTGCCGCATGTTTGGTGACGGAATACGGAGCGGACCCGATCTGCGAAAGTAATCCAGCAGCGGAACACGTATTGAGTAAGTAGCCGCCCCCTCGCTCAATCATGCGCGGTACCAAATGGCGTGCGGCATAAATATGCGACATCACATTGACGTCAAAGATTCGACGCCAGTCATCATCGGCAACTTCTTCGCCACCAATCACCAAAATGCCAGCGTTGGAACAAAACAGGTCGATAGAGCCAAAGGCAGTTTCGACCTGGTCGATGGCGGCGATGAGGTTCGCCTCGTTCGACACATCGGCTTGAATGGCAAGCGTCGTTACAGAGGGATTGTCGCTGGCGATTTCAGCAGCCGTTGCATGCGCGCCCGTACCATCGAAGTCGATGATGATGACGGCCCGTGCGCCTTCGGCGGCAAATCGCTTTGCGAGGCCGCGTCCTATGCCGCTAGCTGCGCCGGTAACAACGGCGACTTTGTCAGTCAGTTCCACAGTGGTTGCTCCCCATTAGCTCTCGTGGTTCAGTCATGTCCGGCCGCGGCGCGCATGGTGGCACGAACAACGGCCATGCGGTCAGGTCCCCATGGCAGCGGCATGAGCACCGGCACCTCGATCCCGGCATCAATGTAGGACTGCATAGTCGTCCGAATGTGTTGGGAATCGCCCATGACATTGATCGCATCGACCATGCGGTCGCTCACCCCGGCCACTGCTGCTTCGCGATTTCCTTCACGGTGATGGCCCCGGATGGTTTCGATTTCAACGGCGAATCCTGCCCGAGTGAAGTTGCGGGCGTACGCGTCGACGACGGCATAGGAAAACAGGTCACGACGAGCATTGTCGATGCCATCGTCACGTTCGCACACTCCAGCATGGATGTAGCCATAGATCGTCGGCATCCCCGTGGATCGACCGGCTGCCCCGATTCGAACTTGGTCAACCGACCATCCGACATGTGATGCGGGTAGGTAATTGAGCAAGACGCCATCGGCTAACTCGCCGGCCAATGCGAGCATCTTGGGGTTGAGCGCTCCGACGACAATTTTGGGTTTGCGGTCGCCAGGCTTGATCCCGAGCCGAAAGCGGCTTACTTGGTAGAAGTCACCGCTGAACGAAACCGTTTCGCCGCTGAGGCACAGATTGAGCAACGTGACATACTCACGGACTCGATCAACCGGCCGGTCGCCGTAGTCGGCGCCGTGCCATTTCGAGGTAACGACCGGTGACGAAATGCCGATGCCAAGGATGACGTCGCGTTCGGGATGTAGGGCCTGCAATGTTGCTCCTGCCATTGCGACGAGCGCCGGCGTGCGGAGCTGCAATGCCAGCACTCCAGTGCCGAGGTCCAACCCTGGTTCTGCGCTGCCAACTGCAGCCAACATCGAAAATGCTTCGGGTCCGACCGTTTCGGCGGTCCAAAATGATTGGTAGCCGAGTTCGCTGGCCCATCGGGCCGCCTCAAGTCCAGATTGGGGCCCTAGGTTCATGAAACTGGCGAAGGTCACTCCGAGGGCATCGAAACCGCGTTTGGTGCTCATGGCGGCCGAACTCTACAACGACTTGGTCACCAGCGGGCACGGGTTCTGCTCCTATCTGCGCCGGCAGGTGAGCCGAACGGTCAGGTAGGTGAAACCTGCTTGTCACATACGGCGGCTACAATTGGATGAGTAGATACCGATTGCATCCGTAATTGAGGAACACCTCAGGTGCGAAGATGGTTACAGTCAGTAGCAGCCCTACCGAACGGAGACCCGAATGACCGAGACCCACGAACTTGCAGTCATCACTGAAGCCCTAGCCATCATCGATAAAGGCCTTGGCGACATGACGCATCGTGAACTCGTGTCAACCGATGAGGTCGCGGATCTCCTGTTGGATGTCCGCATGCTTCTCGTGACGACCGAACTCCCGGTATCGGAGCTTGACGGCGTCGGCGTAGCTGCTAACTAAGCAATACGCAATGAGCTAGCGATCACTGAGGTGGCGACTGCTTGACGGCGGTCCGTGGCGCTTCACTCAATTCCACGAACGCCGTTTTGAGGCATTTCATGAGGCGTTTCGGTTCGGTCACCATGCCGGTGTCGATGTGCACCCCTATGTTGAGCGTGCCGCAATAGGACATCAAGGTCAGGTTGAACGCCGTGCCAGCTAATGGCCCAATGGGATAGGTCGCGGACATTCGAGCGCCCGCGATGTAGAGGTCGAACGGCGCGGCGCGAAGGTTCGAAGTTGTGAAATCAATGGTCTCGGCTTGTTGGCGGGCCAACCGAACGACGACCGAAGTGGGGAGCAAGTTCACCATTCCGGCTAACGGCTCCATCATGGCGATCGCTCGCTCCTGGCGAATCTGGGTCAGCGCGTCATGAACCAACGCGAACCTTGCGACTGGGTCCATGTCGCCGGTCGGCACCAATACTCGAGTCGGTACGAATTGATTTCCGCCCGCCGATCGATCATCCCGGGTACTGACTGGCATGGCCATTCGTAGCTCGGCGATTTCGCTGCCAAGTTCGCGGTGGTAGGCGCCTGCTGCCGCCGCGGTACCGGTCACAAAAAAATCGTTGACGCTGCCGCCTAAACGTTTGGAAGCGTCATGGGCTTCGTCAAGATCGATGTCAAGGGTTTCGATCCTGCGACTCAGACTTGGCTGTTGCCAAAGAGGTGAGTGGTGATGGTCGATCACCGTCATTTGCCGAACAACGGACCGCCCAGTTTCAACCGCATCGAGGCTCATGGTGGCGAGTCGACTCGGATGCAGCGCGGCACCGGTGGCGACTTCAAACGTTCGTTGGGCGATGCCCTGAGTGCGGGCCCATCCGTGATGAATGGTTTCGTTTGCTGCTCCAAGCAAGGTGGTGCGAGCGGCCGGTGCGGGTGCGATCGTGATTTCGTCAATGTCGGCCGCGTCTGGCGTGAGGTCGAGGAATTGTTCCGAAAGGCGAATTCCGCCCTTCCCATCGGTGATCGTGTGATGCATTTTTTGCAACAGCGCCGCTTGCCCATCGGGTAGCCCATCAATGATGACGAATTCCCATAGCGGGCGAGTTCGATCAAGGGGGTCTTGGACAAAACGCGCTGCGAGGTTGAGAACTTGTCGCATCGAACCGGGCCGAGGAAGCGCCAGGTGGCGAACATGGCGATCGATATCGAAGTCGGGATCGTCCTGCCATTCGGGTGGGGTGAGGCGACCAAAGGTAGGCATGACCCGCTGGTGTAACCGAGGAATGGTCGCTACCGCTTGAAGCATCCGTCGGCGAAACCGCTCGAAGTCGGGCGACGAATCGAGAATCGACAAACTGCCGAAGTTTGAACTCAGGAATGGATCTTTGTCGATGTTCCACAGCAACGCTTCAAGGTCCGACATGCGGTGCCCGCTCGACAATTCGCGTTCCGCGGCGCGGGGGCTGTGGTCGCTTGCGCGCTCGTCAGATGTGGGCATCGCTTCTAGGCTAGGCGAGCCGATGCCGGATGGTTATCGGCTGACCTGAGTGTGCTTGAACTCGTTGAGTTCCGGCCAATCGGTGAGCATGTCAATTATGCGTTCGATCGTGCGTCGCGCTAGCGCCACGTCGCCGCCGGGAGATGCCATCAGCCGAACGAATGCAGCTTTGTCGTTCGCGATGAACGTTGGTGATCCCCACACTTCATTATTGGCAACTAGGGCTTCATGTTCGGCACGGACTTTCGCGAGCGGATTACCGGTCGCAATCTCGGCGAAGACAACATCGGCGTCGACACCTCCGTCTTGCAGAATCGTTCGGACCGTTTTCTCGTCGCGAAGTTGCGCTCCGTGAGCGTGTCGAGCTTCGAAAAAAGCGTGGTGCATTGCAAAGAACTGATCGGGCATGGTGTCTCGAATGACCACTGCCGCCTGCAACGCGAGTAGGCCAGTGTCGAGGTCAGGTGTGTCCCAGATGTCGGGTTGGCCCGGTTCGACGTGGGCTTGGCCCAGGCAAAACGGGACGAAGGTGACATCCCAGTCGGCGCCATCGCGGAGCCCTTCGAGTAGATGTTCGTGGGCGATGCGAGCAAATGGGCACCGGTAGTCCCAGTTGACGGAGAAGGAAAGAGTCATGCCGGTCGAAACCCCGAAAAAGGTCTAGACATTCCCGGAGTCAAGAAATCGTCCCCATGCGGCGCCAAATTGACCTGGCTACGGTGCCGATTACGAGCCCGGTTGCGACCCCACCAACGACATCACTGGCGTGGTGAATACGGACGTGAATCCTGCTGGTCGCAACAATTGCGGCGACCGACCAATACAGCGGTGCCGATTTGGGACGCGCTTCAGACAGCAGCATTGCTGCCACGACTGCGGTACTCGAGTGGCCGCTGGGAAAACTCGTCGTAATTGGGATCCGCATTTTGTGCGGCCGGGGCTCTTGCGATACCGGCCGCTCGCGCTTGAAAAACTGCTTCATTACGCCATTAACGAGCACGGACTCAACAGCCAACGTAGCGGTGAGTCGCCCCGCGGTTCGCAGGTCTCGATCGGACTGCAAACCTCGAACCGCGCCAATGAATACCCAAATCAAACCAAAATCGCCGAGTTCGGTTGCAGTGTAAAAGATTCGATCCGCAACGGGATTGCCGCGTAGGTGGTCAAATGCGCGATCGACGGCAGCATCGAATCGGTCAATGGGTGACAGCGCCGGTTGAGGTAGCCGGTCGAAACCATGGTCGTTTTCAGCATCATCGGGTTTCAACGTCACGACCCGATGCTACGAGATCAGCGCTGCCTGCTTTGCGTCGTCTGGATTTCCACCAAATGCGGGGCAAAAAGCTTGGAATGCACACCAGTCGCATAGTTTCGATGGTTTGGGGCGGAAATCCTCAGTTGCGCAGGCGCGCTCGACTGCAGACCAGATCGCCGTCACTTTACGTTCGAGTCCGCGGATTGACTGTTCGGTCGGAACTGTCACGATCGCCGTGGGTTCAGTGAGATAAAGCAATTGCACTTTGGCTGGTCGCTGCCCGAATATGCGCTCGCATAACAACGCATAAAAATAAACGCCACCGAGTTTGTTCTGGAGCTGATCTTTGCGCGGCACCCGACCGGTCTTGTAGTCGGTAACGACCAGTCTGCCGTCGGCGTCGAGTTCGAGTCGGTCGATGATTCCGCGCAAACGAAGATCGCCGATGGTGGCTTCGAGTTTGAGTTCGATACCGATTGGCACGATGGTTCGAGGGTCTTCGAGGTCGAAATAGCGCCGAACCAGTCGCTCGGCGTCGTCAAGGAAGGCGGCCTCGGCTTTCGCATCGAGATGAAGTTCGGAGAACTCGGGATCGGTTCGGATGGCATCCATTGCCTGGTCGAGCGCAGTTAGCCCGGCAGAAAGGGTTCGCTCGTCACTTGGTAGACAAAAAAGGAGTTCGAGGGCTGAATGGACCAGCGTGCCCTTGGTAGCAGGAACCGATGGCGGCTCGGGAAGTTTGTCGATACTCGAAAACCGAAACGCCAGGGCGCAGTCAGTGAAGGTGGAAACTTTTGATGGCGAGAGGCTGGCGGGAAGGTCCAATGACATGGCATCAGGGTACGCCTCGGGTACGACACCTCGAGTGCTCTTGGCCCCTCGGTTCGATCGGAAACTGCTCGTCCCAGGTCGGTCGAGGGCTGCCGTTGTTAGTTGAATGAAGCCATGATGTGGGTCGCAATGCGATGGGGATCTTCTAATGGTCCGAAGTGACCCAGGTCGGGAAAAGTTTCGAGCCGTCCCCGTGGCAAGGCGTCGGCGATGCGGGCGGCGAAGGCGGCCGGACCAAACGCGCTTGTCATCCCCATTGCGATCGTGACCGGGCACCGGACATCGCCAAGGTGATCAAAGGCCCGGTGGGTGCCGCCCATGCGATACACCGCTGCTTCAAGTTCGGGCCGACACTTGAGGCGAACCGTTTCGTCGTCCTGATCAGCAAATCCGTGGTCAACATAGGCATCAAGGGCCTCGGGGTCTAGGGCCGAAAATGGCAGTTTGCCCGAATAGTTGGCGATGGCTTCGGCCCGCGACGCGAATTGATCTCGTCGTCGCAATGCTCCTTCGGCCAGGAGGTTGCCCCCGACCGAATCAGACGGGGTGCCAAGCGCGTCATCGGATGGCATCACCACGGGTTCATAGCAATACAGTGCGCCAAAGGTGCCAGGACGTCGTTGCTCGGCGAGCAATAAGGCTGCTCCACCTTTGGAATGACCGGCGGCGAGAAGTCCGGTGGTCGCGATCCCTGCTGCGGCCATCGCATCAACAACAGCGAGAATGTCATCGGCAAAGCCATCCCATTCCAAACCCCGGTCGATCGGTTGCGTCGAGTCGCCGTGGCCGCGTAAGTCGGGCGCAACGACCTGAAACCCGTTGAGTTGTCGAGCGAGTGGCAACCACGCAAGTGCGTGGAATCCCGTTGCGTGAGCAAGCAGTAGGGGTCGGTCCTGAGGTGTGCCGGCGAGTAGGTGAACGGCGAGCGTGACGCCATTGGTCGAATCGACCGGCGAGAAGCCGGCGAGATCGGCTAGAGGGCGACGGTCGTCAGCGCCAGAACGGGGTGGGGGGGTTCGCACGCCGCAATCTTGTCATTACTTGTCGACGTTCCCGCTTTCCAGCCGTCAAGATCGCCAGTTAACAAGAGTCCTTCGATTCGTTTGATGTCAATTGGATCGATGACCTGGGGGCCTTGGGTCAGCAAGTCGGTCAACAAATCGATCGGAACGATGATGGCGGCAATTTCGGCGGCTTGGTCGGTTGCGGTCACCACGGCAGCGTCAACGAACGGCACCCAGTTGAGGTGACGGGCCATGGCCGTGCGGCAATGTTGCGCAAGGCGGTGGGCTTGTTCAGCGGCGAGAGCCAAGTCATACGCGCCGGGGACCAAAACGAATGATCCCGATGGACCGAGCACTAAACGTGCTTCGTCGCGGTGGCCAATGACCCAACCTCGGGGCAGGTTGACCAGGAGGGCATCAAATCGTTGCCAGGTAGTCAGCGGAGTGGGCACGTTGGGACCATCGGCCGAATCTGGCTCCGGCTTGAGAAAAAGTTTGCCGCGACTGGCAATTGCGTAGTGTTCGACCGTGAACGAAGTGGATATCGTGGCCATCCGCCGTCTGAATCAACAGTTTTATGAAGCGTTTGAGGCACAAAACTTTGATGTGATGTCTGATCTATGGCACCACTCGGACCGAGTTACCTGCACCCATCCCGGGTGGACAGTGTTGCGTGGGTGGGGCGCAATTGCCGCAAGCTGGGTCGCGTTGTTTCAAGGTCCGCAACACATCCAGTTCATTCTCACCGACGAGCACGTCGAAATTGTTGGCGATGTGGCCTGGGTAACGGTGGACGAAAACATTATCGGGTCTGAAACGGGAGCAACCGTCAGCGCGCTGAACATCTTCGAACGGATCGATGGACTGTGGCGAGTCGTTGCACATCACGGTGCTCCGGTAGCCAACCGTCAGTAACTACGGTCGCAGCGTTGCGCAGGTCTGCGTGTCTGCTGGCGTGCGAGTTAGTTGAAGGCGTTGATCCCGGTGATGGCTTGGCCTAGTACCAGGGTGTGGATCTCGTTGGTGCCTTCGTAGGTGAAGACTGATTCGAGATTGTTCATGTGTCGGATGACTGGATACTCGAGGGTGATGCCGTTTGCTCCGAGTACGCCGCGAGCCTCACGGGCGATCCACAGTGCTTCGCGAACGTTGTCCATCTTGCCGAAGCTCACTTGCGCGGAACTGAGTTGGCCTTGGTCCTTCATTCGTCCGAGATGAAGTGACAGAAGGTGTGACTTGTTGACCCGAATCATCATTTCGACCAGCTTGCGTTGCGTGAGCTGGAACGACGCAATCGGCACGCCAAATTGCACCCGCTCCTTCGAGTAGGCAAGCGCAGCTTCATAACATGCACGGCCCGCGCCCGTCGCTCCCCAAAGTATTCCGTAGCGAGCTTCATTGAGGCACGACAACGGTCCCCGCATTGTCGACACCCCAGGCAGGCGAGCCGAGTCGGGAAGACGTACATCGGTTAACACGAGTTCCGAAGTGACCGATGCGCGTAACGACAATTTGCGATGGATGTCATTGGTGACGAATCCCCGCGTAGTAGTCGGTACGACGAAACCATGAATCGCATTGCTGTCACCGTCCTCGGCGCGACACCACACCACCGCGACGTCGGCGATTCCGCCATTGGTAATCCACATCTTGGTTCCGTTGAGCACCCAGTCGTCACCGTCGCGTCGGGCTCGGGTGCGCATGCTGGCTGGGTCGCTTCCGCTGTCGGGCTCGGTTAGCCCAAAACATCCAATGGCTCGGCCGGCAGCCATGTCGGGAAGCCACTGTTGTTTTTGCTCTTCGGACCCAAACTTCCAAATTGGGAACATCGCAAGTGATCCCTGAACTGAGACGAAACTCCGCGCACCTGAATCGCCTGCTTCGAGTTCGAGGCAGGCCAGGCCGTAGGCAACCGCGCTGGTCCCGGCGCAGCCGTATCCGTCTAGGTGCATTCCCAGCAGTCCGAGCGCGCCCATCTCAAGCGCCATGGATTTTGGAAACGTGCCCGCTTCGAACCATTCGGCGACATCGGGTAACACCCGATCGCCGACAAATTGCCGGACAGTGTCTCTGACCAGGCGTTCCTCGTCTTCAAGGAGCGAATCGACAGCCAGGAAGTCGTGGGCGTCGCCGGAGCCGAACCGTTCGTTGCCGGAGGTTGCCATCTTGGATGACCTAGGAGTTTCCGCTGATCGTGTCGAAGATCTTCTTGTGTTCGTCGTTGGGTCCTTCGGGCACGGTGTAACCGTCCTCGTTACGGATATCGCTCCAGTGATCGCGTACATCTTCGACCGTGAGATCAGACTTGTAATACCCGGGGGTGAGCCCGATGAAGAATCGGCTGACGATTCCGCCGGCGACCGAGTAAACTTCACCCGTTGTGTCGCAGTCGGCTGAAGCCAACCAACACACCACCGGGGTCACCAACTTTGGGTCGAGCATATCGCCAACTGCGCCGAGCAATTCTTCGGTCATGCGAGTCTTGGCCACCGGAGCGATGGCGTTGGCCATGATGTTGTGTTTGCGACCCTCGTTAGCGAGTACTCGAGTGAAGCCGACGAGACCCATCTTGGCTGCGCCGTAATTTGATTGGCCGAAATTGCCCAGGATGCCCGAGTTTGACGATGTATTGATGATGCGGCCGTAGCCCTTCTCGCGCATGATCACATAGGCCGGCTGCGTGACGTAGAACGCGCCCTTGAGGTGCACGTCGATAACGGGGTCAAGCAGTTCGGGGGTCATGTTGTGGAATGTCTTGTCGCGTAAGATGCCAGCGTTGTTCACCACAATGTCGACGGTTCCAAATGCGTCAATGGCGGTTTGGACGATTGACTTGCCACCTTCAGGTGTCGCTACCGTGTCGATGTTGGCGACGGCCTCGCCGCCAAGATCATTGATTTCTTGAGCCGTTTTGTAAGCGGGCCCATCGGCGCTGCCTTCGCCGCTGAGCGTTCCACCGAAATCGTTGATGACGACGCGTGCACCGCGTCGCGCAAATTCGAGCGCGTGTTCGCGGCCGAGTCCGCCGCCTGAGCCAGTGATGATCGCGACCTGGCCGTCGTATCCGATATCTGCCATGGGTGCCTCGCTTTGTTGTTGATGGTGTCGTTGAGAACGTCAGGCACGTTAGCTACGGCCGAGGGCGGGTCCCGAATCGAGAGGGAACTAGCTATCGAGACTGATTTTGAGTTGATCCGCGGCGTAGGTCTTCATGCGCTTGTAATCGACCTTGCCATTTGGTGCGCGGCCGATCGTGTCGATCGCCACGATGTGCTTCGGGGCTTTAAATGATGCCAATCGGGTCTTGACCCACGCGATCAGATCAGCTTCGTTGATGACGTCGCCATCGTGAGATTGCACGACCGCTGTGATGACTTCGCCGAACTTCTCATCCGGCAGGCCAACTGCCACCGCATCCATGACGGTGGAGTGTTCCTTCAAGACTTCTTCGACCTCTTCGGGGTAGACCTTTTCGCCGCCCGTGTTAATGCATTGCGAACCTCGCCCGAGCAGGGTGAGGCTGCCGTCGGCTTCGATGCGGGCATAGTCACCCGGCATTGAGTAGGTCTGGCCGTCAATCATCACAAAAGTGGCTGCTGATTTTTCGGGGTCTTTGTAATAGCCGATCGGGGTAAAACCGCGGACCGCTACTCGACCGGTTTCGCCGGAACCTGGCTGCACGTCAACGCCGTCATCGCCGACGACTCGGGCATTTTCGCCCAGGGTGAACTTCGCGGTGTCAGCAGAGCGTGTGCCCGAAGAGATTGATGCACCCATCCCTAGCGCTTCAGATGACGAAAACACATCTATTAACAGCATGTTCGGATTGTGGGCCAGCATGCGCTGTTTGACTGGTTCGCTCCACATGACCCCCGACGATGTGACCATGAACAAGCTGGATAAATCCCATCGCCCGGGATTGGCTTCAAGGGCCTTCACCATGGGTTTGGCAAACGCATCACCGACGATGATCAGCGAATTGACCTTGCGACTCTCAACCGTGTCGAGCATTTCCTCACTATCGAAATGGTGATTTTCGAGCAGCACGATCTGCCCGGCGCCGCTGAGCGCGATGAAGGTGGTGAACTGCCCCGTGCCATGCATGAGCGGCGGTCCTGGGAGCAAGGTGCCCCCCGGGGGTGCAGTCGAAAGCAACTCGCGCACTGCGTCGTAGTCGACGGGCCCGAGATAGAGCGCATTCGCGGTCGAAACTACCGCCTTGACTAGGGAGTCTTGCCTCCACATGACGCCTTTGGGCATCCCTGTAGTGCCCCCGGTGTACATCAACAGGAGGTCATCATCGCCACGGCCCCATGGCGCGTTAACTCGACCGTCGGCGTTGCCAACTGCCGACTCATAAGGCATCGCCCACTCCGGACAGGGACCGCTGGCATCGTCGACCCAAAGCCATGTTTTGATTTTGGGAAGCGACGCGCGGATTCGCTCGATGCGCTCACCGAAACTGCCGTGGAAAACGACGCAGACCGCATCGGCGTTGTCCCAGAGGTATCGCAGTTCATCATCGGCGTATCGGTAGTTGGTGTTGACTGGCACGAGTCCGGCTTTGAATGCCGCGAACATCGACTCGAGGTACTCGGGGCAGTTATACAAATACTGCGCGACTTTGTCTTGATGCTGAGCGCCGCGATCAAGCAACGTTTGGGCGATGCCGTCGGCGCGCTGATCAAATTCGCGCCACGTCACCATTCGGTTGCCTTGGATGACCGCAGGTTGGTCGGCATTGGTGTCGGCTGCGGTTTCCCAGATCGATGCAAAATTCCAGGCCGGCATGGGTTCCCCTTGGGCAGAAGTGATCAGAGCGTCGGAAGTGTACGAGGGACAGCTTGAGCCGAGCGAACGGGGATTGCTACCGGGTCGTTTCGGTATCTCCTTAGCCGCCGAGTAGCGTCTCGGCCGTGGATTTTGACATGCCCGACGAAGGTGATGCTCGACGAGTCGATATTCGCGCGTGGCTAACGGCACATCCTGAACCCACGGGGCGTGAGATGGCCGAATCCGGCTATGTCGCTCCTCATTGGCCGGCGCCGTGGGGTCTCAATGCTGATCCGATTCATCAACTGATTATCGATGACGAACTTCGTCGCGCTGGTGTTCGCAGACCATCGAATCAGATTGGGATCGGGTGGGCCGGGCCGACAATCCTGCATGCTGGCACGCCAGAACAAAAAGAGCGTTACCTCTTTCCGCTCTTGGCCGCCGACGAAATTTGGTGCCAACTATTTAGCGAACCCGGCGCGGGGAGTGACCTGGCAAATCTCAGTACTCGTGCTGTGCGTGATGGCGACGAATGGATAATCAACGGTCAGAAAATATGGACGTCACTCGCGCAACACTCGAGTTTTGGAATCCTCATCGCTCGAACGAATCCTGACTCCGCGAAACACAAAGGCATCACATACTTCATTTGCCCGATGGATGCACCCGGCGTTGAGATTCGGCCGATCATTGAAATGACCGGAGCCCACACGTTTAATGAAGTGTTTCTGACCGACGTGCGATTGCCAGCCGCCAATGTGGTTGGCGAAATCAATGAAGGATGGTCGTTGGCCAAAGTCACGCTTGGGAACGAGCGGGTTTCACTTTCCGGCGGCGGCGCGCTCTGGGGTTTGGGGCCCACTGCTGAGGACTTGCTAAACCTCATCCGTCACCAAGGCGGTGTTACCGATCCGCACCTTCGTCAACGCATCGCCGCGTTGCATATACATGATGAGATTCTGCGATTGATTCGACTGCGGACGGTCACGGCTGCCATTCACGGCGAAGCTCCAGGCCCCGAGGCCTCAGTGCGTAAAGTGCTGGCGGACGAACATGGCCAACACATCATGGATTTGGCCCAAGAACTTTGTGGCGCGGAGGCGATGCTCACCGATGGCCACCCGCTAGGCGCCGACCCCGGGATTTGGCATTACGGGTGGCTCTTCTCCCAGGCACTTACGATCGGCGGTGGCACGGGCGATGTGCAACGAAACATCATTTCTGAACGCGTCCTCGACCTTCCCCATGACATCGATGTCGAAGCTGGCCTCACGTGGGCTGATGCCCGACGCACTTGATTCCCAACGATCTTCCTTGACCGACCGATGAACCGCAGAAAGGAACACGCTGATGGCGAAGCAAACTGACGAGGTGCTGTTCACTCAGCACCAAAAAGTGGTGGCAGGGCGCGACCTTCCAGGTATCGCTGCGGGTACACCCGGCAAGATCATGTTGATCAATGGTTTGACCTGGGTTCGCTATCGGGTGGTATTTGAAGGACGGATCGAACGAGGCATGCTTAATGCCGACGATCTCATGACCGTCGATGCTTGGGCGGCACGTGAACGTGGCCGACTCGCCGATGAGCGCTCGGCGGAACTCGAAGCGAAGCGCATTGCTCGGCAGGCTGAACTTGCCAACGGGAGCGCCGCATGAAGCTCGCGATGCAGGTCCCGTATGCCGGTGGATTTCGTGAATCGGCTCGTTTGGTTTCGGACTATGAAAAAGCTGGTCTTGATGTGGTTTGGGTTGCCGAGGCCTATGGCTTCGATGGCCCATCCATGATGGGGTACCTCGCGGCTACCACCGAGACGATTCAAATTGGTGCGGCAATTTTGCCGATCTATACCCGTACCCCTGCGCTGATTGCGCAAACCGCTGCCGGTCTTGACTATGTGAGCGAAGGTCGCTTCATCCTCGGCCTTGGAGCGTCAGGGCCGCAGGTG
The DNA here is from genome assembly GCA_037138595.1 of Actinomycetes bacterium. Classification (GTDB taxonomy): domain Bacteria; phylum Actinomycetota; class Acidimicrobiia; order Acidimicrobiales; family Acidimicrobilacustridaceae; genus UBA4742. The sequence continues at coordinate 80,644 of JBAXIB010000004.1, read as the reverse complement.
ATTGAGGGGTTCCATGGGGTTCCCTATCAGGCACCTTTGGCTCGCACGCGTGAGGTCATCGACATTTGCCGCATGGCGTGGAAGCGCGAGAAGTTGGTCTACGACGGCAAGTACTACAAGCTTCCGCTTCCGCCTGAGCAGGGGACCGGACTCGGCAAACCGCTGAAGTTCATCACCCATCCCGTGCGTGATTCGATCCCCATTTATGTCGCGTCGCTCGGTCCAAAGAATGTCGAGATGACGGCAGAGTTAGCCAACGGGTGGCTTCCACTTTTTTATATTCCTGAGCGAGCAAACGACGTGTGGGGTGCCGACCTCGCCGCTGGTGCGGCAAAACGCGCCCCCGAACTCGGACCGCTTGAGGTGGTGGCTGGTGGACTCGTCGCTATCGGCGAAGATGCAGCGCAGGTTGCGGAATTCGCTCGACCCATGGCCGCGCTCTATATCGGCGGGATGGGTGCCAAGGGAAAGAATTTTTACAATGACTTGGCATGCCGTTACGGCTACGAGGCTGAGGCAGCCGAGATCCAGGACTTGTATCTCGCTGGCAAGAAAGACGAAGCAGCGGCCAATGTTCCCGCTGACTTCTTGGCTTTGACCAACCTTTGCGGTCCGGAAGGCTGGGTTAAAGAGCGCATCGCAGCGTTTAAGGAAGCAGGGGTAGGCACACTCAACTTGACCCCGGTCGGACCCGACGCAGTCGAGACGATTGAAAAGATCAAAGCATGGTCGCAGTAGGCGGACCTTGGTCGACGCGTTGAGGTCAGGTTGCGTTGAGGTCAGGTTGCGTTGAGGTCGGGTTGTCGCGTTTAGGTCAGCGTTGAAACCCGATTGAGCACGGCCTCGGCTTCGGCGACGATTTGGCGAACAAGCTCGCCGGCCGGCACCAGTTGATCGATTCCGCCGGCGCCTTGGCCGCTTGGCCAAAACTCTTTTTCAGGATCAATGTCGGGCGTGGTCTCATCCAGTCCGAGATGATTCGCGCCATCATTCATCGATCGCATGAACTGAGCGGGGAATGGTTGAAGGTCGGCCTGATGCGATTCCCAATAGTGGGTATAACTATTGCGTACGACTCGGCAAGTCTTGCCGGTGTAACCCCGAGTGATCACCGTTCCAGTTTCGTCGATGGCCAGCAGCGCATCTTTGTAACCTGCGACCGCACGAGCCTCGGGGGTCGCAATGAAGCGGGTGCCCATCCACACGCCTTCGGCGCCGAGTGCAAGTGACGCGGCCAACCCTCGACCGTCAAACAGTCCGCCGGCAGCAACAACTGGAACCCGATCGCCGACTGCATCAACGACCTGTGGCACCAACGCCATGGTGGCGATTTGCCCGGTGTGACCGCCCGCTTCGGTACCTTGCGCAACCACGATGTCGCAGCCCGCTTCAACTGCGGCGATGGCATGGTGAACTTTTCCGCACATGTTGATGACCAGCACGTTGTTTTGGTGGCAGATGTCAATGACGTCGCGCGGCACGCCGAGGCCGGCAACAAACACTCGACCTCCGCCAGCGATGATGGCGCGCACTTGGGTTTCCATGTCGCCAGGCGAGGCAGTCAGCAGGTCGACCCCGAAGGGTTTATCGGTGAGCCGTCGAACCGATGCGATCTCGTCGATCATCGTTTCGAGCCCCATGGTGGACGCGCCCATGCAGCCAAAGCCGCCGGCTTCGCTAACCGCGCCAACCAATTCGGCATAGGACACGCCTCCCATGCCAGCAAGCATCACGGGGTGTTCGATTTCGAGGATGTCAGTTAGTCGAGTTCGCATGGTCGCAGGGTAGTTCGCGACCTCAACTCAATTTGCGAAATGGTCACTCATAAGCGCTGAGCCGTGCTTGCACCTTGGTGAGCAGTCGCTGAAGTTCAGTTTGTTCACCATCTGCAACTGTGAGTTCAGTTGCTTGGCTGGCGGCCAAGATATCGGCCGAATCAGTGACGTTTTCATTGACCGCAACGTTTCCGTGCGCGTCGCCGGGATGGTTCGCAGCATCGTCGTCGACAAGGGTGCCTGGTTCGAACTCGCCGCCGACGGTGGCGGTCCAATGGTCAATTCGCTGGACTTCGGCGATGGGGTCAACCGAGTCGAATCCGACGAGATCGTTTAGCGGACTTGTCTCGCCGTAGGTTGCGGAACCTTCGATCCCTTCGAAATCGTTGGACCAGTTATCACTCCACGATGAACCAGGCTCAGGAGCTGGTGAGATGGGAGCGACCGGTGCCGTTGGAATGCGCGGCGGTAGTTCTTCCTTTGGAAGCCAAGTCGAAAAGCCGCCTTCGGGAGTCCACGGAGTTAACGGCTCGGTTTTGGAACCCAGGCCCAACGATGTTGAGGCGGCCTGGTCGCTATCGCCGTCAAGGTCGGCATCGTCGTCGGAATCAGGTTTGATGAACCGCAGCGCCGCGCCCGCGACGATGATTCCGCCCGCAACGACCAACAGGCCGGTCGGCGCATGGCTTGCCACTGCAATGACAAAGCCAATCACCACTAAACCGCAGGCGACCGCAATGACTCTCGACTGATTACTCACAGATGATGACCTCCGCCGGTGATCTCGGGGCGGACGAGGTAGCTAATTGGGGCGAGCGCAATTGGATGAAGAACTCGAAGGTACTTGTCGGCAACGAATACGGTATCGGGACAATCATGTCCATGATGGTTCATTGTTCGTCGATGGTCCATCGGTTGGGCTCATCGAGCTCATGAGCTTCAAGGGGTCGCAACTGTAAGTCGATCGCAAGCCAAATCGTTTTAGACAGCGGGAAAAACGCAATCGGCACCATGATCGCGGCACCGATAGTGGCAATGAGCAGTTCGGTTCCGGGGACATTGGGATAGGTCAAGAGGAACCCGCCGAGCAACACGCCGAACACGACGGTGAAACTCACGATCGTGTTGAGCCCTAAATCGCCGGTCCAGTGGCCTTCGCTGCGTTCGAATCGAAGCCCGCATCGGGGGCAATTGGCGACCATGGTGAACCAACGGTGAAACAGGTGACCTTGCCCGCAAACCGGGCAGCGCCTCGTCAGGCCATTCCACCACATGCGCCGAGGGCTTGGCCCGATGCGACCACTCATGACGGGTTTTTGGCGGCAGGAGACTGGTTGTTCACGACCAACAGTGTGCCGGAACTAGAACGGGTTATCGTTCCGTCGTGGACATTGAGGATTCTCCCGAAGAAGCATCGTTTCGATCCGAGGCACGCGAATGGCTTGATGCCAATGCTGTGCGCCGTGGCGACCCCGGCGATTTTGCTGATGGTTTTTTTAATTCGAGCATGGATAACGAAGATTTGATGGCTCGTTCGGCTGAGTGGCAACGCACCCTGTGGGACGCCGGTCGCGCCGGTATCAGTTATCCAAAGGATTGGTATGGTCAGGGTGGCACCTTGATGCAGGAGGTCATTTTTGCCCAGGAGATGGCTGACTATGGCGTGAGCACCGGCGCCTTCATGGTTTCACACAACATGGTCGGTCCGGCAATCTTGGCCTTCGGAACTGACGAGCAACGGCATCGATTCATTCCCGCGATGTTGAAGGGCGACGAGATGTGGGCCCAACTCTTCAGCGAACCGGAAGCGGGTAGCGATCTCGCGGCGCTGCAAACTGGCGCGGTACGAGATGGTGATCACTTTGTGGTCACGGGTCAAAAAGTGTGGACGTCCAATGCCGAAACGAGCCATTGGGGCATTTTGTTGGCGCGAACCGACCAAACGGCCTCGAAGCACCACGGAATCACCTATTTCCTCGTCGATATGCAATCGCCGGGCATCGAGATTCGGCCGCTCAAGCAGATCACCGGCGAGTCTCACTTCAGCGAAGTGTTTTTTACCGACGTGGAAATTCCGGTTGACCAAGTACTCGGCGGTGCAGCGCAACTTAACGAAGGATGGCGCGCCGCGATCCACACGCTGGCCAATGAGCGGGCGATGATCGGTGGTGGCTCCCACATGACGGACCTGGGCGCGCTTATCGATCTCGCTCGCCTCCGTGGGTTAACCGATGACCCTCGTGTCCGACAGGAATTAGCCGCAGCTCACGCCCGGACGGAAATCCTTACCTATCTTGGCTATCGAGCGCGTACATCGATGGCCCACGGCTTGCCGCCCGGTCCTGAAACGTCGGTCATGAAGTTGTTTATGGCCGGTCACCTCAAAGAAATGGGTTCGCTCGGCAAACGCTTGCAAGGACCGGCGGGAATGCTCGAAGGCGATGCCGACGATGGTTCCAACATGCTGACGTGGCGTTTTTTGCAAGCGACCGCGATTTCGATCGCCGGCGGAACCAACGAGGTGCAGCGTTCAATCATTGGTGAACGAGTCCTAGGCCTGCCCCGAGACGCCAAGTAGTGTCGCTCGAACATGGCTGAGACTTCCGAAGATCTGGCGGCGGGCGAACCAGCACAATCCAGCGACCAGCTCACCGCGGGGCAAGCGGCACGTCGTCAACGAGTTATCCGAGCCGCGCTCGAACTTGGTGCTGAAGGCGGATATGACGCGGTCCAGATGCGCGATGTCGCGACGCGAGGACAAGTTGCGTTAGGCACGATCTATCGCTATTTCACCTCGAAGGATCATCTGCTCGCCGCAGTTCAGGTGCAGTGGATCACGGACCTTGAAAGTCGCATCCGCATGCGTCCACCCAAAGGCGAGACCACGGTCGAGCGCATGGTCGAGATTTTGCGCCGAGCATCTCGGGCGATGGAAAAACAGCCTGAACTCAGCGCGGCAGTCGTCACCGCGCTGTCTTCGCCCGATCCGTCGGTGACCGGATGCAAGGACGAAATGGATCAAGTTATGGGCCGTATCCAAGCCATGGCGTTTGGCCCCGATTTCGACCCGGAACTGGAAGCCCGGATTAAGCGCGCGCTGGGGTATGTCTGGTTCTCATCATTGTTGGCATGGGTGAATGGCTGGGAAGGGATCGATGCGTCGGGTGACGAACTGATCTCGGCCGCCCACCTCATGCTCGATCAATACCGCTAGTCAGCGCGGCTGGCCGGGACGTTGAGCCCGGTGATTTAGGTTGGCGGGTTGTGGGTGATGTCGAGCGGTTCATTCGGCAATTCATCGGCGACCAATGCGGGGAGAAACTCTCGTAACCGATGGGGGAGCACCGGTTCGTCACTGGCGAGGAGCGAATCAAGGTCCCACCAGCGATGCCCCGAAAAGGCTGCGGCCTCAAGCATTTCGAGACCAGCGGGGTTGACATCGTGAGCGTCATCGCACCACGCGACGTGCACCCGCTCGTGTTGGTCGAAATGAATCCCCGCGAAGTCAAATACCGAATGCTGCGTCCAGACGCACGGTCCGATTTCCACGTCGGTTATGCCGGTCTCTTCGTAAAGCTCGCGCCGGGCAGCATCGTGGCTTGACTCATGGGGATCAATTCCGCCGCCGGGGATTTCCCACCAAGGTCGTTTCGACCGATCGAATGGGTCGGATGCCGACAGCAGCAAAACGTGGCGTTCACGATTCAACAGGACGACACGAGCGGCTGTTCGTCGCCACGCCGTTGGACTCATGGGTGTGACTTTACGGGCAGCGCGCGAGTTCGGATCGAGCCGCCCATCTAGGCCCGTTCGTCGAGGTGGTCTTCAGACTCATGGGTCGGTGACCAAGACGCGACGAGACCTTCGAATGATGGCGTTGGTCCACTCAGCCAGCGCGGTGAGTACGCGCACACGAGATGACGACTCGGCGACGAACTGGACGTCGCCTTTGCTTGGTCTGCAGGAGACGGCGACGAACTTTTAGGGGCTTTCGGCATAAGAACCATCTCCTCATTGAGCGGGATCAGCCGGTTACGGATGAAGGTGCCGCCGAAGGAACGATGGCGGCCGAGCGCAACGGTAGGAAGTTCTCGGTTGAAATACCGATCACCCCTGCAGTTGCCATGCTCCCGCGAGCCCCAAAGCGAAATAACGATAGATGCCACTTGGGTATCGGACGCGGATGCCCTGATCTGAGGGGCTTAGGCTGAAGCGGAAGATTTGTCGACCCAGTAGAGCCATTGGCCATGGGGCTGCATCCAAGCCAGCCCGCGGTGTTCGGTTCGGCCGTGGTCCCAAAGCCCAAGACCAAGTTCGGTTGGCGCTTTGTGGCCAACGATGGGTTCAGGCGGAATCGATTCCGGCAACCACGGGACGTTGCCAGGGTATTCGGCCGTCACCATGGCGAGGGAGCGCCGAGAACCAAACTCGTCCAACATCGCGTGCAGCGTTGAGCGCTCGTCGGCACTGAGATAGGCCAGCACCCAGGTCGAGTCGATGCACGCGACGACGTCGTCAGGAATCGCGGCGATGGCGTCGGCAATGAGCTCAACTGCGTTGCCGCGTAACACTTCCGGCGGTTCTCTTCGCGCTAAATCGATTGCGGAGCGGAGCCGACTGAGTCGCTCAGGCCGATCGATCCAGATACACGCTTCGAGCCATTGCGTCGCGGTCGGGTCGGTGACGTCGATGGGATCGATGTCGATACCTAATCGAGATGCAATTGCGAGTGGCTCATCAGGAATCGGTGGGCGCAGGTGGCCGCGAACGTCACAGGTCAAGCGAACTTCCGAATCGGTTGGACCAGCTGACCCGGCGTCGCCGTAGTCGATGCGAAATCGATCAAGAAAAAGATTGAGCCCAGCACTGCATCCAATCTCAATGAGTCCGAGTGGCCTGCCAAACTCGCGCTGCACTAGTTCAAAGGCGGGGAGTAACGCGGCCGACCGCCCAACCTCGTTGGTTTGAATTGCGTGACTTTCTAACAACGTGCCGAGTTGGTCTCGCCGCTCCTTAACGAACGCAAAAAAGATCGGCCATGGATCGGGATCTAACGGGTTTTGGCCGTTGACAATTGCCGCGTAGTGATGACTCAGCGGGAGATCAGGATTTTCGAGGGTAATGAGGCGCACACAGTCAAGGAACAGCACCGCGGCATAAGGCGAACGACTATGGCTGGTGATGAGTTCGCATATCCAAAGCTCGTCCGCGATCTGACGGGCGAGGTGTTCATAGAGCGGGCTGTAGCCACGGAACTCTGAGTCGGCGAGCCAACGAAAGAGGTTTGCAACGTTGTCGGTATCGGTCGCGAGATTCGGCGAAGGTGAGGGCACGAGGCGACGTTACTGCGCGGGCAATTCGTCGTCGGATCGTCGCCATCACAATCTTTGCAATGAGGTGGTTCGCGAGCGCTACGGTTCGCGCATGGCAGATGATGACGGAGTGCGAGGCGACCTCAAATGGGGGACCAATCCGAAGCTTGTGCGCAGGGCGGCGGAATTGCATGGAGGGCGTCGAGCAATCGTCGACGGCGCGGTCACGCTCAGTTATCAAGACTTAGCAGCAGCAGTTCACCAAGCAGCAAGAGCATGTATCGCGACGGGGATTTCGCCCGGCGATACGGCGGCAATTTGGGCGCCGAATATCTACGAATGGATAGTGGCAGCGCTCGGTTTGCAAAGTGCCGGCGGCGTTCTCGTAACGCTGAACACGCGCTTCAAAGGTGCCGAAGCGGGTTATGTGCTCAAACACAGTGGCGCAAAGGTGCTGTTTACGGTTACCGATTTTCTTGATACCGACTACGTCGAACTTCTTCGAGGCGCGCTTGGTCCTCGGGTAGATGCGCGTCCGGTTGATGGCTTGCCTGACCTCGAATCGATCGTTGTATTACGCGGCGCAGCTTCCGATGGATGTCGTACCTGGACTGATTTTTTGCGGTCGGGTGACGAGATCGATTCGGCGATTGCCGAAGCGCGAGCTCTAGCCGTTACTACCGACGATCCCTCAGATGTGCTGTTCACGTCGGGAACGACTGGGAATCCAAAAGGGGTAATGACGACTCACGGACAAAACCTTCGGGCATTCAGCGATTGGGCCAATGTCGTTGGCTTGCGCGAAACCGACCGATATTTGGTGGTGAATCCGTTCTTCCATGCCTTCGGCTACAAAGCCGGGATTCTTGCGTCGATCATGACTGGCTCGACGTTGTATCCCCAGCTGGTCTTTGATGTTCCCGATGTCATGCGCCGCATCGCCGAGGATCGAATTTCGATGCTTCCTGGCCCACCGACGTTGTACCAATCGTTGCTAAACCATCCCGATTTTTTGAGCGCCGATTTGTCCTCGCTGCGTCTTGCAGTGACCGGTGCGGCGGTGATTCCGGTCGAACTTATTCATCGAATGCACCGCGAATTGGAATTTGAGACCGTGATTACCGGATACGGCCTGACCGAATCGTGCGGCATTGCCACGATGTGTCGATACGACGACGACGCCGAAACATTGGCCACAACGTCAGGTCGGGCAATTCCCGGTCTTGAAGTGCTGTGCGTCGATGCCTCTGGAACTGAAGTCGCCCGCGGCGAACCGGGTGAAGTCGTGATTCGTGGTTACACGGTCATGAAGGGTTATGTCGACGACCCAGCCGAGACTGCGGCCGCAATTGATGCTGAGGGATGGCTGCATACGGGTGATATCGGTGTCATGAACGCACGGGGATACTTGCGGATCACTGACCGAATGAAAGATATGTACATCGTCGGTGGTTTCAATGCTTATCCAGCTGAAATTGAAAACCTGATGTTGGCCAATGAGTTCATCGGTCAGGTCGCGGTTGTCGGGGTGCCTGACGATCGACAGGGCGAAGTCGGCATCGCATTTGTCGTCGCTCGTCCAGGTGCGGTTATCGACCCTGCGGAACTGCAAAGTTGGTGTCGCGAACACATGGCGAATTACAAAGTCCCTCGACGCATCGAAGTTGTTGATGAGCTGCCGATGAACGCGATGGGCAAAGTAGTCAAGAACCAATTGCGGGCCCGAGCAGCAGCTAGCTGACACGAGGTCGCGCCACGGCTCGCTTGCTGGCTGCGATCGACGAGAAACATGAGCACCAACCGCGGCTAGCGACAGATGAGGCGCGGATAGCGATGGCGAGACTGTCGTCGCTAACATGGCCAGACATGTTGCGCGGTCGGTTCGCCGGCGTTAGAGGAGTACCGAGTGGACCTTCGTTATTCAGAATCCGATGAAACATTCCGCGCCGCGCTGCGGCAATGGCTCGCCGAGGAACTGCCAACATTGTCGGCAAAGCCATCAGCTCATGATTGGGCGGGTCGACGCAGTTACGACACCGATTGGCAGCGGCGCCTGTTCGAAGCCGGCTATGCGGGCATTAGCTGGCCGACCGAATACGGCGGTCGGGGCGCAACCCTCGTTGAGCAGCTGATTTATCTCGAAGAGACCACTCGCGCGGGTGCGCCGTATGTCGGGGTTAATTTCGTGGGCACCTTGCACGCCGGCCCAACGATCATGACCGAAGCGACCGCTGAGCAGAAGGCGGAACACCTGCCCCGAATTTTGCGGGGTGATGAAGTTTGGTGTCAGGGATTTAGCGAACCAAATGCCGGAAGCGACATGGGTTCGCTGAGTTGCCGAGGGGTTCGTGACGGTGACGAGTACGTGATTTCCGGTCAGAAGACCTGGACGAGTCATGCGCAGGTCGCCGACTGGTGCGAGCTGCTGATTCGTACTGATACCGACGCTCCCAAGCACAAAGGCATTACTTGGATCATGTTCCCGATGGATACGCCTGGCATTGAGATTCGCGAGATCAACACCATCGCCGGGACATCGGAATTTAGCGAAGTGTTTTTCGATGAGGCGCGAGTCCCAGTCGCTCATCGCGTCGGTCTGGAAAATGACGGCTGGCGCGTGGCAATGGTGACGTTTGGGTTTGAACGGGGCACTGGCTTTGTATCGGACTTGGTTGAAACCGATCGCATGATTTCTGATCTGGTGCGCCTGGCGCGACTGGTTACCCGCCGCAGTGCTACCGCGTGGGAAGACGTTGCACTACGACGCGAGATTGGTCACATCCAGGCCGAAATGGACGCGTTGTGGGCCATGACGAAACGCAATTTGGCGCAAGCAGCTCGAAATGGCGTGCCTGGTCCGGCGGGTTCGGTCATGAAAGTGGTCTATTCCGAGCTCTATCAGCGGGTGACGGACGTGGCGATGAAGGTGCTCGAACGCGGTGGCCTTGCGCTGGAAAATGTCGGTGAGTGGCCGTCGGGAAGTTTCGTTGCCGAGCGCGTGCGCAGTACGTCGTTTTCAATCGCTGCGGGGACGAGTCAAATCCAGCGCAACATCATCGCCGAACGCATCCTGGGATTGCCTCGTGAATAGCCAACAACGCGGGCGCGTCGAGTCGCGGCGACCCGTCGTAGGGAGACAGCATGGATTTTGATTTGAGCACCGAACAGGTCGCGCTAGTCGACGGAGTTCAATCGTTCATCGAGGGGCGGTTCCCGATGGCAACAGTGCGGGACCTTGCCGATGAAGGTGGGGTGCGGCGAGACCTCTGGCGTCAGATGGCTGACATGGGGGTGTTTTCCTTGCGACTCAGCGAGGCCGACGGGGGTGCCGAACTTGGATGGGCAGACGCCGTGTTGGCGTTTGAGCAGTTGGGTCGTGGCCTCGTTCCTGGTCCGCTGGTGTGGACTCACCTGATGGCTGGGATTGTGGATGGGGCCGCGGGCGGAGACATCATCGTCAGTGGAATTGACCGGGACGATCCCAGCGCGCTCGTCGAGTTTCCCGGAGTTGTCGATGTCGTGGTGATCGCTGATGACCGTGGGCTTTGGTCGACCGATGCATCGAAGCTTGAGTTCGCCGTACTTGATCCACTTGATCCGCTGACCCCGGTTGGTCGTGTGCGCGGCGAGTTGCCGGAAGGTACTCAGATCGCTGATGCTGACCAAGCAAAGAAATTGCGCTTGCAGGGCGCCGCGCTCACATCGGGATTGCTGCTGGGCATTTCGACTGCGTCGACTGAATTGGCAGTGGCCTATGCCAAGGATCGTCAACAATTTGGCCGGCCGATCGGTTCGTTCCAAAGTTTGAAACACCTAATGGCCGACATGTTTGCTCGGGGCGAGGTCGCTCGCGGCGCGGTCTATGCCGCTGGCGTCACGCTTGATGACCCCGAGGTGGGCTCAATCGAGCGCGCGGTGGCTTCGGCAAAATTGACTTCCGCCGAAGCAGCGCTCACCAACGGGAAAACCTGCATTCAAGTTCATGGCGGGATGGGATACACCTGGGAGGTCGACGCCCACCTCTACTTGAAACGGGCCTATGCGCTCGAACCGGCCTTTGGAACCCGTGACGACTGGGCCGATGCGATGGCAGGAATTCTCGACACGTTGGTTTGATCTACCGGGATTGCTGGGCCTGGTTGGTTCACGTGCCGGTACTGCGTGCCTGAACTGCTGGGCTGCTTGCGGTTGAACTCATTTGGTCGTCGTTGTTCGTGCTGCACTTGTCGTCGTCGTTTTCGGTTTCGGAGCCAGTGTCTTTTGCGTCGTTTTTGCCGCCAGTGTGGTTGTGGAAAGCGGATCAATGGGCGGTGCGGTCGTAGTCGGAATGCGCGAATCAAAAACGACAACACTAAAGGTCACTGATTTGTCGTCGGTTGATAGTGAACCCGGCGGGCCGTAACGCAGTTTGATCGCGGTGGTGCCAGGGGAGCGCGCGCCATAGCGCATGACCTGAGTAGCCGCCGGCTTGGCTGCTTCGGTCGATGGCGGTACCGCGCCAGTCGTGTCGGTCGAGTCAACGACGACAGATGTCGTCGGCACAGCTAGTACATCCGGGGATCGAAATTCTGAGCCAATCACGACAATCATGGCCGGATCGGGATAGCCGATCGCCTGCCAGCTATTGCCGGACGCAGGATCGGCTTCAAGGACGATAGCGAACTGCTCTCCCACATCGACGCTGATCGTCTGGCTTGGGTCGCTGAAAACTCGAATGTTCGGCGTCGTTGCTGGATCGGCACCGTTTCCGGCAAGTGGATCGAGCGACGTCGTTTCGGCATCGCTGATTGATGTCGTAGTTGAAGTCGACGCATCACCCCCGCCGCAACCGACGAATCCGACCGCGGAGGCCGCCACCATGGCAACGGTCAGCAACGACATGGTGATTCGAGAAGGATCGGAACGGCGGACCATATCGTCGAAGTATGCCCGCTCGGCGCCTTGGCCGACATCCGGGCTACCCGGCGGCCGTACCCGGTTCTTGCGCCGGCGGTCACGCCGACGATCGAGCCAGCGAGCCGATTGCCATACCCGGGGGAACGAGAACCTGTTCTACTATGCACCTGCCTTAACGTCAGGAGCCATTGGTGCATTTCGACGACACTCCGACCGACGCCGATTTTCGCGCCGAAGTGCGGACATTCCTCGAAGCGAACGCGCAGCTCAAGACCGGAACTGACGCGGACTGGTCTCGCGGCGGAGTCGCGAGTGATCTGACTGTTCAGCGCGAGTACCAGGCGAAATGTGTTGAATGGCAATCAACGTTGTACGACAATGGATGGGCGGGAATCGCCTGGCCGAAAGCATTTGGCGGCCGCGGTGGAACCCCCAGTGAAAGTATTATTTTCAACCAAGAAGCTCGGCGCTTTGACGTGACCAGCGGCTTTATTGGCGCATCTCAACAACTTGTCGGCCCGGCGATCATGCGCCATGGCAATGATGAACAACGAGCGCGCTATCTCGGTCCTCTGCTGCGAGGCGACGAATTGTGGTGTCAACTTTTTAGTGAGCCAGGGGCAGGAAGCGATCTCGCTGCCCTCGCGACCCGAGCCGAGGTTGATGGACAGGAATGGGTCGTCAATGGCCAGAAAGTTTGGACATCTGGTGCCCATCATGCTGATTTCGGCATCTTGATCGCTCGGACCGATATCGATGCTCCGAAGCATCGAGGCATTACGTTTTTCATTGTCGATATGCGCTCGACAGGATTAGAGATACGGCCGCTTGTCCAAGCGACTGGACTTTCTCACTTCAACGAAGTGTTTTTATCCGATGTGCGAATTCCGGTAGCCAATGTGGTCGGTGAGATCAACGAAGGCTGGGGCGTGGCGCGAACGGTTCTGGCAAGCGAATCGGGAATGATCGGCGGCGCCGGACTTGCCAGCACCTTCGATGCGGTGCTCGAACTCGCTCGTGAATGTGGGCGCACCGACGATCCGATAGTTCGTCAGCGACTTGCTGAGGTGTACACCCGTGAACGCATTTTGGCGTTTCTCGGCTGGCGGATGCAGACCGCCATCATGCACAAACGCGGTACGCCGCCCGACGCGTCGGTGCTCAAAAACGCGTTCGCTGGCGCACTATCGCAACGGGTTGAGCTTGCCGTCGATCTCGAAGGCGCGTCAGGGATGTTGGCGGGAGATTCCGCGGTGCAGGGAGGTTTTTGGCAGATGCAGGTGATGGGTCAGTTTTCAGCGCGAATCGGCGGAGGAACTACCGAAGTCCACCGCAACATGATTGGCGAACGCGCGTTAGGACTTCCCGCCGAAAATCGTGCTGACAAAGACATCGCCTGGCGCGATCTCACCCGATCGTGACAACGGTTGGCGCCCGACCGAACTGCATGTTGGAACCGGACGCGCGAGGTGCGAGACTGTGCAGGTGAAGCCCACGAAGTATCGACTGCGTATGTCGCCAATAGCTCGGCTGTTGCGGGTAACGCTGCTGTCAGTGATCGCCGTATTCTTTGTTCCTGGCGTCATCACCGCTGAACTTGGCATTTGGTGGCGGGCCATGAGTTTGGTGGGACTTACGACCGCAGTGCTTGCTATACGAATGATGGTCGCGGCCGTGATTGTTGTGAGCGAGGGCGGACTTCGCGTGCAAAAAAACTGGCCCTACCGCCGAGACTTTTCGTGGTATCGAATACTCACCGTCGATGTGATTCCTGGGTTTTGGAACCTTGAAATTGAACTCAACTCGGGTGAGCGCCTCGAACTGCCGCCAGTGAGCGACATCAACACGCTCTATGACGACATCGAGCGTCACCGCGCTGCGCTCGACGCGCACTGAGCCACGCTGAGTTCACAAAAGTAGGTGCTAAATCTGAGCGTCGCGGCCTTGCCAGTAGGGGTCGCGCAGTTTGCGCTTAAATAATTTTCCACTCGGGTCGCGTGGCAACTCGGGGGTGAAATCGATCGATTTCGGTCGTTTGTAGCCGGCCAGGTTCTCGATGCAAAACGCAAGAATCTTGTCCCGCAAGTCGTCGCCGGCTTCGACACCGTCTGCCGGCTGCACGACAGCCTTGATTTCTTCGCCCCAGTCATCGTTGGGAATACCGAACACGGCGACATCGGCAATCAGAGGGAAGGTCAGCAGCGCGCCCTCAATTTCGGCCGGATAGATATTCACCCCGCCGGAAATGATCATGTCGGACTTACGATCTTTGAGAAAGAGGTAGCCGTCCTCGTCAAGCAGGCCCCAGTCGCCAACCGTAAAGAACCCTTGCGTGCGATTGTCACTGGTTTTGGTCGCGTCACCTTTGTATTCGAAGTCGGCGAGGGCCAAGCTCATGTACACCGTTCCTTCTGAACCGACTGCGACATCTTGATTGTTTTCATCAAGGATTCGGATCTCGGATCCTGGCCACGCCTTGCCAACCGTTCCGGGCTTGGCCGTCCATTCGGCTGCGGTCACGATGGTCCCGCCGCCTTCGGTCGCGGCGTAGTACTCCATCACTGCGTCGCCCCACCACTCAATCATGCGACGTTTGACCTCGGGTGGGCACGGGGCCGCGGCGTGAACCATGCAACGCAGCGACGACATGTCATAGGAAAGTCGAACGTCTTCCGGGAGAGCAAGAATTCGGTGGAACTGAGTTGGCACCATGTGACTGGTCGTGACCTTGTTGGCTTCGATCAGTTGCAACATTCCCTCGGGCGTCCACTTGTCCATGACAACCACGGTGTGGCCCATATGCAGCGCGTTCGCAGTCCACATCAAAACTGCGGTGTGATAGAGCGGCGAGCCAGTGATGTGCACATTTCCATCAAGGGGTTGCACGCCGAACATCCCTTGAAACCCGCTATAGAGCTCGCCCAAGACATCGGGGTCAATGTCGATGAGTGCTCGTTTGACGCCTTTCGGGCGTCCGGTGGTGCCCGAGGTGTAATGCATGGGAGACCCGGCAATTCGATCGCTCGGCGCACCATCAGGTTGCCCCGCAAGGAGGTCGGACCAGGGCTTGAACCCAACAATCGCGCCGACGGCAAAGCGGGCATTTTCCGGTACTGATAGCTCGCTGAGCGCCTTGGTCAACTCGGGGGCGAAGCGCTCGTCACCGACCAGGACCTTTGCCTCACTGTCATTGACGATGTATGCAATTTCCGGACCAACTAGGTGGTGGTTGATGGGGGTGATGTACAGGCCGATCTGCGTCGCTCCGAGGTACAACTGCAAAAACTCGATCCCATTTGGCATTACGGCCGCGACCGTGTCGCCACGATCAAGACCGAGGGCTCGCAAGCCGTGACTGACCCGGTTGGCCGCGGCAAGGAGCTCGCCAGCAGTGTTTTCTCGACCATCAGGGGTAATGAGAGCCATCCGGTCGGGGTCGGCTTTCGCCATGCGCCAGAAACCCAGCTCGATTGTCGGCTCACTCATTGCAGGTCCCCCGAATTCTTCATCTGACGGGTCGTCAGAGGTGCGACAGACGAGGGTAGACCCCAAGTTCCTTGCCGTGCCAACAGCATTGGTGGCGCGGCGGCAATTCCGAATCTGGGCTACGCGAAGTAGAACGCGTTGCAGTATGGTCCGCCATGCGCACCGCCTTGACCGAACAATTGCGAAGTTGCTGCGGACTGCCCGATTCGTGATTATGCCCTGTTGCATTCTTGGGCAAGGCAAGAAAGTTGGAGGATCAATTATGGCTGGCGACGAAATACTCAGCGCCCCAGTCACCATTGAGTACCCGTTTCGTCGCACGACGGGTCCGGTGATCGGTGCATTCATGACTGGACTTCGCGAGGGTCTGATCGTTGGCATCAAAGGTGCCGACGGTCGCGTCTTGGTTCCGCCGCAGGAGTACGACCCAAACTCGGCTGAAGGTCTCACCGAAATGGTTGAGGTTGCCAGCGTCGGAGTGGTGACCACGTGGTGCTGGGTGAACGAACCGCTTGAGGGCCAGCCATTCGATCGACCATTCGCGTGGGTCATGGTGCGACTCGACGGCGCCGATACATCGATGGTCCACGCGCTTGACACCGGCGGCGATCAAGGTTTGGTGACATCGGGGATGCGGGTGCAGGCCCGGTGGCGGCCCGCCCGACCATCAACGGTTGAACCTGACTCGCTTGCCGCTGACGGCGGTCGTTATCGCGAGGGACACATTCTCGATATCGAGTGTTTCGAGCCCGAAGCGGGTATGCCTCGCATCGCTTCGTCGGAGGTTTCACCATGAGTGACATCACATTGCCGCCGAGCCTGCAAGGGGTAGCTCCGGTTAAGTCCATTCGCACTCCGGCCCGTCTCGACTACCAATATTCTGCCGGTCGCGCCAGTTCGCGTTTTTTAAACAATGTGGCCAAAAAGCGCTTAGTCGGGCAGATGTGCCCTGCTTGCGAAAAGGTTTACGTTCCGCCTCGTGGCTCGTGCCCAACGTGTGGGGTCGCGACCGGCGAAGACGTCGAGCTGTCCGACAACGGGACCATTACCTCGTTCTGTGTCGTAAACGTTCCGTTTATGGGGACGCTCATGGAGATCCCGTATGTGAGTGCGTTGATCGTGCTTGACGGATCAGACATTCCCATCATGCATTTGATTCAAGAAGTTCCCTATGACGAAGTGCACCCTGGCATGCGAGTTGAAGCGGTCTGGGTACCTGATGACGAAATCGGAGCGACGCTCGAGAGCATTCGTTACTTCCGGCCCAATGGTGAGCCCGATGCTCCATTCGACAGTTACAAGGAGAACGTCTGATGCGTGACGTTGCGATCATCTCGTTCGCACAGACCAAACATGCGCGTGAGATTTCAGACATCAATGAAGTCGAGATCCTCATGCCATTGATGACCGAGGCGCTTGCGTCGGCCGGGATCGCCAAGGAGCGCGTCGATTTCGTTTGTTCGGCTAGCTCCGATTATCTCGCTGGCCAGCCATTTTCGTTTGTGATGTCGCTTGACGCGTTTGGTCCGTGGCCGCCAATTTCTGAATCCCACGTGGACATGGATGGCGCGTGGGCGATGTATGAAGCGTGGGTGAAGATGCAGATGGGCAAGACCGATATTGCTTTGGTCTACGCCTATGGCAAGTCATCGCCGGGGAACATTCGCCGAGTGTTAAGTCGTCAACTCGACCCTTACTCGCTTGGACCGCTTTGGCTTGACTCGGTGTCGATCGCGGCGATGCAAGCGAGACTCGGGTTGGATGCAGGAGTGTTTACCGAACAACAGATCGCCGAGGTCGTGGTTGACGCACGTCGTCACGGGGCCCAAAACCCCTTTGCGCAACTCGGTGGCACTTTTGACGTCGCTGGCCTGCTGGAGGAGCCAGAGTTCGTCGCACCATTACGCAAACATGATTGTGCACCAGTGACCGATGGAGCGGCCGTGATGATTCTCGCTGCCGGCGACGTTGCCCGCGAATTGAGTGATCGTCCGGCGTGGATTCGTGGAATCGATCACCGCATCGAAGCAGCCGCGCTCGGAGTCCGAGATCTCACTCGTTCGACATCAACAAAACTCGCCGCCCAGCATGCTCGGGTCGCGGCTGGCGCGGTCGATTTCGCCGAACTGCACGCGCCGTTCGCACATCAAGAATTGTTGTTGCGTGCTGCGATCGGCCTTGATGATTCAGTAACGGTCAATCCTTCGGGAGGAGCATTATGCGCGAATCCAATCATGACGGCGGGGTTAGTCCGGCTTGGTGAAGCAGCCGCTCGAATCACCCGAGGTGACGGAGATCGTGCCGTCGCGCATGCGACGTCAGGGCCTTGTTTGCAACAAAATCTTGTATGTGTTTTGGAAGGGGACTGATGGGTGCGCAGCGAGTTGCCATTGTCGGGGTGGGTCAAACCCATCATCAAGCCATTATCGACGGTTCCATCGCGGGAGTCGTCCGGACGGCCGCGCAACGTGCGCTTGACGACGCTGACATGACCTGGTCGGACATCGACGCGGTCGTAATCGGTAAAGCCCCCGATTTTTTTGAGGGTGTCATGATGCCGGAACTGTTCCTCGCCGATGCGCTTGGCGCGGTCGGAAAACCGATGTTTCGTGTTCACACCGCGGGATCAGTCGGAGGTTCGACGGCGATCGTCGCCAGCGATCTCATCGCGTCGGGATTACATGAGCGGGTCCTTACCGTTGCATTCGAAAAGCAGTCCGAATCTGAAGCCATGTGGGCACTTTCGGTGTCGATGCCATTCCAACCTCCGATGCATGCGGGGGCCGGCGGCTACTTCGCTCCTCATATCCGTTCGTATATGAGTCGATCAGGGGCCCCGGACCACATCGGTGTTCTCGTTGCGCTCAAAGATCGACTCAACGCGCTCAAGAATCCATATGCACACCTGCATCAAGACGACGTGACGTTCGAATCCATCAACGAAACCATGATGTTGTGGGATCCGATTCGGCTTGGCGAAACGTGTCCATCTTCGGACGGCGCGTGCGCCATGGTGCTGACCAATGAAGCGGGCGGTGATGCTGCAGCTGCTGCCGGCCGTCCACCGGCATGGGTGAAGGGCACGGCGTTGCGAAGCGAACCTACGATGTTTGCCGGACGTGACCAAGTGAATCCGCAAGGGGGCAGGGACTGCGCAGCTGACGTGTTTAAGCAGGCGGGAATTTCCGACCCGTTCCGCGAAGTCGATGTTGTAGAAATGTATGTGCCGTTTTCTTGGTTCGAACCGATGTGGCTCGAAAATCTTGGCTTTGCCCCGATTGGCGACGGTTGGAAGTTCGTAGAAAATGGCGTCACCCAAATGACTGGCGAATTGCCCGTGAATTGCTCAGGCGGCGTCTTGTCATCGAATCCGATCGGTGCTTCGGGAATGTTGCGGTTCGCCGAGGCGGCGATGCAGGTACGCGGTCAAGCGGGTGAGCATCAAATAGATGGCGCTCGTACCGCGCTCGGCCATGCATACGGCGGCGGTTCACAGTTTTTTGCGATGTGGGTTGTGAGTTCTACGAAGCCGTAACAACAATGCGCAGCCGTATGGCACGGACCGGTGTACTGCTCACTGGTCGAGCTTCAACACCCGGAGCGCGTTTTCCCGCAGAAATTTTGGCCATACGTCGTCGTTGAAACCGACGTTGGGCATCTCACTCCAGATGCGGTCATAGGTCAGCCCGGCGGGGAAATAACCGGCGTAGAGGATTTTGTCGGCGCCCCGAGTATTTGCGTAATCAAGGATGGCTTTCGGGTAATGCTTTGGTGCGAACGCGCTGGTTGAGTAATACAAGTTGGGCCATTTGATCATCAGTTTTACTGCGAGGTCGGTCCACGGTTCACACCCGTGTCGAGTGACAAAGGTCAGTTCGGGGAAAAACCAACACACTTCGTCGATGTGTTCGACTCGTTGCGGTTCCATTGGGACTCGTGGACCTGGGATCCCGGCGCACGAAAAAATCGGGATGCCTAACTCGCAGCATTTCGAGTAGATCGGGAAATACTTCTTGTCATTGATGGCTACTTGGGCTCCTGCAGGGAAAGTCGTGACCGCCTTGATGTTGTAGGTCTCGTGGGCCGCGCTAATGGCACGAACCGCATCCATTCCGTCGTTGGGATCAACGGCGAGCGATCCAATGAATCGGTCGGGATATTCCGAGATGGCGCGTTCAGCGTCGTCCTTGCCGGGACCTACTGAAATCATGCCGCGCTCGATCCCAAATCGGTCAAGGTTGTCCACAACGATTGCCACCGGATCGACATTGTCCTCAAGCTCAGCGGGGACGTCTTTGAACATGTACTGAGCTGGGAATGAAAAGCCTTTGCTTTCGTCATCGCGCAAATGCGGATCCAAGAATTTGTAGACGTCTTTGCGATTTTTACTCGGGAATCCGAGGAACGTCTCGATCACGGGGATTCCCGATGGCATGGTCATGGCGCGATGCTACGACAGGTTCTTCCAAGTCGTTGTCCTAGGGGATTGACGGTGGGCACCGCGATGGGCGAGCGCGCCGGTGCTACGTTCGCCGTTGCATGGAGGTCGGATCGGGCCGAGGAGGACTCATGGTGCATCGAGCGTTGAGGGTGCCGCGGCACCAACCGCTCGACGATGGAGGCGAATCTCGATTATCGCCACTGACCCGGGCGCTGCTGTGGACCAGCCTTGGGTTCCTTGTCCTCGCCAGCGCAATCGGTTTATTCCCCGTTTCGAATCCAGGAGTCCAACAATGTGGGAGTCCCGTGGTGTTCGCGGCGGTCAACACCGACAACGTGAGAATTCCTTCACCCGGAGCAACTGACGAGCCGGAAAACGCGGCGAAGTTGCGCACGCAATCTCGCTGCAGCGTTCGGGTTGATAGTCAACTGATGTTTGCTGGATTGGCCTTGGTAATTGGAGTACTGCTTGGCTTCGTCGGTGCCATTTTTGGCCTGGTCCAAGACGGTCGTTCGTACCGTCGAGCCCCGCGGTTTGAGTCCTACCTGCGTGAACGGCCTGCGACGGTTCCTGACGATCCATGGGACCAGCCCGTTGTCCCGGTCGAGGATCTCGGTGAACGCGTCCCGGAAGTCGAATGGAGCGAGGTTCGAACGCTGGTCGGGTTCGATTTGTTCGCAGTGGTGGGGTTGTCGGTCCTTGGTCCTTGGTCAAGCGTTCAGCGTGCGCTCGGGTCCTTTAACCCAGGCTGGTTTGCACTGGCACTGGCGCTCATTGCCGCGACGTATGTCATCGGTGGCGCTCAGGTGTTGATTGCCGCTGGTCGATCGCCGCGCCCGTCGACGTTGCGATTCGGCGACGTGGTCACGGTTGGCATCGCCGGCTCATACTGTGGTCGCCTTCTGCCCGAATTTGGCACCGCTGGTTTGGCAGTTCATGAACTGGTGCGCATCGGTATCGAGCGCGTCGTCGCCGTTCGGCGAATCGCTGTGCTGCAAACCGGAGCCGTTCTGAGTCACTTGGGCTTGTTGTGCGCATTTGGTTTTTTGGCCTTGATGATCGCTCACCCATCGGGTTCGGCACTGATGTTGAGTTGGCTGGTAGTGATCGGAGTGGTTGCGATGTTGGTCGCAGGACTAGCGACGGCAACTCGGCGCTATCACAACATGGTTGTTCGGCCCGATGTTGAATCGATGGGTGAACTTGCCGCACTCACACAGCAACTTTCGCAACTTGGCTTGATCGTTGGAACGTGCATCGCTCGGGCCCTTTTCGATGCGTTTGTGCTCATCGCAGTTATGCATACCTTTGGCGGTTCGGCGTCATTGGTGGCGGTCATTGCCGTCAGTCTCGGTGCCTCGGTTGCAAGAGTCGTGGCATTTTCTCCTGATGGGGCAGGCGCATGCGAGGCAGTTTTGGCCCTGGGACTTATCTGGGCTGGAGTTGACGCGGGCACCGCGGTTGCCACCACGATTGCCTACCGAATCGTGACATGTTGGTTACCGATGCTGCCAGGCCATGTTGCGATGGGAAGGTTGGATGCCGACGGCGTGATTTAGTGCTTGAGTGACTAGTCGCTCTGGCGGTATTTGGCCGATGCGGTGGTGTCAGCGCCGGTTGGTCGCACAAAGACCGGTTGTTCTCCGCCGGTCGGTGGTCCAGGAACCCACATCTCTGCGGTGCTGTCGGCTTGATCGACATAGAACTGCGAGTACCACTTACGAAATTTCATGAATGGCGGGTCGGTATCAGCAAGGGCTGGTCGAACGACGTGAGCTTTGTTTTCCCAAATCGGTCGGTCTTCCTCGAACTGCTTGCACACCTCTTTAACGAATGCTCGTCCAACGTTGGAGGTCATTTTTTCATCGCCAAGGCTGCGAGTCTTAAACGAGAACCGAACCTCAGTCCGGTTGAAGTCAACCGGCGTTGCCGCGCCTACTAGGAACGTGTCCACAATCCCGCTGAATCGGGTGATGGCGAAACCGGGCCCTTGGTTATCAACGTCGATGCGACCATCGACCACGCCGCGAGGAGTTGGAAACTTCTGTACTGACCTCATGCGATTGCGAAAGCCTTCGGTCTCGTAGCTTTGGATTTCCGGCACGATTTCCGTGTTGTGTACATATCGGAAATGGGGCCCGTCAACGGAGTTCTCCGACATCTCTTGGGCAGCGGCTGCCACACTGAGATGAACATTGGTCCACTCGGGATAGGCGGGATCAGTCAACTCCTCCGGTCGGTCGATGTCGTAAAGCGGCTCCGCCCCGTCAGGGTGGTACCAAGCCATGACGAACTGGTCGATTTCTTGAACTGGATAGGTTCGAATGCGCGCCTTCTGGTTGGTGCGAGTGCCGTAAGGGATACAGGTGTTCGCGCCATCAGCGTTGAACTGCCAGCCATGGAATGGACAGATGAGTTCGGTGCCTTTGACGCTTCCGCCGTGGCCGAAATGGGCACCAAGGTGGGGACAGAATGCGTCATTGAGATGCACGTCACCCGCTTCGTCACGCCAAAGCGCAAGATGGCGACCGAAGTAAAAGCGCGGAATAACCGTTCCCGGTTCGAGTTCGGCCGACCATGCGACTTGGAACCATCCAAATGGAATGCCAAATGGATAGCGATTATTCATGCCAGTCTCGGCTTCGGTTTGGCTGGGAAACGCCGGGACATTGGTTCGGTCAGTATCAGTCATCGAGTTTGAGGACCCTTCTCGCGTTGTCCCGCAGGAACTTTGGCCACACTTCGTCTTTGAATGGAACGCCAGGTAGTTCAGTCATAATGCGTTCGAGGGTCAGACCCATCGGGAAATAACCCGCATACATGATCTTGTCTGCTCCCCGAGTATTGGCGTAGTCGATGATTGCCTTGGGGTAATGCTTTGGAGCGAACGCGCTGGTTGAGTAATACAAGTTGGGCCATTTGATCATGAGTTTCACCGCGAGGTCTGTCCACGGCTCGCACCCATGACGGGTAATGAATTTCAATTCGGGGAAAAACCAGCACACTTCGTCGACAAGTTCCATGTGTTGGCATGCCATCGGAACTCGAGGCCCTGGTACCCCGACGCAGACAAAGATCGGGATATCAAGTTCTACGCACTTCGCGTAAATCGGGTACATCCGTTTGTCGTTTATCGGAACCTGCGGATTGCACCCGGCTGGAAACACCTGCGCAGCTATTGCGCCGCCGACGGTGACGGCTTGATGAAGTTCACGCACGGCATCCATGCCGCGATTTGGATCAACCGATACCGATGAAAAGAATCGATCGGGGTACTCGCGCAGCGCGCGACCAGTCTCGCCTTCGTCGGAATAGCCGATCATCGCTTGTTCGATCCCGTGGCGGTCCATCTGCTCAAGGACATAGGCGACGTTGTCGTCGGTTTCGACATGCTCAGGGACTTCTTTGAACATGTATTGGGCAGGAAACTCGAATTCGTGCTTGCTCTCGACGTCACGAACCAGCGGTTTGAGGAACTCGTACCAATCTTTCTTCGGCCCCTCAGGGATGCCGAGCATCAGGTCGATGATGCCGATGTTGGTAGGCATGGTCATTCCGTGACTATAGAACAGGTTCTAGTTTGGCCACAGTCCTCCAACGCGCCGCCGGTTGGGGGTTTAGGTGTTTGCCGCTGCGTCCGTTGCAGGGACACCGGCGTCAAGGTCGACTCTGCCATAGCGGTGACGGAACAGTAACGACGCGACCAGCCCCGCTGGAAGCGGTAACCAGTACGACACAACTCGATACGCGAGCGTGGCGAGGAGGGCGTCTGGCCCTGGCACTCCGGCGGCAAGCAGCGTGGCAGTGAGGCCAGCTTCGACGAACCCGAGACCCCCGGGAGTGATCGGGATCATCGACAAAACGGCCGCGGCCCCGTAGGCCAGCAGCACAAGGCTCAGTCGGGGTTTGACGCCGACGGCGTAAAGCGCCGCGACAAGGGCGAGATAGTCCAGTCCCCAATTTCCGACCGCAGCCGCAAGCGCAGCATGCCAACGAGGTCCCAACGTGCTGACCATGACATCTCGTTGATGGACAAAGCCTTCAGCGGTCGGCCCGCCTGTTCGTCGGAATCGTGAGCGAACCCATCCAACAACGCGTTCAATGGTTCGTCCGACGGCCCACAGCGGTCGGTCGAACCGAACCAAGGTAAAGACGGCGCCAAAAAGCACGAGAAATAACAATGCGCCGCCCCAGGCGATGACCGAGAGGTCACTTGGTACCGGCGCGCTCACGATCGAACCGAGCACTGCCACCATGGGCAGTGCAAAAAGAACGCCATTGGACACGATGGCCGTAGCAGCGAGCGCGGCACCAGCGCGAGCGCGATTGACTCCCGACACCGAAAGCATGCGAAATCCCGTAGCGGCGCCCATTGCGCCGCCACCTGGCACCGTCTTACTCACTGCGTTTGAAACGAGTTGCGATGTTGCGGCGACAAACCAAGAAACCGAAGGCAGCGCAGTCCGAGTGAGTTTCCATTGGCAGATAAAACTTCCACTCTCGAGCAGCAGGACTACAACGAACCAGATTGGGTTGAGGCCATTAAGTCGGGGGATTGCTGACCACATGTCGAGCAATTGCGGGAGTAAGCCGTAGAGCGCGAACGCGCTAAGCACCAGGAAAGCCACCCGCCAGAAAATGCGTTTCCACGATGGCCTCGGCGTCGTCAGGTCGTCTTGCCCGGCGACACTCATTGGACTCGATGCTCCGAGCAACGATTCGTGCATGGTGTGGGTGTGTCTCGGCGGCACCGGTTGTCCCTTGCGGGCCGAACCAAGTTCGGGGTTGCCGGGGTTGAGCTCGCTCATAACTGCTGGTCGGGCCGAACCATGCGCCGCCGGCGGGTCTTGCGGGCGGAACGATCCATGAGTGATCGCAGGAATCCAGGTGTGGTTCCTGCAGCTACCGAAAGGAGTCGGCTACCGACGTCGGGCAGCAGTACAAATCGGCGTTTCTCGATACCAACGACGATGCAGTCAGCAATCTTCTCGGGTGGAAGCGGTTGAGAACTGCCGCTGAGGGCGCGAGTTTCATCAGGCTTGTACTCGTCTTCCCAGGCCAATTGGGGAGTGTCGACGTCGGGTGGAAAGCAACACGCGACATGCACATTGTGGTGGGTCATTTCGGCCCGCAACGATTCAAGGAGTCCCCGTACTGCGAACTTTGCCGCTCCATAAGCGGAGTAACCGAATACGCCGACAAGAGCTGCATTTGAAGCAATACCAACGATGGAACCTTCGTTGCGTTGGATCATGCCATCAAGGACTGCACGAATTGGCCACAAGGTTCCGAAATAGTCAATCTCGATCATGTCGCGGAACACCGAATCGTCGAGTTGCTCGAAATACCCTGGATGTGCGACTCCGGCGCTGCAGACGAGTATCTCGATCGGGCCACGGTCGACTTCGATCTGACGAAACGTGGATTTGACTGCATCTTTGTCGCTGACGTCAACCGACACCGCGGCTGCATCCGCCCCGTTTTCGCGAAGTTCTGCTTCGGCTGAAGCAAGTACATCGAGTCGCCGCGCAACGATGGTGACGCGAGCCCCTTTTTTGGCGAGCGCATGCGCGGTAGCCAAGCCAATTCCGCTCGAGCCGCCGGTGACGAGGGCGTGGCGCCCCGAGATTTGATTCATGACAATGACGTTAGGTCGCAGGCGACCGGCTGACCGTTTCGAGTGTTTTCCGCCCTTGGACTTACTGCGAATGGGCCGAAACAGGTGCGTTAACCGAGGGCACCAGTGGCCCGAAGTTCGGCGATGCGTGCATCGTCCCAGCCCAAAACATCGGCCAGGACATGGTCAGTATCTTGACCAAGGGTCGGTGCCTTTGACGGGGGTGGAAGTTCTTCATCAGGCAGCTTGATCGGCGTGGGCAACATGTCGATGCCGTGTTTATCGGCTGGAAGCCATGGCATACGGACCTTGAATTGCGGGTCGTCGGCGAGCGTTTCGGGTGTATTGACCGGCGCAATCGTGGTATTGGCTTCGCCTCCGAAGGTCACCCAGTCTGCCGTGGTTCGAGTCTTAAAGATGGCCGTGAGTTCGTCGCGCAACTCAAGATCGCCTCGCGCATGATCGGCGTATTGGCTTCCGGGGTAGGCCTCGAACAGGTCGGGTCGGCCGACCCCGTCGCAGAAGTTTTTCCAGAATTCGCGCTCGCTGGCCATGAACAAAATTTGCCCATCTAATGAGTCGTAAATCTGGTAGCGCACACCGTGTTGCATTCCGTGCGTTCCAGGCGCGCGTCGCTCGAAGTTGTCACTTTTGTTTCCAGTGACTTCCGATTCGGGTCGTTCGTAGGCCTTGTAAGTCTCGCTGCGCAACCAATCCATTGCTGCAGCCGCGTCGCTCTGTGCAATCTCAATCCGGCAGCCTTCGCCAGTGTCGCGGGCTCGAATGATGCCGGCGAGAACGCCGAGCGCACCAAACAAGGGGCCAGTGTGGATACCCATCGATGGGTGAGCGGGAATAAATGGGTGCCCATGTTCATCCCGTTCCGATGGAACAAGTCCGGCCCACGTGTCATAGGCAATGCCGTGGCTGGGCAGGTTTTGATAAGGGCCGGTCGTCCCATACCCCGAGATTGAACAGAAGACGATCCGGGGGTTGACTTCGAGGAGTTTGTCGAAACCAAGCCCACAACGTTCGAGTGCACCTGGACGCATCGCTTCGATAACCGCATCGGCATGGCGAGTCAGTTCAAGGAACGTCGCGACTCCTTCGGGGCTCTTCAAATTGAGGACGATGCTGCGCTTGCCTCGGTTGATGTGCAGGTGCATCAACGAAACGCCTTCGACGATCGGCCAAGTCATCTCGCGGATGTAATCGCCTTGCGGTGATTCGATTTTGATGACGTCGGCGCCGAGGTCAGCGAGCGACGTAGTGATTGCTGCGGGCCCGAGAATGGATGCTTCGATGATCCGGACCCCGGCGAGGGGCGGGTGATTGGCATGACGTGTGTCTGTGGACATGGTGCATATCTGACACCGCCGCGGATTTCATAGCAAACGGAGCTGATCGGCTCCCCGCCCCACTGCGGGTGAGGCATGATGTTGATTCCGAATGTACGGCATCCGAGGAGTCCCGAAATGCGAGTAGTAGTCGACTACGACCTGTGTGAGAGCAATGCAATTTGTATGGGGATTGCCCCTGAGATTTTTGAGGTACGCGACGACGATTTTCTCTATGTGTTGAACGAAACGCCGCCAGAGGAACTGCGATCAAAGCTTGAAGAATCGGTGCAGCGGTGCCCAAAGCAAGCCATTTCACTCGTTGAGGAGTGAACCTGTTTGCGATATCAGGTGAGCTGAATTCGCCCACCACTGATTTCTGCTCCCACTTCAACGGGGTGAAATCTCGTGCTGGGGACATAGGGCTTTGCGTATTTCTCGATGTGGGTGGGCGGAGATGATCGGCAGGATTGTGGTTGTCGGCGCTTCATTGGCGGGCATGCACGCAGCGAAGACACTTCGTGCCGATGGTTTCGATGGTGACATCGCGGTGATTGATGCCGATGCGCACACGCCCTATGACAAGCCACCGCTGTCGAAACAGGTACTCGCCGGTTTGTGGGAGCCGGACCGAATCACCTTGCCTGCCGCAAAAGAAGGCCTCGAACTGAATTTTCTGCTCGGGCGTCGCGCGATGGGACTTGAACTCCACGATCGATTTGTTCGGCTCGACGGACAAGAACGAATTGGATTCGATGGTTTGGTCATCGCTTCAGGAACCTCGGCTCGGTGGTTGCCCGGTGCGCGCGTACTTGATGGCATTCACGTTTTGCGCACGCTTGATGATTGCCTCGCCCTGCGCGCCGAACTCGACAAGGAGCCCGAGGTCGTGGTCGTCGTCGGTGCTGGCTTTATCGGCGCCGAAGTTGCCGCAACGTGTCGTGGACGCGGTTTGCGCGTGGTGTTGATCGAAGAAGCGGCCGCTCCGCTTGAACACGCGTTGGGTCAGGAAATCGGCCGCCTCGTAGCCGATATCCATCGAGATGAAGGCGTCGATGTTCGGCTCGGTGTTCGGGTAATGGGTTTTGATGGTGACGATCACGTCGAGGGTGTCCGTCTAGACGACGGCTCGGTCATCCCGTCGACAGTCGTTGTCGTGGGGATTGGTGTGATTCCGAACACCGATTGGTTGGAAGGCTCGGGTTTGGTCCTTGACGATGGTGTCGTGACCGACGCAACGCTTACTGCCGCACCGGGTGTGGTTGCCGCCGGCGACGTCGCTCGTTGGCCGAGCGCTCGATATGGCGAACTCATGCGAGTTGAACATTGGGAGACGGCAATTCAGATGGGCGAGACCGCGGCACGAACGTTGCTCGCAAACGATGGAAGCGGCTTGGCGCCATCGTTTGATCCGGTGCCCTGGTTCTGGAGCGATCAGTATGACCGCAAGATCCAATTAGCCGGTCGATCGTCGGCAGAAGATGATGTCGAAATTGTGATTGGTTCGCTCGTCGAGCGGCGTTTCGTCGCGCTTTATGGGCGCAATGGTCGGGTGCGCGGTGTCCTTGGAATGAATCGACCTCGTCACGTGATGCAATTACGGGACCTCGTCGATCGCGAGTCACCGTGGGAAGAAGGCCTCGCGGCTGCCCGAGCCTTGGCGTAGTTCGCCAATGGTCCATGTTTTTTCGGCCACACTGATCACATGAATCTCGTGTCGAGCGTGCTACTTGGGGTCACGCTCATCCTGGCCATGATCGATTGGTGGGCAGTTGGAACCGACCGCAAGCACGTTGAATACTTCGCGAAGCCGTTCACCATGGTGGCGCTCATCGGAGTGGCCGCCTCGCTGACAACGACTGATGAATCGATGCGCGTCGCGTTTGTTATTGCGCTGCTGTTCTCGTTACTAGGCGATGTATTTTTGATGGTTCCCGAACAGAAGTGGCCAGCGACGAACTTGTTTGTATTTGGCCTGGCCTCGTTTTTATTGGGTCACCTTGCCTATATCAGCGGGCTTGTATTGAGCGGAGTCACTGCGTCCGCATTGGTTGTCGGTGCGGTTTTGGTCCTGGCCACGATGGCAACGATCGGCCGACGGATTTTTGCCGCGGTGCGGGCGAGCGATGAACCGGCCCTCGCGGTGCCGGTCGCGGCCTACATCGCGGTGATTTCAGTCATGGTGATTTGTGCGTTTGGCACCTTGAATCCGTTTGCGATTTTTGGCGCGGTGTTGTTCTATACATCCGATGCGCTGATCGCCTGGAATCGTTTCAACCATCGATATTTCTGGGGCGGAGTCGCTATCACCGTGACCTATCACCTCGGCCAAATCGGATTGATCTTGGCGTTGATTTGATCTTCGGCGCGAATTCCAACCTCGAATTCTGGGCGGTAATCGATTACTTGCTGACCTTTGGGCTGCGCCGAGAACGCGGGTACAAGGTAGAACTAGAGCTATGTCCCCGGAGCCTCGCCCCCCGAGTCGAATCGTCATAACCGACGTGTCGCCGGTAATCGACGCCGGCAAATTTCCAATCAAGCGGGTTGTGGGTGAGCCAGTCAAGGTGACCGCTACGGTTTTCGCTGATGGTCACGATCCCTTGCGGGTAGTTGTTTCACATCGGATTTCGCCGTCCACTCCTTGGGTTGATACTGAGATGCACGAGACCGATAGCGGTCTTGCTCGGTGGGAGGCGACGTTCGTACCGCATGTTGAGGGGACCCACACGTTCGCGATACGGGCATGGGTCACTGCGTCCAACATGGAAGCGAACCCCGATGCCACCGATCGTTGGGACGACGTTTCCGCAACCGAATCAAACGAGATGCCAGTACTCGTTGAGCGGGAACGAGCACTGTTTTCAACTTGGTATGAGTTATTTCCGCGTTCACTGGCTGGGCCGGCGAAACGCTTCGGAAACAACGTGGGAATGCCAATGCATGGAACGCTTCGCGATGTCGTCGAGCGTCTTGAGGAGTTCGCGGAACTTGGTATTGATGTGTTGTATCTCCCCCCGATTCATCCGATCGGTAGTGCGTTCCGTAAGGGTCCGAATAATACGGAGAGCGCGAACTCACTCGACCCGGGCAGTCCTTGGGCGATCGGCAGTTCCGATGGCGGCCATCGTTCGGTGCATCCCGAACTAGGAACGGTTGCTGACTTGGCCGATCTTGCGCAGACGGCCCGTCGATTCGGTATCGATGTGGCGCTTGACCTTGCGTTTCAATGCTCGCCGGATCACCCATGGGTTACTGAACATCCGGAGTGGTTTCGTCATCGCGCCGACGGAACAATCCAATACGCGGAAAATCCACCTAAAAAGTACCAAGACATTTATCCGCTGGATTTCGACTGCCACCAATGGATGAGTTTGTGGGAGGAACTTCGGGCAGTGACGCTGTTTTGGTGTGAACAGGGAATTCGAACATTCCGAGTGGATAACCCGCACACGAAGCCATTCCCGTTTTGGGAGTGGCTCATTGCGCAGGTTCGCGAGGTTCATCCAGACGCAATCTTCCTTGCTGAGGCTTTCACGATGCCGATGCCGATGCGCAGGCTGGGTCAAATTGGTTTCGCGCAGAGCTATACCTACTTCACGTGGCGTACGACGAAAACCGAAATTGTCGACTACTTCACTGAGTTGGCGGCCCCTCCGAGTGTCGATGAGTTTCGACCCAATGTTTGGCCTACGACACCCGACATCCTTCCCGCGAATTTGCAGCACGCACCGCTCGAAGCTTTCGCGTCGCGGCTGTTGCTTGCGGCGACATTGTCACCGAGCTTTGGGGTCTACGGACCGAGTTTCGAGCTGGGTGAAAACCTCCCGTTGGGTGAAGGCAGCGAGGAATTCAACGCGTCTGAGAAATACGAAGTGCGCCGGTGGGACCTTTCCCGACAGCGAACGCTTCGTCCGTTGCTCGGTGAATTGAATCGCATCCGAAGAGATCAACTAGCACTCCATACGCTGCGCACGCTGCGCTTTCATCACATCGACAATGACATGTTGCTGTGTTTTTCGAAGACCGCTCATAGTGGTCCGTCCGTTGAGATCACTGCGCTTGGGCAAGCGACCATGATCGTGGTAGCCAATCTTGATCCGACGGAGCGGCAGATAGGAACCGTTGAACTCGACCTCGAAGCGATCGGCCTTGATGCAGATAGACCGTTCGTAGTGGAAGACCTGTTAGGCGGCGAAGCCTATGTTTGGAACGGCAAAAATAACTTCATCGACCTTGACCCTGCTCGCCAACCTGGCCACATGTTTCGGGTCACGCAGCCTGACGAAACGGTGGACCTAGCTGGGCCGCTGAAGCTTTCCAATGCCCTCGAACCACAGAAACTCACTTCACAATGATTTCGCCCACTGCAGAAGACCCGCTCTGGTACAAAGACGCTGTCATTTACGAGCTCCATGTTCGCGCTTTTGGTGACAGTTCGGGTACTGGTGGGGGAGACTTCATCGGATTAACCGATCGACTTGATTATCTCCAGCAACTTGGCGTGACTGCGATTTGGCTGTTGCCGTTTTACCCGTCTCCATTGCGAGATGACGGTTACGACATCGCCGACTACGACAATGTCAATCCGGCATATGGCACCTTGCGGGATTTCAAAGTGTTTTTGCGCGAGGCACATGTGCGCGGATTACGGGTCATCACCGAATTGGTTTTGAACCACACGAGTGATCAGCACCCTTGGTTTCAGCGAGCTCGAAATGCCAAGGAAGGCAGCCGCTGGCGCGACTTTTACGTCTGGAGTGATACGTCAGATCGTTATGGAGAGGCCCGGGTCATCTTCGAAGATTATGAAACGTCGAATTGGGCCTGGGACCCAGTCGCGGGCGCGTATTACTGGCACCGATTCTTTTCTCATCAACCTGACCTGAACTTTGAAAACCCTGAGGTTCGAAAGACCATGTTGCGGGCTGTCGACCGGTGGCTGGAGATGGGCGTCGACGGCGTGCGCCTTGATGCGGTTCCCTACCTATTCGAACGGGAAGGCACGAACTGCGAAAACCTGCCCGAGACTCACGATTTTCTCCGCGAATTACGAACTCATGTCGACACGAATTTTCCGGGACGAATGTTGCTAGCGGAGGCCAATCAATGGCCGGAAGACAGCGTTGCATATTTCGGTGACAGCGATGAATGTCACGCAGCGTTCCATTTTCCGTTGATGCCACGATTGTTCATGTCGCTCAGGATGGAAGACCGATTCCCGGTGATCGATATTTTGCAGCAGACACCGGAAATTCCTGATACGGCCCAATGGGCAATTTTCTTGCGTAATCACGATGAATTGACGCTGGAGATGGTCACTGACGAAGAGCGTGACTATATGTATCGGGCCTACGCGGCTGACCCCCAAATGCGAGTGAACGTTGGCATCCGTCGTCGACTCGCTCCGCTGTTGCAAAACGATCGACGCAAAATTGAATTGATGAACGGTTTACTCTTCGCCCTTCCTGGAACTCCGGTGATGTATTACGGCGACGAGTTAGGTATGGGCGACAATGTGTATCTCGGTGATCGAGATGCTGTGCGCACACCAATGCAGTGGAGTCCTAATCGAAACGCGGGGTTTTCCACTGCGAATCCTCAGCGTCTTTACCT
Organism: Actinomycetes bacterium; assembly: GCA_037138595.1. Lineage (GTDB taxonomy): Bacteria > Actinomycetota > Acidimicrobiia > Acidimicrobiales > Acidimicrobilacustridaceae > UBA4742. The sequence goes on along the minus strand of JBAXIB010000004.1, from coordinate 48,164 downwards.
ACCGGTCATCATCGATCCTGAGTATCACTTCGAGACGGTCAATGTCGAAGACCAGCATCGAAATCCAAGTTCGCTGCTGTGGTGGATGCGCCGCATCATCGCGTTGCGGTCACAGCACAAAGTCTTTGGACGCGGGGACATCCAATTTCTGCTTCCCGAAAACGCCAAGGTCCTTGCGTTCACTCGAAGCGACGGTGACGAAACGGTGCTTGTAGTGGCAAACCTGTCGCGTTTTGCGCAAAGTGTAAATCTTGATCTGCACGACTTTCGGGGCACGGTTCCGGTCGAATTATTTGGTGGAACCGAGTTCGCACTGATCCATGAGGGTGGTTACAACCTGACGCTCGGTCCATACGGTTTCTATTGGTTTTCGTTGCAGCCACAACATCATGACGAATCAGGTCACGGCACTGCGCCCGACGAATTGCCGGTTTTGTCAGTGGCCGACGATTGGCGACAACTTTTTCTCAGTCGAGGGCGCGGTCGAGCGGCGCTCAATCGTGCATGGCCAGCATTTTTTGAACGTAATCGTTGGTACGGCGGTCGGAGCCGAACCCTTCGAACTGCCGAAGTGTTTGATGCAGTGCCCATGTCGCCGGGACAGGGTAACCCGGCAGCGTTGATCGCTTTGGTGCATGTCGAATATGCCGAAGGCGAATCGGAGACTTACGTTGTTCCATTGACCGTTGCTGCTGGACCGTTGGCTGACGTCGTTGTTGCTGACCATCCACACGCGGCGATCGCATGGGTTGATGTTGCGGCCGGGGGAGAACGAGTGTTGCTCTTCGACGCGACGGTTGACGACGCGTTTATGCATTTGACCTTGTCCCAATTCAAACGAAATCGGACCTTTGATTCGAATGCCGGTGCCGAAATGCGGATGACCAGTTCGACTGAATTGCGCCGCTTAGTGAATCCCGGTCAATCCATAGGGGGCGATCGTGATTTCACCGTGTCGCGGGCAGCGGTAGAACAGAGCAATACATCGGCGATATTCGGCCATGAAGTGGTCATGAAGATTTTTCGACGGGCTCAAGAAGGCGTGAATCCAGACCTAGAGGTTGGCCAGTACCTCACCGATCGACTTTTCGCTCACAGCCCACGGATTCTTGGGGCCATCGAGTACCAGGCTGGTCAGGGAGAACCGCGCACACTTGGAGTCCTAAATGCCTATGTGCCCAATGAGCGCGACGCGTGGCATTACACCCTTGATGCGCTCGGACTTTTTTACGAATCGGCAATGCAAATGCTCCCCGACGAGTCGCTTGACATCCCTCTTTGGGGATCAATGCTTGACTATGTCGGTCTCGCCCCGCCGGATGATATTGCTGACGCCATCGGTCCTTATCTTGATTCGGCAGTCATGCTCGGTCGGCGAACCGCAGAGCTCCATGTCGCGCTTGCCGAAGGTGACACTGAGGCGTTTCGTCCCGAACCGTTTACGACCCTGTACCAACGGGCGTTGTTTCAATCGATGCGAGTGCAGATTCGTCCGACATTGCAACTCATTCGTCGGTCGCTCGGTCAATTGACTGGTCAAGGTCGCCGAGACGCGGAGCTCATTGTGGATTCCGAATCAGCGATCATTGAACGATTCGAGGCAATCAGGGCGCACCGAATAGATGCCAGTCGTATTCGGGTGCACGGGGATTTTCACCTTGGCCAGGTATTGCATGCGGGTCGAGATTTCGTGATCATTGATTTTGAAGGTGAGCCTTCGAGATCACCAACCGAGCGGCGCATCAAGAAGAGTGCGCTCACTGACGTCGCCGGCGTCGTTCGTTCTTATCAGTACGCATCCGAAGCAGGCCTCCGGGCATTTGCCGATCGCGGGCTGGTGTTGCCAGATCAGCTCGATGCGCTGGCTCGGCGGGGCCAAGCTTGGCAGTCGTGGGTGACGATTCGGTTCTTATCGGGATATCTCGAGCAAGCCGCGGGACAAGTTTTCTTGCCGCAAGATCGCAACGACATCGCGTCACTGCTTGTTGCCCATCAACTCGACAAGGCGTTGTACGAAGTGCGCTATGACCTTGGCCATCGTCCATCGTGGGCGGCGATACCGCTGCGCGGCATCGCGTCGATGCTCGACGCCCCGTTGTGAGTGCACCGACGACTTTGGTCGACGAACTGTTCGCCCACGCGCTGAGGCTTGGCGTTGAGCCGGGCTATTGGGACGTGAAAGGCAATTGGCACGACGCGTCGGTTGATGCGGTACTTGCCGTGCTGACATCGATGGGTGCTCCGGTGGCCAAACTGGAAGACGCGGCTGGTCCCCTTCGCAATCATGTTCTCGAATTGGCGACTCGACCGCTGGAACCGGTTGTCACTGTCGTGGGTTCGGCCCCCCTGCGCTTCGAGGTCTGCTTGCCGGTGGAACGAGGACCGCTGACGTTGCGGGTTGAGTTGTTTTTCGAAAGTGGTCAACGTATTTCCTGGGATCTCATCGTCGGCACGCTGACAGCGCTCCGTGCGACCGAAGCTGATGGCCGTAGTTGGATAGTTCGCGAAGTTGATTTGGAACTCGACTCGGCTTCAATCGGTTATCACGACCTCATCGTGTCGTGGGGTTCGCAGCGCCATGAAGCGACGGTCATCATTGCCCCGGAATATGTGGTGCAGCCTTCGGCAACCGAACGGATGTGGGGCGTGTTTGCGCCGCTATATTCGCTTCGGACCGGCCGCGGTGTCGGCACGAATATGTACGATCTTGATGCCGTCGGCGAATGGATCGGACAGCACGGCGGCAAAGTCATCGCGACGCTTCCATTGCTGGCTTCGTTTCTTGATCGCCCGTTTGACCCAAGTCCGTATTCGCCGGTCTCTCGACGCTTTTGGAACGAGGCGTATCTCGATGTCGAGCGATTGCCTGAGTTCGCAAGTTCTGCCGCGGCAGTCAGTCGATTGGCTGATCCCTCGACTCGATCTGAAATCGCTGCGCTTTCAGCGCAAAAAGGTTTCGACGCTGGCCGTCAGTGGAAACTCGTTAGCGGATTCCTTGATGAGTTGACGAGTACCTTCTTCTCACAACCAGCGCAGGAGCGGGAAGCGTTCGATCGCTGGATTGCCGAAACCCCTGATGTCATTGCGTATGCGCGTTTTCGGGCCGCGGCTGAACGGCACGGAACGGGATGGTCGGCGTGGCCGGAACCACAACGGATGGGTCGTCTCGAGTCGTCCGATTACGACCATCGGGTAGCGGCTCGCCATGTGTATGCGCAATGGTCGATGCACCGACAAGTGGGCGATGTCTCCCGGGCGATGGAGGCTCGTGGCCAACATCTCTACCTCGATCTGCCCGTCGGCGCGAGCCCGGAAGGGTTCGACACCTGGATCGACCAAGATGCCTATGGCTGGGGTTGCTCAGTCGGTGCTCCCCCCGATGATTTCTTTGGGGCTGGACAGAACTGGGGATTTCCGCCGCTTCGGCCGGATGTTTCCCGAGACAGCGGTCATCGACACCTCATCGAATGTTTGCGTCATCACATGTCGCACGCGGGAATGCTTCGACTCGACCATGTGATGGGGTTGCATCGCCTGTTTTGGGTTCCGGCTGGGATGAAACCTTCTGAGGGCGTCTATGTGCGGGCGGCGACTGAGGAACAGTTTGCGGTCGTCGCGGTTGAGTCACATCGTTCAGGCTGTCTCGTAATCGGCGAAGACCTCGGCACCGTCCCCGATGAAGTCCGCGACTCGATGGATCGGCACCGAGTGTTGCGCAGCTACGTTGCCGAATTCGTCCTTCCAACCGGCCCCGGAGTGCCGATGGGCGAACCCGATCACCGGATGGTTGCCTCGATTGATACCCATGACACTCCAACGTTTGCAGCGTTTTGTATCGGTGAAGACATTCGGATGCGGCATGAGGCGGGGTTTCTTGATGCTGACCAGTTCGATCTGGCGATGCGAAATCGCCGCCATGCGGGTGAAGGCCTTTCAACCGCGCTGGACCTAGGTGGGTATCTCGTTCGCGCTGGAGACGAAGGCGCATTGTTGCGTTGCCTGCTTGAGTTTCTGGCTGATAGTGACGCCCCCGCCGTCCTCATTTCGCTCGATGATCTGCGTGGAGAGATTGAGCCGCAGAACATTCCGGGGACCCCATCGGATCGTCCCAATTGGGTGCTCCGGATGCCTGGACCGCTGCAGGACTTGGTAGATGATCCTTGGGTCGAGGCTGTACTGAAGGTGGTTCAACGTCGTCGGTTGGCGAGTCATGGTCGTGCGCGCAACGATCGGGAATCGAGTGGTGAGCCGCAATGAACTTTCGCTGGCGCCGGCGGCCCCGAGCGAACGTCAGTCAGTCTGCATCGCACGTGAACGCCAAACCGCCGAAACTTGCGACTACATCGCATGCACACGTCCCATCGAGATTTGTAAGTTCTGACGATGTTTGGCTGTTCAATGAGGGTGCGCACACCCGACTCTATGAGCGCCTCGGCGCGCAGTTGGTCCCCGATGGTGTCGTCTTTGGAGTTTGGGCTCCGAATGCTGAACAGGTTTCGGTCGTGGGAGATTTCAACGACTGGAATGTGACTAGCCACCCGCTTGTCCCGCAGCATTCCTCGGGCATTTGGCAGCAATTCGTGCCTGAAGTGCTGCCGGGAGCTCGTTACAAGTTTCACATTGTTTCCGATTCGGGCGCCTTCACGGTCGACAAAGCGGATCCATTCGCCGCGTGGTCGGAAGTCGCGCCGCGCACCGCGTCGGTGGTCTGGGACACGGCTCGTGTTTGGCATGACGAGGAGTGGATGGCGACCCGACCCAAGAGAAACGCGCTCGATGCTCCGATGTCGGTTTATGAACTGCACGTGGGTTCATGGCGTCATGTCGACGATGACAATCGTTCGCTCACGTTCCGCGAACTCGCCGAACCGTTGGCGCGCTATGTCAACGAAACTGGATACACCCACGTCGAATTAATGCCGATCACTGAGCATCCGTTCTATGGATCCTGGGGCTATCAAACAACGGGCTATTTCGCGCCGACATCGCGTTTCGGCACGCCACAAGATTTCATGGAATTGGTTGATGTCCTGCACCAAAACGGCATCGGCGTCATCCTTGACTGGGTCCCGTCTCATTTCCCAAGTGATGAACATGGCCTTGGGTTGTTCGACGGCACCCACTTGTTTGAGCATGCCGATCCCCGCATGGGTTTTCACCCTGACTGGAAAACGTTGATCTTCAACTACGACCGTTACGAGGTCTGTAGTTTCTTGCTCTCGAGCGCGCATTGCTGGCTTGATCGCTATCACGTCGACGGCATTCGGGTGGATGCGGTGGCATCGATGTTGTATTTGGATTATTCCCGCGGCGAAGGCGAGTGGATTCCGAATGTCCACGGCGGCAATGAAAACCTTGGCGCATTGCAGTTCTTGCGAAAGCTGAATGAGACGATCTATGCCGATTTTCCTGACGTGCAAACGTTCGCTGAGGAGTCAACATCGTGGCCAATGGTGTCTCGACCCACTGACATGGGAGGACTTGGCTTTGGATTGAAATGGGACATGGGGTGGATGCACGACACGCTCGACTATTTCGCCCACGAACCGATCCATCGTCGTTTCTCCCAAGACCAGTTGACCTTCCGAATGGTCTACGCGTTTTCCGAAAATTTCATGCTTCCACTGTCTCATGATGAGGTCGTGCACGGAAAAGGTTCACTCCTCGCGAAAATGCCGGGTGATTCATGGCAGAAGTTCGCCAATCTGCGAGCATTGTTTGGTTATCAGTTCGCGCTTCCGGGCAAAAAGCTGTTGTTCATGGGTGATGACATTGCTGCTGACGTCGAGTGGAATCACGATGCAGCATTGCCCTGGCATCTTCTGGAATCGAGTGGGCATGCGGGCGTGCATCAATGGGTGACCACCATGAATCGGTTGCACCGAACTGAAGCGGCACTCCATGAGGTCGACTTCGATGCTGACGGCTTCGAATGGGTCGACGCGTCGGATGCTGATGCGAGCATCTTGGCGTTTCTGCGCCATCCAAAACGAGATGGCTCCGGCGACCCAGTCACATCCGAGGCGCGCAGCGTGCTGATTGTTTGCAATCTCACCCCCGTTCCTCGGGAGAATTACCTCATCGGGGTTCCAGCGGGTGGTCGATGGATTGAGTTGGCCAATAGCGATGCCGAAGTTTACGGGGGGAGTGGATGGGGAAACTACGGAGCTGTCGATGCCGTCGAGCCAGGTACCCACGGCCGCCCGTTTGCCCTCCCGTTGGTGCTCGCGCCGCTAGGTGTGACTTTTTTCGCCCCTGAAGCTTCTTGAGCAGCGATTTTCTTCGCTGAGGCGGTGACGATTGCGGCCGTAAGCCGCCACCTTCACTGCGAGTTGTGGGCAATCCGCGATAGCGTATGACGGCTGGCGCGCTGGTCCCCGGAAAGAGCGCGGCCATTGGCAGAAAGGAGCGGCGGTGTCTACCCAATCAAACGACCTCGGTACGAGCGACATAGCCGCTGTTCAGTCACCGCTGGCCACACCGATCGATACCCCGGTCCCGGTCGTCGAACTTCCGCTTCGGGCCCGCGCTCGCGCGTACTTGCTTGGTCCGGAACCAGGTGAAGAGGTCACGCCGTATTCCCCAGTTCCTGGCGCTGACCGTCCTACGTTTAGCGCCCGTTATGGTCGCTTCATACTTTCAGCGTGCACCGGGTTTATCGGGGCGCTGCTGATCGCCGCATCGGCACCGGATTGGTATTTGGCCGCGCCGTCTTGGCGACTCACGGTGCCGGGCATCCCACATCCAGGTACATCATCGCAAGCACTCGCCAATTTCTTAGTCGGATTGGTGTTGTTGGGGTTGGGGTGGATCGGCTTGATCGGTCGAGCTGAACGTGCACCGATAACGCCGAAAAGTCGCCTTATTGCGGTTGTCGTTATTGGCGCATTGTGGTGTATCCCGGTGTTGCTGGCCCCGCCATTGTTAAGCCATGACAGTTTTAGTTATGCATCGCAAGGCGAGATGGCAAGCCGAGGTTTGGATCCCACCTCGCAAGGGCCCTACAGCTTGAAGCGGGGACAATGGGTTCGTGAAGTTGACCCGATCTGGCGCGATGCTCCCGCTCCTTATGGTCCGGTGGCGGTTGAAGCGGGGAAAGTTGTCGTTGAGCTCACGGGGCACGATCCGGCCGCCGCTATTTGGGGTTTCCGTGTGCTCGCAATGCTTGGAGTCATCCTGAGCGCCATTGGGGTTGCCGCGATTGCTAAATCATGTAGGCAACCTGCTGCGGTCGCAGTCGCAGTGGGTATTGCGAGCCCTCTGGTGTTGTTGCACCTCATCGGCGGCAGCCATAACGACGCGCTGATGATGGGCCTGTTGACCGTCGGCGTTGCTCTGTTTTTGCGGCAGCGAAAATATGTGGGCATAGCGCTGGTCATTCTTGCCACTGGTGCGAAGGTTCCCGCCGCGGCCGGACTCGTCTTTTTGGCCTGGAACTGGACTGATGATCCCGCGACTTCATTTTGGCAGCGCGTGCGCGCCACGGCCCTCGTTTCAGGGGTGACTGTCGTCGCGCTTTCGGCGTTATCTCTCCTCGTGGGCATCAGCGTCGGATGGATCGCTGCGTTGAAGAGCACCGGAAGCGTGTATTCAACTTTTTCGGTATCAACCAAACTCGGTTTCTTAAGTGCCAACGTGCTCCAAGCAGTGGGCCTTTCGGTCGACTCGAGCGTCACTGTCGCAGCATTTCGATTGCTGGGAATCGCACTTGCCGGTGTGCTGTGCCTGGCGCTCCTTTTAGCAAGTCCCCGAATCGGTATTGCGCGAGCGTTAGGCCTGAGCATGATTGCCGTTGTTCTGCTCAGCCCTGTGGTGTGGCCGTGGTACCTCGCTGCCGGCTTTGCGCTCGTCGCGGCCAATGGAATGGGCCGGTGGCGACCGAGTTATGTCGTCCTTATCGTCGCATCGAGCGCGGTGGTGTTCCCGACGTCGATTTCCCCGGTTCGATCATTAAATGCCTATCAACATGTGCTGACCATGGTTGTCGTTGGGATCATCGTCGGAGCGTGTTGGATCGCTCAGTGGCTAGCCGCGCAATTGACTGCCAGCCGAGAATTTGCACCGGATGGCGCTGATCCGATCGCCGTCGGATCGGTCGAACCCGTAGCAATCTGAACCCAGCGGCCGTTGGGTTTTCGGCGGCATCATTGGCCTGTGGGTATGGGTGGCTCTAGCATGACCTCTTGTATGTCCCGCCCGCCTTCGGACCCTCCGAGTACTAATGCTCTCCCGGCCATTTCGCGCTTTTGTTGCGCGTGTACGCGCCGCAGTGGGCTCAGACGCGTCCGGGTTGCGGCAGGCGCTAGCTGCGCTGTTAGTTTCCTCGGGCGGTGACCTGCTTGCAGGTCTGACCCTTGGTGCAATAACTAACACGCTCGAGGCGCTGCCTGGGTTGCTCGTGCTGGTGCCCGCTGCGATCGGGATGCGGGGCAATATCTTCGGCGCGATGGGCAGCCGATTGGGTACGTCGATTCATACCGGAACCTTTCGACTGTCGCGCCGACGCGACACGGTGGTCGGACAAAACGTTGTTGCGGCAATCGCGCTGACTTTGTTTATTTCGGCTGCCCTTGCGGTTCTCGCAAAAGCTGTCGCCGGGATTTTCGGCGTGTCGGCGACGATCTCGTTGGCCGATTTTCTCGTCATCTCGATTCTTGGCGGCGTACTCAGCTCAGTGGTGGTGTTAGTGCTGACGTTGGTGGTGGCCTCGCTGTCGGTGCGCCGCGGATGGGATATGGACAATGTTGCCGCCCCACTGGTGACTGCGGCAGGTGACATGGTGACGCTGCCATCGCTATTCCTTGCGACCTACTTGGTCGGCATCAAAGGAGTGACGGTAACGATTGCTGTCCTAGCTGCTGGCCTAGCTGTGGGTTCGCTCGTCTGGGCGTTGCACTTGCACCTTCGGATCGTGACGCGCATCTTGCGAGAATCGGTGCCAGTTCTGTTGGTTGCTGGCGTGGTTGATCTTGTGGCTGGGCTCACCATTGAGCATCGCCTTCAATCATTTTTGACATTCCCGGCATTGCTGGTCTTGGTTCCGCCATTTCTTGAAGACACTGGAGCACTTGGAAGTGTCTTATCGAGTCGCCTCGCCAGCAAACTCCACTTAGGAATAATCGAACCCACGGCCCGGCCGGCTCGTGCGGCCCGCGACGATTTCGCCATCGTCGCGATGCTTGCAATCCCGGTGTTTGTGCTGGTTGCGATCTCGTCCCAAATCGCCGCCGCCATGTTCGGCTTGGCGAGCCCTGGGGTGTTGACGATGATTGCGATCTCGTTGATAGGCGGGTTTCTGGCGACGATTGTCGCGCTGTTCGTCGCCTATTACGGGAGCATTGTCACCTATCGACTCGGGCTTGATCCTGACAATTACGGGGTCCCATTGCTCACCTCGTCGATGGACCTCGTCGGGGCGCTGTGTTTGATATTGGCAATTATCTTGCTCGGAATTTCGTAACACCGGCGATAGTGAGGCGAATCGGCTAAGAATGCACCGTGATGAGAACGGTCGTATTCGAAGACGGTGTTGCGACGAAAGTGATAGACGACCAAGACAACATTTCGGAGTCTCTCGGGCGTGAAAAGACCTTGGTATGGGTCGATAGTTTGGATCCAACCGAAGCCGAATTAGCCCGGATCCAAAGTGAGTTTTCGCTGCATCCATTAGCAATGGAAGACCTTCGGCATCCCGGGCAGCGACCGAAGATCGAACGATACGACAGCCACGCGTTTGTCGTTGCCTATGCAAGTAACGGTGATCCAAGGCAGCTATCCGAACTCAACATGTTCGTCGCTGACGGATGGCTCATTACGGTCCGACGCAGCTTCAATGGTGACCCATGCCTTGATTTTTCGATCGTTGAAAGTCGGTTTGAACGCACCCGTGGTGGAAAAGCCGATGTCGGTTTTTTGTTGTACACGATCCTCGACGCGGTAGTGGACACCTATTTCAATGCGCTTGATCGAACTGAAGACCAGCTCGAACAGATCGAAAGCCGGATCTTTGTAACCGAGAGCTCAGACGAGTCAAAATTGCAGCAAGATTTGCTCGCACAACGTCGAGAGCTGCTGTTGTTTCGCCGCAAAGTTGTGCCATTGCGCGATGTGCTTCAGGTCATTCTGCGCCAGGAAGTTCCCTCAATCGGCTTGGAGTCGCAGCGCTATTACCAAGATGTTTTAGATCATATTTTGCGCGTTATTGACACACTTGAGACCCAGCGGGAGTTGCTCGGCAACGCGGTTGATGCCCATTTAGCAGTGGTGAATAATCACATGAACGAAATCATGAAGAAGATGACGTCATGGGGTGCGATTCTGTTTGGCGCTGCGCTCGTAACCGGTGTGTACGGCATGAACTTCGATTACATGCCTGAGCTGCACTGGCATTACGGCTATTTCATTGCACTTGGTTGGATGTTTGTAGTGACCTTCGGCCTTTATCGATGGTTTAAGAAGAAGGGGTGGTTGTAACCCGTTCAGAATGGGCTTGGTCTAATCCGTTGTCACTCGATTCGTTCGTGTCATATGGCCGAGCGAGTTGCACAAAGCCGACGATCAACATCACGATGAGGAGCGCGTTGCGCACGGCGACAGGCACGAGTGACCAGAAGTCGCCTTTCGTTTGCGTTTGGATCGTGGCGAACACGATGGTCGTGAGCCAAGTGACCGCCAAGGTGAGTCCGGCCATGAACCAATTCCGTCGCGCTGCGACAATCGCCGCGAACGGCAGAATCCACAAGAGATATTGCGGCGAGAGAATCGGCGCGAAAATCAAGAGTCCGAGAATGCTGATGAGGGGGGCTAGGCCGTACACAACCGATTCATGGCTACCACTGCGTCGGCGCTGCCACGCAAGGAACCACGCAGCTAAAAAAACCAATCCGCTGAGTACGGTCAGCATCATTCGCGCAGCGGTAGGTGCTGCGGCGGCAGTGCGCCATGCGCCACCTTCGACATGTGAGCCTGCCGGGTTTGACCAGTGGTAGATCAAACCAATCATTGATTCGATCTGCCAGCCTTTTGACCCGCGAAAGGTGAGCACTTGGTCGGGTCCGGTAACGCCAGCCCACGCGACCCAAGCAATGCCGCAGGCGGCGAGCGAGATTGCCCAAGCAACGGTTGCCTTTGTCTTTCGTTCGATCAGCAAAATCGGCAACAAGATGATCGGCCACACCTTGGCGTAAATGGCGAACGCAAGCGTGACGCCGCCGGACCTTTGCAAACCTTTGCGAACAAGCGCGAGCCCAAGAGTCGCGAGAAATACTGACAGCAGGTCGATGCGAACATAGAGAAATGGGAACGCGATCATTGGCGCGCTCAAGATGAGGTATGCCATTGCGGTCCGACGATTCCAAGCCCACGCCAGTACCCCGACAATGGCGAGGTCTGTCACGAGTTGTGAGCAAATCAGCAGGTCGAGGGTCGTTGCTCGGTCATGACCGTGAGTGGCTTTAATCAACGCATAGGTAACCGGTGGATACTCGAGCGGAAAATCTCGGTACGCGGTTCCACTGCCCGCGCTGATCTCGTCATACCGGCGGGCATCACCGCCGAGAATGTTGTTGTCGTGCTCGGTGTGGGCCTGCAATAACCAAGCTGCGCCGCACAATCGAATCCCGATGAGCACCGCGAAGCACACCAAGATGACGGCTTGGCGAGAACGTGCCGAGACAGGCGTTTTGGCAGTTTCAGGCACTCGTTGAGACTACTTGCAGCGCGATCGCGTCATCTGCGCGTCGGCAACAGGTTGGCTGATCGCCCGTGTCAACTGTTTGCGCCTACGACGATTCGTTCCGGATCGGGTTCGCCAATGGTTTCGACACCACCAAGTACGTCTTTGCCTTCGATGTGAATTTTCGGAAGCCATCCCAACCACTTCGGGAACCACCAGTTCGCATTTCCCAACAGCTCCATCGTCGCTGGCACCAAGATCATGCGGACGATGGTGGCATCGATGAGGACCGCGAATGCCAATCCGAGGCCAAACTCTTTGACGACCCGCTGATCGCCAAACACGAAGCTGCCGAATACGCAAACCATGATTGCGGCGGCAGCGGTGATGACTCGAGCGGTTGAAGCAAGACCATCAGCGACCGCTTCGCGGTTGTCATGACCGTTGCGGTCGTACTCTTCTTTCATCCGGCTCAGTAGGAATACTTCGTAGTCCATTGACAAGCCAAACAAGATGGCAAAAAGCATCATGGGAAGGAAGCTCTCGATCGGGCCGGCTTTTCCGACCCCTATTAGGTCTTTGCCCCAACCCCACTGGAAGACCGCAACCAACAATCCATAGGCGGCGCCGATCGATAGCAGATTCATAATGACCGCTTTGATCGGTACGACGATTGATCGAAAGACCACCAGCATGAGCAAGAAGCTCAGGCCGAGCACGACGCCGATGAACAATGGCAAGCGGCTTTGCAATTTGGTCGCAACGTCGTCAAACGCGGCGGTAATGCCGCCGACGTGAACTGCGACGTCTGTGCCGACGGTCGCTTGAGGAATTACGACATGGCGGATGGTGTCGATCAGTTCAACCGTCGCTTCATCCTGGGACGACGTAGTGGGTATCACCTGAATAATTGCGGCATTGCCTTCGGGGTTCGGTCGGGGAGGCGAGACAAAAGCAACACCTGGCGTCGCTTTCAACGTAGCGACCAAATTTTGGAGCACTGACAAGTCGGTCGCGCTGTTCAACTCGGCGGCAAGCAGCAGCGGGCCACTTGCACCAGCGCCAAATCCGGTGGCCTTGAGGTCATAGGCGCGTCGGGTTGTTTCGGTGGTTGGCGTGTTGCTTTCATCGGACGATCCCAGCCGGATCGAAACCACTGGCATTGCCAGTCCCAGGAGCAAGAGCAAGCCCAATGCGGCAAATGGCCACGGATGACGCTGAAGAAAATGGCTCCAGCGATAACCAGCGGTGGTGCGAGGGTCGCGGGTCTTGCCGGTGCCAGGGAGTTTGAGCGTATCTATGTTGCGTCCAACAAATCCCAGCAGTGCGGGCAGCAACGTGATTGACGCAATCATGGTGACGGCAACAACCGAGGCGGCACCGACGCCGAGTCCGCCAACAAATCCGATGCCGATCAACAACATGCCCAGCAGCGAGATCACGACAGTGGTTCCGGCGAACAGCACGGCGCGACCAGCGGTATCGAGCGCGGTGACTACTGCGAGTTCGGGGTCAAGGCCTTCGTGTAGACCTTGGCGATAGCGAGTCACAATGAACAGCGCGTAGTCGATCCCCACGCCAATGCCGATCATGGCGGCTAGCTGGGTGGCAAATTCCGGGACCGAGGTCATGTGCGACAACAGCGTGACAACCGCAAATCCGACACCGATGCCGAAGAGCGCGGTCAAGATGGGCAGGCCCATCGCGAGAACGGAACCAAAGGCGATGAGCAAAATCACTATGGCGGCGATCAATCCGATTGCTTCGGTGCTGCCCGGTGGTTTGCGACTGGTGAATGTGTCACCACCACCTTCAACCTGCAGGCCCGGTTCGTTCGCGGCACTGATCAAAGTGGTGAGATCGGATTTTGTCGCGGCAGTGATGCTGTGGCGGTCGACTGAGAACTTGACTTCGCCGTATCCGATACTGCCGTCGGCACTGATTTGTCGCTGCCCGATTGCGCTGTAGGGGCTTACAACCTCACTGACCTGCGGAACCGACTCAATTTGGGTAAAGAGTGCCTCAAGCTGCTGCTTGACGGCCGGGTCGGCGATGCCCGCATCAGCTTTAAACACCACATCGGCGGTGCTACCGGCTTGCGATGGAAAGCGGTTTTGTAGCAGGTCAGTGGCAGCCTGCGAATCAGTGCCCGCCAAGTGAAAACTTTGGCTCCACGATGATCCGACATTGTTGGCCAACATGGTCAACGCGACCAGCGCGATGAGCCAACCGACAAGGACCATTCGTCGATGTCGGTAAGACGTTCTGGCGAGGCGAGCAAGCACGAAGTGACTCCTCATTGCGGGCGTAGTGACCTTGCGAGGCTAGGCCGACGGTGAGGGTTCCCTGTTCGTTCTGCCTGCGACATGGGTCACAGGTTGCTGTTCGGTGAGGGTTATGCGGGTCCACTGGCTCGCAAGACCATTACCGATCGTCCAGGCACCACTAATTGTTCCCCCGCCTCCACATGTTGACCTTCGGCGGGAAATGCCAGGTCGATATCGTCATGAGCGGTATCGAGAACTAACTGCCAATGCTCGGCATACGGACCGGTTGGTAACACGAATCCAAGCGATTCCTCAAACGCGTTGAACGCGGCAAAAAAGCTGTCATCGATCACTCGCTGGCCGCGCGTCCCCAGAGCGAGAATGGCATCGCCATTTAAGAACACTCCGATGGATCTGGCGTAGCTGACCTGCCAATCGGCCTCGGTCATCGTCGCCCCCTCGGGAGTAAACCACTCGATGTCATCGGCGTGTTCGCCCATGATCGGTCGGCCCTGAAACCACTTCCGTCGACGAAAAACTGGATGGGCGCGTCGGAGGGCAGTGAGCCGCCGAGTGAATTCCATCAGATTGTCATCGGCGGCTTCCCAGTCGTACCACGACGTTGCATTGTCGAGTGCATACGCGTTGTTGTTTCCGCTCTGCGTTCGTCCAAGTTCATCGCCTCCAAGCAGCATGGGAACACCTTGAGATAACAGCAGCGTCGTGAGCAGGTTGCGGCGTTGACGGCGTCGTAAGGCCCCGATTATGGGGTCGGCAGTCGGGCCTTCAACACCGCCGTTCCATGATCGGTTGTCGTCGGTGCCGTCTTGATTATCTTCGCCGTTTGCCTCATTGTGTTTACCGTCGTAACTCACCAAGTCGTTAAGGGTGAACCCGTCGTGGGCGGTAATGAAGTTGATGCTCGCAGATGGGGTGCGTCCGGTTGACTCATACAGGTCAGAACTTCCGGTAAATCGATAACCAAACTCAGCCACCGTATGGTCAGCGCCCCGCCAAAAGTCGCGCACTTCATCTCGATAGCGTCCGTTCCACTCCGACCATAACGGGGGAAAATTCCCGACTTGGTAGCCACCTTCACCGACGTCCCAAGGCTCGGCGATGAGTTTCACTTGACTGACGACAGGATCTTGTTGGATCAGGTCGAAAAAAGACGAGAGCTTGTCGACATCATGAAGTTCGCGAGCCAAGGTGGCGGCTAAATCAAAGCGAAAACCGTCGACGTGCATCTCGTTGATCCAATAGCGCAAGCTGTCCATGATGAGCTGCAAGACATGCGGGTGCCGCATGTTGAGGCTGTTGCCAGTCCCGGTGTAATCGACATAACGATGCGGATCGTCCGGATCGAGTCGGTAGTAAGCCGGATTATCAATGCCCTTGAGTGACAGCGCCGGTCCTTGGTCGTTTCCTTCGGCGGTGTGGTTATACACGACGTCAAGGATCACTTCGATCCCTGCCGCGTGCAGCGCCTTAACCATCTGTTTGAATTCCGAGACTTGTTGACCGCGCTCGCCGAAGGCGGCATAACCATTGTGGGGGGCAAGATAAGCGATCGAGTTGTAGCCCCAGTAGTTGCGTAACCCGAGGTCGGCCAATCGTTTGTCGTGGATGAACTGATGAACCGGCATGAGTTCTATCGCGGTGATGCCAAGGCGAACGAGATGTTCAATGATCGGTTCACTGGCGAGGCCGGCGTAGGTCCCCCGGAGATCATCGGCGACATCAGGGTGGCGCATGGTCAGACCGCGCACGTGTGTTTCGTAAACGATGGTTTCGTGCCAAGGGGTTCGGGGCGGCCGATCGTCTCCCCAGTCAAAAAATGGTGTGGTGACCACTGACTTTGGCATAGCCGCCGCGCTGTCTAATTCGTTGGGCTGGCCTTCAGGACCCTCATTGGCTCGGAAGTCGAATGCCGCGTCACTATCCCAATTGACTTCGCCTTCGACTGCTCTGGCGTAGGGGTCGAGCAGCAACTTTGCCGGGTTCGATCGCAAACCATTTTCGGGTGACCACGGGCCATAGACGCGAAAGCCATAGCGTTGTCCAGGCTGAATGCCTGGGAGATACCCGTGGTGGATAAATGCCGTGATCTCGGGGAGCGGTCGTCGACTTTCGATCCCGTTGTCGTCGAATAAACACAGTTCAACGTGCTGGGCGACCTCGGAAAATACTGAAAAGTTGGTCCCGTTGCCGTCGTAGGTGGCACCGAGAGGGAAAGGTTGACCCGGCCAGACGATCACGTGATGCAGTGTAGGTGGCGACGATCATCGCCACGATGGTCAATGGCGGTGGAGTCGGTGGTGGTGATTGTCGGTTACATGCTCAGCGAGCAACGCTGCGTCGCGGGCCCGTAACGCGACGTTCACTTCGAGACGTTCGAGATGTTGGGCGAGTTGCTTGTCACCTTGAGGAACCTCGTGGTTCTCGAAGAATGCATACACATCGGCAGCGACCTCGGGGTTGGAGAGACTGCGCACGCCACCGAGCATACGGACGATGCTGTTACTGGGGAATCGGTCATTGATTTGTTGCCAATGGTCACAGACGAATTGCCAAGCCAATGGTCCTTGAAACCGATTGCCCATTGCGCGGGCGATGACGTAAGGCGCATTTTGGGTTCGGATTTTGTCCGTCACTGTCATGTCGAGCAGGCGGGTCATTAGCGCTGGTTCGGTGAATCTGCAGAGGGCATATAAATAGCGAAGCTCCTCTTGTGGTGTCGATGCATGCTCCATGCGGCGGACGAAGCGATCGAAATCCTCACTGGTGCCGGTCTCGGCGGTGATAGCAATCGATGCGGCCAACATGCTGGGATCAATCGGGTCAGTTGCTTGATCTGTGGCATCAGAATCATTGCTTCGATGCGCGAGTTCGACGATGCGGCGAGCTTCTGCTTGAGCATCGCCATCGGCGGCGAGGATGCCGAGCGCCTCGGTGAGTTCACCGCGTAGTTCACGATCACGGTCGCGTTCATCAGCCACCGGATGTGGGCCGAGGCGCGTGAGCGTCGGGGTGATCAGCGCGTGAACTCGACTTTGGAATGCTTCACGGCTCTGGCCGTCAACCAACCGGTCGAGTGAGCCGATGATGCCGATGATTCGCTGCCATACCGACAGGTCGGTTTCGTCGGTAAATGATTCAATCATCGCAAGCATGTCGACCGAAGTCATTCGGTCAGCAAGTACTGAGGCCCACGCGTCGTCGATTAGTGAATAGCGTTCGATCGGTGAGAGGTCAGTTTGTGCTTTCGCTACAAGTCCGTCGCGAAGTGTTGGCGCGTAGGCGACCCGAAAAAAACCGGTGGCTTCGGTATTGGCGAGAACCCAATCGACCGGCTCAACCAATTCGATGTCTAGCCCTGCTTCTCCGACTAATAACTTTTCGAATGTCACGATGTCACGAGTTGATTGGCTGAATATGACTGGCACTTGCCAGGTCTGTTCGTCCAGCGCCTTGATCGCTTTCGGGTCACCCTCACCCAGGTCGCCCGCATAGCCAAATCGTTCTTGGCCGAAGCGAACAGTGTCGCCATTGTCGACCAGATCGATGGTGATCAGTGGGTAGCCACCTTGAAAGATCCAGCTATCCATAATCGCTCGAACGGGTTCTTTGGTGATGCTCTCGATGGCATCCCACAGGTCAGTTGTTTCGGTGTTGCTGTATTTGTGGGCAGCGATGTAGTGGCGAATGCCCTCGCGAAACGGATTAGCGCCCAGGTATTGCTCGAGCATTCGAACAACGGCAGCACCTTTTTCGTAGGTGAGTACATCGAACATGCCTTCGGCTTCTGCGGGAGAATCCACATCGAATTCGATCGGCCGTGTTGCATCGAGCGCATCGGTGTCAAATGCCATCGTGCGTGACAGACCGAAGTCGGACCAACGATCCCATTCGGGTTTAAATGCGTCGGTGGCCATCATTTCCATGAAGGTGGCGAACGCTTCATTGAGCCAAATGCCGTTCCACCACTTCATAGTGACCAAGTCGCCGAACCACATGTGGGCGAGTTCGTGGGCGATCACATCGGTTACTCGTTGCAATTCGGCTTGAGTCACCTCGTCGGGATCGACAAGTACCAATGCTTCGCGGAACGTAATGCAGCCGAGATTTTCCATTGCGCCAAAGGCGAAATCCGGGACACCGACGAGGTCAACTTTGTCGCCCGGATATGGCACGCCGAAGTAGTCGGCGAAATAGCGCAAACAGAAGGCGGCGACTTCGAGCGCGTACGCAGTCAGGTGGCCCTTCCCTCGGGGGTAGACGACCCGCAATGGAATGCCGTCCACATCGACTGGGGCAGTGATTTCGAGTGGGCCGACGATGTAGGCAACCAAGTAGGTCGACATGATCATGGTGTCAGCGAATCGAACGAGGTGTTTTCCATCTGCGCGCGGTTCGCGGCTGACTTCCAACGCGTTAGACACCGCAGTGAGTTCGGCATCGACGACCAAGCTGATGCTGAACACGGCTTTGAAGTCGGGTTCATCCCAGCAAGGGAAAGCTCGTCGGGCATCAGTTGCTTCGAATTGGGTGGTGGCAATGACCTGTTCGGAACCGCTGCTGTCGGTGAATGTACTCCGGTAAAAACCATGCAGCTGATCATTGACGATGCCAGTGAATTCGGTATGGAGAATCCACGTTCCTGCATCGACAGGTGCATCGAAATGCAGCGTCACGCGCTCGGTTTCGTCATCGAAAGCAATCGCCGTCGCGGCATTGGTCGCTTCGCCTTCTGACGAGATCCATGCCCGGGTGATGTCGAGTTCGATTGCGTTGAGCACGATTGTTGTTGACGTCGTCGCAACATCGATTGTCGTGGCGCAGCTACCGGCGAAGGTATACGCGGTCAGATCGGGTTCGATGACGAGTTCGTAGCGACTTGGAGTCGCGTTTCGATCAAGTCGATAGGGGTGCGCGATTGGATCATCAAAGGTGGGAGTGGAATTTGTAGACGACACAGCGGAGCTCCCGAAGGTGGTTGAGGTGCCTTGAGCGTACCGACCCAACGGACTCGGCGACGATGTGAGGCAAGCGTGACCATTGTGGTAGCAACATCGTCCGCGTCCAATTATGCAACGGAGCCTGCTATGCCTGAAAAGTCTCGCCACGTCGTCGCAGTTGGAAACGCGATTGTTGACGTACTCACTTCTGCCGATGAGGCCTTTCTCGAACGTCACGGAATGGTCAAGGGTTCGATGCAGCTCATCGACGAGGATTCAGCGAATCAGCTTTATGCCGACATGGGCCCCGCGATTGAAATATCCGGGGGTTCGGCGGCCAATACAGTGGCGGGAATCGCCTCGCTTGGTGGTAAGGCCGGGTTTATCGGTCGCGTGCGCGATGACGAACTTGGTGATGTATTCGCCCACGATATTCGCGCTGCTGGTGTGTCGTTCGAGACTGCTGCCGCGACTTCGGGCCCGCTGACCGCTCGTTGCCTGATCTTGATGACCCAAGATGCGCAGCGAACGATGAACACCTATCTGGGTGCGTCAAGTCTGATCACGCCGGATGACATCGATGCCGATTTCGTTGCGAGCGCCGACGTAGTTTTTTGTGAGGGGTACCTATGGGACCTTCCCGAGGCGCAAGCAGCATTGGTTAAAGCGATGGATATCGCACGTCAGGCCGGCGGCAAGGTCGCGTTCACCTTGTCTGATTCATTCTGTGTGGATCGCCATCGAGAAGCTTTTCTGCAACTCGCGGAACAACGCGTTGACATTTTGTTCGCTAACGAGGATGAAATATGTTCGCTCTACCAGGTCGCTACGTTTGATGAAGCGGCTGAACAGGTTGCTGGTCATTGTGAAATCGCCTGCCTGACGCGCAGTGAGAAAGGTTCGGTCGTAATCACTTCTGACGGACAGCGAATTGCCGTAGCAGCGCGCCCGGTCGCCGTTGTCGATACAACTGGGGCGGGGGACCTCTACGCGGCAGGTTTTTTGTACGGTCTGAGCCAAGGCCACGATCTCGAGCATTGTGCCCAACTTGGAGCGCTCGCCGCAGCAGAAGTCATCAGCCACACTGGAGCACGACCAGAAGTCGAGCTCTCGGTATTGGCGGCCCAAGCTGGTCTGTGAGCGTGCCGTTTTCGTCTGGAGACGAAGTGAAACTGGTTTTGACTACGATTGGCGACTGGTAGCGGGTCGCTAGGCGTTTGGAGATGTGCCCGGCCGTTGCTCAGGAGATGTGCCCGGCCCTTGCTCAGGAGACGTGAATGACGATTTCGATCGCTTCGGATGCGACAATTTTTGTGGCGGGTCACGCCGGACTGGTTGGTTCGGCTGTCATGAGGCGACTCGAAGCCGAAGGCTTCACCAACATCGTTACAGCTCGGCGCGATCAGCTTGACCTGCGCGATCAAGCGGCGGTGAATTATTGGTTCCGAGCTAATCGACCGGAGTACGTCTATCTCGTAGCGGGCACGGTGGGCGGCATCATGGCAAACTCAACCAGGCCAGCCGAATTTCTATACGACAACATGATGATCCATGCCACCGTGGTGCATGCGAGTTATCAATTCGAGGTTCGCAAGCTGTTGTATCTCGGCAGTTCCTGCATCTATCCGCGTTTGGCCCGTCAGCCAATTACCGAAGATCAGCTTTTAACCGGGGAACTTGAACCAACGAACGAGGCCTATGCACTGGCCAAGATCACCGGGATCAAGCTTTGCGATTCGTATCGCGCCCAGTATGACTGCGATTTCATTTCCGCGATGCCGACCAACCTGTACGGACCGCACGACAACTTCGATCTTGAGTCAAGCCACGTGCTGCCAGCTTTGATTCGTCGATTCGACGATGCGCGTCGCTCGGACGACAAAACAGTGCCAATCTGGGGAACCGGATCGGCTATGCGTGAATTTATGCACGTTGACGATCTTGCCGATGCGTGCCTTTTTTTGATGCGGAACTATGACCAGGGCGGTCCCATCAATGTCGGTACCGGCGATGACCTATCGATTAAGGAACTGGCTGAGATGGTTCGCGACATCGTGTATCCCGATGCGGTTTTGACTTTTGATCCGTCGAAACCAGATGGAACACCGCGCAAGGTGCTCGATGTTTCGAGACTCAATGAACTGGGATGGACCGCATCGACATCGTTGCGGGATGGAATCGCGTCTACCTACTCCTGGTATCTCCAACACCGAGACAACGTTGTGCGGGGCGTTGACACCAGTTCAACCGTTGGCGCAAGTAGCTAACGCGCAGTAGCGATGGTTGGGGACCTGTGGGTCGAACAACCGCTGAGCCGATGACCGCGGACTGGCATTCGAGGTTCAAGCAGGTCACCATCACGTCATGACCATTATCAAGATCAACGCAATTACCGTCGATTTCGAGGCCGGTGACGAACTTGCGCAGCGATTCGCCGCACGCGCGGGTGCTGTCGATGGCACCGACGGCTTTGAGGGGTTCGAACTATTGAAGCCCGGTGATGAGCGGACAACATGGTTGGTGGTGACCCGCTGGCGCGATCAAGCATCGTTTGATGCGTGGGTGGCTTCACCGGCCTTCGCTCACGGACATCGCCCTCCGAGCGATGGGGAGGCTGCTAGCGGTGAGCCATCGACTCGCCCAACCGGCGCGATGCAAGCTGAATTATGGTCATACGAGGTCGTGCTGGGCGCGCCGAATCCTTCAGTTGGCTAGCAAATCAGTTTGGCTTGATTGCCGGCAACGCTGGTGATCCTGACCGATGGGGTCCTGAGCGCTACGCTGAGCAATAGGCCGTTAACCCACCCGTGTGCACTCGGCTAGCGGATGTGGCCACCGAACATGAGGAGCTCGGCATGAAGCGTCACATGCCCGCAACTGAATTGGCTCGAGACGAGCGGTTTGAGCGGATGCGAATCGAAGATGTGGTTTTCGATCCCCGGAACGCGACGGTCCTCGACGACGCAAAACGCGTGAGTGGATTTACCGCCGAAAGCTACGAAGCATCCGACGCTGCTCGCGGATTGATGCACGGCATTTTCGTCGGCGAGATTCAGGCCCTCGAAGGTGCCGGTCGCACTTGTTGGGATTTCCCAATTGGTTCTGAAGGCGATGCGATTCCATTTGAGTTGAAACTTGACATGGCTCGTCAATGTTGGGACGAGGCTCGCCACGTCGAGATTTCAGTAAAACTTTCCGAGCACATGGGTACCGAAATCGGCGAATTCGCCGAGCAAACGTTGCTGTTTGAAGCCGCGTGTAACGACGACGCAGTGTTGCGCCTCGCTGGAGTCAATCGAGCGCTCGAAGGACTTGCCATTGACGTTTTCAATACCATGCGTGATTTTGGCGATGCGACCACTGACCCGGTCTTGTACTTCTGCGAAGACTGGATGCTTGCCGACGAAGTCACCCACGTGAAGATGGGTTCGGATTGGCTACGCAAGATCACCGCTGAAGATCCCGAGCGTCGCAAAGCAGCTCTCGATTTTCAGCGCACTGTCGACAAGTTGTTCAGCTTCGGCGGTTTTCGCGGCGAAGAAGAAGAGAACCCGATTCACCTAGCCCGTAAGTTCCGAGCTCTCGCTGGGTTCAACGAAGAAGAAATCAGCGACTTGGTTGATGCAGCCGCCGAAGCCTATTCCGAGGCTCGTGCGATGCAAGAAGCTGCGTCTGCGGTCTGAGTTACCTGATGGCAGTGTTGCTGCGGGGTTAGCTGCGTCGCTTCTGAAGACGTGCAAGTGCCTTCTTAGTTCGCTATTTGATCCCCGAGCAGGGAACGTTTGCTGTGCTCCAAAAACTTCACGAATCGTTCGCGTGGTTTGTCATCGTCGGCAACGGCGTGGCCGGACTTTGGGCATTGGCGGCTCATTGGTTGGTCTGGCTGCGAACTCGGGCTCTGTGGTGGTTCATCGTGGTGGTGGAAATCGCCATCTTCGTGCAGGTGGCAATGGGCGTTGGACTCGTTGCTGGACAGCACGTGAAAGCTCCGCAATTTCACATGTTCTATGGATTCGTTGCGATCATTTCGGTCGCCATCATTTATGCCTATCGAGACCAGATGAAGGCGCACCGCTATTTGCTATACGGCGGTGGGGGACTCTTTCTAATGGGTCTTGGGATCCGGGCAATGCTGGTCGGACAAACCTAAGTCAACGCTCAAGTCGCGCATTCGAGTCGACAGCTCAGCAATGAACAACACCTAGAGGTTGACGACCGGACAAGTCAGAGTCCGAGTAATTCCTTCGAGCATCTGTACTCGCCCAACCACTAGTCGACCGAGTTCGTCGATGGTTGCAGCTTCAGCGTGCGCGATGACGTCATAGGGGCCGGTCACATCGTTGGCCGCTACGATCCCGTCGATAGAGCGAATCGCCGTCGACACGTGAGCAGCTTTGCCGACCTCGGTTTGAATAAGGATGTACGCACCTACAGCCAAGTTTTTCCTTCCGGGTGTCCCCCGAGTGCGGCTGACTTAGTTCGCGAGGCGCTTTTCGAGTTCGTTGAGTTCATCTCGCAACTCAGGCGGCAACTGTTGTCCGATGAAATCAAAGTGCCCAGAAATTTGAGGAATCTCGGCTCGCCATGCTTCTTGGTCGACCTCAAGCACTTTGGCCATAGTCGCATCGTCAAGCGCCAAGCCGGTTCGATCAATGGCATCGATGGTTGGGACGCGGCCAATAGCGGTTTCCGTAGCGTCGCCCTCGCCGTTGACCCGATCGAATACCCATTTGAGGACGCGACTGTTCTCGCCGAACCCCGGCCACATAAAGCGGCCGTCGTCGTCTTTGCGGAACCAGTTCACCCAGAAAAGCTTGGGTAGCTTTTCGGCGTCGGTTGCGGCACCGATTTCGAGCCAATGCTTGAAATAGTCGCCCATGTTGTAACCACAGAACGGCAACATGGCGAACGGGTCGAATCGAAGTTCGCCAACTGTTCCGGCCGCAGCCGCGGTTTTTTCTGACGACATGATCGACCCGAGGAATACGCCGTGTTGCCAATCGCGTGATTCAGTTACCAGAGGCACGTTGGTTGCGCGTCGCCCGCCGAAAAGGATCGCCGAGATCGGGACGCCTTTGGGGTCTTGCCATTCGGGCGCAATCGACGGACATTCAGATGCTGGTGCCGTGAATCGTGCATTGGGATGCGCTGCTGGTGTTTCTGACGATGGGGTCCAGTCGTTTCCACGCCAGTCGATGAGATGCGCTGGAGGTTCATCGGTCATGTCT
Source organism: Actinomycetes bacterium (assembly GCA_037138595.1). Taxonomy (GTDB): domain Bacteria; phylum Actinomycetota; class Acidimicrobiia; order Acidimicrobiales; family Acidimicrobilacustridaceae; genus UBA4742. The sequence goes on along the minus strand of JBAXIB010000004.1, from coordinate 24,037 downwards.
TCCCACCAAACATCACCGTCGTCGGTGAGTGCACAGTTGGTGAAGATCGAGTCGCGCTCAATTGACCGCATTGCATTGAAGTTGGTGCCGTCGGACGTTCCCGGGGCGACCCCAAAGAAGCCCGCTTCTGGGTTGATGGCATACAGACGGCCGTCTTCACCAAACTTCATCCACGCGATGTCGTCGCCGATGGTTTCTACTTTCCAACCCGGAAGTGACGGGATCAACATTGCCATGTTGGTCTTGCCACATGCTGATGGGAACGCGGCGGCGACATATTTTTTGTCGCCTGCCGGAGACGTAATGCCGAGAATCAACATGTGCTCGGCCATCCAGCCGTCGTCTCGCGCCATGGTGGATGCGATGCGGAGGGCGAAGCACTTCTTTCCGAGGAGCGCGTTTCCGCCGTAGCCCGAGCCGTAGGACATGATCTCGCGGGTCTCGGGGAAATGGACGATGTATTTGTTTTCGGCATCGCATGGCCACGGCACATCGGCCTGACCAGATTCGAGCGGCATACCAACCGAGTGAACACATGGCACGAACTCGCCGCTGTCTCCAAGCACGTCGAGCGCACCTTGACCCATGCGGGTCATGGTGCGCATGTTCACCGCGACGTAGGCGGAGTCACTGAGTTGCACACCGATGTGCGCAATTGGCGAACCGAGCGGACCCATGCTGAACGGCACGACATACATCGTGCGGCCCTTCATCGATCCGCTATAGAGGCTGCGCATTTCAGCCTTCATTTCAGTAGGGCTGCGCCAGTTGTTTGTGGCTCCGGCATCGACCTCGAGTTCGGAGCAGATGTAGGTGCGGTCTTCTACCCGGGCGACATCGCCTGGGTCGGACAGCGCGAGGAAACTATTGGGGCGTAGATCGTCGTTGAGTCGTCGAAACGTTCCACCGTCAATGAGCAACTGGCACAGCCGGTCGTATTCTTCGATTGATCCGTCACACCATTCGATGGCATCTGGCTGCAGCACAGCCGCCCACTCGTCTACCCAGCTAAGCAGCTTGGAATTGCTGGTCTTGGCGCCCATGAAACCTCCGACGACAGTGTCGTGATATTGGGGGGAATGTCGTCGGCGACGAGCCGGCGACGGTGATAAACGCAAACCCTACTCGCCGTGGAGAGCACTGCACATCCGAGGTTTTGTCTTCCGATCGACCCAATTGGTGCGAACAAAATGGGCAGCAGTGAACGGGTGAATCGTTTTAGCCCTGTGGATGTTGCACGTTGCCGGGATTGGCCGCCGGAAACCCTGGCGTGCCCATGTCGACTTCGGCTCCGGTGCGCAATCGGGTCGCTAGGCCCGACTCGTCCAAGTCAAAAATGACGCGCTGGCCTTGGCGGACCATGCGGAAGATCGAACCCTCAAGCGCAGTCGAGGTGAGGTCATATTCGGTGAGGTCGACGTCGTCGATGACGACACCCTGTTTTGTTGCGGGGTCGTAGGACTTGATGACGCCTTGCACGGGAAACCGACCAGTCGCCTAGTGGACGGCTTTGGTGACCTTGCCGGCCTTTATGCACGACGTGCACGCATTGATGCGTTTGGCCGAGCCATTGACCAGCGTGCGGATGCTCTGAATGTTCGGATTCCACCGACGTTTGGTGCGCCGATGGGAGTGGCTCACGGCCATACCGAAAGATGGATGCTTGCCACACACATCGCAAACCGCTGCCATAACGACCTCAAACCTCGAACGGACGGAACTCAGGCGCAGATTGTAGCGGGATGATGCCGATGCCGACAATCCGACAGGACTGCGAGGCGATAACAGGCATCGTGGTGAGGTCTGACCCTCTATGCTCGTAGCGCAATGCCGACCATCGACAAGTTGACCGCCGAAGACCTGCGCAAGATGATTGCTCGTTACGCGGACGCGCTTTCGACTCATCGGGTCGGAATCAACACCCTCAACGTCTATCCAGTGCCTGATGGCGATACCGGAACCAACATGGCACTGACGCTTGAGTCGGTTGTGGCAGAGATGTCGGCGGCTGACCGCGACATGGTGGCAACGTGCAAAGCGATTAGTCATGGATCGTTGATGGGAGCTCGGGGTAATTCGGGTGTGATCTTGTCCCAAATCCTGCGCGGCTTTTGCGACGTGATTCGATCGGCCCCGGTTCTCGATGGCCCGACTTTCGCCGAAGCGTTAGCGGCTGCCTCCGAATCTGCCTATGGCGCAGTCATGCGACCAGTTGAAGGGACCATCCTCACCGTGGTCCGCGAGTCATCTATGGGAGCAGTGACTTCGGCTGCAAGCGGAGCGAATCTTCTTGGCGTGCTCGAAGCGGCTCAGGTTGCCGGCATCGATTCGTTGGCGCGTACGCCCGAACTGCTTCCAGTTCTAGCGGAGGCCGGAGTGGTCGACGCGGGCGGAACCGGATTCTTGTTGTTCATTGCTGCCGCATTACATGTCGTCGATGGCCGTGCGCTTCCTGAACCTGCGGCCGATGATGGCATCGTGGACCCAGTTCTTGCCGCTGAGCTTCGACGCGTCCATGCCCACGGCGAGCACGGGCATGGCGAAAGCGGCGTGGCCGACCTGCGTTACGAGGTGATGTATTTCCTTGAAGCTGATGATTCAACGATTCCCGCATTCAAAGATGTTTGGGCGGGCATTGGTGATTCGATCGTGGTCGTTGGTGGTGACGGATTGTGGAACTGTCACATTCATACCGATGACATCGGTGCTGCGATCGAGGCAGCGATTGATGCCGGCCGCCCTCGGACGATCCGCGTGACTGATCTTCACGAGCAAGTCGAAGAGGAACGCTGGGTGCGCGAAGCCGGCACCGAAAATGCCATGGTCGAGAATTCTGATCCGGTTGCAACAGCAATCGTTGCGGTGGCAACCGGCGACGGGATCCGCCGGATTTTCCACTCGCTCGGGGTCCAACGGATTGTGACCGGCGGCCAGACTATGAATCCATCGACGGCTCAGTTGCTCGAGGCGGTGAACTCGGCACCGGCAGATCACGTCATTATTTTGCCAAACAATAAGAACATCATTCCGGTTGCCGAACAGGTCGATGCGCAAACCGACAAAGTCGTTCATGTAGTCCGCACCCGTGGGGTGGCCGAGGGTTTCGCGTCTCTACTGGCCTATGACCCTGAATCAACCGGTGTCGATAACGCCCAAGCGATGTCGGAAGCGGCCGAAGCAGTTGTTGCCGGAGAAGTCACCCGGGCCGTTCGGGATTCGACCTGCGAACTCGGTGCCATTCGAGAAGGTGACTATCTCGGCATTAGCGGTGACGGGATTCGCGCATTGGCAAGTGGCGTCGATCTCGTATGTACGCAATTGCTCGATGGGCTAGTCGATGACAGTCACGAAATCGTGACCATCATTGAAGGCGAAGGCGCTAGCGACGCCGTTACCCGACATATTTCGGTTTGGCTCCAAGAACATCGACCCGGCGTTACTGCCGAAGTCCACCATGGTGGCCAACCGCTTTACCCATACTTATTCGGTATCGAGTAGTCGGTAGAACCGGAAGGCCATGGCCCGCCGACTCGCACAGCTTGCAGCGATCCTCGTCACCGAACTTGAGGGTGTAGGCGAAAAACGGGCTTCGTCGCTCGCCAAACTTGACGTCGAAACGGTATTGGATCTCCTTACCTATTATCCGCGCCGCTACCTCGATCGAACGAATGAGCGACGAATTGACGACCTTGCGCCTGGCGAAGAGGCGATGGTCTTGGCCACGGTGAAAGCCGTGACATCGCGGCGAACCAAGAGTCATAAAACAATGGTCACGGTCGACCTGTCGGATGGTTCTGGGTTCCTTCGGGCAACATTTTTTAATCAACCGTTTCGCGAACGTCAGTTACGAAGCGGCATGACCACGGTGCTGTTTGGCAAAGTCGAACTCTTCAACGGGCGACGACAAATGACGAACCCGTTAGTCGATTTGGTCGGAGACAAGACCGGTCGAATTGTGTCGGTCTATCCGCAGTCAGAAAAAGCTGGCGTGATGAGTTGGGATATCGACCGTTGGTTGGTTGAGGTTTTGGATCGAGCGGGCGAGTTTGCCGATCCGGTGCCCGAAGGCGTGCTGGCACGATGGGGATTAGCTGATCGAACCCGAGCGTTCAATGATGTGCACAAACCCGAGTCGATGGCCGCGGCGATGGATGCTCGGCGGCGACTGGTGTTTGACGAATTGCTGCGGGTGCAACTCAAGTTGGTGCAGCGAAAACGCGAGTTGGAACGAACAACGCCTGGCCTCAGCCACGCAGTCGGCCATGCCGACGAAACCGACCTTGTGTCCCGGTTTCATCAACGCCTCCCGTTTCCATTGACGAAGGCGCAGCAGCGCGTGATCCTGGAGATAGCTAGCGATCTTTCGGCGCCGCATCCAATGCACCGCCTGCTCCAAGGTGATGTTGGCTCGGGCAAAACAATCGTTGCCGTGAGCGCGTTGTTGGTGGCAGTTCAAGGTGGCCACCAGGGCGCGTTCATGGCACCGACGGAAGTTTTAGCCGAACAGCATTTCAGTGGCGTTCGCGATTTGTTGGAGGGATTCACCGTTCCTGACACCAACGCCGAAAGCCTGTTTGGCGGCGCGGGGATGGACCGAGAGTTGCGGGTTGAACTGTTGACCAATCGAACGACGGCGGCTGAACGACGTCGGATCGTCGCCGGTTTGGCCGCAGGGGAGATCGACCTAGCCATCGGGACCCATGCGCTGATTCAAGAAGGAATTGCATTTCGATCACTCGGTGTCGTTGTGATTGACGAACAGCATCGGTTTGGTGTCGAACAACGCGCCGCGCTTCGAGATAAAAGCGCGGGGGAAGCGGTTCCGGATGTGTTGGTGATGACCGCGACCCCGATCCCGCGAACGGCAGCCATGACTGTCTACGGCGACCTCGATGTTTCAGTGCTCGACGAGCTGCCGCCGGGACGAACCCCAATCGTGACGACCTGGGCGCGAACTGAAGCTGAGGAGGCTGATGTTTGGGCGCTGGTTCAGGCTCAAGTACGCGACGGCTATCAAGCTTTTGTCGTCTGTCCGCTCATCGATGAAAGCGAAAAACTTGAAGTGCGTTCGGCCGAAGAAACGTTTGAACAGTTGCAAGCCACCGAATTAGCGGGCCTGCGCATTGGGCTCCTTCACGGTCGCATCGGATCGGCGGAAAAAGAAAAGACAATGGGGTTGTTCCGTTCCGGCGGCCTCGATGTTTTGGTAGCGACAACGGTCATTGAGGTCGGCGTCGATGTGCCGAATGCCACCGTGATGGTCATTTTGGATGCTGATCGGTTTGGAATAGCGCAACTGCACCAGCTCCGCGGTCGGGTCGGGCGAGGCTCGGCTCATTCCTATTGTGAGTTGGTAGGTGATGCGACGACCTCAGATGGTCAGGCGCGAATCGAAGCCTTGGTGCGGACGACCGACGGCTTTGAGCTTGCGGAAATCGATCTGGACCTGCGCGGCGAGGGAACGATCATGGGCGAGCGGCAAAAAGGTCGAAACGATCTCAAGCTGGCTTCGTTGCGTCGTGACCGCGAATGGGTTGAGCGGGCTCGAGACGTGGCGTTCGAACTCATCGATGCTGACCCAGGACTTAGCGCCTACCCGCTGCTTGCCGAAGAAGTGGACCTGTTTCTTGGCGATCAAGACGCCACCGATTTCTTGCTGAAATCGTAGGCACTCACCGGTTTCGAGCGTGGGACTTTCGGCCCTACCTATGACCGAGGGTTCCTGTGATTATGACTTCAGCCCCTATGGTCGACGCGCAGGTCTTCCCCCCGGGCCAAGCGACTCCCTAGGGAACGGCGGCCCCCTCGCTTTCCGCGATGAGCGAGGGGGCCGCTGTGGTTTTGCCCTTGATGCACGAAGGGCGCCCTGGGCGTTCACGGGTTGGGCTTCGCTGGTGAGTACCCTCGCCATCATGGAATCTGGGCGCGGCCTCCAAGTCGCGAAGCACATCGTGTGCGTCGACTGCGGCGGACTTTGCCATTTACTTTCCTATGAGCCGCACGAAGGCTGGGAACCAGATGATGTCGTCGCTTATCGGTGCGAAGACTGCCTCGATCGCTGGGACATCGTATTGGAAGATGATGACAACGATCCCTACGGTTAATCGACGGACCATGGCGCGAATCGCGCCATGGGTTCGATCGAACTCATGGACCAGTTGGATGGCTTAACGGTGCGCGTCATTGCTGGTTCAGCTCGTGGAAGGCGACTTATCGCACCTGAAGGTGAGGTGACTCGACCAACGGGTGATCGAGTTCGCGAATCGCTATTCAACATGCTTTACAGCATGGGACTTCCCGACCAAATCTCGGTGCTCGACCTTTTCGCTGGCAGCGGGGCACTAGGAATCGAGGCACTTTCTCGGGGAGCAGCACATGCCACCTTCGTCGACATCGATCGACGCGCAATTGATGCGATCAACCACAACTTGTCGGCCACAGGGTTCACCGCGCAGGCAACGGTTGAGTCTGTAACTGCCGAGCGCGTGATCGATCAAGCCATTACGGCGGGGCACCGGTGGGGTCTGGCCTTACTCGACCCGCCATATGCCTTCGATGACTGGGATTTGCTGTTAGCCAAACTCCCGGCCGATGCGGTAGTCATCGAGTCTGATCGCGCCATTGTTGCGCCTCCGAACTGGGAAGTGATGAGACAGCGACAGTACGGGACTACCATCGTGGTTGTCCTTGGTTCGAACCTTTCTGCCGGTCGACCGACCGGGATGACTCCCTTGGAGTGACTGTGGCGCTCGTGCTGTACCCGGGGTCGTTTGACCCGATCCACAACGGTCATCTTGAGATAATCGAAACTGCCTCGCGCCTATTTGACGGTGTGATTGTCGCAGCCATGCGCAACCCGCAAAAGGGCGAGCCGCTGTTCAATCTTGATGAGCGTGACGCCATGTTGCGCGAAAGCGTGGCCCACCTCGACAACGTTGAAGTCACCATGTTTTCGAGTTTGGTGGTGGACCTCGCCCAAGAGGTTGGCGCTGATTTCATTGTTAAAGGGCTTCGAGCCGTTTCTGATTTCGAATCCGAATTACAAATGGCGCAAATGAACAAGGGCGTCTCTGGCGTGTACACCTTGTTTATCCCGTCGGCGTCTGATCATTCTTTTCTCGCTTCTAAGTTGATTCGAGAAATTGCGCGATTCGGCGGCGACGTTTCGTCGTTCGTCCCACCGGCCGTCGCCAAGCGCCTTCAGGAGAAGTATCCAAGTGACTGATTTTTCTGACGAATTTGATGACCTCGCCGATCTCTCGATGACTCCTGAAGCTCAGCCGTATCACGAGGTTGCTACCGAAGAGATTTTGTTGCAGTTGCACGACATCGTTGATGGCGCACGGCCTGTACCCCTGTCGGCGTCGTCGATGATCTCTAAAGACGAAGTGCTCGCGTTGATCGACGAGGCCCTCACTCGCTTACCCGAGGAGCTTCGTGCGGCTCGGTGGTTGTTGAAAGAGCGTGACGAGTATCTCGCTCGCGTGCAGCATGAAGGTGAGGAAATCCTCGATCAAGCACGCACCCGCGCCGAGCGAATGGTTCAGCGGGCCGAGGTGGTGAAGGCCGCAGAATCTCGGGCCTATCAAATCGTCGATACGGCTGAGGCTGAAGCTCGGCGATTGCATCACGAAGTCGAGGACTTCTGTGATCAAAAGCTCGCCAGCTTTGAAATCGTGCTCGATCGCACCATGAAACTGGTGTCATCAGGCCGTCAGAAACTTCAGGGAACAAGTCTCACATCCGGCGTCGATGGCGACCATCCGCTCGATCAGACAATTGGACTCCCGCCGCCTCCCGACGCGCCAGCTCAACCCGATGAACGGCTCGAGGCCTACGACGAGTACGACGACTTCTACGACCCTGACGAGGCATCGTGACATCGGCTCGGCCGCTGCAGGTGGGCGTGTCCGAGCTGCTTCGACACCCGGGAAGCCGTCGGCGGTTCGAAACAGATGTAGTACTTGACGGGCTGAGCGTTTCAACCGCGGCGGTGCCCGACGGTGCATCGATACACGTGGACGTAATCCTTGAATCGTTGTCTTCGGCGTTGACGGCGACCGGCATGGTCGGTGTTCCTTGGCAAGGAGCGTGCCGTCGGTGTCTCGATCCGGTTTCGGGCGAAGCTGAAGCAGAGGTGCACGCAGAAGTGTTCGAGCGGCACCCAACTGAAGGCGAAACCTACGCGTTGACAGGTGAACAGATCGACCTCGAACCGCTCGTTCGAGATGCTGTTGTCCTCGCGTTGCCACTGGCTCCGCTGTGCGGCGACGATTGTCGTGGCCCTTCGCCAGACAGTTTCCCTACTGGTTCAGGCGAGCTCGCTGGCCACGATCTTGCCGATGGGGACCATGAAATTGATCCTCGATGGGCCGGTCTCGGCGATTTGCATTTTGATGACTAATGGCGGTGTGGCGTCGTAAGTTAGCGATCCTGACCGCGGTGATTGGGGTTATCGGCACCCTCACTTAGACCTACGGGCTCGCGCCCGCTACGCTTTGCTGTTCGCGTCCTGCGGCCCTGTTTGCAGCTCCTGTCTTGGGGCCCGACCGCTTCGCTCACCGATTCGCACGATTTCCAGAGGCATAGAGAATTATGGCTGTACCTAAGAAGAAGACTTCGAAGTCCAAGAGTCGCAGTCGGCGTGCCTCGGCATGGACGATCTCGACCGCGCCGCGCAGCACGTGCCCGCATTGTGGCGCCACCAAGGTTCCCCACATCGTGTGCGGTAACTGTGGTTGGTATCACGGCCGCCAGGCCATCAACGTCGACTGATCGACTTCACGGGGTCAAATTTGTGGCCAACATGCTTCCGATAGCGGTCGATGCAATGGGCGGCGATCATGCTCCGTCTGAGATTGTCGCGGGTGCAAAGCGCGCCGCGGTTGAGTTGGGTGTGCCGATCTTGTTGGTGGGGCGGCCAGACGAAATTGGTGACCCGGGCGAACTCGAAGTGTTGGCAGCATCAGAAGTAATTGCGATGGATGCCGATGCCGGCACGAGTGTTCGCCGCATGAAGGATTCGTCGCTTGTTCGAGCGGCTGAAGCAGTTCGAGATGGCCGTGCATGTGCGATGGTCAGCGCGGGCAACACCGGAGCAACGATGGCGAGCGCATTATTGCGAATGGGGCGCATCAAGGGAGTGAGCCGACCAGCGATCGCAACACCGATACCGGTCTTGGGGGGCACGCCGACCGTCATGCTTGACGCAGGTGCGAATGCTGAATGCAACGCTGAATGGTTGGTGCAATTTGCTCAAATGGGCGCGGTCTATGCCCGTGATCGGTTTGGCATTGACCACCCCCGAGTTGCATTGCTTTCGATTGGTGAGGAGCCAACCAAAGGCAATCCACTCGTAAAAGAGACCCACAAATTGTTAGCTGATCCTGCGTGGATCGGTTCGACCGGTGCGATATTTGTCGGAAACGTTGAAGGCCGCGACCTCATGAGCGATGCGGCTGACGTCGTCGTAACCGATGGATTCACTGGCAATGTTGCGCTCAAAACCCTTGAAGGCAGTCTGCGCGCACTCATCGCCGGTGTCTTGGGTGCGTTCGATACCGACGACGACACCAGGGAAGCCGCCAAGGTTCTGATGCCGGCATTGGCGCCGCTCTATACCCAGCTGGATCCTGAGAATGTTGGCGGAGCCATGCTGCTCGGCGTCGACGGCGTCTGCATCATTAGCCACGGCTCGTCCTCGGCGACCGCGATGGTCAATGCGATCCAAGTCGCACGGGACCTCGTCGTGGGAGAAGTGGTCGATCACTTACGGGCCGCGACGACCGCCTCATAACGGGTCAACGAAAACTGGCCCGAGCGCCGCAAAAAGTGCCGTTGAGCTGCACTTTTATCCTTCTTCACGAGCGAGCAAGCCTCGAATCTGCTATCATTGCGCCGTTCGCGTCCCAACGCATCATTCGTCGGTATCGAAGGAGATCCCAACCCGTGCCTGCAGAGACCCATGTCAACAACGGGCCAGTCAACCGTCAGGAGATCGTTGACCTGGTTCGTGACCGGCTGGCCGACATCCTTGAAATCGAACCGTCCGCTATTCACGAGGGCGATTCATTCGCCGACGATCTCGAAGCCGATTCGTTAGCGCTGATTGAGCTTGTCGAAGCCATTGAGGAAGAACTGAGTGAACGCAGTGTTGGTTTCCGTATCGAAGACGAAGACCTTGAAGACCTCAAGACGGTACGGGACGCGGTCGACTACGTGGTCGCCCGCCTGGGCTGATCCCCTGACGACCGACACGCTCCTCTGTTTCGCTGATCGGATCGGTTGCCCGTTCACCGATCCGGACCTTCTCGCGCTCGCCGTGACTCACCGGTCGTGGTGCGCCGAACACGCGGGTCACGAATCTAACGAGCGACTGGAATTTCTCGGCGATGCCGTCCTTGGGTTGGTGGTTACCGCCCATGTTTTCGACCGATTCGGCGAACTCGCCGAAGGTGAACTTTCATCAGTGCGCGCCTCGGTAGTCAATGCGGCTGCGATGGCTGAGGTCGCAGGCGAGGTAGGCCTTGGTGAGCAATTACGACTCGGCAAGGGCGAAAATGCGAGTGGTGGTCGGACCAAACTGTCCATCCTTTCCGATGCGATGGAAGCCGTCATCGGAGCAGTGTTTCTTGACCAAGGGTGGCCGGCGGCCCAACAACTCGTCTTGCGTCTTCTCGGCGACCGAATTGATATCGCCGCTGACGGCCCCGGTGGGCTCGATTTCAAGACGCAACTTCAAGAACTTGTGGCCCACCGATTTGAGCAACTTCCCGAGTACACCATCACCGCTGAAGGTCCCGACCACGAACGCCGATTCTTCGCCGTGGTGCACATCGCGGGCGAAATACAAGGCGAGGGAGCGGGCAGGAGCAAGAAGTTGGCTGAACAGGCCGCCGCAAGCGAAGCATGGCGTCGACTTCGCGTCAATGAAAGCAACGATCTTCACCACATCGGGGACGATCACCCCGATGCCGTTGACCAAGCGCCCCTTGATTCGGGCGCCAGTGTGGGGTCACTTCCGGCCCGAACCGCTCCCACCGACTCCGGTGTGAGCCAAGAGAGCGAGAAACGTCATGCCTGAATTGCCCGAAGTCGAAACCATCCGCCGCGAAGTCGAGCGTGAAGCGGTCGGCAAGAAGATTAAGAGTGTCGAGGTGCATGGCACGCGGACCGTTCGCCGCCAGACCAAAAAGGCATTTATTGCCAAGCTTGACGGCGTCAAGATCGTCGCGGCCGAGCGAAAAGGAAAGTATCTCCTGATTCGACTCGATAGCGGCGACACGCTGGTTATTCACCTGCGGATGAGCGGGCAGCTCCTGAAGACTGCGGTCAAAGAACCGACGGCGAAACATACCCACGTCATCATCACGTTCACCCAGGGCGGTCAACTGCGTTTTGTCGATCCGCGCACGTTTGGCGAAATGTTCGTCGTTTCGCCTGAAACTGTTGCCGAAGATTTTCCCGAACTTGCCGAAATGGGGTTTGATCCGGTTGAAACGCCTATTTCCTGGCAATCGTTTGGCCATGAACTGATGGATCGCAAGATGAAGTTGAAGGCGTTCCTTACTGATCAGTCGATTATCGCGGGCCTCGGAAACATCTACGCCGACGAAATCTTGTTTGCGGCAGGGTTGAGGTACGACCGCCTGAGCGACTCGTTGTCCACGCAGGAGATGCGCCGCTTGTACCGATCCGTGGTCGAAACACTCCATGACGCCATCAAATATGGCGGTTCGACGCTGTCCGATGAGCAATATGTCGATCTCAACGGAAAGCCCGGCGAGTACCAAGAACATCACAAGGTTTATGACCGCGAAAAGCAGCCATGCGTTCGGTGCCGGCGCGCCACTATTTCGAAAGCGAAGTTCGCTAGTCGATCGACGTATTTCTGCGAGATATGCCAAGTCTGATCATCAATTCGATATGAACCGAGGGCCCTTGGCTAGCTACTAGGGTCAGCGTGTCCAGAGCGCAGCGGAGTAGGTGTGTATCTCAAGACCCTGACCCTTAAGGGGTTCAAGTCGTTCGCCGACGCTACGTCGCTCGACTTCGAGCCAGGCGTAACCGTTGTCGTCGGCCCTAATGGCAGCGGCAAGTCAAACGTCGTCGACGCCATTGGTTGGGTGCTTGGCGCCCAAGCACCGAGCGCGGTTCGGTCCCAGAAGATGGACGACGTCATTTTTGCCGGCACGGCGAAACGCAGTGCGCTTGGCCGCGCTGAGGTGTCGCTCACGATTGACAACACATCGGGAATCCTGCCGATCGAATTTACCGAAGTCACCATTACTCGCACGTTGTTTCGTAATGGTGACAGCGAATATGCGCTCAACGGAGTGCCTTGTCGCTTGCTCGACATACAAGAACTTCTAAGCGACAGCGGCGTCGGTCGCCAACAGCATGTGATCATCAGCCAAGGGCAGATCGACGCGGTACTAAACGCTCGACCTGAAGAGCGCCGAGCGATCATTGAAGAAGCCGCTGGTGTTTTGAAGTTCCGTCGCCGCAAAGAGAAAAGTGAGCGCCGCCTCGAAGCGACGGAAGGCAATCTGACTCGCCTGCAGGACTTGCTTCGTGAAGTCCGTCGGCAATTGCGTCCGCTCGAACGACAAGCTGACGCGGCGCGTCGCCATGGTGCGGTCGCCGCCGAGTTACATGCGTTGCGAATTTTTGTTGCTGGCCGAGAGCTCGCAGCATTACGGACCCGTTTGGCTGGCGCGGCGGAGCGCAGAATCGAACTTACTTCGAGCGATCGTGAACTGAAGCGCGAACTCGCTTCGCTCGATACCGCGGTCATGGCGACCGAGGCGTCGCTGACCGCGATGGGCGGAGATGATCTCGGCGATTCGTTAGCGCAGTTCGAATCGTTATTCGAAAAGGCGCGGGGTTTGGGTTCGTTGCTCGCCGAGCGCCGTCGCGGGATCGATCGGGATCGTGGGGCTTTCATCGACCAGGGCGTTATTGCGACGCTTGAAGCCGAATCTGCTCGTCTGCAGGGCGAGTTGCAAGAGGCAGCGGCCGAACAAGCTGTGTTGGGTCCGGCGGCTGACGATCTTGTCGCAGCAGAACTGGCGCTAGCTGAGGCTCGCCAACGATACGAAGTGGAATGGGCCGATGGTGTCGCCGCTCCGAGTGGCCGTGCGTCAGAGGTGCGCGGTGAGCTCGCAGCGCTGCGTCAAGGCGTGCAACGCGGCGAAGGCGAACAGGCTCGAATGCAAGCTCGCATCGACGTATTGACCGAAAAATCGAGCCGTCTGACCGAACAGGCAGATCGGCTACGAGTCGAGATTGGTGCAGCCGAACAAGCCGAACTCCCGCTGGTAGAAGCGCTCGATCAGGCCGAGCGTCATCGTTCTGAACTCGATGCGGGTCGCGTCGAAGCAGAAGCGGGACATCGCACCGCTGAATCTCAGCATCACTCATGGCTGGCGCGGGTTGACGCATTGAGCCTGGCCCTTGACGAGGCACGGTCTCGTGCCGGGGCTGAACGGCTCGCCGACATCGACGGCGTCCTGGGGACGTTGCTCGACTTGGTTGACATCGACGCTGGATGGGAATCAGCGTTCGAAGCCGCGGCGGGAGAGGCGCTCGCCGCGGTCGTCGTTGATGGCGTCGACGCGGCGCGCCGAGCATTGCAAGCGTTGCACGCTGAATCGATTTCTGGAGCGGTCCTGGCGCTGACCAGCGGACGAACGATTTCGAGTCCGCCGTCGATTGGCGAATCGGTTCGTGGACATGTCCGTTCGACCCGCCCGGGGGTCGACGTATTGCTCGATGCGCTGGTTGGCTCAGCGGTCGTCGTGAGCGGTGGCTGGGGTGAAGCGGTTGACGCCGCTTTGTCCCATCCTGATGTTGTGGTCGTGACCCCAAGCGGCGATCGCTTCGGGCTGAGTGGATGGCGAGTGGGCGCTTCGGGATCAGGGGCAACGGGCGCAGCGCTCGAAGAAGCTCGTTCCCGATCAGAACAGTCAGCGGCGACGTTGGCGAAGGCACTTGAGGCGTTGACCACCGCCCGGCAGATGCTCGAAAGCGCAACTCGAGTTGAGCATGATCTTTCACGTGAACTTGATGTAAACGATGGGCGCTTAGCGGCTGCGGCCGACGGTCTCACACGGGTTGAAAATGATCGGCGCGATGCCGCCACTGAAGCCGACGCGCTGCAAACTCATCTTGACGAACTTGCGAGTCGTGTCGGCCGAGAACAAGAACGGATCGCCGAGCTAGACAATGAACTGCCGGCACTTGAAGCAGCTGAACTCGATACCGCGGAACGAGGCCGCGCCATGGGCGAAGCGCGTGCTGCGTTGGAGGCACGAGCAGCTGAAGTCGGAGCGCTTCGAAGCGACCTCGAGGTTCGCGGAGCGGGGGTAGCCGAACGCCACGAGTTCTTGGAACGGCGTCTCGCTGAAGTCGAACAGCGCCTGGAAGGTGCCGCTCAAGAGCGCGCCGAAGCTGAAGGCCGCCGCGTGGAACTCGACGTTCGTCAGCTCGCTACCGATCGATTGATTGCCTTGGTGACCGAACGATTGACCATCATTGAGACTGGTCTTGCCGATTTGCGGGCGCGACGACGTCGTCAAAGCGAAGCGGCGCGTGAAGTCGCCGCCGAACTCGACAAAGCGCGCAAGCAGCGCGCCGAGGCTGAGCGCAAGCTGAGCGAACTGCGCGAGCGGGAGCAGCGCCTTGAGATCGACGACGCGGAAACGAAGCTGCGAATCGAAACTGCAGTTGAAGCACTCCGTCGGGACCTTGAGTGCGAGCCTGACACCGCAATTGCCGCCGAATGTCCCCCGCTCATCGACGGCGTGACGGCACCAGGTCGGGTCCGGGAACTCGAGCGCGAATTGCGCATCATGGGCCCAATCAATCCGCTCGCTCTCGAAGAGTTTGAAGCGTTGCAAGAACGTCACGAGTTTCTGCAGAAGCAACTCGATGACGTGAAAGAGTCACGGCGCGAACTCGGCAAGATCATCAAAGCAATTGATGATGAAATCGTGAACGTATTTGCTTCGGCATGGGCGGATGTTGCACTCAATTTCGAGCACCTGTTCGATACGTTGTTCCCTGGAGGTAAAGGGCGACTTCGCCTGACAAACCCGGACAACTTGCTCGATACGGGCATTGAAGTTGAGGCCCGACCATCAGGCAAGAACGTGCGTAAACTTTCATTGCTATCCGGCGGTGAGCGCTCCCTTACGGCGTTGGCGTTTCTCTTCGCGGTGTTCCGGAGTCGGCCGTCGCCGTTCTATGTCATGGACGAGGTCGAGGCCGCACTCGATGACGTGAACCTCCACCGTTTTCTTGGTCTTGTCGCCGAGTTCCGTAACGATGCCCAGCTCATCATTGTGAGCCATCAGCGCCGCACGATGGATGCAGCTGACTGCCTTTACGGTGTGACGATGCAGCCGGGTGGTTCCTCGCGAGTGGTTAGCGAAAAGATAGGTACAACTGCTTAGATTTTGCGCCTACGCGCTGCGACATCCGTTTAGCCGCTCGCTGGTTCGTCATCGCCAAGCAATCCGATGATGTCGTGACTGATGACTCGTCCGACGTGCGCTGCGGCTCGGGTCAATTGCCACTTGTCGCCTAACGGTAGCGACCCGAGGGACGGATTCTCAGGCTTCAGGCGCCAGCCGAGTGCACGTCGGCGCTTGTCAACTGCATCGAGAGCAGGTTCGAACCCATGTTGGCTTGCGCGTTGTGCAAGCCACGTACGCATGTTGTTCCAACCGACTAAGAAATCGTGCTTTCGAAAGTCCTCGTCGACAAAGCCCCCGAAATGAAACAGAAAATCGCCTGCAAGTCGATCGGCGATCGGTGGCGAGTCTCCATCGAGTAGTGGTGAGACCATCTCGACTTGTGCTCTGCGCTTGCCTTGGAGTCCGGACGCTCGGTGAACGAGGTCATGCAGGAGTTTCGCGAGATCATCGCTCGGTGGTGGTCGCTGCTCGAGTGGTTGCGGTTGGGGTTCGGTCGCTACCGAGGCACGTTGTGTGTCTAACAGGTGTCGATCTGCAACCATTGTTGTCAGCGACTCACCTAGTGCGGCAGCGATGGCCGATTCGACTTCACTTCGACGATCGGCATCGAGGTCACCCAATGCGCTCAACGCGAGTTGCAACGCATTGGTAATCGTCTCGCACGCGGCAGCGGTCCAGCGAACATGTGAGTTCGTCTTTTCAAGCTTGCGCAGGTCGTCGTAAATCGATTGACTTCCCTTGAGGTTGAACACGTCGAACAGCGTGAACGTCCAAGCCGGGCGGTGATCGGGATTCCACCATCGACTGGTGTCTTCGATAGTCGCCGGTTGGGGTTCAACCAACAAGAAAAGTCGAACGTCGTCGCCTTCTAAAGTTGGGATGTCTCCGGCAGATTCAGCCACATTGACCAGCTCTATCGCTCGTCCAAACGGCTGATCATCGAGCGTTCCGCCGTCGGTGTACCAAACCTGCCAGGCGGAGTCATCGGCAGGCACGTTGAGAACGTGATTCGCGATGTAGGTCTCACGGTCGCTCGATCGGTCAAGGAGAATCGGCGGAAATCCCAACGCATTGGCGGCCGATGCCAGGGCTGGTTTCGTCGCCGCGAGGAACTGCGAAGCATCCCCATCGGCGGAAAAACGCGCGCTCCACCAGTCAAGGTGGGTGAGAGCCTGGAACGGTGGTAGGTCACGATCAATGCTTGGAATCTGATAGCTCAAGCCTCCGAGGCTCGCGAGCGCCATCGAGATGTGGATGGGTTCAGCTTGGCGAGGGGTATCGGTTCCCCCATCGGGTACTGAACCATTGACATCGAGTAAGTCGGCTGCGAGTTGGACCAACGGTTCGGCTGAAAGTACTGAGGTGGTGTCCGAGCTGCGAAGGTTCCGCAGGGAATCAGCTTCAACCCAAGCACTGGTCATCAGTGCAACGGGGTCGCAACCATTGAGCAGTGCCCGAGCTGCTAGCACGCCGGTGATCGATCCCGCCGACGCAGTAGCCATTGCGTCGATCACGATTTGGCCACCGGAGTTTTGCGCCGCGATGACTAGGGCTGCGAGGGCCCCCCCGTGGTAACTGCCGAGCGACACAGCGCCGGGCAGCGTGAGGGCAAGTCGAAGTTTCGGTGGGTCAGAATTGGGCCGATCACCAGAAGGCATCTCCCTGTTGTAATGCAGCACAGCAGTTATGGGAGGCGTTGGAACCAAAGGAGGCTTAAAGCTCCGGTCAATAACAGCAGAACTAATGCGGCAGCGATGAACCAAACTGAGATTTCGCGCAACTCGGTGACGAAGCCAACTGAGCTCCCGATGTTGTCGTACACCTGTTTGAGCTGGCTCTCTGAGGCGGCGGCATAGAACTGCCCGCCAGTGTCAGCGGAGATCGACTTCAATGCCGCTTTGTCGACGGGAACCGGAATCGGAAATGGTTCTTGGGGCAATTTGATCGTTCCATGGTCGGTTCCAAACGCGATGGTCGTTACCGGGACTTGCGCAGTTTTTGCGGCTGCGACGGCTTGGTCGTTGCTGCGTCCATCGGTCGTGGTTCCGTCAGTCATCAAAACGATCCGAGCGGGGACATCGGTGCCTTCGACGGGGGGGAGCTGGCTCAACGCGCCAAGGCTCGAAAAAATCGCTTCGCCAATCGCGGTACGTTCACCGAGTTTGACCCGATCGATCGCCGTTTTGACGGCCTCACGATCGGTGGTCGGCGATACAGCGACGGTTGCGTTGCCGTTAAAGGTCACGAGGCCCAGGTTGATGCGCGCTGGCAGTTGATCGACGAATGCCTTTGCCGCTGATTGGGCGGCTTGGATTCGACTTGGTGTTACGTCGGTGGCTTCCATGGACAGCGATGTATCAAGCGCCAACATGATGGTGGCTCGCTCCTTTGGGACGCGGGTGTCGCGCGCCGGCACCGCGAATCCAAGGACGAGTGCAGCCACTGCGAGCAAAAAGGCGGCGGCCGGGAGGTGGCGGCGCCATCCGGGGCGATTCGGGGCGACTTGATCGAGCAGTGCCATGTTGGTGAATCGCAGTGCGTACTTGCGTCGCCTCATTTGCGCCAGCACATAGAGCACGAGGAGTCCGCCGACACCTATCAAGAGCCACAGTCGGATGGGAGCAAGAAAAGTCATGATGGGATCCTTGTGAGGGATTCGAGGCGTTCGCGACGCCATGCGACGAATCGCACGAGGTCCAAAAGCCAGTCGTGGTCGGTACGAAGTACTAAATGATCAGCACCCGCGCTGCGGATGCGCCGGGCGATATCGACGCGTTGAGCCTGAGCAGCATCTCGATAGCGGTCACGAGTCTTTGCATTGGCAGTTTGGACTTCTCGTACCGATCCGGTCTCAGGATCGACGAGTTCGATGAGCCCAACATTTGGTAATTCCATTTCTCGTGGATCGCGAACTTCGACCGCTAACACTTCGTGTCGTGCCGCGAGGCCACGAAGCGCCCGATCCCACTCGCCCGTCGCGAGAAAGTCCGAAATCACCACGACCATGCCGCGCCGTCGCGTTGCGCTAGCTAACCGACGCAGTGCGCCCTCGAGATCCGATGCACCGGGATGATCGACTTTGGCAGCGACCAAGGACCGATGAAGCAGCGCTTGGAGATTGACCCGTCCGCCGCGAGCAGGGATCGTGATCGACTTTTCGCCTTCGAGTACCACCGCGCCGATTCGATTGCCGGTCCGTTGGGTGAGGAAACCGATCGCTGCCATCGCCGCGAGCGCGAGGTCTCGTTTTTCGCAGTCGGCGGTTCCGAATGCCAAGCTCGCTGAGAAATCAGCAACCATCCATGTTTCAAGTTCGCGGTCAGCAATCGATACCCGAACGTGAGGTTCGAGGGTTCGGGCCGTGACGTTCCAGTCGATCCGACGGACGTCGTCGCCAGGGGCGTAAGGACGCGTTTCGCCTGGTTCGCTGCCGTGAGCGGGAACGAGACCTCGGTAGTCGCCTTGGAGCATCCCGTCAAGGCGACGCGTAACGGTCAACTCGAGGCGGCGAAGCACTTCGGCTGATGGACCGGTCGCGATGCTTGGCGGCCGCTCGACCTGCGACGAAAATCGCAGCGCAGCGTTGCCTTCGCGTCGCCCGTGGGCACGAGTAGGTGAGTGGGGGTCGGCCATTTCCGGCTCAGGCCGACGGAGCCGCAAATGGCGCCGCGTTGGTTGGTGGCGGCGGAGCCGGTGCCATGGATGCTGGTGGAGCGGGAGGCGCAGGCATCGTCGACGTGGTGCCGGATCCAACCATTGCAGGGTCTTGTGATGGAGCAACTCGTGGAGCCGGAACCGTGCTGAGCAATCGAGTCAAGAGTTGATCGACCGACAGACCTTGCGCCAGTGCTTCGTAACTGAGGACAAGCCGATGACGTAAGACGTCGGGAGCGACGTCATAGACGTCCTGCGGCAGCGCATAGGTGCGTCCTCGAAGCAGAGCGAGTGATCGTGCCGCCGCGACTAAGCCGAGGCTGGCCCTTGGACTCGCACCGAAGGCAATGAGTTCTTCGAGTTCTGGCAAGTTGTATTTGCCTGGGGAGCGAGTGGCGAGCACCAAGCTCACCGCATATTCGACGACACCATGATCGACGTACACCTCATCAGCCATGGTCTGCAGTGCCTTCAAATCATCAAGCGTGAGCACCGCTTGGGCTTGGGGCGGGTTGACTCCCATGCGATGGACGATTTCGACCTCTTCGGCTGGGCTTGGATACCCAATGACGATTTTCATTAAGAAGCGGTCTCGCTGCGCTTCGGGAAGTGCGTATACACCTTCACTCTCGATGGGATTTTGTGTCGCCATGACGATGAATGGTTGGGGTACGTCAAAACTGGTGCCGCCAATCGACACATGGTGTTCAGCCATGACCTCCAACAGAGCCGATTGCACTTTGGCCGGTGCCCGGTTGATCTCGTCGGCCAAGACAAAGTTGGCGAAGATCGGGCCAAGTTCCACGTCGAACTTTTCCGTCGACGCGCGATAGATGCGGGTGCCGGTGATGTCGGCGGGGAGCAAATCGGGGGTGAACTGCAGTCGGGTATAACGGCCCCCGACCACGGTGGCCAGCGTCTCGGCCGCGAGGGTTTTTGCCAAACCAGGTACGCCTTCGAGGAGCGCGTGGCCGCCGGCGAGCAGACACACCATGAGGCGTTCAATTGCTCGATCCTGGCCAACGATGACCTTTTTGACCTCGAACAATGCTTGTTCAAGCAGCGCTGGAGACGGTTGAACTCGGTGGGCGGCCGAATTCGGAGGGGAAGGATTGGTCGAGTCTGATCGAGTGACGGCCATGTTATGAGTTGGATCGGCAGATGAATCAGTCATGTTTTGCTACTCCTGAGGTGGGTAATGGAGTGAAGAAGAACACATCGGAGTGAAGGCCAACATAAAGGAATGGACAAAATCCAAAATTGGCAGCCGTCCTGCGCCCGCAGGGGTGCCGGGGAGCGGTACGTTTCCGGCCATGCGAGTACTGGTTGTCGACGATGAGGTCGAATTGGCCGAGGCAATCGCTCGGGGCCTCCGGCGCGACGGGTATGCCGTCGACTTGGCCGCTGACGGTGCCGAAGCATTGGAAAAACTGACGGTCAATGATTACGACCTGGTGTGTCTTGACCTGACGATGCCCGGTATGGGTGGGCGAGAGGTTTGCCGCCGAATTCGGACCGATCAACTCGCGGGTCCGCCGCCACGAGTGCTGATGCTGACTGCTCGCGACTCGCTTGAGGACCGTGTCGCTGGGCTCGATGATGGCGCCGATGACTATTTGGTCAAGCCTTTTGCTTTCCCTGAATTATTGGCGCGCGTTCGTTCGTTGCTGCGACGCGATGCTGGCACCACAACTGCCCTGTTGGTCGTGGGTGATCTTGCCCTCGACACGGCACGACATTCCGCGCGCCGCGGCACGCGGACTCTTGATCTGACCGCGAAGGAATTTGCGCTTTTGCGTTATTTCATGAGCCACCCCGGCGAAGTCATGTCGCAGGAAATCTTGCTTGAACACGTTTGGGATGAATTCGCCGACCCGTTCACGAATACGGTTCGGGTAACCGTGGGAACCTTGCGCCGAAAGATCGCCGTCGATGATGAGCCGCAGTTGATCGAAACGGTTGTGGGGCGCGGGTATCGCCTGAAGGACTCGTTATGAGATCGCTATGAGGATGGGCCGGTGAGCATTCGACTACGACTTGCCTTGACCTATTCGTTGGTGTTGTGCGTGCTCGCAGCGGTGGCGATCGGGGTGATTTACCTTGCGCTGGCGCACGCGGTAGACACCGCGCCGCCTCCAATCGTGACCAATTTGTTTCAGCCCGGACGCGGCGGTGGGGGGACGGTTACCCCCATACAGATCGAGGGTGTCCAGCGCGCAGTGAACCAGGCAACGCTCGAAAAACTCCGCAGTTATTCGGTCGTGGTGCTGATGATGTTTTTTGTCCTGAGTTTCGGGGTGAGCTGGCTCATTGCCGGCTACTTGTTGCGTCCTATTGGGCGCATCACCAAAGTCGCACGCGATATTTCTGCCACTGATTTGTCCCGCCGGATTGACCTGCACGGTCCCGATGATGAACTTCATGAGTTGGCTGACACGTTTGACGAAATGCTCGGTCGCCTCGAGGCGGCATTCGCAAGTCAGCGGGAATTCATTCAGGACGCATCACATGAGCTTCGGAATCCGCTGGCAGTTATCCGAACGAATCTCGAAGTAACCCTGGGCGATCCCGATGCGACCGTGGATGATCTTCGTCACACCGGTGAAGTCGTCGAACGATCGACAGAACGCATGACGCGCTTGGTTGATGAGTTGTTGGTTTTCGCTCGTAATGAAACACCCACGCTGATCCAAGAATCGGTTGACGCGTTCTCGATCGTGCACGAAGCGGCCGATGAATTTCGGGCTCCCGCTTCGGCGCGTGGACTTCAGTTGGAATGGGCCGCCGAACCCGGATTGTTGATGGTCGGTGACCGAAACGCGGTGCGCCAAGCGGTGGCGAATCTTGTTGCGAACGCGGTGCGCCTTGCGCCCCCGGAATCACGAGTGAGCGTGCGCGCCGGTCGTGAAGGTCCATGGATTTGGCTTGCTGTCGACGACCAAGGCCCAGGCATTGCGCCGGAAAATCAAGATCGGGTGTTCCAACGGTTCTGGCGTGATGAGTCAGCAGCAGGCGATAGCGAACACCGCAATGGTCTTGGTTTGGCCATTGTGCGCCAAATCGCGGAAGCGCATGGTGGAGAGGTCAAGTTGGTCTCTGCGTTGGGGGTGGGCTCGACCTTTGCCTTGTGGATTCCTGCCGCGTCAGTGACGGCAACAGTGGAGCCTCCAACTCCGGTGCCGACGCGACTTCCGATCAATCCACCGATCGTTGACGAGTAATCCAACATTCCTGCGAGCCTTAGCTTCGCTTTACCTGCGTTCACGTAGCGTGCCGCATCGTCAGGCAGTTCCACCTCACTGATGAAGGACGTACCGTGACCACACCATGGGATTCTCAGCCCCCGTCGACACCTCCCGGATTGACACCGCCAGTGTCGGTGTTCCCCCCGCCGGTGCCACCAGCATTTTCGGCACCGACGGCACCGACTGCACCGACGAGCCCGCCGCTACGCCACGACGAAGCGCCTGTCTGGTCGATGGGGTCGGTTCCACCCACACCGCCACCGTCAAACTCACCTCGTGGTGGCGCACCTCGAAAGCATCGAGGCCGAGGAGCGATCATTGCGGTGGTGGTAGCAATAGCGCTGCTCGCCGCGGGTTTCGTAGGACGAGGACTAGTCGATCGCAATGATGCCGAATCGCAAAATGCCGCGAAGGGCACCAACGCGTCAAACCTGAACTCACCTAATCAGGTTACGACGCCGACGATTCAGGCCGCCGGTGACGAACCCGTGGTCGCGGTGGCCAAAGCACTTGGTCCGGCGGTGGTGCAAATTCAAACAAAACAAGGCCTTGGTTCGGGTGTGATCTATGACAGTTCGGGGCTGATTGTCACCAACCAACACGTTGTGGGTACCGCGAAATCGGTTCAGGTAAATCTTTCCGATGGCAGCAAACTGCAAGGCGAAGTCCAAGGAGCTGATCCATCGAGCGACATCGCTGTGGTCAAGATTGATAATTCCAGCAACACGTTGGTCGCGGCCAAACTCGCGGCAGGACAACCAGCGGTCGGTTCGATCGCAGTCGCGATTGGAAGCCCGTTCGGGTTGAGTAGCACGGTTACGGCGGGCGTGGTGAGCGCGGTCGACCGGCCGGTGGAAAATGAGCGGAATGTGTCGGTGAACATGATCCAAACCGATGCGCCTATTAATCCCGGTAATTCCGGCGGCGCGCTGGCCAATCGGAATGGCGAAGTGATTGGCATCAACGCTGAGATATACAGCCAAAGTGGTGAGAACAATGGCATTGGATTCGCGATTCCAATCGAGACGGCTAAACGGGTCGCCGATGAGATCACCAGTGGAAAATTCACCGAGAGCGCTCCGGCTGACCGGGCCACGCTTGGGGTGAGCATCCAGAGTTCGCCCAACGGCGATGACGGCGCTTACGTCGCGAACGTGGTCTCAGGTAGCGCGGCTGACAAGGCGGGAATTCAAGCGGGCGATCTCATCACGGGCATTGATGGCGCAGACATTGTTACGCCCGCCGATCTCAGCTCGGCGATTGGCAGTCACAAACCGGGCGATCAAATCACGTTGGATGTGGTGCGAGGCAAGCAGGACGGGCAAGTGGACGTCACGCTCGGCTCGGCTGGTTGATCTGCGGCGGAGACGTTCTAGGCTCGTCCCCTCATGACTTTTGTAATCGTTCTCATTGCCCTCGGCCTTCTTGGTGCTCTTATCGGTACCGGATTGGTTTTGGTTCGCTCGCGCCGCAGGGTCGACGCAACATTGCTCGAGCCGGCTCCCGAATCACCGGGGGGTGCAAAGGGACCGCTTTCGACTGCAACGGTCACCGATGGAGAGCCACCTGATCTTGCAGCGACCGAGTCAGCAATTGAGCAAGCCGTTGAACCGGCTGTTGAACCCGGGTTTCGGAATCGGCTTGGAAAAGCTCGGACGC
>JBAXIB010000003.1:0-153301 GCA_037138595.1 Actinomycetes bacterium | reverse complement strand
GCTCAAGCTAGTAGAACGAGACACCTTCAGGCAGCAAATACGGGAACTACCTCAGTTGCAAAGCGTTCGAGCGCATCCAAATCGAACGGCGCTCGCAGCGCCAACATGATCCAATCCGCGCCGGCATCGACGTAGTGACCAACCCGATCGGTAATCGCCGCAGTGTCGCCAACCAAGACACCATCCCGACGGGACGCTGCTAGCGGCCCAAACCGAAGTTCGAGTTCAGCATCGACTTGGTCTGGGGCACAAGGGAGATAGAGCAAGTTGACGCCGGTCACGAAGCGGTCAGGATCGCTCGCGTGATCCAGGACAATCGACCGTTTTCGAGTGAAATCCTCTGGTCCAACGAACGGTACATTCCACGCATCACCATGACTTCCAGCCAATTTCAGCCCGATTTGCTCGCCGGATGCGCCAACCCAAATTCGAGGATTGGCTTGTACCGGTTTCGGATTACAACGAGCATCGGTCAAAGTAAAAAACTCGCCTTCGAACTGTGCAACATCTTCGGTGAGTAACAATCGGACACATTGAATTGACTCGGCCATCCGGCGAAGACGCACCGCGGGCGACTCAAAGGCAATTCCATACGATTCGTACTCCCACTTATGCCACCCAGCCCCCAACCCAAGTTCAAGGCGGCCGTCACTGATGTGGTCGATCGTGGCAGCGGCGTTCGCTAGCACCGCCGGATGGCGATAGCCCGTTGAATACACCAGAGATCCAACCCGAGGCCGGGTGGTTAGCGCGGCCAGCGCCGCGTGACATGCGATTCCTTCGAAACAATCACCGTCAAGGGGCGACGGCGCAGGATAAAAGTGATCCCAAACGCTTATCCAGTCGAATCCAAGCTGCTCCGCCGAGGCCCATACCGCTTGCAGTTCTGCCATCGAGCACATCTGGGGACCAACGTGAACGCCAAACTGGACCATACCTTTAGACCTCCCGAGCAATGATCGACGTGTCTTCGACACCGTTGGATCGTGACGAATGTGCGCTCGCCGGTTTACTAGGTGGTGGCACAAGCAGTCGATGCAAAGCCAGTAAAAGATTGACGGAAACCAGCGCAAGCAACAGCGTTTCACAATGCACTGTCGTGCGATTCAGGGCAGTCCCTAGGTGCCACACCAAATTGTAAGGACTAACCGCAAATGCGATAACGAGCATGCCCAGACTCGCGACAAACAGCGCCCAAAACCAAACGTCAAGTCCGACCCCAAGCCAGCGCCGAACTGAAACGGTAAGCAGCATTCCTAAAACGCTGACGACAATCGACGCTGCCGCGAACCAACCAATGTCGGCAAACATTCGGCCCAACGTTGGCCCAATTCGTCCAATCACCGCTGGATCACCTGTCACCAACCCCACGATGTGGCCGCCACCCTGCAAATCCGATTGCGCACCCTCTATGCGAGCCAACACTTGCCACACGATCCCCAAACCGATCGGGATCGCGATGAACCACGAGTGACGAAGGTGTCGTCGATGCCTGATCGTCGCAAGAACAACCAGCACCAGCGCAATCGGAAATGCCTCATTTTTAGTAAGTACAGCGGCCGCGAGCGCCAAAGAACCCAAGAGGACTGCGGACCGAGAGTAGGGGTGTAACAGCAACAGCAGCGCAGCAAGGACAAACCAGGCACTCCACAAGTTGTCGACATATCCATCAGATAATCCGGAGGCTTCAAACCCTGCTGCCCCAAGTGCGAACAAGCCGGCGACTACAACCGTGGCCCAAACCAGTAGCGGCGTGCGAGCGCGGACCACCCAAGTGAGCGACACCGCCATCAAGATCAAGGCCGCAAAACTCATGACGAATGAAACCGCTTGCGCCACTCGCGATTCAAGGCCTTGACCCAAGACTGCCGCGACTGTGGCGATAGTCGCCGAGGCTAACGGCGGGTAATCGGCATGCGAGTACCGAAACGACGGTTCGGTCATAGCCTCGGCGACTTTCGCTCCCCCGGCGCGAAACCATTCGGCGTGAAACCACCATATGGATCTCGCATCCCAGCCAACTGAGGTGAATTGATACAGCGCAATTAACGGCGCGGCGATCGCGATGATGCCGCATAGGTGCGTCGGCCGAATCGGCAGCGCTGAGAGTTGAGGCTCCTGCCACCAGCATGCACAGGTGCCGACGATTGCGATGAAAACGACCCACGGCAACAACGGGGCACCAGTCACCGTCGAAGCGATTGCCGCGGCCGAGCAGACCAAACCCGTCACCAGCGGGGCCAGCAGCAAACCCAATGTCGTTGATCGAGTCATTAACCACCCCATGGGAAATCCGACGGCCACGAGGACCGCCACGACGCCGATGACTACCGTCATCGCGTCGCCACCAGTGCAACGCCGATACCGTGGCAATCGTCATCAAGTGGAACCGATTGCAACTTCAGTTCAAAGTCGGCGTCGGCAGAATCGTGTACCAACCGGCCATAGGGATAGGCCATCTCTTTCAGTTGCTGTGACCAGAAGACCGCGTCGATCGGCTGTTCATCATCGATGTAAATCGCTGCATCATGGGGCACAACATCGCGGATTAGTGCCGCCACACACACAAACCGAGTTCGCTCAAACTGCGCTTGGGTGGACTGCTCGCTGCCTGGTCGACTCGCGCGAAAGGTGAAAGCGAGTTCGAGGCCTGCACGCGCCGTCAAAACAGTTGCCGCGATTCCAACCAAAATCCACAACGCGAGGCGCTTTCGCTTGCGGACCTGTTTGGCATCCAACTTGGCGGTCCCCATCGGATCAGCGTAGATCAGAGCCAGCCATTTTCTCCCCGTGGGTTCAGGGCCCATGAACCATGGCAACTAGCCTGAGCCCCATGAGTTCATTCCTCCAGGCGGTCAACCAACGCGTCATTATCTATGACGGCGCGATGGGTACCGGGATCCAACAACGCGGCCTCACGGCCGATGACTTCGGTGGCCCCGAGCTCGAAGGATGCAACGAATTACTCGTGGTCACCCGACCTGACATCATCAAAGAACTGCACGCCGAGTATCTCGACGTTGGCGTCGACGTGATCGAAACCGACACCTTTGGCGGGATGCCAATAACCCTTGGCGAATACGGCCTCGCCGATCGCGCCCGCGAAATTAATTTGGCTGCAGCCCGTCTGGCACGCGAAGTCGCATCGGATTACTCCACTGCCGATCATCCCCGATTCGTCGCCGGTTCCATTGGCCCGGGCACCAAGTTCCCATCACTCGGGCAAATTCGCTTTGCCGAACTCCGCGACCACTATCAAGTCCAAGCTGAAGCGTTAATCGAAGGCGGCGTCGACATCATCATCATCGAAACGATGTTTGACCTGTTGTCGATAAAGGCCGCCATGATCGGTTGTCGCCGAGCCATGAACATCGTTGGTTCTCAGGTTCCGCTTCAGGTGCAAATCACCATGGAACTCACCGGCCGGATGCTTCCTGGTACCGAAATAGCCGCAGCCCTCAGTGCACTTGATGCAATGCGGCCAGACGTCATCGGCATCAACTGCGCCACTGGCCCGGTCGAAATGAGCGAGCACCTTCGCCACCTTTCCCAGCACGCGCGGATGCCAATTTCGTGCATCCCCAATGCGGGCTTGCCATCGGTTGTAGACGGCCACATGCACTATGACCTCACCCCTGAAGCACTCGCCGAACATCACCGATCTTTCGTCACCAATTTGGGTGTCGAAATCATCGGCGGCTGTTGCGGCACAACCCCCGCGCATCTCAAAGCTGTCGTTGATACCTGTCGGGATTTAGAGCGAGCGCCGCGGTTTCCAATTCACGAGGCTGGTGCAACTTCGATCTATTCGATGGTTCCATTCCACCAAGACACCTCGTTTCTCATAATTGGCGAGCGAACCAACGCCAACGGGTCGAAGAAATTCAAAGAAGCACTCCTTGAAGCTGACTGGGATACCGCGGTCGGCACGGCAAAAGATCAAGTCAAAGAAGGATCGCATGTCCTTGACGTCTGCGTTGATTACGTGGGACGCGACGGCGCAGCCGACATGGACGAGATTGCATCGCGATTCGCGACCCAGTGCAGCGTCCCGCTCGTGCTCGACTCAACTGAACCTGAGGTCATGGAAGCCGGTCTTATGTGGCTCGGCGGTCGGGCAATTTTGAACTCCGCCAACCTTGAAGACGGATTCGCCGATGGTTCTCGACTTGATCGGGTCCTCAAACTTGCGCGCGAATACGGCGCGGCAGTGATTTGTTTGCTGATCGACGAGGACGGCCAGGCCCGCGACGTTGAGTGGAAAATGCGGGTTGCTCATCGCATCCACGACCTCGCGGTCACAACCTATGGACTTGAATCAAGCGACATCATTTTCGACGCGCTGACATTTCCGTTATCGACTGGCGACGACGACCTTCGCGGCGATGCCATGGCCACGCTCGAAGCAATAACCCGAATCAAAGCTGAACTACCGGGAGTCCATACGGTGCTGGGACTGTCCAACGTCTCATTCGGACTCAAACCAGCGGCGCGTCACGTGCTCAATTCGGTCTTTCTCCACGAGGCGGTCGCCGCAGGACTCGATTCAGCAATCGTCCATGCCGCACGAATCATGCCCCTCAACAAAATTCCTGACATTCAGCGCGAGGTAGCCCTTGACCTCGTCTACGACCGACGCCGACCGGCTACTGATACTGAACCGGCTTATGACCCGTTGCAAACGCTGCTTTCAGTATTCGAAGACGTGAACGCCATTGAGGTCGTCAAAGAAGACCGCACTGACTGGACCATCGAGCGCCGCCTCTCGCAGCGCATCATCGACGGCGACCGCGATGGGCTCGAAGGCGAACTCACCACTGCCCTCGACATGGGGATCACCGCTCTGGCCATTATCAATGACATTCTCCTTGCTGGCATGAAGGTCGTCGGCGAATTGTTCGCGACCGGCGAGATGCAGTTGCCGTTTGTTCTGCAATCCGCTGAGACGATGAAATCGTCCGTGGCATTCCTCGAGCCACATATGGAAAAGGATGATTCCGGCGGCAAAGGACGGATCGTACTTGCGACGGTTAAAGGCGATGTCCATGACATCGGCAAAAACCTCGTCGACATCATCCTCACGAACAATGGCTATGAAGTCCACAATCTCGGCATCAAAATTGGCATCGCTGAAATGATCGAAAAGGCCGTCGAAGTTGGTGCTGACGCAATCGGCATGAGTGGTCTGCTCGTCAAGAGCACCCTGATCATGCGCGACAACCTGAGTGAACTCAATGCACGAGGTTTGGCTGCGTTCCCCATACTGCTCGGTGGCGCTGCGCTCACCCGCACCTACGTAGAGCGGGACCTCCGCGAGGTCTACGAGGGGCGCCTTTTTTACGGAAAGGACGCGTTTGAGGGACTACGGGTCATGGACCGTCTCGGCGAACTGAAGCGCGGCACCGGTGATCCTGACGATCCCGCATGGGGGCGCGATCCCAGTGAGTCAAAGGTGGCGTCGCGCCTCACCACGATTCCGACTGACGAGGGTGCGGCGGAAGCAAACACCGGCCTTTCCCGTCGATCGCCCGATGTCGAAATCGACAATCCCGTTTTCGCACCACCATTTCTAGGCTCAAAGGTCATCAAAGGCATTGCCCTCGCCGACATCGCTGCGTACATCAATGAAACCGCGCTGTTTCGCAATCAGTGGCAGTTCCGACCAGAGAAGTTTCCCGACGGAACGGTTGAAACCGACACCGAGTTCAAAGATCGCATCCGTCCGATCCTCCGATCACAACTTGCCGAGGCCAAAGCAGCAGACATTTTGGTCCCACAGGTTGTCTACGGGTACTTCCCCGCCAACAGCGACGGCAACGACATCATCATCTGGAGCGACGACACTCGCGATGACGAATTAGTCCGGTTCTCGTACCCCCGGCAGACCAAGGCGCCATGGTTCTCAATCCCCGACTTTGTTCGGCCAATCGGATCCGACGATCGCGACTACGTCGCCTTTCACATCGTCACTATGGGCCAGCGAGTCAGCGACCTAACTGCTGAATTATTCGGTCAAGACAAATATCAGGAGTATCTGCTTGTGCATGGACTCGGTGTCGAAATGGCCGAGGCGCTCGCTGAGTATTGGCACCATCGCATTCGGCAAGAATGGGGATTCGTCGAAGAAGACGGTCCAAATCTTGCCGGATTGTTCCGCCAGCAGTACCGCGGCGGTCGCTACTCTTGGGGTTACCCCGCGTGTCCCGACCTTGAAGACAACGAGAAAGTTGCGCAGTTACTCGACGCCAGCCGAATTGGAATCGAAGTCAATGAGGAAACCGGGTTTCAATACCAGCCTGAGCAGACCACATCAGCAATTGTGCTCCATCACCCTCAAGCAAAATATTTCGTCGCGCGATAGCGCACGTACCGCGTCAAGACAGCAGCGCTCGAGCCACGAGATCCGTTCCGAACGCGGTCAAGATCGCGAGATATAACAACCCCGTCGCGGACATAACCGCCGAGTAGTAACGCTCTTTCAGCGCCATTCGGGTGATGACAATGAGGCCGCCGGTTGTAACTGCGCACGCGATCCAAAACCACCCAAGCAGTCCGTTGTAATGATCATCAATAGTTCCGTTTATGACCGAAACCATCCCGACGGGGATCAGTAACAAAACGACCTCGGGAACCCAAAGCCAACCAGTCCACTTGACTAACTCCAGCAATGGCCCGCGAGCTAATCCCGGTTGAACCAAGTACCAGTGACCGAGCAGCATCGCATCGGTTACGGCTCCCATAAATGCAGCACCGACCAAGAATCTGGCGATTGCCAACCACGCCGGCCCACCCGCATGAAGCCCAGCAGCGATGATGCCAATTGCTCCAATCGACGGCGCAATCAAATCGAGGACTGGCGGAAACTCCGGTGCGGAATCATCTCGAGTGACCGGCGAACGCTCTATCCCGGTCATCGCGGCAACCCGCGCACTGCGCGCCTCGGCCTCAACAAGTTGTCCCGAAACGCCCGCTTTGCGTCGCCCGACCGAAACCGCAAGCGCCACACCCGTCGCGAGTACCACGCCCGCCGAAGATGCATCGCGTACCGGTAGAGGCGCGATTACTTGGGTTCCGATGTACCACGCCGCGATCGCCATTGCGAGGTAAATCGACCGCATGAGCCAGCCGTAGCCCAAGCCGACCTCGCGTCGGCGGGTTGTCACCCAAAGGAAGAGCAATCCGCCGGTTGCCCATTGCAACAATAGTGATGCCGCGTCAAAGTCAATCACGCGTCAACCGAAACCAGCCGATGTTCAGCTTGGTTCAGTGAGATCGGGCCGCCGACGGTGGCGACGACGATGTCTTCGAGACGCGCTCCCCAAAGTTGAGGTAAATAGATACCCGGCTCGATAGAAAATACATTTCCTGCCACGATTGGCAATGAATTCCCGGCCACGATGTAGGGATCCTCATGGGCATCTACGCCGATACCGTGCCCTGTGCGATGAATAAACCATTCGCCAAAACCGGCATCGTCAATAACACTTCTCGCCGCGAAGTCAATTGTTTCGGCAGCTGCGCCCACGAGACTCGCCGCCACCGCGGCTGAGTGTGCCTGAAACAGCACGTCATAGAGCTGAGCAAATTCGGCCGGCGGATCACCGGTATAGACGCAGCGGGTGATATCTGAGCAATATCCAGCTCCGCCGTCAGCCAGCATCGTTCCACCGAAATCGCACAACACGACTTCGTCAGCACGAATGAGTCGGTCACCTGCTTCGTGGTGCGGACTCGCTGCGTGTTCTCCCGCTGCGACGATGGCGAAGTTCACTCGTTGATGGCCCTCGGCGAGGATCCGTTGACCGATGTCGGCCGACACCTGTGCTTCAGTCCGCCCGATCAGTGGAATTCCACCGGCTTGCAAATCACGAGCAATTCGGTCCACGGCAGCGCCGGCCTTCGCCAACGCGGCAATCTCCTGTCGGTCTTTCACCGCCCGCAATGGTCCGGTTACTGCGCTTGCCCGCCGAAATGATGTCGCAGGGAGTCGATCCCCAAGCTCAATCAGAAACTGCGCCCAAGTGTGATCGCCAATTGCCGCAACATTGGCTGTTGTGCGACTCGTAACGAGCGAGGCCACCATGTCAATCGGATCGTCGGTTTCACCCCACGGTTGAATCGAAAAAAGGTCGCCTCGTTCGACGACGCGCGGCGCCTCAAGGCGAGGAACAACTAGCGTTGCCTCGCCTTCGCCCGGCACGACAAGCATCGTCAGTCGCTCCAATGGCATGGCCTCGTAGCCAATCAACCAGGGCAAGTCGGCACCAACCGACAGCAACAAGACGTCGACGCCATGTTCGGCCATAGCGCCTCGAACTCGGTCCATCCGTTCGCCGTGCATGGTCGTCACGATACCGGCGCACCCACGAGGGTCGATTCAGATCCGTCAGTGAGTGATCGAGCTGCGAAGCCTTTTTCAGCGGCCTCGCGAGCGTGGTAACTCGAACGAGTCAGTGGGCTCGACTCAACGTGACGAATGCCCAACGCTTCACCGATGTGTTTGAGTCGATTGAATTCCTCAGGGGTCCACCACCGGGCAACGGGCAGGTGGTTCGTCGTGGGTCGCAAATAGTGACCAATTGTCACAATCTCAACTCCGACTCCAGCGAGATCGGCGAGCGTCGCGGTCACCTCGTCTTCATCTTCGCCAAGACCAACGATGATGCCTGATTTCGTCATCAACCCGGCGGCGCGAGCTCGCGCCAACACTGCCAAACTGCGCGCATAAGAAGCTGACGGCCGAACGGCACGCTGTAGTCGAATGACCGTCTCGATGTTGTGGTTCAACACATCAGGTCGGGCATCAAAGATGCGCTGCAATGCAACCGGATCACCTTTGCAGTCCGAAATCAACACCTCGATTTGGGTAGCAGGAGAACGCCGTCGAATCGCATGGATGCTTTCGACAAAACCATTGGCACCCCCGTCGGCGAGGTCGTCTCGCGCAACCGCGGTAAGCACGGCGAATTCAAGACCCATCCGAACAACCGCCTCAGCAACGCGTTCGGGTTCATCAACGTCTACTGGTTGCGGATGACTCGTATCGACTAGGCAGAAGCCGCACGCGCGCGTGCAACGTTCACCATTCAACATGAAGGTCGCGGTTCCATCCGACCAGCAGTCAGAAATATTTGGGCAACCGGCTTCTTCACAGACCGTGACAAGCCCGAGATCACGCAGGGTGTTTCCCAACTTGAGAAACTCCGAACCCATTTGCACCGGTGCTCGCAGCCATGGCGGCTTTCGCTGTCCGATGCTGAGGCCATCGCTCACACCCGCTTCACTCAGTCGAGAACGGCGTCGGGCGGTGGTGTCAAGGCTTACCGCGACCGTTCCCGGTTTGGCACCCAATCCAGGTTGTCCCGGGCCTTCGCCTCGGGTGAACGGCGCTACATCCTCTAGGCGGTGACGCCAGACAACGTCGTGGCGTTCGCTTTCACCAGGGGCCGACCAACGATTCGCAGCGCGCCGTGCAACCACATCGACGACCTCGCGCATCGTGACATTGATACCCTCGGCGTGCAGTGACGTCACCGCCTTATCGGCGATCCCACACGGAACAATGCGATCGAAATATGACAGGTCGGTCGACACATTCAGCGCAAAGCCGTGCATGGATCGCCCGCGGTTTAGACGAACTCCGATAGCCGCAATTTTTCGGGTTCCGTCACCGTTTGGTTCAACCCAGATCCCGGGGAATCCACGTAACCGACCGACATCATGTAGTCCCAAGTCGGCAAGTACCTCAATCAGGAAGTCTTCAATGTCGCGTACATAGGCCACCGTGTCGGCCATGCCTCCCCCACGCTTTCCTGGGACAGAGCGCACCGGATACGCAACGAGTTGGCCCGGGCCGTGATAGGTGACATCTCCACCTCGGTCGGTTCGGACTATGTCCGCGCCGAGTTGTGCCGCTGGGGCCAAGACATTGTCAAGGTCTGTTCGAACTCCAAGCGTATAGACGTGAGGATGTTCAAGTAGCAGCAGCCAGTCGTCAGACTTGGCTGAGAACAACCCCGTCTGCAACGCGTGAGCATCTTGGTACGGCACGGTGCCGAGCCAGCGCACGCGCAACGTCATGCGAGCTCAGATTCCCAGTCACGGTTTTCAATGATGTGTTGTACTTCCCGCAAAAATGCTGCTGCATAAGCACCGTCAAATGCTCGGTGATCCCAACTCATGGCCAACATGCCAACCGAATGAATGGCAATTGCCTCAGTACCATCATCGGCGGTCACCACAATCGGCTTGCGCTTCACGGCGTCAGTCGAAAGGATCGCAACCTGCGGTTGATTGATAACGGGAATGACCATGAACGTCCCAAATGGACCTGAGTTCGAGATGGTGAAAGTCCCACCAGTAATGTCGTCAGCCGACAGTCGCTTCGTTCGGGCACGATCGGCAATCTCATGAATGTCACGAGCAACTGCCCGAAGCCGCTTGTCGTCGGCTTCATGAATCACCGGCGCGAGAAGACCATCGAAATTCAGGTCGACGGCAATAGCCAAATTGACGTAGTTGTGGACTACCAACTCGCCGTCACCCATTGAAGCGTTCATGTGGGGAAAATCATGGAGTGCATCGACGACTGCACGCGAGATAAATGGGAGGTAGGTCAGGCTGAAGCCTTCCTCGTCTAACCAAGCATCATGGTGCGCGTTTCGCACCCGCTCGACGTTTTCATAGTCAACTTCGACTGCAGTCATCGCGTGGGGCGCCGTTGCCTTCGACATCACCATGTGGTCACCAGTAATGCGACGCATGTTGTTGAGTTTCTCGACCGTGTCGCCGGTTCCTGACCGAGGCTTTGGCGCAGGTGGACGCTCGGCTTCGTGCGGCCGACTTGGTGATGTTCGATCGACTGGCCCGCGGCGCGCTGCTGGTCCCCGACCAGCGATAACCCGCTCGACGTCATCACGAGTGATTCGCCCACCCAGTCCGGTGCCGTTGACCTGCGCGGGGGTGAGTTGATTATCTGCCATCAACTTGCGCACCAACGGCGACAATACGATTCCTGACGCGACGCCGGTTGGTGCTGGTGCTGGTGCTGGTGCTGGTGCTGGAACGGGTTTGTCAGCTTTCGGGGTGACCTCGCTTACCGCATCTCGCGTTCGGGGTTCCGGTTCCAAGGTGCTGCCTGCGCTCGGCGAGGCTCCGCGGTCATCGTTCCTTCCCGTCGGTGCGACCGCCGCTTGCGTGGCCGGAGCGACTGGTGGAGCAGCTGTCGGAGCTTCGGCCGACACGACGGCGAGAATAGTCCCGACGTCGACCGTCTCACCCTCGGGCACCCGTATCTCGCTGAGAAATCCAGCGACCGGTGACGGGACTTCGGAATCGACTTTGTCAGTCGAAACCTCAAATAGAACTTCGTCTTCGGCAATGGGGTCACCAATATTCTTGAACCATTTCGTGATGGTTCCTTCGGTGACCGTTTCACCTAGTTGCGGCATTTCAATGTCAGCCATCGTTGAAAACTCCTCGAGAACGTGGGACGGAATTAACCGTGGAGTGAACGGCCGGTAAGTGCCAGGACACTCTCACCGAACAGCTCGCTCAAAGTCGGATGCGGCTGGATGAATTGAGCGACATCTTCGACGGTCGCTTCCCAGTTGACCGCAAGGTAGCCCTGACCGAGTTGCTCAGTTACCCATGGTCCCACCATGTGAACGCCGATGATCTGCCCGGCGTTGCCATCAGCATCCACCTTCGCAATGATTTTCACCATGCCGTCAGTCTCACCGATAATCATCGCTCGGCCGTTACCGGAATAACGATGCGCAGAGACTTTCACGTCGATTCCCGCAGCTTTTGCTGCTTGTTCGCTCAACCCAGCGAATGCGACTTCAGGGAAACAATAAATACACCACGGGACATTGGCGTAATCGATTCCCATCGGGCTTTCACCCAGGATGTCTTTGATGACTGTGATGCCCTCGATGAACCCAACGTGCGCCAATGCTGGCGTCGCGATCACATCGCCTACGGCATAGACCCCTGGTTCGGCGGTCCGACACACTTCATCGACTTCAATGAACCCGCGGTCCGAAATACCCACGGCAGTTCCGGCGGCGATCACGCCATCGGTAAACGGCTTTCGCCCGACGGACACGACGACGAGATCGACTTCAAGCGTCTCCCCATCGCCGAAGCTGACGGCCGTACCTCGCTTTTTTCGGGGTTTGTGGCCGGTAACTGCGACGCCGGTCCGCACATCTATCCCGCGTTTCGAAAACTGGCGAAGCACAATCTTTGTTACATCGTCATCACATCCGGGAAGAATCTTGGGCATTGCCTCAAGCATCGTCACCTTGGTTCCGAGGTCGGACATCATTGAGGCAAATTCACAACCGATCGCCCCACCACCAATCACCGCCGCGGTTTGCGGCAGCGGTTGGAGCGAAAGCATCTCATCGGAGGTGACCACCAAGCGGCCATCGACCTCGAACCCGGGAATGGTTCGTGGAACTGACCCGGTCGCGACCACAACTGCTTCACCGACTAGTTCGACGTCGCCCGAAGCGCCGCCGGTAACCGTGACGATATGACCAGAACCTAACGTGCCAATTCCATCGAACATCGTGACCTTGCGTCGCTTCAACAGCGTGGCGAGTCCGCCTACGAGTTGATCGACAATCTTTTGCTTACGAACCTGAACTGCGCCGAAATCGACAGTCGGCTTTGACGCCATTACTCCAAATGCAGCCGCATCGCTCACTGTCCGAAATACCGAAGCAGTCTCAAGCAATTCCTTGGCCGGGATGCAGCCCACGTTGAGGCACGTTCCGCCAAGCTTGCCCTTTTCGATCAACGCCACGTTGAGCCCGGCGGCCGCGCCGTAGAGCGCGGCGGCATAACCGCCGGGACCACCACCAATGATGACGACATCAAAGTTTTCGGCCGTTGGAACCACCTCCTGAATCGCTTCGAGCTCCACATACGGGGCCTCGAACCCCACAACGTGGCAGAGGCTCCCGATGGCCGATCCTATCGGCCCAAGGCACTCGCACCGACCGAGCGCCCTTGCCGGCGATGGAACCAGGGTCGCGTTCTGGCGGGCCTACTGATGCTGGCCGGCCGGGTCGACACCGGATAGCGCACGTGGATGAGGCCCATAGTCAGATACTTGGTGTGGCTCGCGAAGGCGTCGAATCTCGACGTGGGGGTGAACTGAAGGCGCCGAACCGCCGGAGAAAATGCCACGGAGTGGCTCAACATCGTCGTAGTCACGACCGTGACCAATCTTCACGTGACGCATCCCAACGTCTTGATGATTCGTGGGGTCAAGCGAGATCCACCCGTGACCCGGAACCGCAGCCTCGAACCATGCATGGGTCTGCACGTTGACCACGTCGAAATGTTGGTCAAAGGTTTCTTCGACGTCGAGGCCCAAACTGTCATCACGGGTGAACAAATATCCTGAGACATAACGCGCTGGAATGCCTTGACTGCGACACAACGCAACAGCCAGGTGGGCGTAGTCCTGGCACACGCCCATCCCATGAGCCAGCAATGTCTCAACCTCTATGCCAACATCGGTCGATCCGGGCGAATAGGTCAAACACTCCCCAGTGAATCGGTGAATTGCCGCGACCAGACTCATGACATCGTCGCCAACGCCATCACGCTGACGCCGGCCTTCGGCTGCGACTAACGGCCCCCAGGCAGCGTGAGGTGATGGTTGGAGATACTCATGATGGTCGTTGACGAACGTGACACCTTCCAACATGGCAAGACTCGCTTGACGAGTGATTTGCGGTCGCGGATGGGTCTCAACCGAGGACTCAGCCACGACTTCCACCGCAACATGTGGCTGGCGAATGCCAAAACTGTCAACTCGAGTGCCCCAATAATCGGTGAATGACGCGATCTTTGCCTCCGGCTCGACAACAACGCGATATGAAATGAGTTGCTGGTAGTCATCGGGGCAGGGACATGCGCGAAGTTCGTTTTGTGATTCCCGGACCAAATTGTCATAAGTGAACGAAGTTCGATAGCGGATGTCGAGTCTCACGATTTTCCAACTTCACCCGGCAGCAAGTGCACGCTGTGGAGGTCGAACTCATGAGAGTTTGAGAAATAGTGCGTCGCTACCGACGCTGCCACTTGACGAATTCCCTCTTCGAGTTTGCCAAGTTCTTCACCAAGGTCACCCTGCATGAGCTCGCGTACGTCA
Organism: Actinomycetes bacterium; assembly: GCA_037138595.1. Taxonomy (GTDB): domain Bacteria; phylum Actinomycetota; class Acidimicrobiia; order Acidimicrobiales; family Acidimicrobilacustridaceae; genus UBA4742. The sequence continues at coordinate 139,128 of JBAXIB010000003.1, read as the reverse complement.
GCGAATTCGAGGCCGGAACGAACCTTGCCAAGTTGACGCAATGGCCGGGTTAGCTCGCCATCCTCGGCTAGTCGGGACAACGCATTTTCTGCCGTCCGCAAAGAAAACAAAACGCTTCGTGGAAACGTCCGCGAAACCAACAAGAACTCAACCACATCAACTGGATCCATTGACGCTCGATAAGTGCGGCGATAGGCCTCAAGTCCCGAAGCCGAACGCAATGTTCCCATCCATTGGTGAAACGCCGACGGCGAAAGTTGTCGGTAGCGGGTTGATAGGAGTCGACAAGACATCTCGGCTCGTTCGAGATTCCATCCCAGAACGAAAAATCGCCAACCCTCGTCGCGCGACATTGTCTCGGCCGCCACTCCAGCCACGGTCTGACATTGCCGACGGACCATCCCATACAGCTCATGGGGTTGGAACTCGAGATCAGTGCCCAGATTTCGAGCCCGCAGGTCAAGATAAAACGAGTTGAGCGTCTCCCAAAGTTCGGTCGAAAGTTGCTCGCGAACCGTTCGCGCATTTTCGCGTGCTTGTCTGACAGACGAAAAAATTGAGCCCGCATTGTTGGTATCGAGAACTAGGAACTCGCACACATTTGCCGCGGTCACGGCACGACCAGTCGCCGCAAACACTCCATCTAACCGCAAGGCATACAACACGTCGCTCCACGCGAGGGCCTCTTCGGCCGGTGTGGTTTCAAGCATTCCGTGATAGGTGACGTCGAGAAGTCGCGCTGTGTCTTCGGCGCGCTCGAGGTATCGGCCACTCCAAAACAGACTCTCCGCGTCACGAGCAAGCATCAGGGCCCTCGGCCGCTGAGCGACGACAGCGAACCTTCGGGTGGCGCTTCAAGAACCCAAGTGTCTTTCGATCCGCCACCTTGGGACGAGTTCACGACCAACGATCCGCGACCCATTGCGACCCGGGTAAGTCCACCCGGAATCACTTCGATTTTTTCACCCGAAAGGACAAATGGCCGCAGATCGATATGCCGGCCTTCGACATGATCGCCAACCAATGCGGGATGTCGAGACAAGGCCACGACTTCTTGCGCAACGTATCCCCGAGGATTTTCAACGATGCGATTCCTGCAGTCGACCAGTTCCTCATCAGTCGCGGACGGACCGATCACGATGCCGTAGCCGCCTGCACCGGCGACAGGTTTAATCACCAGCTCGTCGAGGCGGTCAAGTACCTGACTGCGCATATCCTGATCCCACAGCAAATAAGTTTCGACGTTGGGCAATATTGGTTCCTCGCCGAGGTAGTAACGAATGAATTCCGGAACGTACGCGTAGACCGCTTTGTCATCGGCAACGCCATTCCCCACGGCGTTGGCAATCGTCACGTTTCCAACGCGAGCTGCGGCCATAAGGCCTGGTACGCCGAGGGTCGAATCGCTTCGAAACGGCACCGGATCGAGATAATCATCATTGATTCGGCGATAGATGACATCGACGCGCTTGAGTCCCCGAGTCGTACGCATCGACACGACATGGTCGTCGACGACTAAGTCTCGGCCTTCGACGAGTTCGACTCCCATTTGCGATGCGAGGAAGACGTGTTCGAAATACGCCGAGTTGTAGACGCCAGGGGTCAACACAACCACCGTTGGACGATCGCTAGACGCGCTCGGAGCGACCCGACCCAACGCATTCAGTAATGCTTGGCCGTAGTGATCAACTGGTCGCACTTGCTGATCGGCAAACACCGAAGGCAACACTCGCGTCATGGCGACACGATTTTCGATGACATAGGAAATCCCGCTCGGATTGCGGAGGTTATCTTCGAGAACCCGGTAGCTACCTTCGCCGTCTCGCACCAAGTCCACCCCTGCCACGAGGCACCGAGCACCCAATGGCATCGGGATGCCAAACGCTTCTCGACAAAAACCGTCCGATGACTTCACTACCCACGAAGGAATGATCCCGTCATGGATACTGGCTTGGTCGCCGACATACAGGTCGTCGAGGAACAAGTTAAGCGCTCGGACCCTTTGCACCAGACCCGCCTCGATTTGGCGCCACTCGTCGGCCGGAATGATGCGAGGCAGCAAGTCCATCGGAAAAGTACGTTCGATTCCTTCGCCTTCGTCATAAACGGTGAATGTGATGCCCTGGCTTCGGAATGCCGCATCGCGAACCCGTGCTCGCCGGATGAGGTCGTCGGGAGTGAATCCTGTCAGTCGAGACAGTAACGGCGCGTAATGCGGGCGGCAGTGACCGTCCGCGTCGAAAACCTCATCAAAAAACCCGTCAAGCTGGTAACCCGCGAACAGGCTGTTGGGAGACTCGTCGATCAACATTTCGGGGGCCACCATCCCAACCTACTCAGCGCCCAGACACCTGTCAGCGTCGGCGGCAACGCCGGACTTCGTTGCAATACGCAAATGTTTCGGCTCACCGGTTCATTCGGCTCACCGGCCGTTAAGGCTTCACCAGTAATTGCAAGGCGAAGGCCACAATGATCGCCAAACCGCAGAGCAGCGAGAGAAAAATCAGTTTTCGAGTACTCATCGGTTTCCGCCTGTGGTCCTGCTCATCAGGGCTATGAGGTTAGCTGGCGTAGCATCTCGCACTATGACTCAACGCAATTCGGACATTGAGCAAGATCTCCTCGTCGTAATCGGACAAGGCTACGTCGGCCTTCCCCTTGCGATTCGCGCGGTTGAGCAAGGGTTCGATGTCGTCGGTTTCGATGTCGATACCGACAAAGTTGGGCGTTTGGGTGCCGGCATTTCACCGGTTGAGGACATCTCGAACGAACGACTCCTAGCAGCACTCGCCACTGGCCGCTACCGACCCACCGCCGATACCAACCAGATCGCCGGCTTCGACTTTGTCGTCATTTCAGTTCCCACTCCACTTGCTGACGGGGCGCCTGACCTGACCTATATCGAAAGCGCCTCTCGAACAGTCGCCGCCGGGATGAAACCTGGCGCGTGCGTGGTACTCGAATCGACGACCTACCCAGGCACTACCGAAGAGCTCGTCCTACCGATTCTCGAACAAGGTTCCGGGCTGAGGGCGGGAACCGACTTCCACCTTGGCTACAGTCCCGAGCGAATCGATCCAGGCAATCCGATTTGGACGTTCGAAAATACGCCCAAGGTGGTATCGGGAATCGACGCCGAATCACTGCGAGTTGTCAGCGGCCTCTACGACCGACTCGTCGAAACAACTGTTCCGGTTGCATCACCCCGAGAAGCCGAACTCACCAAGCTGCTCGAAAACACGTTTCGGCATGTCAACATCGCGCTCGTCAATGAAATCGCCATGTTCGCCCACGACCTAGGGATTGATGTTTGGTCAGCGATTGATGCCGCGTCCACTAAACCGTTTGGGTACCTTCGGTTTACTCCCGGTCCAGGCGTTGGTGGCCATTGCTTACCAATCGATCCATCGTATTTGTCCTGGCACGTGCGCCAGTCGCTCGGCGACACCTTCCGTTTCGTTGAACTCGCCAACGACGTCAACGAACACATGCCGGACTATGTCGTGCGCAGGCTTGTCGTAGCACTTAATCAACGCAAACTCGCCGTCAATGGGCAACGAATCTTGTTGGTAGGGCTTGCTTACAAACGCAACACCGGTGACGTTCGCGAAACTCCTTCCCGGTTGATCGCACAAAAGCTCGGGGAGCTTGGCGCCGAGATCGTCGCCAGTGATCCGCACGTTCCGGCCCACCTGGTCCCGGAAGGTGTCACCCAAGTTGAACCAACACCGGAACTCGTGGCGTCATGCGCCGCGGTGATCATCCTCGCTGATCACGACGCGTTTGACTTGAACGCCATTGTCGCGGCGGCCGACTACGTCCTTGACACCCGCCATTGTGTCCACGGCACCAACGTGGAGTATCTCTAAGCTGAGAGGGCTTGAGCCGAATCAGCCCTTTTGCTTGCGTCTCGCCCGGTGACCCCCGAGCACAAAGCCGATCGCGATTGACAACATGATCGTTATGGTCAGCACGAGCCAAAGCGGCGAATGAAGGTCAAGCACCAACAAGGTGATACTCGTCTCATCGGTATTTTGGAATACAAACACCACGAGCAATACCAAGACCACGGCTGCCGCAATTTGTTTGCCGGTTGGTTTAAAACCGGGTTTATTCCCATGCTCAGATCCGGTTTCCCATCGACGGTCATCTGGTGTCATCTGTCACCCTCTCAAAATGTTCCGCCCGCGTGCGACTTTTCCACAAAGTAGTGGGAACATAGCTTGGCTGGGGTCATGGCAGACATGGCTGCGAGCAACTACCGAACCGAGGCGGTTGCACACCTGTTCGATGCAGCTGCTATCCACCCGCCGTTACCTGCCGACTGGCCGCGTGCTGAGGAGTCAACATGGACATTGCCATTACCGGATCGAGCGGACTCATTGGGCGGGCGCTTGCCGATCAACTCACCGCTGACGGCCACTCGGTCATCCACGTCGTGCGGCGAGCGGTTAATCGCGGTGAATCTGCCATCACCTGGGACCCGGTCAACGGCACAATCGACGCTGCTGCTTTCGAAGGCATCGGCGCAGTCGTCCACCTCGCTGGCGCGGGAATCGGCGATGAACGCTGGACTGATGCGCGCAAGGCGCTCATCCTCGAAAGCCGTACCCGCGGTACCGCTCTGATCGCATCGACATTGGCCGCTCTGCACACGAAGCCCGCGGTGTTCCTAAGTGGATCGGCAATTGGCTTTTACGGCGATCGCGGCAATGACGTCTTGACCGAACAGAGTGATCACGGCGATGACTTCCTTTCGGGCATCTGCGTGCCGTGGGAAGCCGAAACTCAACCAGCACGCGACGCTGGCATACGAGTAGTCAACCTACGAACCGGCATCGTATTGACGACCCTCGGCGGCGCACTTCCAAAGATGCTGCCGCTGTTCAAGTTGGGCTTAGGTGGTCGCTTTGGTTCCGGGCGACAGTGGTGGAGTTGGATCGCGCTGAGCGATCAGATTTCGGCCATGCGGTTTTTGCTTGACCATGATGTTGCCGGACCGGTCAACCTCACTGCTCCTGAGGCAGTGACGAATGCACAATTCACCAAGACCCTCGGCTCGGTTCTTGGACGCCCCACCATTCTCGCGGTGCCAACTTTTGGTCCGAAACTTTTGGTTGGATCCGAATTGGCTCAGGCGTTGTTGTTCACCAGCGCTCGCGTAAAGCCCGAAGTACTTGAATCCGCTGGCTTCGCGTTCGGCTATCCCGAACTCGATTCTGCGCTGCGTCACGCCTTAGGTCGACCGTCGACCAAAACGTGACGGTGTCGGTCGGACAGCAATTCCAAGCGTCGTCGGGTCAATGTCATGAGCTCGACGTCATGAGATCAGATAGCCGCGCCCGACACGCAGCAACCACGTCGTCGCCTGGGTCTGTATCGCGTCTCGCAGTGTCAAGACATTCGTGCAACTGTTCGAGCAGATCATCCATCACGTCGGTGGCCACGCTGTGGGGCATTCCCCAACTCACCGCTTCTGCTTCAAGGTGACGTCGTCGAATTCGACTGAGCTCATCGATACCGCCAATTGACATCGCGAGCTGGGTCGGCTGATTGGGATAATCCGCCGTGCCGGCCATCGACGCAACTGGGGCGAGGCGACACTCGACCACAAAGTCGTCAGTGGACCGATACGTCAACGCGAGGTCAGTCGCCGTTCCATCGACCTTGCCGAACACCACACACGCGACCAGCCACGACAACAGTTGGATAAGGTCAACTTCGGGACTAGCACTCATGTCCCGCACCAGGTCAGCAATTTCAGATAGTGACGGCCCACCGTCACGTTCGGTTCGTTCGTTGGTTGCCGCACCGAGTGCCTGTGAGCAATCTTCCTGATGGATACCGATCACCGCGCCATCCGGTGCGATTTCGCGGTCAAAGCGCGTGACAACGAGCACCGATCGATCGACGATGGTGGCAACTTCAGCATGAACAACCGAAATCCCAGCGAGACGCAACACGGCGAGCGAATAGGCCTCCGTTGTGGCCAACGACACGAAGTCGGGAGGCTCAGGTCGAAAGATGTGGGTCGAACTCATCCCAGCTACCGGAGAGGCCCATCCGCCGTCGGCCATCAGGCACAGCGGGAGCTTCCAACACGTGCCCGCAAGGGTCACTCGAGTCGCGTCATCGACGCCAAATGGATTGACATCAAGCGAAGTCAACCGACTCGTGATTTCGCTGTCGTCCAACTTCGCTAACGGGCTCGAATCAGTCGGCCATGGATCGCCCGATGGCACAAAGCTGACTGCTCCCGCACACTCACGTCCAACTGCGGCCAACAACGAAAAACTGTCGACTCGATGGACATCGAAGCGCTGTTCCAATCCGGCTCGGGCCCATCCAAGAGGTAATAAGCCGTCGAGAAACGAAGTCGCCTCGGTGGGCGAATAACGTTCGACGCGCGCGGGCAGCGCGGCCGAGAGGACGAAGCCTCCGATGCCAACCCGATCGATGACATCAGACTTGTACGCCAACGTCATTTTCCCCGAGCGAGGTGTTCCTACCTCAGCAACAAGTTCGTCGCCGAGATAGACGTCGAGCGAGCGGACCCGGCTCAGTTGTGCATCACTTCGGCGGCATCCGGATGCCACCATCGACGCGAATTGTCTCAGCATTCATGTAACTGTTGGAAACAAGCTCAACGACCATGCTGGCCAACTCGTGCGGGTGGCCTAAACGCTTCGGATAAAGCACGCCCTTTTCGAGATTGGCTTTGAACGCTTCGGAGTTGTCGCCTTCGCCATAGATCGGTGTGTCAATCAGTCCAGGCGCCACGGTGTTGACGCGAATCCCCACTGCCGACAGGTCGCGAGCAATGGGCAAGGTCATTCCGACAACTCCACCTTTCGACGCCGAGTAGGACGCTTGTCCAATTTGGCCATCGAACGCCGCGACCGAGGCCATGTTTACGATCGATCCACGTTCACCACCATCGAGCGGTTCAGTCGTGCTCATCGCAGTTGCCACGAGGCGTATGCAATTGAAGGTTCCGATCAAGTTGATCTCAATGACCTTTTTGAAGACATCAAGATCGTGGGCAGAATCGTATTGCCCGTCTTTCCCAATGGTTCGCGTCGCCCATCCAACACCAGCGGAATTCACGAGTGCTCGAAGGGGACCCATCTCCTTGGCCATCTCGATCGCGGCAATTACATCGTCGACGTTGGTTACATCGACGTGGGCAAATGCACCACCAATTTCAGTGGCAAGTGCGTTGCCTTTGTCGTCTTGCAGGTCGGCGATGACAACTTTGGCACCCCGTTCAGCAAGATGGCGAGCACATGCCTCGCCGATGCCTGAGGCACCACCGGTCACGATGGCAGATATTCCGTTCAGTTCCATTCCTTCACCCTAGGCAGATTCACCTGCCTCGGTCGAAACCAAACTCCCCAATGCCGCAATCTCGGGCGAAACCACTCACGGGTTGAAACCCCAACCGCCACCACCGGGAGTACCGATCCTCACTACATCACCGGCGGCGAGCGACATCGTGACTTTGTCGGGAAGCTGCACTGCCAGGGATTCTTGGCCCCCCGGGAGCAGCCAATTTTCGCCCTTCGCTCCTGGCTCCCCGCCGAACATTCCCCAGGGTTGCGACACCCGCCGCTCTGTTATCAGCGACAGCACGACTGCCTCGAGCACTTCGAGGTCGCGTTCGATTCCGTCGCCTCCGGGGTGCAAGCCGGCACCGCCGCTTCCCGTTCGCAACCGCATCCGTTTCACCCGCAAGGGAAACGCTCGTTCAAGCGCCTCGACTGGCGTGTTTCGAGTATTTGTCATGTGCGTATGCACGCCACTCATTCCGCGACGAAGCGGTCGGCCTCCTTGACCACCCCCGAGGGTCTCATAATACACCCACGGCACCGAGTCGCCCGTTGAGATACCGCCAATGAGGACATTGTTCATGGTGCCTTGCGACGCCGCGCTGATCAGACCAGGAAGCGCACATGCGAGCGCTCCGAAGCAGACGTCAGCGACGCGTTGACTGACTTCAACATTGCCCGCGCCAACTGCGGCGGGCGGTCGAGCGTTCACGATTGTCCCTAAAGGCGCGACAACGGTCAACGGGCGAAGTGTGCCCCCATTCGACGGCAAGGTCGGATCCAATACCGACCGAAGCGCATAAGCGACTGAACTCACCGTCACCGATTCGACCGCGTTTACATTTCCGTGGCGCTGCGGACCAGAGCCGGAGAAATCAAAACCGATCTCCCCGGCGCCAATTGTCATTTCGACGGTGATCGCCGTCTCGACTTGTTGATCGACCGCCGGACCAAAGCTGTCGATGACATCGGTAAATCGCCACGAACCCTCAGGGAGTTTTGCCAACGCCGCCTTCATGCGACGCTCGCCATAGTCAAGGACTTCATGGAGAGGTGCATCGACGAAACCACTGAGCCGGGCAACGCCGACCTCGTTTGCGCCCACCTGTGCGTCGAGATCTCCGGCACGCTCGTCGGGGGTACGGGAGTTTGCGAGCACCAGCGCCCGAACTTCCGTCGTCAGTTTCAGCGGCGGTATCCGCAGACCTTCGGCAAATAGTTCAGTGGCATCGGCAGGCATCGAGCCGGGAGCAGACCCCCCAACGTCAGCATGATGGGCGCGTGTCGCCACCCATCCGACGAGATCGGGGGCGAAGCACGGCGTCACCAACGTGATGTCGTTGAGGTGGGTCCCGCCAGCGTATGGATCGTTGACGATGATGTGTTCGCCGGCCATAACTCGTTCGAGTTCTGGTCGACTTGGCCCGAATCGGGCGATTGCCTCGAGAACCGAGGCTGGCATCGAGCCCAAGTGAACGGGAATGTTCTCGGCTTGCGCGAGCAATTCGCCCGCAACGGTGAACACCGCGGCCGAACAGTCAGCGCGTTCTTTAATGTTTGGGCTGAATGCCGAACGTCGCAGCACTGCAGACATTTCCTCAGCGACACCAGCCAAGCGCGACAGCAAAACTTGGAGCGATGCCGGATCAAGGCTCATCGTGTGATCTTCGTCAAGAGCAATGCGCCGGCTTCGCCCGGTTCAGCTCGCCATCCATCACCAACCCAGATCGTGCAATCAGATTCAGCGAGCACCATTGGGCCGACCACGCTCGGGCGGGGTGGCGAAGGCAACGCAGCTAACTGCACGAGAGACGGTCGGCGCGCTTTGGCGCGAATTGCGACCACTTCAACCTTTCCATCGACGTTGGAGTATCCATTTCGTTTGTGATGCTCGGCGTGGAACTCATCGATCGTCGACACCGTGATTTCATGACTTTGACCGGCGTATCGGCAATCAATCGACGTTGAAATCTCTGCCGGCATATCGTTGTCTGCTTGCAAAAGCTCAGCAACCTCCGCGGCCAAATGGGATCGAGCGAGGTCAAGGTCGGGGCCGTCGAGTCGACTCGACCACGTCCGGACCAAATCGCGTTGTTCGTCGGCACACAAGATGCCCACTGCCGACAGCACCCCTGCCCTTGCCGGAATAATCACCATTGGCATTCCAAGCGCGTCGGCCAGCGTGCATGCATGGAGCGGACCAGCACCGCCGAAGGCGACTAGGGCGAGCGCTCGCGGATCCACACCCCGTTCGACCGACACGGCCCGCAAAGCTTGTTCCATCGCGGAATCAACGACCGCGAGCATCCCGGTCGCGGTGAGACCTGCTCGCGAGATTGCTGATTCCGCGGCGTCCCGATCGAGGCTTCCAATCCCAGGAAAGTTTCCATCAACCGGAATTCGACCAGCGACGACATTTGCATCCGTAATGGTTGGCTCAGTTCCTCCACGGCGAAAACAAACGGGACCTGGAGTCGCCCCCGCGCTTCGAGGCCCGACGACCAACGCTCCTCCAGAGTCAACCATCGCTATCGAACCGCCACCCGCACCGATGGTGTGCACATCGAGCGACGCACCTCGAACGGTAAAGCCGCCTACCTGTCGCTGCGCCGCTGGAGCAGGTTGGCCGTCGATTACGAGACAAACATCAGTGCTTGTCCCACCCATGTCAAAAGTGATTGCATTTGGCCATCCGTTCGCGTTCGCGACATGCGCTCCTGCGAGAACACCGCCGGCTGGTCCACTAAGCAACAAGTCAACCGGGCGCTCTGCGGCAACATCCGCTGGAATCAATCCTCCGGCAGACGTCATCACGAACACTCGATCAGCGAGGTCGGCAAGTCGGTGCAAATAGGCCCGACACGCGGGGCGAAGATAGGCGTTGATGACCGTCGTCACGATTCGCTCATACTCACGAAATTCCGGCGAAATGACATGCGAGGCAGTCACGTCATGGCCGTGCTCCACCAACGCTCGCATCACCGCTTGTTCATGAGCTGGGTTCAAGTCACTGTGCAACAACGCGACTGCGACTGCATCGACTTCGGTGTCCAGCACCTCAATCGAGTCAACGTCAATCGCCTCGACCTCCTGGCCGGCAGCATCTAAGCGACCAACAACTTCGTAGCGATGTTGACGCTTAACCAGCGGTTCGGGACGATCGTCATATTGGTCATACAACGACGGCCGATCCTGGCGAGCAATCTCGATTAAATCAGCGAATCCGCTCGTCGTTACCAGCCCAACCGTGGCACCGTTCCGTTCAAGCAATGCGTTGGTTCCAACCGTGGTGCCATGGGTGAGGACCTCAAGAATCGTCCCCCCAAGCAGCTCGGTAATGGCGACTCCCACTGCGTGACTTGGGTCACTAGACGATGACAACACCTTGGTGGATCGACCTCGGTTGTCCACGACGTCGGTAAAGGTTCCACCAGTGTCAGAACCGATCCGAGTCGAGGTAACCATTCAGACAAACTTAGAGGTCGGCGGGATCAAGCACCCACACGTCGTCGCCGAGGCGCTGGCCCATTGATCGAAAGAGCTTCCCGAGCGCAGGGTCACTGCCATCCCAAACCAATAATGCTTCGTTGACATGGTCGACAATCCATGCATCCCGCTTCGCCAGCGCCGCGCCCGCCTGCTGTTTCGAATTCGGTTTCGCGGTTTGCAACATCACCACATCAAGCGCTTGATCTCGCAGTCCCCTGAACCGCTGTTGGCTCGCTGCGGGCCAAACCGATTCGGGTTCGGGGTAAGGCAAAACCACGACGAGCGGCAGCCCGACATCGAGTGCTGCCTCAGCTCCAAGCATTTCTGCTCCGAGCCGAAGTCCGCTCACAACAACCAAGTCGTCGATAATCACCGCTTTTGCATCAAAAATATCGATCATTTTGGCGCGCACCGCCGCCGCGATTCCCGAATCGTCGTAGCCGCCGAGCTCAGTCGGGCGGTGACCGAATACGCCAAGGCCGTGTCCTTGAATCGACGCGTCTGCTTGAGCAGTTTCTGGCTTTGCATTCGTCGGCACGCCGCACGCCTCGACGGCGAGTTGATCGACAAAGTCATTCATAGCGATTCCGCTATGGCCTTTCACCCACCGAAACGTCACATCGCCCCGAGTCAATACCGCGTCGATGAACGGCTCCCACAGGTCACGGTTCGCGACCGGCTTGCGCTGCGAGTTATGCCAGTTCTTCCTTCGCCAGCCTTCCCACCACTTATCGCGAAAACAGTGCACGACATAGGTGGAATCACTCACCACTTCAAGCGGCCCAGGCAGAGCAAGAACCGCTTCATGCGCTGCTTGAATTTCCATGCGCTGATTCGTGCTCGGGTTTTCCGCGCCACTGGCAAACCGGCCATCCTCAACCGCCCATGCCCATCCACCAGGACCTGGGTTTCCACTACACGCCCCATCGGTGTACACGACCGTTGCCATCGATGCATCCTCGCGCATCAGCGGCGGCCCGTTGGTTACTTTCATCGGCCAGCGACGACTTTGCCCGGTCATCATGCATACTGCAACGCAGCGTTACCCGAAGGAGTGCCTGTCCGATGAGCATTGATGGCTATGTTCACCAACTTCCGGATTCAGATCCTCAGGAGACAACGGAGTGGCTTGACTCACTCGATGCCGTCATCGACGGCGAAGGCAAGATGCGGGCTCGTTTCTTGATGTCCAAACTCCTTGAGCGAGCTCATCAGCGACACATCGGTACACCGGCCGAGGTGTCCACGCCGTACCTCAATACCATCCCGACCGATGAACAGCCATGGTTCCCCGGCGACTTAGAACTAGAACGACGCATTCGGTCGTATGTGCGATGGAACGCTGCGGTCATGGTCACAAATGCCAATAAGCGCCACGACGGAATCGGTGGACACCTTTCGACATTCGCGTCGTCGGCCGCGCTCTACGAAGTTGGCTTCAATCATTTCTTTCACGGCAAGGACAACGGGCATGCGGGCGACCATGTCTATTTTCAAGGTCATGGTGCTCCGGGCATCTACGCCCGCGCCTTTGTCGAAGGTCGCCTCGATGAGTCGCACCTCACCCATTTTCGCCGAGAGTTTTCGGGTGAAAGCGAAGGACTCCCGTCGTATCCGCATCCACGTTCGCTGCCACATTTCTGGGAATACCCAACCGTTTCCATGGGCCTCGGTCCCCTGAACTCTATTTACCAAGCACGTTTCAATCGGTACCTTCACCAACGCGGCATCGACGACACCTCCGAGTCCCGCATCTGGTGTTTCGTCGGCGACGGAGAATGTGACGAACCTGAAACGCTAGGTTCGCTTTCGCTTGCGGCGCGCGAAGGTCTCGACAATCTGACCTGGGTAGTGAATTGCAACCTCCAGCGGCTGGATGGTCCAGTGCGCGGCGACGGCAACATTATTCAGGAACTTGAGGCCGTCTTTCGTGGCGCCGGCTGGAACGTCATCAAAGTCATCTGGGGTACCGCATGGGACGAACTCATTGAGCGGGACGTCGACGGCCTGCTGCTTCAAAAAATGAATAGCACCGTCGACGGCGAGTTCCAGCGCTACGCCGTTGAATCGGGAGCGTACATACGCGAGCACTTTTTTGGTCCCGACCCTCGGCTCCGATCGTTGGTCGAGCACCTCACTGATGACGAGCTACGGACCTTGCCGCGAGGTGGACACGACTACGAAAAACTCTACGCGGCCTATCGTGCTGCGCTTGATCAACACGATGCCCCAACGGTCATTCTGGCCAAGACCATCAAAGGTTGGGCGCTTGGTTCAGGCCTCGAAGCACGCAATTCAACCCACCAAATCAAGAAAATGACTGGCATTCAGCTCCGAGAATTACGGACTCGACTTCACCTTGAAGATGTCATCGATGCTGACGCACTCGACGGCGACAACCCGCCGTTTTATCGGCCACCGGTTGACTCAGCTGAATATCGCTACATGATGGATCGCCGCCACACGCTCAATGGCTCGCTCCCGAGTGGTTCGCTACCGATTCGCCAACCACTCCCCATGCCACCCGATGCTGCCTTCGATGAATTTGATCTCGGTTCGGGGTCCCACGCGGTTTCGACGACTGTCGCGTTTACTCGCCTCCTCCGAAACCTGGCCCGAACCGAAGGATTCGGTCGACGCGTCGTGCCAATCATTCCCGATGAGGCTCGCACGTTCGGTATCGATGCGCTGTTCCGCGAGTTCGAGATTTACGCCGCGAAAGGTCAACAGTATGACCCCGTCGACAGCGAGCTACTCCTGGCCTATATCGAATCCGATCATGGCCAAATACTCGAAGAGGGCATCACCGAAGCCGGGGCCATGGCGAGTTTTACCGCTGCCGGGACTTCCTATTCCCATCGCGGAACGCCAATGGTTCCATTCTTCATCTTCTATTCGATGTTCGGATTTCAACGCGTGGGTGACCTCATTTGGGCGGCCGCCGATGCTCAAGCAAAAGGATTCCTACTGGGGGCGACTGCAGGGCGCACCACCCTCGAAGGCGAAGGTTTCCAACATCAAGATGGCCAGAGCTTGATCCTCTCCTCGACGGTCCCTAATTGCCAAAGTTACGACCCGGCATTCGCGTATGAAACTGCGGCGATTATCAAGGCGGGCATTCATCGCATGTACGGCCAGGCCGATGCTTCGGGGGTACTAGGCGGCGACTCAATTTTTTACTATCTGACGTTGTACAACGAGAACTACGTCATGCCCGCTCGCGCGGCCAACGTGACCGACGAAGACATCCTCGAAGGTATCTATCGGTGGGCGGAGCCTCCAGCCGGACTCCAATCACAAGCCACCATTCTCTTTTCTGGCTCAGCTCAAGGCGCTGCCCGAACCGCGCAACTCGAACTTGCAACGCGTCACGGAATCGGCGTCGAACTCTGGTCGGCCACAAGTTATAAACGTCTGCGAGAGGATGCACTCGGCATCGAACGCTGGAATCGATTACATCCCAATCAGGAGCCTCAGATTGCACCGGTTACGGCGCGATTAGCCGACAGCACTGGCCCAATCATCGCCGTGACCGATTTCATGAAAGCCGTCCCCGATCAGATCGGGCGTTTCGTTCCTGACGGCCGCACATTTGTTCCCCTCGGAACTGACGGATTTGGTCGCAGCGATACACGCGAGGCTTTGCGCCGCTTTTTCGAAACTGATGCTGCCCATGTCGAAGTCGCCGTATTGGCCGCACTCGCCAAAGCGGGCCTCTTCGATCCTGCTGCGGTTGCGCAAACCATTGAACGACTGGGCATCGACGCCGACGCGGATGACCCCCGAGGCCGATGATCGATGCATCCGTGACTAGCATCGGCGCATGGTTGTTTCTGCCAAGACGATGCCCGCTCCGCTTTTCATCACTGGTAACCCTGTTGCCGACAAATTCCTCATGGACGAACCGCTTGCCTTGTTGATCGGCATGTTGCTCGATCAGCAAGTCCCTATGGAGTGGGCATTCCGCGGTCCGTGGACGTTGCAAGAACGCCTCGGAGGAACGTTGAATTGCGCGCTCATCGCTTCGATGGAACCGGACGCAGTCGTCACTTTATTCTGCGCGAAACCTGCCCTTCACCGCTATCCAGCAGCAATGGCTCGACGCACCCATGAACTGTGCAATTTCATGGTCGACAACTACGACGGTGATGTCGAGGCACTCTGGCGCGACACGACCAGCGGCTCAGAGCTTTACCGCCGGTTGCGCGAGCTTCCAGGTTTCGGCGACGAAAAGGCCAAGATTTTCATGGCCATCTTGGCCAAACGCTTTGGCATTCGTCCAAGGGGATGGAAAACCGCGGCAGTGCCATTTTCCGATGCGACTCCGCGATCAGTCGCCGACATTCATTCACCCGAGTCATTGGCTCGAGTGCGCGCGTTCAAGAAGGCGAAAAAAGAACAAGGCAAAACCAAAGCTGACTGAAATCGTCACTCAGCGGTTGGCCAAACTTGCGGCTTGATTGCGCTGACGATCGAGCCACCCAAGCAAAACCGCTATAGATCGAGGATCGTGGCGAAGTTGGTGGCCCGCACCGTCGATGATACGAAGATCCGCATCGCCGTGCGCGTCAGCCAGGACCCGAGCATCGAACACGGGTACAGAATCATCGTCTGAGCCGTGCACGATCAGCAGCGGTCGAGGACTCAATCGTGGCGCGGCCGCAACTGCTCGGATGTCGCGCAGTTCACGCGACCAGCGGTCCAGCGAATTGGGGAACGACGGCGAATTGATAATTCCTGCGGCCCTCGCATGCAATAAAAGTCGTCGAGGATGACCCGCCCAATCATCAAAATCGGCCGGCGAACCCAGCGATGCAACACCACAAATTCGTTCGTCGTCGGCGGCTTCGCACATGGTCAGTGCACCGCCAGTTCCAAAACCGGCAAGCCAAACGCCCTGGACATCCTCGAGCCGATGAAAAAAATCCGATGCTGCTCGCAGGTCATTGAGCCATCCACCCATCGAGAAGTCACCCTCAGACTCACCACACCCTCGGAAGCAAAACACCAAGACAATCCAACCAAGCTCGGTCGCTATGCGATCGGCAAGCTCAGGAAATGATCGAGCCGACAGCTCGCCTTTGTCGCTCCCGGGCGGAAAGCCATGACAAATGATGACGCCAGGACTCCGCGTTCCAGGCGCGCTGCGCGGCCGGGCAATATGACCCCAAATTCCGACATCACCTTTCGACGTGAAAAGGCGCTCCACCAGCGCCTGCTAATTCTCTTGGTCGTCGGCAGGGGTGTCGATTCCAGAACCGTTACCCCGATAGGGGCGGTAGCCGCGATTTCGCGCCTCAGGCAAGGTGTCAGGCCCAAAGCAGATGAAGGTCTCTGCGTCGAGCAATTCCTCAATGATCGCTGTGTCTTCGAGGGCGTCAACGTCATAGACCACTTGGGTTCGCTTATCGCCCAACCAGCGGTTGTGTTCGAACTTGACCGGTCGTTCCATATCTTCACTCTAGGAGAATCGAAACCAACACCGGGACCGTTTGAGAAACGATTCGGCTCGAACGCTTCAACTCAATCGCTTACCGGTGGACCGATAGCTCCAATTGCTTCGAGGTAGCCCTGCTCGGCTTCGAGCACCGCCACAACATGCACGTCCTCGACGTCGAGGCCCGCGTCGGTCGCCTGACCGAGGACGTAGGCCAGACCATCATCATCGACGACCAGTGCCGAATCCGGTGTCGCATACCCCGACTCAGTGGCGGCGCCCAATTGCTCGAGATAATCCAAATGCCAGATCAAAATCGAGCGGACGTCATCGGGGCTCAGCTGGGACGCGACTTCGAACGGAAGTCGATCGGCAATCCAGTCCACCGCTTCATCCTCATCGAATACCGAAACTGGTGCCTGAACCGAAAGCCGACTCACCACCGCACCGACGGCCACAACTGCAATGAGCGCAATAACGAACCCTGTTGCAACGAACACGATCAATGTCATGTTGTGATGTGCTCCCGATTGACCGCTCGAATTAACCGATTCGAATGCAAGGCGAGCACTCGAACTCGTTGACGCGAAGAGGCCCCCGCGGTTGCAGGGGCCTCAAACACGATGTTGAAATCGATCGGACTAAATGCCGATGCGCTGAGCGAGAAGCTCGCGGTGATAGGTCGGATCACCAAACAGCAACTCGGAAGACTTTGCTCGCTTGAAATACAGGTGAGCTGGGTGTTCCCAAGTGAAACCAATGCCACCATGAATTTGGATATTTTCAGCGGCTGCGTGGAAATAGGCATCGGAGCAATACGCCTTCGCCAAGCTCGCAACTGATGGAAGCTCGTCGTTCATTTCCGAGGCACACCATCCGGCGTAATAAGCAGCCGACTTGGCCGACTCAACCTCAAGCAACATGTCAGCACATTTGTGCTTGATGGCTTGGAACGAACCGATGGGGCGACCAAACTGCACGCGTACCTTGGCGTACTCAACGGCCATGTCGAGGCACTTCTGGGCTCCACCAACCTGCTCGGCGGCAAGCGCAACGGCTGCCAAGTCGAGCACGGTGCTGATGGTGTCCCAACCAGCGCCGTCGGTTCCAATGAGCGTTCCCGACACGTTGGCAAATTCCAGCTTGGCTTGCTTACGCGTCTGGTCCATGGTGGAAAGTGCCGTACGAGTTAGTCCAGCGGCATCACCCTTGACTGCAAAAATACTGACGCCGGCCGACGTCCGCGCCGCGACCAAAACCAAATCGGCGGTGTGTCCATCAAGCACAAATGACTTTGTACCGTTGATCGTCCACGTGTCACCCGATGCTGTTGCGGTCGCTTCGATACCCGATTCGTCCCATCGGCCGTTTGGCTCAGTGAAGGCCAACGTCGCGATGGTCTCGCCGCTGGCGATTCCCGGAAGGTGCGCCGCTTTGGCAGCATCATCACCAGAAAACATCAACGTGTTAGCACCGAGCACGACAGTTGAGAAATACGGGGCGCACAACAGCGAGCGTCCCATCTCTTCGAGCACAACGATCAGTTCGACGTAGCTGTAACCCGAGCCGCCGAACTCCTCGGGAATGATCAGGCTCTGAAGTCCCATCTGTTCGCTCATCTGATTCCAGACCGCGACGTCGTAACCGTTCTCAGTTTCCATTTGCTCACGCACGGCCGTTTCGGGCGACTTGGCGTCAAGGAACTGACGGACAATTGTACGGAGCTCTTCTTGCTCCTCGGAGAACGCAAAGTTCACGGTTCCAGGCCCCCTTGGTGGGTCGAGTCAGATTTCGATGAAGTTCTACTAGAACTGGTGGCCTAGAACCACATCGAACGCGAATTTCAACCTTGACGATCGACAACTCGATACCGATTCAAGGCTTCGACCCAGCCGAGTACCAATCAACTACCGGCCGATTCAACCGAGTTTCAACGGCATGGAGACGGCCCATCGAGATCGGATTGTTGTCGCTGGCAGTCGAATTGCACGAACCAAGGTTGTAGCCTCAGACGGTGACCACGATGCATTTCAATGATGAATCGGTAGAGATCCATAAGGTCGTCGTCGGGCCGTTCGAAAATAACGTCTTCGTCGTTCGATGCAAGCAAACCGGCGACGCAGTCTTGCTTGATGCCGCAAATGAGCATGAGTTGCTACTTGAGTTATGCCGTGATCTCGGCGTACGAACGGTTTTGGAAACCCACGGCCATTGGGATCACATCCAGGCGATTCCGGCGGTTCGCGATGCCGGCTATGAAGTCGGCGTCACTGCCGCCGACGCAGCCATGCTTGATTCCTACGATTACATCATCGAAGACGAATCAGTCATCGAGGTTGGGCGACTGCGACTTCACACCATTGCAACCCCTGGCCACACACCGGGCTCAATGTGTTTTCTCCTTGAGGGATCCCCCGTGGTCTTTAGCGGCGACACGCTCTTTCCGGGCGGTCCCGGCAACACCGCACCAGACGACGCTGACTTCGACACCATTATCGAATCAATCGATCGTCGCCTGTTCGCCAACCTGAGTCCCGATACCATCGTCATGCCCGGCCACGGCACTGACACCACCATCGGCACCGAACGTCCCCAGTTGCAGCAATGGGTCGACCGAGGCTGGTGAGCATCTTTCATGGCCCGACGCGAGCAATCGCCCCGGCCAATAATTGACATTTCCACTATCTCGATAGTGCTAATACACTCGGAGCCATGGTCGCTCCCCTGTTCCAGATCGAAAACCTCCATGTACGTCCAGCGATGAACAGTCGCGGTGAGCGGGCGGCCGAAATCGTCAAGGGCTTGAACTTGACCATTGAAGTTGGCGAAATGCACGCGCTCATGGGGCCTAATGGTTCAGGAAAGTCCACGTTGGCGAGCGCCTTGCTCGGGAGTCCCGACTACGAAGTTACCGAAGGTCGAATACTGTTCCATGGCGACGACGTCACGAGTTGGGGCGCCGACGTCCGAGGCAAAGCCGGCATGTTTCTCGCCTTCCAATACCCACAGGAGATTCAGGGAGTTTCAGTCCTGAACTTCTTGCGGCAGGCGTTGTCTGCCCGCAAGGGCATCGACCTTTCGATGTTGGAATTGCGACTGTCGATCATGGATTGGATGAGCCGCCTCGACATGGACCCATCGTTTGCCGACCGATATCTCAACGAAGGGTTTTCCGGCGGCGAGAAAAAGCGCAATGAAATATTGCAGATGGCAATCCTTGAACCCGAGATCGCGATCCTTGACGAAACCGACTCTGGCCTCGACATCGACGCGCTGCGAGTCGTAGCAAGCGGAGTGCAACAAGTTCGCTCATCGCGACCTGACCTCGGCGTTCTCGCCATTACGCACTACCAGCGATTACTTGATGAACTGCACCCCGACAAGGTGCACATCATGATTGATGGCCAAATCGTCGAGAGCGGAGGCGCCGAGTTGTCTGCCCGGCTCGAATCCGAAGGATACGACGCGTGGCGCTGACCGAAACCCTCGACGTAACCGCGGTCAAAGCGGACTTTCCGCTGCTTCAGCGCACGGTCAATGGCAAACCGCTCATCTACCTCGATTCGGCGGCGACATCGCAAAAACCGCAGATCGTTCTTGATGCGCTGACCACCTACTACGAGACGATAAATGCCAATGTGCACCGCGGCGTGTACCAAATCGCCGAGCAGGCAACTTCGGAAATGGAACTCGCTCGAACTAAAACCGCGCGCTTCATCGGTGCGGATTCGACTAGCGAAATCGTTTTCACCAAAAACGCGACTGAAGCGATCAATTTGGTAGCCCACTCCTGGGGTCGGGCCAACCTTCGATCAGGTGACGCAGTGCTACTCACCCACATGGAACACCACGCCAACATCGTCCCGTGGCATCAACTTGCTGCCGAAATCGGCATCGAGCTTCGATGGATTCCGCTGACTGCCGATGGACAACTCGACCTGAGCGGTCTGGACCACTTACTTGACGGCGTCAAGCTGCTGAGTTTTACCGCAATGTCAAACGTGCTCGGTTCGATCACCCCAATTCGCCAACTCACCGATGCCGCTCACCGAGTCGGTGCGCTTGCGCTTGTCGACGCCTGCCAGTACGTCCCGCACCTCGCGACCGATGTGGCAGAACTCGGCGCGGATTTCATCGCATTTTCTGGCCACAAGATGTGTGGACCAACCGGCGTCGGCGTGTTGTGGGGACGCGCTGAACTACTCGACGCGATGCCGCCGTTTCTCGGGGGTGGCGAAATGATTCGAGACGTTCGCCTCGACGGCTTCACCTGCAATGACCTGCCGTGGAAGTTTGAGGCTGGTACCCCTCCGATTGCCGAAATAATTGGCCTTGGCGCAGCAATCGACTACCTAACCAACCTCGGCATGTCTGCGGTGCGCCAGCACGAAATCGACCTGACTACCTATGCATTGCGCCGCCTGAACGAGCGCTTCGGCGATCGCATCACGCTTTTCGGCCCAGCTAATCCGACAGATCGCGGCGGCGTCTTGTCTTTTGCATTCGCCGATCTTCACCCTCACGATATTTCGCAGGTTCTCGACGAACACGCGGTTTGCGTTCGCGCTGGCCACCACTGTGCGAAACCACTCATGCGGATCCTCGGCGTAGGAGCGACCGCTCGCGCTTCGGTGTACGTCTATAACGACGAAGCTGACATCGATGCGCTTGCTGACGCTCTCAGTGCCACGGTTGACTTTTTTCAGATCTAATAACCCAATCGGAAAGCGCGTTCACTATGCCCGGACTCGAAGACCTCTACCGAGAAATCATTCTCGACCACTATCGCAATCCGCGGAATCGTGGCGAACTCGATGCGCCACCAGCCCATCGTGTCGAAGGGTTCAATCCGCTCTGTGGCGATGAGATCATCATTTACGTTGACGTCGACAGCACGGGAATCGTCAGCGATATCCGAATCGGCGGTCAGGGTTGCTCGATTAGCCAGTCGTCGGCATCGATGATGTCGTCAGCGGTGAAAGGCAAGACGGTCGAAGAAGTACGCCAGCTCACAAAAGCCTTTAAGTCCATGATGTCGATTCACGAAAGCAGCCTTGAAGGCGACGAAGCTGAACCTGAGTCTTTTCCGGACGTCAACCTCGGTGACCTCGAAGCGCTCCGCGGCGTCGTGAAATTTCCGGTGCGCATTAAGTGCGCGACGTTGGCGTGGAACACACTCGCGCAAGGAATCGACGAATCGACTGCGGCCACCGAGGTCTGACTTACTCGCCTAGCAAGCGATTCACTCGTTGGGCAAACTCGACGCACAACTCGCTGATACCGCCATCATCGTGACTGGTGAGGGCAATCGTCACGTGGTTCCAGGTATTGGTCCAGTTCGGATGATGATGGAGTTGCTCGGCGATGAGCGCCACCCGAGTCATAAACCCGAATGCCTCACTGAAGTCACGAAATGTCCACTCGCGACTCAGAAAACCGGCACTATTTTCCCACCCGGGCACTTCGGCATCAGGAACGTCCACACCCGAAGTGTAGGCGATCGATCACTTATGCTCGCTATGCAAACGGGTCAGCGAATGGGTCAAGCGTGCGCACAGCGTCGAGGTGAGGCTCGTCATCAGCCCACTCGGCATAGCCCGTGTCTTCGAGTCGGGTCGCGAGTTCTGGCCCCCCACTCATCTGGATACGCCCACGAGCCAGCACGTGGACTACATCGGGCTTGAGCTCATGAAGTAACCGGCTGTAATGGGTAATCGCGATCACCCCAAGATCATCTTCTTGGGTGGCCTGTTCGATGCGACGACTGCAATCACGCAGTGCATCTACGTCGAGACCAGAATCGAGTTCATCAAGGATTGCGAACTTCGGGCGCAATACCCCAAGTTGAAGCGTTTCATTTCGCTTCTTTTCGCCACCGGACAAATCGACATTCAGCGGCCGTTCGAGGAAGCGCTCGTCGAAACCGATGCGACCGGCCTCGACCATCATTCGTGCCCGAATTTCCACCACATCGCGCCCCGCGGCAAGCGCAGACTCGGTAAGCATCTCTTCAAGATTCACTCCGGGAACCTCGGTCGGATACTGCATCGCCAAGTACAAACCCGCTCGAGCTCGTTGCCATGGGGCAAGACTCAACATGTCGACACCATCGAGGGTCACCGACCCCGCATCAACCCGATAGCCCGGCCGACCCATGATGACATGAGACAGCGTTGACTTGCCCGAACCATTCGGTCCCATCACCGCATGAACTTCGCCACTGCGGACGACTAAGTCGATTCCCTTAAGGATTTCTTGGCCATCAACGCTGGCCCGCAAACCGGCGATACGTAACTCGCTCACGACAACACCACCATGACATTGTCTCCGTCGATACGAATGTCGTACACAGGCACCGCTTTGGTCGCTGGAAACGAACTGGGTTTACCGGTCTCGAGCGAGAAACATGATCCGTGTTTGGAGCACTCGATCTCGAGTGAGTCTGCGTGAACGTCGCCTTCGGCAAGCGAAACCTTCTGATGACTACAAGTGTTTGCGATGGCGTAAAAATCGTCGCCTATCCGCACCAGAGCGATGTCGAGCGTGCCAAGCACGAATCGCCGTGACTGGCCTGATCCAAGGTCATGAATTGAGCACACTCGTTCTTCCATCATGCGGTCACCTCGACCCGGTCGCGGCGTTCGAGTCGTTCGACGATCCGTTCACGAAGCGGAGCGACAACTTCGGCCACTGGGAGCTGCGCCAAGACCTCGTCATAGAACCCAGCGACCACAAGCTGTTCGGCGACCTGGGGTGGGACTCCGCGACTCTCAAGGTAGAAGCGCTGGTCTTCATCAATTGGGCCAACCGTCGAAGCGTGACTGCAATGCACGTCGTTGTTTTCGATCTCGAGATTAGGGACCGACTCAGCCCAAGCCCGCTCACTCAATTTGATTGTCCGATTGGTCTGAAACGCGTTGGTGCCATGGGCCTGCGGGCGCACCTTGATCAGACCGGTGTAAATCGACCGCGACTCCCCTCCGACTGCACCCTTGAACAACAATCGCGACGTTGTGTCCGGGGCCAAATGATCTTGAAAGGTCCGGAAATCGAGGGTTTGATCAAACTCTCCAAAGTAGATGGCGAGCAAGTCACCCGACGCGCCTCGACCGGCGAGTCGACAATCAGCACGGGTCCTGGCATACGCGCCACCGAGCGCAACTTGCGCGGCGAGAATTGTTCCGTCTTGGGCCACTCGAGAAAGTTGAGATGCGATCTGCCAGGTTTGGCGACCCCGCTCTTGCACGTTCAAGTAACGCAACCGTCCGGCTTGCTCGACATCAAGCTCGGTGATTGGTACCGAAAGCGCCCGAACATTGTCGCCGCCGTGATGTTCAAAAACCGTTACTTCGGCGTCTTCGCCAACTCGCACCAGTAACCGAGGAAACGTCATTGAGCCTTCAAGGTCGACCCAATCGATGACCAAAAACGGTGCATCGACAACGACTCCACGCGGAACGATGAGTGCTACCGGATCGGTTGCGAATGCATCGTTAGCTAACCCGAAGAAATCAAAGGCACCATCGGCTACCGATCCGAGTCCAACGGCCCCATCAACATCGGTTAAGGCCCCGAAACCAACTCCGCGGGTGACCCACTCCGGCTGTATTTCGCTATGGATGATACGGCCGTTGTAGGTGATCAGTGCGCCGGCTCGTTGAGGTACCGAGTCAAGCATCGCCCGCGCACCAGCGGGAATCGCGCCCGCAGTCGCGGTCGAAATCTCGTCAGATGGCGCATCAGCGAACCCAACCAGCGGCAAAAAGTCATCAAAGGCAAGTTCGTCGATACGGCCATAGCGCCAAACTTCTTCATCCGACGTCGGCATTGGGGTCGCGAGGAAACGTGCCGACGCGTCAATTCGCCTTGACCGCAACCAATCTGGACCGGAAAGTCCAGCGGCGACATCAGTAGTAAGGAGTGAATTCATAGGGACTTTTCGGTGGGGGGAAGGAGCTGTGGTGGTCACCGCTTGCGGCGGAACCAACCTTTAATGCCCGACGCAGATCGTTCGGCCTTGCGTCGTTCAGATTGCACTTCAGCGAGAATTTCGGGTCCCGCAGCATTCACGATATTTTCGGCTTCGTCGAGCAGTTCGGCGATGCCTTCGCCATCGGGTTCCGGTGGCGTTGGGGGCGTGACCAAACTGCCGTGACCCCAGTTGACGTCTGCGAGTCGCGGCTCGAAACTTCCGCAGCCACTCGGACATTTCCAAGGCGCCTCGGGTGCCAGATCAAGGTTGCATTTTCGAACCGTTTCGCCGTTGCTATAGGTACGACTTTCGAATTGCTTACATTCTTCGCGCATCGGCATAACGTCGCACCAGTTCGGTTCGCTGAGGCGCGCGCCTCAGCCGACCGATCCTTCCATCTGCAGTTCGATCAATCGACTCCACTCGACCGCATATTCCATCGGAAGTGTGCGGGTGACCGGCTCAATAAAGCCGTTCACGACCATTCCCATTGCTTGCTCCTCAGATAAACCGCGACTCATGAGGTAAAAGAGCTGATCGTCGGCAACTTTGGACACGGTTGCTTCATGTCCGACAATCGCATCACGGGCACCGATTTCCATGCTGGGGAACGTGTCAGAAACACTCAGGTCGTCGAGAATCAACGCGTCACATTGCACGTGGCTCTTGCATCCAGTGGCATCATCTTCGATGCGCACCAAACCTCGGTAGCTCGTGCGTCCACCATCTTTCGAGATGGACTTTGAAACGATTTTCGAGGTTGTTTCCGGGGCGGCGTGCACCATCTTGGCACCAGCGTCTTGGTGCTGACCTGGACCGGCATAGGCAACCGACAGCACCTCGCCTGATGCTTTGGGACCGACCATATATACAGCCGGATATTTCATAGTGAGGCGGCTACCGATATTTCCGTCGATCCATTCCATGTGGCCTTCGGCCTCCACCCTTGCCCGCTTGGTGACCAAGTTAAAGACGTTGTTGGACCAGTTCTGAATTGTCGTATACGTCACTCGAGCGCTCGGCTTCACGATGATCTCGACGACCGCCGAATGGAGCGAGTCGGTGGTGTACACCGGCGCGGAACAACCCTCGATGTAATGCACCTGACTTCCCTCGTCAGCGATGATCAGCGTTCGCTCAAACTGACCCATATTTTCGGCATTGATCCGGAAATAAGCCTGCAATGGCATCTCGACATTTACACCTGGCGGAACATAGATGAATGAACCACCAGACCACACCGCGGAGTTGAGGGCGGCGAACTTATTGTCATTCTTGGGTATCACGGTGCCGAAGTAGGCGCGGACAATCTCGGGGTGTTCCCTTAACGCTGTGTCCATATCGGTGAAGATCACGCCTTGGGCTTCTAGGTCCTCACGATTCTTGTGATACACGACCTCAGATTCGTACTGCGCGGTCACACCGGCGAGATACTTGCGTTCTGCTTCTGGAATACCCAGTTTTTCGTAGGTCTCCTTGACCGAATCAGGCAGTTCGTCCCAAGCATCAACTTGATGATCAGTTGGCTTGATGTAATAGAAAATGTCGTCGAAAAATATCTCGGACATATCGCCGCCGAAGTTGGGCATGGGACGCTTCAAGAAATGGTCATAAGCCGCCATTCGATAGGAGCGCATCCAATTAGGCTCCCCCTTCATCCATGACATCTCCTGGATGACATCTTCTCGCAGGCCTCGCTTGGGCTTGAAGACGTAATCTTCTTCGTCGCTCCACCCCAGCTTGTATTTTCCGAGGTCAAGGTTGGAACTGGGTTCCAGTTCAGTTGTGGTCATCAGCCTGCTCCTGAGCGGGTTCCATGTGGCTCCAAGGCCATCGTTGCGAATTACTCCTATCCAGATAGTAACAAATCCCGGCGGTGAATCGACTACCCACGCAAATCAACGGCGTGGTTTTTCGGATCGCAAACGCCAATACCCTCAATTTCGGCCGAATTGCGGCCGATGGAGCACCACGATGAGCAAGAAGCAGAAAAAGACCAAACGCGACAAACAACCAGTTCCCCCGCTGGTTCCCGCTGATGTATTCCGCCAGCTGGCCGAGAACGCACCCGTTGGCCTGACTTTCACCACCCTAAGCGGTGAGACGCTCTTCGCAAACGATCGCTGGCGCGAACTCACTGGCGTGCAGCTGCCGACTCCGATTTCGTTCGAACAACTCATGGAATTGCTCGCTGATGACCCCGACCGCGATGCACTGTTTGCCTTGTATGCAAATGCGATCGCGACCTTGGAGCCGTTCTCAACGGAAATGACAATGAACTACGTCAACTCGACTCAACGCGTATCGGTTCAAGCCACTCCGTTTTGCGTCGATGGTCAACTAACTGGCTTCGTCGGCAGCACAACCGATATCGCTCCACTCGAACAGGCCATTGCTGCCAAGCTCGAAGCAGAGAATCGCTATAGGGCGCTGTTTCACTCGGCACCCGTTGGTCAAGTGCTGACCACATTCTCCGGCGAGGTACTCGAGATCAATGCAGTCGGCGCGCAGATACTCGGCTACGAGGCGAGTGACATCATTGGTAGCAACTTTGCTGATTACTTCCCGCCCGAAGATCTCGAGCTTCTCGCTGAGCAACTAGCGAGTTTGATCAATGGCGAGAGATCAAACTTGGTTGTTATTCACAACCTATTTCATCGATCTGGCGAACGAGTATGGGTCTCAAATCGAATGACCGTCGAGAGGGATGCAGACGGCCAGCCCATACGTTTCTACGCGGTTTACTCCGACATAACTTCTCGACAAAAGGCTCAGACGAAAACGTTCCACGAGGTTGAACTGCTCAATTCGGTAACCAGCGCCCTCCAAGAGGGCGTGATCATGATCGAATCGGGTCTACTGGTCTGGGCAAACTCTAGCGCTTGTGAATTATTCGGGATACCTAGAGACCAGCTCGAAGGTTCGCTTGAGGCCTTCGCCTCGATACCAAAGGTCGACGTCGACGGACGCCCGATTGACATCGTTCAGCGACTCGAACAAAGCTCGTTGACCCAGCACGAATCAAATCTCGAGATCGTTTTCGGATTACCGGGGCCAGACCATTCGATCCGGTGGGTCGAAGGACGGACCAACCCGATTTTTGACAGCTCAGGGACCAAAATCACCTCAGCGGTGCTGTCGTTCACCGAAATTACCGAGCGATTGGCGGCCGAAAACCGAACCAGCAAACTCGCGGAGATCATCGAAGATGCTAGCGATATTTCCTTCATCTTTTCCCCTTCGTTGCAAGGATTGAACTACGTCAACTCTGCAGCCGGTTTGCTCTTCGGCATCGACGAGCAATCCATTGCCACTGCCGACACTTCATTGATCTATGGGACCGATTTTTACGAACGGTTTCATGGAGAAATCTTTGAGACCCTGAAGCGCGATGGACGCTGGATGGGCGAACTCTCAATGGTCGCAGCGAACGGAGAGGAACGCGTCATTTCGCAATCGATGATCATGGCGCGTTCCAGCCAAGGGCATGAAGACGAAGTTCGCGTGATCGGGCACGACGTTACCGAACATCGAAATACTGTTTTCGACCTTGCCCACCGGGCAACTCACGATGTGCTGACCGATCTACCGAATCGGTCGCTTCTTGCCGATCGAATTCAGATCGCCGTTGCGCACTCGGAACGAACTGGACGGCTGGCGGCCGTGCTGTTCGTGGATCTGGATCGATTCAAATTCATAAACGACACCTATGGACATCAGGTCGGCGACAACGTGATCGTGCACGTCGCGAACGTCCTCACCGAATCGGTCCGGCCGAGTGATACGGTCGCTCGATTAGGCGGCGACGAGTTCGTCATTCTGTTTGACGACGTCGATGGAATCGATCATGCGACAGCCATGGCAAGTCGAGCATTGACTGCGCTGCAGAGCCAGCCATTCGACCTAGGCAATGCTTTGCTCCCGCTGAACGCAAGCATCGGGGTCGCGTTGTCGAGTGCCGTGTTGAGCACGCCCGACGGGCTTATGACCGCTGCCGACGATGCGCTCTACAAAGCGAAAGCGGCCGGCAAAGGCCAAATTGCGCGTTTCGACACCAACGACTTGGTCGTGGCCGCCGAGCAGCATGAGTTGGCCGAACAATTCGCCAGCGCATTTGACTCGGGCGAAATCGTTGTCCGTTTTCAGCCCGGCGTTGAGCTCGAAACCGGGCACGTTGTGTGCGTCGAAGCGCTCCCATTGTGGAATCATCCGACGCGAGGCGTCGTAGCTGGCGACGAATTTGCTCGGTTTGCCGAAAGCACCGGACTTAACGATGCGATCGGATTACGCGTCCTAGCGACAGCATGTGAACACGGTCGACGCTGGCAAGACAAGTTCGGCATCAACGCTCCGGTTGTCCATGTCAGTTTGCTCCGCCAACAACTTGGCAACACCAACCTTCCGGTATTGGTGCGAGGCATCCTCGATGGCTCCGGACTAGAAGCCCAACAACTATGTCTTGAACTCTCCGAGAGTACCTTTATGGAAGACAGAACGAGCGCACTCGGCACCATGCAACGACTTAAGGATTTAGGCGTAAAGCTCGCCATTAACGCCTTCGGCACTGGGTATGCGCCATTAAGTCAACTTCACCAGTTCCCGATCGACGGGCTTAAAATCGATGGGTCCTTTGTCAACGATCTTGGATCCGAGTCCGAGAACGCGGTCATGGTCGCAGCTGTTGTGAGTTTGGCTGCATCACTTGAGCTAAACACCAGCGTTGGCGGCATCGATTCGTCGGCGCAAGCTGATCGCGTTCGTGCACTTGGCTGCCAGATTGCCCAAGGTTCTTACTTCGGTGAGCCCGAAGCATCTGACGTCACGGTTCGCCTCATTGAGGCCGCTCTCGCCGAATAATTCGACTGAAAGTTCTGCTCGGGTTACCCAATCAGCGCAGATGCGAGTTCCCGCCACATTTCAATCGGAACTGCTGCTTCGTCTTCGCCGAAAACCTGCAAACACACGTGATCGGCTCCGGCATCGTGATGCGCGCTGACCCGCTCGACCACGGAGTCGATACCTCCCCACGCGACGATCGCATCTACGAGCGCGTCAGAACCACCGCCTGCAATGTCCTCGTCGGTCCACCCGAGACGCTTGAGATTGTTGGTGTAATTCTCCAAACCCAAGTACATCGACATGTGTCGCCGACCGATCGCTCGAGCTTTTTGCGGATCAGACTCGATGACCACCGCTTGCTCGACACATAGAAGTGGCCCAGCACCTAGCACCGTGCGAGCAAACTGCGTGTGCTCGACCGGTACGAAGTAGGGGTGCGCTCCCGCAGTTCGTTCGCCGGCAAGTTCAAGCATCTTTGGTCCCAACGCTGCGAGCATCCGTTGCGGGGTTTGGGTCGGTTCGACCGCCATAAACATCGACGCGTCCATCGCATCGAGATAGGTCCGCATTCGAGCAAGCGGCTTGTCGTAAGTCTGACCGCGCAGAAAATCGACGGCCGGTTGGTGACTCACCCCCATGCCTAACAAAAAACGCCCCGGAAATGCTTCAGTAAGAGTTTTGAGTCCACCAGCCATCGCCATCGCGTCACGAGCCCAGATGCTCGCGATGCCAGTCGCGACAACGATGCGCTCCGATGCGGCTAATAACAGCGCGGAAGCCGACAACACTTCTCGTCCGACCGCCTCGGGAATCCACACTGCGCCGTAGCCGAGCTCGCCAAGTTCGGCTACGTACTCACCAGCCAAGGTTGCCGGCACGAAATCGAGGAATGCCCAAATGCCTACGGGGCCAGGATCTACCGGCCGAGTCGTTGCAATTACGGAGTCATGAGTCATGGTGATCATGGTGGCCGAGGAAACTTCGGCGAACCAAACCGACGCAAGGAATTCATAATCCCGGCGAGGTAGCATCGGATCGTGAAGTCCCCGTGCGACCCTTCGCTTGAGACGCTGCCCGCCCCACCCAAGGTGGGCGATGACAATCGTCGAGACCTGCCGCGGTCCGGGCGTCGAATACCCGCTTGGGGGGAACCCGCGTTGCTCGTCGTTGCTGGACTCGGTGCGTGCGCGTACATCGCAGCCATCGACCCCAACTCGTCTTCGGCCTATCCGCAGTGTCCCACGAAGTTGCTATTTGGCTTCGACTGCCCCATGTGCGGCGCTACACGAGCCGTGCACTCGCTTCTGCGCGCCGATCTCGCGGGTGCAATTGGTCACAACCTCGTGTTCGTTATCGCGCTCCCCTTCATGATGTACGCCTTCATCGCCTGGACGATGACCCGAATGGGTCGGCCAATGCCGCCAATTCCCATGTCATCGAAATGGCTATCGGTGCCACTTGTGATCGTGTTGATCGCATTCACCGTGGTCCGCAATTTGCCTTCGGGTCGATTCCACTGGATGAACTCAGCGTCTAACTGACTGGCGTTGGCCTACGCCTGATCATCAAACGATCTTGCGCAGTTCGTCGCGATAACGCGCACCTCGCGCCGCGTAAGAATCAACGGCTCGGCCAACCATCCGAGCTAACTCTGGCGAAGCTGGGCGCAACTTTGCCGGTACGCCAAGAGCCATCATCCCGGTGGGGACCTCCATGCCATTTGGCACCACCGCATTGGAACCCACGAGCGATCCGGTCCGAATGATCGCGCCGTGCAGCACCACCGAACCGTTTCCGACCAATGACTTACTTTCTATGGTGCAGCCTTCAAGATGCACCATGTGTCCGATAACGCAATCGTCGCCAATCACCGTTGGCGACACCGCGGTGGTGTGCAGCACGCTGCCATCCTGAATCGAAGTCCGCGCCCCCACCACTATCTCGCCGTCATCAGCACGCAACACCGCTCCAGGCCAGATCGTCGACTCGGCACCAATCGTCACCGAACCAATCACAACGCAATCTGGATGAAGGAACGCCGATGGATCAATGTTGGGAACTTGATCACCCAATGCATAGACGGTCATTGGTTCCTTAGAGTTGAAAGCGGCCGTAGCCGCTTCGGAAAAAGAGGAGCGGTCCGCCCTCGTGCAGCACCTCAAGATCGGTTACTTCTCCGATGACGATGTCATGATCACCCGATGGCACAACAGCACCGAGATCGCAGTCGATAAAGCCCAGCGAGCCCGCGATCAACGGTGATCCATTGCCCGAGTGCTTCCATCCGATTTCGGCAAATTTGTCATCCGACTTGCCCGCGAACACCCGACAAACATCTTCTTGGTCTTCAGCTAACAAATTCACACAGAACGTTCCGGTGGCGCGAACCTTCGGCCAACTTGATGACTGATTTCCAATACAGAACAGGATTTGCGCCGGATTGAGCGATACCGATGCAAAGGTGCCGATAGCCATGCCCACCGGGCCACTTTCGGTCATCGAGGTGATGACCGTGACTCCAGTCGGAAAATGCCCAAGGACCTGACGGTATTTGGCCTCGCTAAACGACGATGGCTTGTTTGAATTCTCCGACACGGGCTGACTCCTGAAAGCGGGATTCGGGTCTCCGGACCTTAGCGAGCGCGAACCTTGGCAGCGCCCACCGATAAACTGAGCCCTTCACTCGCGGCAAACACTGCTTCGATGCCAGTGCCACGAGCCAGGTCACGCGTGGTTTGCAACATCGCATCGATCTGATCATCGTCATGACTGGGGTCGTGGTGAAACATAGCCAATTGGCGCGCGCCAGATTGTGCGGCAACGGCTACGGCGAAATCAACGGTGCAATGTCCCCACGACGATTTCGCGTCGAATTCGGGCCAAGTGAATTGCGCATCGTGAATTAGAAGGTCTGCGCCTTCGCATAACGCGAGGACCGAATCCGAAATCGTGAGTGAACCATCAATCGGTTGTTGATGATCGGAAATGTACACAACTGAAACGCCGCCATGATCGATTCGATATCCATTGGTTTCTCCGACATGGGGAACCGACCGAGATGTAATGGTGGCTTCGCCGATCACGAATTCGGAATCGTTGACGGAGTGGAACGTCAATTCACCGGGTAAATCTGCAAGGCGAACCGGAAAACACGGTGGCCGCAAAAATTGGTTGAACTCATCTGACACCGCATCCGCGTCGTGTCCCGGCCCATACACATCAAGAGTCGAACCTGCCGCGAGGATTGGGCCAAAAAATGGGAGACCTTGGACATGATCCCAATGCATGTGTGAGACCAAAGCGTGCCCATGGAACGGAACCTTGGTGCCCAATGATGCACCCCACGTTCGAAGGCCAGTGCCGAGGTCGAACACAATCGGGTCGGTGCCAGGCACATCAACGACAACACATGACGTGTTTCCGCCGTATCGATTTTGCGACTCACTCGAACACGGGGTCGAACCCCGCACTCCAAAGAACGTCACCTTCACGGAACGCTCACCCCCCAGCGATGTATGTCAGTGGGGGGCAGATTACCCACGCACAAGTCCCCTGTCTCTAAATGTGACAACTGTCTCGTTGTCCCGCTGGTCACTGCGAAGAACCACAACTCATGTGTTGCGAAGTAGTTTCGGGAACCATGACTAGCTACCCAATGACCGCCGGAGCCATTCGCGCCAACGAGATCGATTTTGCGTTTCTGGAAGCCGGAACCGGGCCACTCGCTCTATGCCTCCATGGATTTCCTGATACCGCATGGGGATGGCGCTTCCTTTTGCCAGCGCTCGCCGATGCTGGCTACCGAGCAGTCGCACCCTTCATGCGCGGCTACGCCCCAACCTCGCTGGCCGAAGACGGGCACTACCAGCTCGGTGCGCTAGCCGCCGATGCAGTCGCATTACATGACGTCCTCGGCGGTGACGGCGACGCGGTGATCATCGGGCACGACTGGGGAGCGATGGCGACCTACGGCGCCGCTGCCCTTGCCCCCGATCGATGGCGCCGCGTGGTAACCGCCGCGGTACCGCCGCTCGCATCTATGGCATCGGCGATGGTGACCTATTCGCAACTTCGACGCTCGTGGTACATGTTCTTTTTCCAAAACGTCTTAGCCGAGTTCGCTGTTGGCCTCAACGACCTCGACTTCGTCACCCAACTTTGGAAAGACTGGTCACCTGGCCACGACGAATCGGAGGACATGAACCACGTCAAGGACGCGCTTGGCCAACACGAAAACCTCATGGCGGCGCTCGGTTACTACCGAGCGATGTTTCAACCAGAACTGCAAGTGCCCGAACTGCAAACAGAACAAGACGCGTGTAACGCACCCACGCCCCAACCCACCCTGTATCTCCACGGACGAAACGATGGTTGTGTTGGAATCGAAGTAGTCGAAGGTGCGCTCGACTATTTGCCGAATCCAGACTCACGCATCGAAATCATTGAAAACGCCGGTCACTTCATTCAAGTAGAACAACCCGACATCGTGAATCGCCTGATACTTGACCACATCGCCAGGTAACTACCTGAGTCGGGTAACGATCTAAACACGCGAGACCGAAGGCCCACGAGGCCATTAAACGGCGACACCGTCAAACAGATGACTACGGAAGCGCCAACGAGCCGTCGGCGCTCCGCAACGCCAATCCATCGCGCACCAGCGAATCGATCATCGCTCGCGTTCGGGTGTCCCCAACTGGCCAACCAGCTACGTGGTCGAAATCGCTTTCAGGAATGCGACCAACCGAACTCAAGTGCGCGATAACCCGCCCTCGACCTTGGCGAACCGAGCCTTCAAAGGTTGATTGACCAACACTGGTGCCCGCCGAACCTCGCGCCGGATCGGGTTCTCCGCAGCCCGAGCGGTTCCAGGCACATTCAGCGACCAATGGACACAACGCACACTTCGGTGCGCGACTGGTACAAATCGTCGCTCCCAGATCAAGTATGGCCTGATTCCAAGCCCAGCCGTATCCCGCCGGAACCGCCGCGTCGGCGAGCGATTGACATTCGGCTCTCGCGAGTGATCGACCCTCGAGGCGAGCGAGGACGCGTCCTGCATTGGTATCGACAACGCCGACGTCACGATCCCAAGCGAATGCCATAACCGCTCGTGCGGTATAGGGGCCGACCCCAGGAAGCGCCAGCAGTTCGGCAAGGCCTTGGGGGAACACGCCTCGGTACGTTTCGACGATCTGCACCGCACATCGATGCAAATTTACGGCGCGGCGGTTGTAGCCGAGGCCTGCCCACGCACGAACGATGTCACCAACCGAAGCATTCGCGCACGTCGATGCAGTTGGGAATAACTCGACGAACGACACATATTTTGGGATCACGCGCTCGACTTGCGTTTGCGCCAACATCAACTCGCTCACCAACACCAACCATGGGTCGCGGGTTTCACGCCAGGGCAGCTCGCGTCGCGACGCTGCGCTCCACTGCAACAGCGCGAGCTGACGCGTCGACAACGCCGACCCAGCGATCATCTGGTCCGCGTCGGTCATCGACGGTTTCAGGCTTCGGGATGAGTCCAGATCGACTCGTCATAAGGTCGCCCCCGCGGCGGCGCGTCGGCGCGTTTCCACACCATCACCTTGCGGCGAAAATAACAAACTTCTTCGCCCCGCTGATTAATACCCTTGGTCTCAACCGTCACGATGCCGCGGTCAGGCTTCGAGGACGATTCCTTCTTCGCTAACACCCGAGTCTCGGCATAAATTGTGTCGCCATGAAACGTTGGCTTGCGGTGCAACAGCGTTTCTACCTCGAGGTTGGCAATGGCCGCACCGCTCACGTCCGGGACACTCATACCCAACACCAGCGAATACACCAAGTTGCCCACTACTAGGGGCTTACCCATCGGAGTTTCATGCTCGGCAAACCAATTATTGGTGTGCGTTGGGTGATGGTTCATCGTGATCATGCAAAACAGATGGTCATCAGCTTCGGTAATAGTCTTGCCAGGCCAATGACGATAAATGTCGTCCACTTCAAAATCCTCGAAATGACGGCCGAATGGACGGTCATAAACGGGCACGGGCACCTCGGCTTCTCTAGGCAATGGAACGGATCTTGACGATCACGAACCGTGAACCTTCAACCATTCCACAGGAGTCCCAATCGCGAGGAATCTAGCTCCGCCGATCACTGATTTGCCGGGGCCCGCAGCAGCAAATTCGGGCTCGGATGGAGAACTCCATTGCACCATCGGTAACCTCTCGCCATGACTGCTGACCTTTCTTTGGCCAAGGCCATGATCGAACTCGCCAACTCGATCGTCGAAACCGGAACCCGCACGCTCGCGACAAGCGGTTCAATCGACGACAACCAAGTCTTGGCATATGACTTGGCCCATGCCGCCGCGGCGGTGGCGACCGGACGCGCAATGCTTTCCTACGGTGATCATGGCGACCTCGAAGCCGCCATGACGTGCGCGTTCGTCGCCGATGCCGTGGCCGAACTCGCCGGCAAACTCTATGGACGCGAATCGTCGTGGGGAGTCGAAGCCAGCGTGCTCGACGAAGCGCGCGAATTTGTCATGACCTACCGCGATCCCGAATTCTTGAGTGGCCTTGCCTTGGTCGAAGGTCCGCGACATCTCGATCCCGATTTCGAAATGGTCCAAGACACGTTTCGCCGATTCGCCAATGACAAGATCCGTCCAGTCGCCGAACACATCCACCGTTTCAATCAGGACATCCCTGAAGAGATCATCTCGGGCCTCGCCGAAATGGGCGGCTTCGGGCTTTCCGTCCCGGCCGAGTACGGCGGATACAGCGAGGGCGGCGAAAGCGAATACATCGGAATGGTCGTCGCCACCGAAGAACTCGCTCGAGGATCGCTCGGCGTCGGCGGTTCACTCATCACTCGACCGGAAATCTTGACTCGAGCCTTACTCGCCGGCGGCACCGAGGATCAGAAGCAATCGTGGCTTCCCCGACTCGCCAGCGCCGAAGTCATGGCAGCAGTCGCGGTCACTGAACC
Organism: Actinomycetes bacterium; assembly: GCA_037138595.1. Taxonomy (GTDB): domain Bacteria; phylum Actinomycetota; class Acidimicrobiia; order Acidimicrobiales; family Acidimicrobilacustridaceae; genus UBA4742. The sequence continues at coordinate 103,076 of JBAXIB010000003.1, read as the reverse complement.
AGATTTCGGGTCCGACGTAGCGGGCGTGAAAGTCACCGCCAAGGCAACTGATGGCGGCTGGCTCATCAACGGCGTAAAGACTTGGTGCACCTTCGGCGCCCGCGCCAACGTTCTCATGTTGCTGGCACGGACCGACCCTGATCGTTCCAAGACACACCGCGGCTTATCGATGTTCATTGTCCCGAAGCCTGTGGCCGACGGTCACGGATTCGAGTTCGTGCAGGAGGCCGGCTCTGACGCTGGCACCGATGGGATCGGTGCGCCGGGCGGCGCAAAAATGGAAGGCCGGCCCATTGACACCATTGGATATCGCGGCATGCACTCCTACGAGATCGCGTTTGATAACTGGTTTGTTGACGCTGACAACCAAGTTGGCCTCGAAGGCGGGCTCGGCAAAGGCTTCTATTACCAGATGGCCGGATTCGAAAATGGGCGGTTACAAACCGCTGCACGCGCCGTCGGAGTCATGCAAGCGGCCTACGAAGACGCCCGTCAATACGCTCAAGACCGCGTAGTATTCGGCCATCCAATCGCTGAGTACCAACTCACCCAGGTCAAGCTGGGACGCATGGCCGTCGTCATCCAGGCGGCGCGGCAATTTTCCTATGAGGTAGCGCGCTTGATGGGCCGAGGCGAAGGATTGCTCGAGGCGTCGATGGTCAAGGCTTACGTCTGTAAAGCCGCCGAATGGGTGACTCGTGAAGCCATGCAAATCCATGGCGGATTCGGCTACGCCGAAGAATACGCGGTCAGCCGCTACTTCGTTGATGCCCGAGTTCTGTCAATCTTCGAAGGTGCCGACGAAACGCTTTGCCTCAAAGTGATCGCTCGGCGGATGCTCGACAACATCGCGTAGTCGAAACAACATCGCATTTTCACAAGGGATTACGTCGTCAAGACGCGGCAGCCAAATCACTCGGGAGTAACTGCTCATCGAGCAGTCGAGAAAAACGTGTCGGATCTCCCGCGACGAAAGTTCGACAAAGTGGAAGTCCTTCGAGGTAACACGAGATGTACGCACGCCATGTCGGGTCAGTCAAAAACTCCAGCATTTTGGTCGAGCGATCACGACTCATCAGACCCCATCGTTGCCCGTAGGCAATTGCATCTTCGACCGCAACTCCTCGCTCGTGCAGAAGAAATGCCACATTGCCACGCACGTTGTTCAGCGCTTGCGCCGCAACGGCAACCGCAGCAACAACTTCCGCGTCATAACGCACGCCTAGCGGTCGAAGATGCGACGCGACAAGTTCCTCAGGACGCTCACCCGCGATGACTTCAAGCCCAAGATCAGCCAGCCCCTCAGCGATCAAACACTGCGGAGTCCCGACCAAAAAAATGGTTTCTTCGAGATGGCCAATACGTCGAACTAACCCAACCTCTTTATGCGTGTGTTCAGTGTGATGCCCTGGATAGGCCTCGTGAGCCACGAGCTGAGCGATCGATGGGCTCAATACCGGCAGATCAATATTTATCGCAACGCGACTTTGCAACTCGCCGAGGTAGTAATTGAAACCTGACCACGGTTTGTTGCTGGCCAGTTCCCATTCAATTCGCTCGCCATCGGGTAACCCGAAAAGTCGGCTCGTTCGTTCGCGAAAATCCTCAGCAAATGAATCGATGACCGATTGAAGTTTTTCAGGCGGAATTGCTTGAGATTCACGCCACGAAATAAACCGGTCACCTAGATCACCAGAACCGGGGAGGACTTCGTCGAGGCGACGATGTGCATTCTCGAATGTTTCCTCCGCTCGCATGGTGGGGCGAACCCCATAGCACTGCTCTACTTCGTCGGCATAAGAGATCGCATCGCCGGCGAGTTTGCGAGCCGATGTGTGGACACCAATGACTTGGCCTCGCAACCATGCACGACGCGTGGCACCGAGATCACCTGCTTCCAATCCGCCATCAAGGTCAACAATGAGTTGTCCCGCATCAGCGACTAAGGCAAGCGGATCAATCAGGGGTTCGGCCGCTACTCGATCAGCAATTTCGGGCGGTCCGTAATAGGCATCGACGTAACCGTCGATGTGACGGCCGAGGCGAAGCCCGAGTTCCAAGTAGCGACGAACCATCATGTTCAACGCACCAGTCCGATCAGTAGACGCCACCGAGTTTGTTGTGATCCCATGACACAACCTTCTCGGGAATAATTTCAATTGCAACGCGCTTCGTCGCGAGCATTTCAGCGATTGCCGGAATGTCGTCAGGGTTATCGACCGGAAAGTATCGCTCGACGACACTGTGAGCCACGGTCATGAGGGTTTCGCGATCATCGTGAATGATTGCGCGCCCGACGAGTTCGACTCCACGAAGTTTGTCGTAGTCGTTGCCGTCTTCGACGAGCACCGTAATCCGAGGATCTCGGCGAAGGTTAAGCACCTTCTGACTGCGGGCGAAGGTCTCGAAAGCGGGATTCTCGCCTAAAAACCCGTACCACATCGCAACCAAGTGAATAGCGCCATCGGGGCTAAACGAACCGATGTTCATGGTCTGTCGCAAGTGGAGAAACTCGCGCACCTCGTCATCGGTCATCCGGATCTGATCTCGTCGTGACATGCCCGCCACGCTATCGGTCAGAAGACGTCGCCGCGAAACAACTCCGGAGCAACCGGACAATCTGTTCGCCGCAACGCGGCGTCAACCGATTCGACCCCCCGTGGCCCGACAATGTTGTCAACCAGATCAAGCGGGACGATCTCATCGTCGGCATCCCAGGGATCTGACGGCTCGACCCGAAGGCGCAACCCATCCCACATCCGCTGAGGCAAAAGGCGCCCTACGCCTACAACGAGCCACACTGGCACACCGACATGTCGGGCGACTGCCGCCGCCGCTCGTGAGCCGCTGACCGCGAGGAACTCGTCTGGCCCGACCGCGGACGACTCGAGTAGGACCACCCCGCTGGCCGCCACGGCAGCACCTAGCCCAGTTTGAGCGACATCAGTAGCCTCAATATCCGCACGCCAAAGCGCGTTGACCAAACCCGATGCTTCGCCCCCCGTATCAATCGCCAGCACCTCGACATCGCCTCGACGTGGCAGTGCAGCAGCGATCTCATCGGGCCACCCCAACACGGTTGCCACCACGTCATCTGGTAACGCAACAGCCAACTCTGCCGCAGTTGGGTCCGCCTGCATTTCACCAGCGGCGAGCCAAATTTCAGCCGAAGGATCACCCGCTGTCAGTACCCGTGCCGTCAACCAAACCAGCGGACCCGATGAAGGTTGACGCGACACGATCCGGCGACACGCGGTGACCAGACCTTGGGGATCTGCCGCAAAACTCGCTAGCGCCATTGCAGTCTCCTGCACAAGTGCTCGTTGCGGTGCCCCCGACGCACGAGCAACGTAACGAAGTCGCTCGATCGGGTGCATGTCTCGACGCTACCGCGCGGATGACACCCTAGGAATAGCCCAGGTCACGACGACATCATGCGCCCGGCTTGAACACCATCAATCCGACCACGACGATCAAGATCAAATGCGACACGCCAGTCATCATCGGAAGCATTTTCGCGGCCGAAGCATCTCCCGCTGCAACCTTTTTTTGCGCAGGCACGATTCCGACCAGCATCAGGGCAATCTCGATCAACCACAGCAACATCGCTGGCCCGATCCACGCTTGGTCGAACTTGTATTTTTCGCCGCTCATCGAGATGAGTGCGAAGCCAACGACCCCAGCGAGAATCAAGGCTGGCAGCGCTACTCGCTGGACGTATTTCACCATTACCGCAGCCACCGAAGTCTGGGCTCCGTCGACACGGGAAAGCATCGGGGCTAGGAACAGTCCGCCGAAAGCCACGATCACAAAGATGATGTGCAATAGCAAAACAATGTTGTAACCAGTCGAATCCACGATACCAACGACCATCGTCTTCCTCCGTTACCCATCTGGGCCAGTGCCGAGTGTGCCGACAGGAACCTAGCCGCGCTACCTTCTGCTCCGTGGCCACTGACGTTTCCGCCGACTTAGTCCTATCCGCCATCGGGCGCGAACCGCGCACCGTCGCCGAATGGACCACGATGTTCCATCTCGTCGCAGTCGTCTTGGATCCCTATACCTACGAGAGTTCATGGATCTTGTCGACCGCTACTCGGGTGCTGCGCGAATACGCCGGTGCCGACTGCCGCGTCGCATTCATCGTCACCGCCGATGTCGACGATGCCAATCAATTTCTGGGGCCGCTGGCCGAAGAGTTTCTGGTTTTCGTCGATCCTGATCGCGTCGCGGTCAACGCGTTGGGAATCGCAAGCCTGCCAGCGCTCGTTCACGTGAACCAAGCGCACGCGGTCGAAGGCACCGCCCAAGGGTGGGATCCCGATCAGTGGCGTGAGCTCACTACCAACCTTTCTGCGGTCATGAGTTGGGCTCGCCCGATGATTCCAGTCGCTTCCGATCCTGAACCATTTACCGGATCGCCGGCACTGAGCTAGTTAGTCGGTCCAACCACGCGTCATTGCATCGACGTTGAGCAGCGAGGCAGCCTCGGTTTCGGACATCAATCCGTTGGCAACCACCACGGCGCGAATGGTTTGTCCGGTACGAGTCGATTCCTCCAGAATCTCAGCCGTTTTTTCATACCCGAATTGGCCAGTCAAAACGGTTCCGATCGCCGACGATGCTTCGGCCATCGTTCGCATGCGTTCGACGTTGGCTTCGAGTCCATCGATGCAATGGTCGGCAAACAATCGCACGACGTTGCTAAGCAAGCGGATTGACTCAAGCACGTTGCGGGCAATTAACGGCATGAACGTGTTCAATTCAAAGGACCCTTGCGAACCACCAAAGGTCACCGCAACGTCATTGCCAATGACTTGCGCCCCCACTTGAGTTACCACCTCGGCCATGACCGGATTGACCTTGCCCGGCATAATTGAACTTCCTGGTTGCAACGCGGGCAGTCGCAACTCATTGAGACCCGAGTGCGGGCCGCTCCCCATCCATCGCACGTCATTTGCGATCTTTATGAGGCCAACCGCCAACGTTCGCAGGTGCCCGGAGGTTTCGACCAGGGCATCTCGGGCCCCTTGGGCAGCGAAATGGTCTTTGGCCTCGGCCAGTGGCAGTCCGTTGGTTCGGACAATCAACCGAGCGATCACCGCGCCAGCAAACTCGGGCGGCGCGTTGATGCCCGTTCCGACGGCAGTTCCACCGAGCGGAAGTTCGCCAAGTCGCTCGAGAACCTCGGTAAGCCGGTCAATGTTTTGTCCAATTTGAGCGGCGTAGCCGCCAAACTCTTGGCCAAGCATGATCGGGGTGGCATCCATTAAGTGCGTCCGACCCGCTTTCACTACGTCGGCAAACGCCAATTGTTTCCGCCGCAGTGACGCTTCAAGGTGTCTGAGTGCCGGCAAGAGTCCAGCGGTTATCGCAATGAGCGCTGCCAGATGGATCGCCGACGGAAACACGTCATTCGACGACTGCGAAGCATTCACATGGTCGTTCGGGTGGACCGTTTCGGATTCGCTCAACAGGTCGTTAGCAATCGACGCGATGACCTCGTTCGCGTTCATGTTTGACGAAGTGCCGGACCCGGTTTGAAAACTATCGACCGGAAACTCAAGATCCCATTGACCATCGGCAACTTGGTCCGCCGCCTCGGCAATTGCACCGCCGAGTCGAGCATCGACCCTGGGAACGCCGTCGAGTTCGGCGTTCACTCGTGCAGCTTCTGCCTTGATGAGTCCCAACGCATGGATGAGCCCTGGTTCAATCGAGACACCGGAAATCGGAAAATTCGCAACCGCTCGTTGCGTTTGCGGCCCATAACGGGCATTAGCGGGCACTTCGACCTCGCCCAGGGAATCGCGTTCGATCCGTTTCACAGTCTCTCCTTTGGCGCCGCGTGGAGGGCTTTCCAACCCGCTTTCCAACCCGCTTTCCAACACCAGGGTTCGCTCGCCGAGGCATTCACGAATCTGACCGTATCGGTTTAGGCCATCGCAACGAGGTCGAGCAGGCTGTCTTCCCAATAGTCGAGATCGCCTTCGGGCATCGTCAGGACACGATCTGGGCTCAGCGCCTCGACGAACTCTCGATCATGGCTGACGATAATCATGGTGCCGGGCCAGGCGGCCAACGCTTCTGCGGTGGCGATTCGCGACCCGGGATCCAAGTTGTTCGTCGGCTCATCGAGGAACAACAAATTGTGACTACCCGCTACCAATTGCGACAGGACCAATTTGGTCTTCTCGCCACCCGACAATGTTCCGGCGGGCCGAAAAACGATGTCACCATTGAGACCGAACATACCGAGCAGGGCACGAATTTCCGTATCGGGAATTGTCGCATGCTCACGCATCTGCTCGATCAATGATCGAGACGGATCGAGCATGTCGTGTTCTTGGGCGTAGTAGCCATGATCGACCTGGTGCCCATAGCGCAACGTACCCAAATCGGGGGGAACGACGCCGGCGAGGATCCGCAGCAATGACGTCTTGCCCGCACCGTTGAAACCCATAACCAACAGTCGCTCACCGCGTTCGACGGTGAAACTGACTGAGTCAAATACGTCCACCGATCCGTATGAACGAGCGAGATCTTCTACCTCAAGGACGACTCGCCCCGACGGCGGCGGTTCCGGAAATCGCACACTGATTTGGCGTCGTTTGGCCGGACCTTCTACCGCCGCATCTTCGAGTTTCGCGGCGCGAGTGTCGATCGATTTCGCGGTACGTGCCCGTTTAGCCGTCTGGCCTCGCATCGAATCCGCCAACGTCGTGAGGCGTTTGATTTCGGCTTGTTCGCGATCGGATTGGCGAGTGAGTTGCAGTTCATCGCGCTCACGGCCCGCTAGGTATTGCGAGTAAGTCCCCCGATACTCTGCGACCGTTCCCGTATCGTCATTTCCGTAGCGTTCGAGGTGCATCACCCGGGTGATTGATTCATCGAGCAATTCAAGGTCATGACTGATGACGATCAATGCGCCGCGATATCGACGGATGTAGTCAAGTAACCAAGTCTTGGCATCGCTGTCGAGGTGGTTTGTCGGCTCGTCCAGCAGGAGCACGTCGCTCCCGGCAAACAGAATTCGCGCCAATTCAACCCGGCGACGCTCGCCGCCACTGAGCGCGCCCAGCGGCAAGACCAATCGGCCCTTCGTCAGCCCAAGCCCGTCTGCTAATCGGTGGGCTTCACTTTCAGCGGCGTATCCGCCGTCGATCCGGAACCGCTCTTCGGCTTTGGTATAGCGCTCGATATTTTGTTCGGTCGGATCGGCTTCAAGTTCGATCCGTAACTTTTCTAATCGCGTCGCTGCTTGATCAAATTCACGACCCGACAGCACATGACTCAACGCAGTTTGATGTTCGTCGGTTTGATCAACCCGTGGATCCTGCGAGAGGTAACCCAGCCCGCCTGTTATATTCACGACCCCGCGAAATGGGGTTGTCTCGCCCGACAAGACTCGTAGCAGCGTGGTTTTGCCGGCACCATTTCGACCAGTAATGCCGACTTTGTCACCGGCGCGCACGGTGAAGCTGGCGTTCGCCAGCGTGACTACTCCTCCAACTTCAACGGAAAGTTCGCGCACCTGCAACATGGCCGACCAGTGTGGCCGCTGGTGGCTCCGGTTCCTATTCGGGTCAGTTGATTTGTTTGCCGAGCCCGTCCCAATAGGGCTGTCGCAACTTGAATTTTTGTAATTTACCGGTCACCGTTCGGGCCAATTCGTCCCGAAACTCAACCCGCGTTGGACATTTGTAATGAGCCATTTCGGATCGACAATGATCAATCAGTTCTTGTTCGGTAAGGCTCGCTCCAGGGTTGAGCACCACCAGCGCAATGACCGTCTCGCCCCACTTTTCGTCCGGGATGCCGATGACGGCCACCTCAGCCACCGCCGGGTGGGTAAAGATGCGATCCTCCACTTCGATCGATGACACGTTCTCGCCACCCGAGATGATGACGTCTTTTTTGCGATCAGTAATGGTCAAGTAGCCGTCGTCACTGAGGCTCCCGCCATCGCCGGTATGAAACCAATCATCGTGAAGCGCGGCTTCAGTTCCCTCGGGATTATCGAAATAACTTTCGAGCACGACATTCGAACGAGCCAGGATTTCCCCGTGATCGTCTATCGCGATAGTGACGCCGATCGCTGGCGCACCAGCTCGCCCGAGATTTATGGCTCGTTCAGTTGGAGTCAGACCGTCCCACTCGCTTCGAGTTCGGTTCATCGTGAGTAGCGGGGCAGTTTCAGTGAGTCCATAAATTTGGATGAATTCCCAATTCAATTCGCGCTCGACCCGCTCAATGGTCTTGGTTGGTGGTGGCGCACCCGCGACCACCATGCGCGTGCGACCCGCTCCCGGAATCGGCCCGTCCCAATTTGAAGCCGCTTCAAGAATTGCCGCCACAACGGCTGGGGCTCCGCAGAGCAACGTGACACCTTCTGCGTCAACCCGCCGCAAAATCTCTTTGCCGTCTACTTGGCGCAGCACAACGTGCTTTGCCCCCATCCCCGTCACTGCATAGGGAAGCCCCCACCCGTTGCAATGGAACATCGGCAACGTATGCAAGTAGACATCACGATCATTGATACCGGCGTGCAGCGCGAATGTCGTCGCATTAATCCACAAATTGCGGTGGGTCATCTGCACACCTTTGGGGTGCGCGGTAGTGCCCGAGGTGTAGTTCACCGTCGCAATGGCATCCTCGTCGGGTTCCCACGGCCATGGCTGCGCACCTCGATGATAAATCTGATCGTCATCTCGGCCGAGCATCCACTTGTGCTCACATTCGATGTTCGAGACCAAGTCGGCGAGTTCGGGATCAAAAAGCAGCACACGCGCGCCGCAGTTTTCGACGATGAACTGAATCTCATGGCTCGACAGGCGGAAGTTAATCGGCACATACACCCGTCCCCACCCGCTGACGCCATAGAAACCTGCCAGCATCCGCGCCGAATTTTGCGACACGATCGCCACTCGATCCCCATGACCAACACCGACTTGATCAAGACGTGCCGCTTGCGCTTGAGCCAGTTCGTCAATGTCTCGATACGTGATTTGGCCGAGCGACTCGGCAGGTTGCATCGGCTCGTCGAGCACCGCGACCCGCTCGCCATAGATGAGCGTCGCCCGTTCGAAGTGGTCTCGAATTGTGAGTGCGACCTTCATCGACATACTCCCTTGTCGGCGATTACTTATTGAGGACTGTAATGGTGACATCATGTGTTGACCTTCCGACTTCGTTCGACCATGCCCCAATCTGTCGCAGCCGTTCGCTACTTTGGCTAGGTGACCGTGTTGCTCGCCATACTCGAACGTCAAGCCGACGAACTTCCTTCACACCCCCAACAACGTGTGCGAGTTCCGTTCACTGAAGACGACCTGCATCAGGAGATCGTTGAACATGGCGCTGCGGTCGCTGCGCTCGCCGAGGTTGCACTGACTCGCAACATCGCGGCGACGCCATTCGAACTTTCCACTCTCGTCCTTGCTCACCTTGATTTAGCTAGTGGCAAGCCAGTTGACCAAGCACGAGCCTGCATGATCGAAGATGCCGTTGTCGTCCATGGCGGCGGCGCGTCGATGGCTCGGCTACGCCGCAGCGACCCTTGGACTGTCTTATTCGGCACGATGGATGCCATTACGGGCTTGGCCCGTCTTCTGGCCAACCAACTTGGTGGACGCGGCAGCACATTCGTCCGACTCGCCTTTGATGTACAACTCGACGAATTGCGCTCGTCACCATCGCCGGCCCGCCAGTCATTCGCTAAACGGCCGTCGCGAGACAACCAACCGTCTACCCAGCGTTCAATGCCAACAAGCGCGCTCAGCCAAGTCGAACAGTGGGCTGGGCGATGTGAATCGCGTCACGATCCTGATCAAGTCGATCCGCATGATGTGCGCATCGTTGTGCAACGGCGTGGATTATCGATCACTATCACCGAACAATTGCGAGCCCTGTATCCGAAAAACGATCAGTCAAACTGGCTTGAGTCTCGCATTGCGCAATTGCGGTGGTTGCCTACACACGGAGCATGGTCGCTGCACTATGCCGACCATCGCGATCGGTGGCATGGCGTTAGTGGGTTCGAGCGAACTGCAGATCTCGCTGGGTTACTCGCACTGATCGACGACGATCCGTTAGGGCAGTTCTGGGGATAGCGGCATCAACGTGCTGTCCAGCCTCCGTCAACCACGATCGTCTGACCCGTCACGTAGCTACTCGCCGGGCTTGCAAGAAAGAGCAATACGCCGTCAAGTTCGTGGGCTTGGCCTGGTCGGGCCATGGGCGTATTTCGACGCACATACGCCAAAGACGATTCATCTTCGAACATGTCGCCAGTCATCTCACTGGGAAACCAACCCGGAGCGATGGCATTCACCCGTATGCCTTTTCGGGCCCATTGTGTGCCCAGCTCGCGAGTTAAGTTCACCACTGCCCCTTTCGACGCGGTATAGCTCGCCTGTTTGATCGGTGCCGAAGCTACAAGTCCCAGCATCGACGTGATATTGACGATTGACCCATCGCCGCGCTCAATCATGTGACGACCGGCAAGCTGACTCAGCAGAAATAACGCGTTCAAATTGACGTCAACCACGCGTCGGAAGTCGTCAACGGATTCATCTTCAGCAGCAATTTGGTTGGCTATTCCAGCATTGTTTACTAACACATCAATCTGACCGAAGCGCTCAACTGTCGAATCGACGAGACGCTCAAGGTCTTCATCGACTGAGACATCGCAGACCACTGAAACCGCTCTCGGCAACGACGATACAAGCGTGTCGAGTCGATCTTGGCGACGAGCGGTCGCGACAACGGTTGCACCGGCAGCATGAAGCACCTGGGAAAATCGTGATCCGAGGCCGCTCGATGCTCCGGTAACGATCGCTACTTTCCCATCGAGGCGAAATGCTGCAGTTGGGTCAATTGGATCGTTGGTGAGTTGCGCCATGAGCCACGAATCTACGCGCTGACGTGACATCTCACGATCGATTCCGTCGAATTGCTCCAAGCCCTTGCTCGGCTGCAGTCAACGTTCTACGGTCACGATCACTGGGCGGCGGAGCCCACATTGCGTCGGTCGGTCGAGGCCACCTATCTCTATCGCCAGCCAGATCAGATGATCTCGACCGACCCTCGCGATTGCTCTTTCCTCCTTCCGGGACCGCCGCGGGAGTTACAGCGCATGCAAAACCAACCTCACCAACGACAACACCCGCACCTCATGCCAGGGCCGGTTGTCACGCCTCTCGTGGTCTGTGCAATCGCCGGTGCGCTCGTCATCGGCCTTGCCACTGGATGCTCGCCAAATGGTTCGAAAGCCGACAACGCCAGATCCCTAGCCGACCAAACCCAGACCGAGCCCACTATTGGCACCGATCCAACGAACCCGGCGGGCCACACCAGCCCGACCAATCTCGCGCTGCCACGCGAACAGTCGACCGAAACCGCCGTGCTCAATGCCTATCAAGCGTTTTGGCAGGTTTGGCTTAGCGCCAATAGTCCTCCCAACCCCGATTTTCCCGAGCTCAAGCACGTCGCCATCGGGACCGCGCTCAGCGAAATCACTGCTTCAATCAACATCAACAAATCAAACGGGACCATCAGCCGCCTCCCGAAACATTCCCACTATCGGCACCGAGCAAGCTTTATCAGCCTTCGCGATGGAATCGCCGGCGTCGCTGACTGCGCCTTCGACGATGGCGAGACCATTCGTGCCGCGACTGGCCAAGTCGTGAACGGCGACGTCATGACCCAAGAGATTCTCGGAAGCCTCCGCCAAGTCGACGGGCACTGGCTCGTCAGCGAACTCCGAATACAAAACGAAACTCCTGGAGAGAACCCATGCTTCGCACCTTCTTAGCGTTCACGATCATGAGCGCAGCACTCATTGGAGTAACCCTGCCGGCTGACGGTGCTGTGAATGCCGTTCACACAGGACCTACCCCGAGCGGCGGAATCAACAACGGATCTCCCGAGGCCATCGTCATCAGTTATCCCGATGGCAGCTCTCGCTCAATTCGGCGATCGGGTCGCGGCGGGTCACACGCGTGGGAGTGCATCTATTACGCCGCGATTGGGGTCGAGTCGCTTCCGGTAGCCGATGTCGCCGCTGGTGCGATTCGTCCGAGCGATGGACAACTCGTGGTGCTCCGTTGTTGGGACTCATCCGGATCAGTGGTTTACGTAAAAGTTTTCGTCTACGACTCGGCTCATCCATTTGCCGGGCTCGACACTCCGGATCGAGCCGCCGCACAAGCGCGCAAGTTGCTGTCGATCGCGAACCCCACCATCGCCCTTTCGCCACCAACGACTGTAAGTCAACTCGTCGGTGTGTCGACCTGGCTCTGGCTTGCTGATCCATGGCAGCCACTGCACGCATCAGCGACTCTCGATGGTGTTACCTCAACGGTCACGGCGTCGCCAACAACTGTTGTCTGGAACCTCGGCGATGGAACAACTCTCGAGTGTTATGGCCCCGGAACTGCCTATGACTTGCGCCTCCCACCAAGTGGCCAACACAGCGAATGCACGCACGTCTACCAAGCCAAATCACAACCAACAATCAGCGCAACTGTCTCCTATGTCACATCGTGGACAGCGTCCACTGGAGCGGGCGGCAGCCTTCAACCAATCACCCGCTCAAGTTCTGTCGTCATCAATGTGCAAGAAGCTCAGGCGTTAATCGACTAACTCGTTGCGCTGGGCGGCCAGATAACTTGATCGTCATGAAGATTCGAATCGGGTTCGCGCTCGGAACTCGGACCATGACCAACGATGCCACCTCGTTTGCTCAGTTCGTCGACGATCTCGAACGCCTTGGGTTTGACTCGCTGTGGCTCAGCGAACGAATTAGTGGAGATGCGCCAGACCCCCTCATCGCGCTCGCGTTTGCTGCGGCTCGCACTACCAAGCTCAAATTGGGCACATCAGTGCTGGTAGTCCCTGGTCGAAATCCGGTATTGCTCGCCCAAGAACTCGCAACGCTTGATCGACTCTCGCACGGGCGTTTGCTCCCTGCGGTTGGACTTGGCGTTGCCGACCCCCATGAGCAGCAGGCCTTCGGCGTCGAGCGCACTGCTCGCGCCAAGATCATGAACGAAGTGGTACCGCTCTTGCGTCGATTTTGGACTGAGGACTCGGTCGATCACGAGGGCGACTTCTATCGCTATTCAGCAGTCACGGTGAATCCAAAACCAATCCAACAACCAATCGAGATCTGGTTAGGGGGCATCGCTCCAGCTGAAGTACGGCGAGTTGGACGCATCGGCGACGGTTGGCTTCCATCGTTTTGCACCGCCGAAGACATTGCAACCGGGATTCCTGCGATTAACCAAGTTGCTGCCGATGGCGAACGGTCGATCGACCCTGAGCATTTTGGTGCCGTGATCGCCTATAGCAACGGTCCGATGCCGCCGGCCATGGCAGCGTTCATCGCGCACCGACGACCAGAAATCGAGCCGAACACCATCGTGCCCGACAGCCTGCCCGCGTTGCGGATCGCTATTGAAAAGATGATTACTGCCGGTGCATCGAAATTCGTCGTACTTCCGGTGCACGAACCGAGCCCAGCCGGATGGACCGTTGAACTCGAACAAGTCGCCGAGGCGATAAAGCCCCTCGAAAATTGACCACGACGCGCTGTTTAAATGCGCAGGGCGTAGACTTTGAAGACCGTTTCTCTCTTCGGACCGCAGACCAAATCGCGAAAGGACAACCATGACCACGCTTCAGGTTGAGTTCACCGAATCAGAACTCTTGGCCGATCACCCGATTGAAGCGCCACTTTTTGCCAATGGCGTCCGTTGTCACGGGGGTTTTGACCATTCAGGCACCTACGTGTCGCCTCGCACGGCCAATCGTTGGCCGGCCATTCATGCGTGGGAAGCGCAACGAGTCGAGCAGTTTGCGACACCAATCCTTGACATTCCGATTGATAGTTGGCCGGAGAATTTTCCGAATATCGAACAATCCAAACTGCTCATTCGGCGTGGCGTTCCAGGCCCCACCATTTCGATGCTCACCCGCATTGGGACGGTGGAAGGTTTTGGCGGCATGTTGCGCCTCATGCCGATTCCTGACTTTCAGGCGACATTTGCCGAAGACATCAGCGGCACGGCGATCGCCCATATTGGCGGCGGTCTATTTGAGGCTCACGCCCGCGACGAAGCGGGGTTCGAAGATGAAGCAGGCCATAACCTCATGTGGTTCGCAGCTCGCGACTTAGCATTCGATAATCCGGTCACCGAAGACCAGACCGGCGAAATGCTTGCTCGCATGGGCCTCCGCCCTGGGGTTCGCACCGAGGCTGAAGTCGCAACGATGCGCGCAGCGGCAATCGCCGCTCGCGTGCTCCCAACCGATATTGATTTCACCCTAGAGATGGTTGTCGGTCGAATGATCGGTCTTCTGTTCATCGAAATTTCGGCGTTCCACGGTTTCCACTGGGCCGAAGGCGTGCTGAGCGACACCAGCTTGGTTGCAAGCGACGGTGAAGCGGCACGAATCATCAGTTATGTGCGCGCCGATGAGACTCCCCATGTCGCGTGGCTCCGAACCGCACTCAGTGAAATGCGCGACCGCACCTGGGTCGGTAGTACCGGAACCAACTATGACGGCACCGAAATGATCAGCCTTTTGTGGGATAAGGCGATCCAAGATTCAATGTTGTTGCGCCGTCACGAAGAGCTACAAACGTGGATGAGGGAAGTCGAGCGCGCGACCGAAGGACGCTCGGATGCGCAAGACTTAATCGAGGAAATGCTGAGCCTCGGTAACATCGTGCGCCTTGCCGACGGCACGCTGGTCGACACGGTTAGCAATCCTACTATCGCCTAGACCACCACGAGCAGCGCAAGCCCAGGCTCAAGGATTGCGATTGAACACTGCGTAGAAATCGCGCGCGTCGTCCGCTAAATAGCGGGTGCCAGGCTTTCGTTGATCTGGCAGCAACTTCGTTCCAACCACCGAATTGGGATCTCCCGGCACCGCCGCGCCGTAGAAGTTGAAGGTCATCCAAACGGTATTGATGTCGAGTTCCATCGCCCGCTGACAGCCCGCCCGTGTCATCAACTCGGCTAACGAAAGCGCTCCCAGCCCGTTGCCGTATCCATAAATGATGCCTCCATTGGCATCAACGCAAACCGCCGATCGCCACACCAACACTTTGTTGCCATAGGTTGCGCCCCACTTGCCGTCGACATTGTCATCGAGACCCGCTACCGGTTTGCCGCCATCGACAATGAGGTCAAGATTTTGACGAACGCTGACGACATTGGGTCCCATCGAGACATCGCGACCCCATTCGCCGACCGTTGCCACGCCATTGGTGTCAATGACAAACGATGCGGCGCCGACTCGAAGCGGCGAGACCGTTTTGCCTTCGAGATACACACCGCCGTGGCCATCTTCGAGACGAAACCCACTATTGAACGCCGCAACCAATGCCAGTCGCTCATCCATTGGGACTTTCGGTGGCGTAGCAAAGGTGCCGCCTGGAACCTGCAATCCAGGATGAAGAACGAACCGAAGCAGTTTGGGATCAAGCCAAACCAGACCATCTAGAACACTCGAGTGAACGGCATCAGGACGGACCTGAGTCGCATACATGGTCGAAGCGCCATCTACCGTTGGACCAACTGGCTGCCAGACACCTTCATCGGGAAGCGGGCTCAGCCCATCAGGCACGGCCACATCAGCTGGCTTCGGAGTTGTTGAAACATGCGAACTTTCATTCTTTGATCCCGAACCACTCGAGCCGGCTGATTCGGGGGGCGCATCAATAGCGATGGCGCGATCAGGCTCGCCACCTTCTTTTACTTGGTGATTGGTAAACCACCAGCGTTCGACCGTGTTGACCAGCGAGCCCATGTTGTGATCTCGCATCCATTCAACCGATAACTCTGACGCACTCAGGTTCCCCGGCGCGCTCAGCGCCTGAATGAGCGAAATCGCCGGGAGCAGACAAACCAACCCCAGAACAAATACCAGCGCGATCACGCGGCGTTTCCATCCGCCGCCCGATGGTCGCGATCCACTAGTCGGGGGATCGCCAACAGCGCCGCCACCGGCCCCCGTTGGTTTCGGCGTACCGACCAGGTCAACCAATCCAGCCGGGGGCGAACCCGGCATCAATGGACTTGACGAGTCATAGTCCGTATGGGTCTCAATGGGGGGTGAGATTGGTGACTCCTCAGCTGCTACAACCGGATGCGGCCATCGTCAGTCGGACGAACAAGCCATACGATAACCGACAGTGATGCGGTTTTCGGCGCGGGAGAACATCGGTCGAATTACGGCAGACGACTAAAGACCGCAAAGAAATCGCGAGCCTCATCCGACAAGTAGCGCGATGCCGATTTCGACTGGTCCGGCAACAGCTTTGTGCCAACTACCGAGGTTGGATCCCCCGGCACCAGTGGGACATAAAAGTTAAATGTCGTCCACGCCGGGTTGATATCGAGTTCCATGGCCCGTTCGCAGCCTGCCCGCGTCATCAGCTCGGCCAGAGACAATGCACCAAGGCCATTGCCGTACCCATAAATGATTCCGCCGTTGGCGTCGACACAGACCGCTGATCGCCACACCAGCACGGTGTTGCCAACCGTTCCACCCCAGTTGCCGTTGACATTGTTGTTGAGACCGGCCACCGGTTGTCCACCGTCAACAATCAGCACCAAATTCTGTCGCACGCTGACCACATTTGGCTGCATCGACACATCGCGATCCCAGGCGCCGACTGTCGCTTCGCCATTATCGAGAATCACGAACGATGCTGCACCCGGTCGTAACGGCGCGACAGTCTTGCCTTCGAGGTAGACACCGCCGTTTCCATCTTTCAATCGAAATCCACTGTTAAATGCCGCTACAAGCGCTAGACGCTGGTCGACCGGAACCTGCGGCGGAGTCAAGAACGAACCGCCCGGCTCCTTGAGTCCCGGATGCAACTCAAACCGCACCAGTTTTGGGTCAAGCCATACGAGTCCGTCCAACACACTGGTGTGAACCGAGTCGGGACGAACTTGGGTCGCATACATGGTTGGCGATCCGTCGACTTGTGGTCCGACTGGCTGCCACACCCCTTCAAATGGAAGTGGGGTCAAACCGTCAGGTACCGATACGTCAACCGGTTTGGGGGTCTCAATGATGCGAGGAAGCCCAGTCGATGCCGCAGCGCTGCTGGTATCAGATTCACTGGCTTGTTGGGTCGGCAGACCACCAATAGCAAGGCCGTGGTCAGGTTCGCCACCAACTTTGGCCTGATGATTGATAAACCACCAGTGTTCAACTTGGTTGACAACCGGGCCGAGATTGTGATCACGCATCCACTCGACCGAACGTTCAGACGCAGTGAGGTTTCCCGGCTCCCGCAACGCGCCCACCAGCGAAATTATCGGAACGATTGCCAGCGCAACCAGCGCCAACACGACTACCAACAGTCGGCGCCGGCCGCGCCCTTTGTGCACGCTGCTCGTCCTCGTGGGTCGAGGTTCGATAGCGCCGCCCCGGCGACCGCTCTTCGCACCCGATTTTGCCGAGGAATGAGCCGGTGGCCCGACAAGCTCAACCAAAGTCGCTGGCGGCATGCCTTTAGCTCCCGCTGACTCATTGACCTCGGTTGGTATTACATCGATCGGGGAAGTAATGATGCGCTCCTAAGCCAATTCGGAAACACCCGCTCCCCTGCCGCCAAGCGTGCAACGAAATGGTACCTGACCACTCGACACGAACTCGGTCACGCCATAGCGCTAGCAGTCAAATTGTTGCTCAATAACTACGGGTCAGGCCCGCGCGAACTAGTTGACCAGCGTTCCCCGCGAGAATCGCTTGCGTTCGAGCAGCGAATCATTGCCATCGACAGTCCGCGCCAGCATTTCGGCGGCAGCCTGGTAGGTCATCCACTCGCCGTTTTCAAAGTCATACAGCTTGCACTGGCGCGAATTGGCAACGAAGTCGAGGAAGCGAAGCTTCTCATCATGGACAACATCCGGGAATGCCGTCTTGATTGCTTCTGCCGCCGGCTTAAGACCGTAGAAGGGAATCCGCATATCAACGTGGTGAGGAACATGGATCATGATCGAATGGAAAAAAAGATCGAGAGCCCACGACGCTCGCAAAATGGTGGTGCCCTCAACTTGACCGTGAAATTTGGTCCATTCTCGGCGTGGGTACCAACGAATATCCGGCTGAATGTGGTGCACGTGAACGACAGAACCGATCACGAAGTTGAATCCCAGAAATGGGATCACCAAGATTTTCAGATCCATCCAAACCACACCGACCACAGATCCATAGGTTGCCCAACCGAACAAACCGCCAAGGATGAGCGCCAAACCGACGAACGAAAACATGAAGATGATGTCGCGACGGATTGACTTGGCCCATTTTGCGGGCGGGTCAAAGGTGATCATTTTGTTGAGCCAGATTTCGCGCAGGTAGTACGCGCCAGGTCCGATCCACGACCATTCCAACTTGTGTCGCAAACGCCCGAATCGATTCATCGCGTCATACTGTTCGGGCGTCACGGGATGCCACACGAAGTCCATTCCCTCGCGCACCGTATGGCCGTGATGGATTCGATTGTGGCCCAACACCCACGCGGCGTAGACATGCCACGACGGCAAGAACGCAACATGGCCGACCACCGAGTTGAGACGGCGACTTTTGAATAGCGCTTCGTGCGCTGCGTCATGGCCGATGATGAACAGTGCCGAAATGGCGAGAAACGATAACAACCACAACGGAACCAAGAGCAGTGGGTTATCAGTCGCGGTAAGCGCCCAGATGATCAACCCGTAGACCACAAGGTCGCGAGCGAAAAATGCCAAACCCTTCGCAGTCGGGTTTTCATAGGCTGACTTCGGGATGATTCGGATCACTGGTAGCAGTGAGCCAGCAGCAGTCGTCGTGCTCAAGGCGTCAGTCTCGGCTCTCGGATCGGCTTCGGTACTCTGCGGCAGGTTTGCGTCGTCGGCCACCGGAGATTCGTTGGCCTCACCATCAATCACGGTCATCTCCGTAGCCTACCGACCGGTCGGTAGGTAAGCGAGTGATGTCGGCAACTGCGCTCGAATTTGGAAAATTCAACAACTCCTAAGAACCGGCGTAGCGTGGGCCTGCC
The DNA here is from genome assembly GCA_037138595.1 of Actinomycetes bacterium. Lineage (GTDB taxonomy): Bacteria > Actinomycetota > Acidimicrobiia > Acidimicrobiales > Acidimicrobilacustridaceae > UBA4742. Next base: position 84,004 of record JBAXIB010000003.1, on the reverse strand, counting down.
CGCCCGGGTGGCGGAATTGGCAGACGCAGGGGGCTTAAACCTCCCAGCCGCGAAAGTGGCATGTGGGTTCGAGTCCCACCCCGGGCACAAATCTGAACTCGACTGAACCGGGCAAGTCCCGTCAATCACTCGAGCCTGCTGTTCCCCACCCCCCAAAAACACCATCAGAGGAGCTGTCCATGTCGAATCTCCCGAATCGCCAGCGCGCTCGACATGCGCGTCGCACCATGCTCATGATCGTCGCCGTCATTGCCTTAGCTGCCTGCGGGACCGCAGCAAAATCAACCAGCGCGCCAGGTTTCGATAGCGCCCTTCCGGTCTGTCCGATTCAAGCACTCGACGGTACCGCCGGTCCGATTGATCTAGTGGTGTGGCATACCCAACAAGCCAAGTCGTTGTCGACGATGCAAGAACTTGCCAACGTCTACAACGCGTCACAATCCAAAGTGAAGGTGCATCTCGAAGCGCAGGGCACCTCGTACCCCGAATTGATGCGCAAATTTCAATCGGCGGTGCCAAGCAAACAGCTACCCGGCTTGGTGATGTTTGATGACACCGCGACTCAAACGCTGGCCGATTCGAACGTCATCATGCCCGCTCAAGCGTGCATCAACGCCGACAACTACGACATGAGTCCGTTTCTCCAAGTCGCCCGCAACTACTACACCATCAACGGCGTGTTGTGGCCCGTTTCAGCCAATCTCGGAAACGTCCTGTTGTACTTCAACAAAGGACAGTTTCGGAAAGCAGGGCTCGATCCAAACCATCCGCCTCAGACCCTTGCCGAAGTGCGTGATGCGGCGCAGAAGCTTAAAGCCTCCGCCGGCGTCGAACACCCACTCGTGCAGGAAATGTCATCGTGGAAGACCGAGTTTTGGATGACCGGCGCTCGCGCAACACTCGTCAACAACGACAATGGGCGCGGCGGTGCCAAAACCGATGCCGGCAACATCACCGGTAACGATCCACTCATTGGACTATGGCAATGGTTTACCGACATGAAATCCGACGGATTGATGCAGGCGGTACCCGCGACCGAAGGACAGATCAACCAATACCTTGCAATGGCAAACCAGCAGGCGTCGATGCTGGTGGACTCGTCATCGGCCGCCACATCAGTCGAATCATTCTTGCAAGGAAACGGCACCGGGATCGCTGGACTCGATCAACCCAAACCTGATGACACGCTTGATATCGGAGCGTCAGTTTTTCCGGGCATCGATGACAGTGCAGGAAATCGCACACAGATGGGTGGGGCCGCGTGGTACATGACCAATACCGGTACACCCGAAGTGCAGGCGGCTTCGTGGGATTTCGCCAAGTTCATGAACTCGCCCGAGTCTCAAGCGCAGATGCTCATCGGAGGCTCCTACCTTCCGTATCTCGATGCCGCCGCTTCGCTCCCTCAGTCTCAGGCTTTTTTCGACGCATCGTTGTCGGGTCGGTGGCTAAAAATCGCCTACGACCAGGTCAAACAGATCGATCCAAGCTTCCCCGGTCCGCTCATCGGGCCCTATGACGAATTCCGAACAGCAATCGGGGAGGCCCAAGACCAGATGATGTTCAACGGCATGGACCTCCAAAACGCCACCACCCAGGCCCAATCGCAAATCGACGCGGCCATCAAGCGGTACAACAGCGAAAACTTCTAACTACGCGACGAGTTCTACGCCTCAGGCCGCGATCAGCGATCACGCCGCGCGCACCTCATCGGTCTCGATGGCTCCCCACAACGCGCCCCGTGCCCGGTCTGCCGCTGCCCCGGTCAGGTCATTGGTGACCACGACACCTTCGACCATGTCGCCCAAAACTGCTAGCCACGGACGACCACGCAGTCGCACTGAGACGGTGGATCCACCGTCGGAACGGCGCCTCACTGAGCGCTCCACGCCAGTAATTCTTGGAGGACTCCTATACCCGGGCACGCGCAAGCCGAGGGTGCGGGCGGCATGACCAATAGTGCGGGCGGCAGATGCGAATCGAACAGACGTGGCTTCCATCGCTCACCATCATGATCAGGGGGTATGACAGCGCTCCCAGGTTCGTTACTTGCTCACGATTGCGACGGCTGTTCAACCGGGCACACATACGCCCATCGATTGCCTAGGTCGAATCGTTCAACCTCGGCCCCACATCCCAAACAGTGATCGCGTCGATAGACCGATACACGCTTTCCGGCTGGTAGGTCAGCCACCGTGTTCCGACGGCGACCACTCCCCTTCGTCGATCTGTCGCCCACGGCATCCACGGTCACGATGCGTCCAAGCCGCACACCAATAGTCAGCAGTGCGACCGCGTCGTCCCACAACCATCGCACTTCGTCAGCGGACAGCTCATTGCCCGGTGTTCGTGGATCGAGTCTCAATCGGTAGCACAACTCACTTCGGTAGACATTGCCGATCCCCGCGACAATTGACTGGTCCAACAACAACGCGCCAATGGCGCGTCTCGATGCTCGCACCGAAGCAACGAATAGCGCAGGATCAGCATTGGAGCGCAGCGGGTCCGGACCCAATCGATCGCGGAGTTTTCGCAATTCCTGATCATTGACGAACGCACAAACAGTCGGTCCTGAAAGTTGCCACGCCCATCCCGCCGCCGCGAGCCGCAGTCGCACCGACGATGCTCCGGAAACTTCATTGGCGATTGAGGATTTCTCAGATCGACTTGGTGCGCCATCAGCGAATCGCGTGAACCGACCAAACAATCCGAGATGAATGTGAAGAACGCCGTCCGGTGCCGGCGGTTCGAAGTCGATCAGCAAATGTTTTCCATACGCCTCAGCTGACAACAGCCTGAATCCATCTATCTGGCTTGCGCCGCCCGAGAATCGCCCTTGCGGCGATGTCACCGCGACAACTTGACCGGCGAGATCACGACGTAAGTCACGGGCGAGTCGGTGAATGGTATGACCTTCGGGCATCGCAGCAGTTCAGCCGATGACGCCGCTCGGTGCGTGATCGACTGGTGGCGCTCGACTAGGAGACGTCGTCGGTCAAGCCGATCTAGGGTGACCGTTGGTGTCTCCCTCTTCAGAACAACCAGCGTCGACCCCGAGCTCGGCCCTCAACCCCGCCCAACAAACGGTCGTCGACCTCCTCGGTTCGAGTGGAAGCGAACGTCCCCAATTCGACGCGGGCCTTCGCCATGAATTGCGGGCGAGCCTTGAGGACGCACTCGAACCGGTCGTCGCAACATTTGCTGAACGAGACCAACTCTTCGTGAGCAAGCACAAACTCGCGCAAGTCCACAGCTGCGAGGTGCGCTACCTCGCCGATGAACATGCACAATTCGAATGGACAGTCCCAACAGCGCGCGGCACCGTTGCCCACAAAGCTATAGAACTTGGCGTCAACTGGAGTGGACAACCAGTTCCCGCAAATCTGGTCGACGAAACAATCGCTCGACTTTCGCAAAGCAACGACGGATTGGGCGACTGGTTGCGGACGTGTGGCGACATCGATCGAGCCGAGTTACGCGGCCGAGCCGTCGAGCGGGTCACCACGTTCTTCGAATGCTTCCCTCCGCTCAAATCGACGTGGCGACCAGTGCTCGAAGGCAAAATTCGAGTTGAACTTTTCGCCGGAAAGATCGTGCTGTCAGGAAAGACCGACCTCGCGCTTGGGGTTGCCGATGGCACGACCGCCGGAAAAGTACTGATCGATTTCAAGACCGGTGGCTTCGCGATGAGTCACATCGACGACCTACGCTTTTATGCACTGCTCGAAACATTAAGGATCGGAACGCCACCGCGGCTCGTAGCGAGTTACTACCTCGAAAATGCCGAAGCGCACCCCGAAGCGGTCACCGAGGGCCACTTGCGTGCCGCGCTGGCCCGAACCATTGATGGCATAACGCGCATGGTCGAACTCCGAACATCGACTGACGATGCCAGCCGCCGATCGGGACCAAGTTGCCGGTGGTGTCCAGTCGCCGACACGTGCGATGTGGGCCAGTCCTACCTTGCCGGCGATGACCCTGAATCGTTCGATCCGTAGGCCACGAAATGGCGTGGCGGAAGTCACTGAGGAATCACTGGTGCCGATGACTTAGCATCATCGCCATGGCTCAGCCACCGACGACCAGCCACGAACACGGTGGGGCCGATTCCAAGGCTTCAACGGACAACATCATTGAGGTCCAAACGGCCGGATCTGCGCTTTCGATGGTGCCCATGCGAGGGGTCGTCGAGACGCGATTGGATGATCCTCGCATGAGTGACGTCGACGAGTGGGGACGCTCAGAACACATGCGAGAAATCGCTCGCACCGCGTTTGATCCCGTCTATCGCCGATGGTTCCGCGTTGAATGGGAGGGCCTCGAAAACATACCCAAAGAGGGTGGCGCGTTGCTGGTCGCCAATCATGCCGGTGCGATTCCCAGTGATGCTCCAGTCATTATGCACGGGGTCGAAACCGAACTTGGCCGACCGTGTTACGGACTCGCTGATCATTTGTTTAAGTCTGTGCCACTCGTTGGCACGTTTTGGTCACGACTTGGCGGCGTCGTCGCCCATCCCGATAATGCCTACCGGCTCCTGCGCGAACAGCAGCAACTCGTTCTCGTGTTCCCGGAAGGGAGCAAAGGACCAGGCAAACCGGTTGGCGAGCGCTACCGGCTGCGCCGATTCGGTCGCGGCGGATACGTCGAGATCGCCATGCGATCTGGTGTGCCAATCATTCCTATCGCGGTTGTCGGTGCCGAAGAGTCAATGCCGATTGTCTGGAAGTCAGCATCGTTGGCCAAAGCATTGAAACTTCCGTATTTTCCAATCACGGCAAATCAATTGGTCTTTGGTCCGGTATTGGGATCAATCGCGTATTTCCCGGCCAAGTTCAAACTCCGCGTGTTGGACCCGATCTATTTCGATGTTCCCACTGGTCAAGAGCGATACTCAAAAAGTCGAATCATGGATGCTTCCGAGCACATCCGAGACGTGATTCAACATGAGCTCTACGACATGGTGCGCACCCGCCGCTCGGTGTGGTTCGGCTGAAGAGGCATCAACCATGGGACGTCGCGTACTCATCACAGGGCTGGCTTCATTTTGGGGCGGACTCGTGGCTCAAGCACTCGAAAAGGACGACTCGGTCGACGTCATCGTCGGGCTTGATGCCCATGAGCCGACCGTCGAACTTGAACGAACCGAATACGTGCGAAGCGATGAGAACTACTCAATCCTGAGTCGGATTGTGCAGGCGACCAAAGTTGACACCATCGTCCACACGTTCCTCATAATCGACTCAACCCAAACTCGCGCACGGACAATGCACGAGATCAATGTCATTGGCACCATGAATCTCTTTGCGGCGGCGTCCGCGCCAGGTAGCACGGTGCGCGATGTCGTCGTCAAATCATCGAGTTACGTCTATGGCACGGCCATGGAAGATCCCGCATGGTTCAGCGAACACACTCCTCGGACCCATCCGGCGCGTAACCGCGTCGAACGAAGCCTCGAAAGCGTCGAGAACTACGTCCATGACTTTGCCGAAGACAACCCACATGTCAACGTATCCTTGCTGCGCTTTTCTAATGTGCTAGGCCCCGACATCGTCACGCCAATAAGTCGCGCGCTCGAATTACCCGTCGTTCCATCGATCTTTGGCTTCGACCCGCGATTCCAATTTGTGCATGAAGATGACGTCGTCCGTTCGATCCTTTTTGTGCTCGAACGCGAACTCCCCGGCATCTTCAACGTCGCTGGCGATGGCCTGTTGCCTTGGAGCGAAGTTGCCCACCTCTGCGGAAAGCGCACAATTCCGCTTCCACCGCTAGCTACGGGACTCGCTACGTGGCCGCTGCGGCAAATCGGCGTTCCGCTCCCGGCCGAACTACTCGACCTGCTGCGCTACGGACGCGGCATTGACAATCGACGCCTGAAAGAGGCGGGGTTTCGGTATAACTACACCTCGGCTGGAACGGTGAAGGCCTACATTGAGGCGAGCCGATTGCGCGACACCATTGGCTCGACTGCACCCTCGTATCAATACGAGCGCGATGTCGAGCAGTTTTTTCGCCATTCGCCGGCTGTGATTCGCGATCGGTAAGGGGCAACTTGTTCGATGAACTTCATCAAAACTGAAGTAACCGATGGTGTCGCCATCCTCACGCTCGATGATCCCGACCGTCGCAATGCGCTGAATGCCGAGATGGTTGATGAAATCATCGTCGCCTTTGACGGCTTCGAGGACGATGAATCGGTGGGTGCGGTCATCGTCACCGGGACAGCACCCGCATTTTGTGCCGGCGCGGACCTTGCACACCTCGGCACCTCCCGCCGTGATGGTCTGCTGCACATCTATGAAGGCTTTCTCCGCATTGGCCGCTCGCCGTTACCCACCATCGCTGCAATCAATGGAGCAGCCGTCGGTGCCGGTATGAACTTGGCTTTGGTCTGCGATGTGCGATTGGCGTCATTCAGTGCCCGCTTTGATACCCGTTTTCTTGAATTAGGTATTCATCCCGGCGGCGGACACACCTGGATGTTGCAACGCTCCATCGGTCCCGCTGCGGCCCGGGCAATGGTGTTGTTTGGCGAAGTCCTCAATGGTCCAGAGGCCGAGACTGTCGGACTCGTCTGGCGCTGCGTCGATGACAGCGTCCTGCTCGATGAAGCCATTGCTCTAGCCACCCGAGCCGCAAACACGCCACGGGAATTGCTGCAGCGAACTAAAGCCACGCTCGACGATTGCCTCACCATCAACGACCACGACACTGCCGTTGAGCTCGAACTCACGACTCAGCTGTGGTCGATGGATCAGCCAGCATTTGCCGAACGACTGGCTGCCTTACAAAAACGAATTAGCGGTCGGTAACCCCAACTACGTCACTTTTCGTCATCAGTCGACTGGCCATCAGCTGAATCGCCATCAGTCGACCCAGGTCGATAAAAGTTCTTCACTCCGCTCAACCCAATCTTCGGTCGTCATGGCGTAGCGAACGTGATCTTCCCAAACCCCGTTGATCTCCAGATAGCGCAAGGCAGTGCCTTCCTCGCGGATCTGTAATTTCTCGACGACGCGCCGACTTGCGCGGTTACGAGGAATGATCGCAATCTGCACGCGGTGCAGGTGCAGGTCCTCAAAGACATGCCGAAACAGGACTACCAGGGCCTCGGGCACATAACCGTTTCCCGCTTCACGCTCGTCGATCCAATAGCCGACGTACGAACTTTGAAACGGGCCACGCTGCACCGACGACAGATTCATTTCGCCACAAAACATGCCTGCCGCGAAAATTCCGAATCCAAATCCGTTGCCAAGTTGTCGATCTCGGGTACGTGCAGCACAACGCATGGCAAACGCGTCCGGGTCATTCACGACGTCAGGTTGGCCGGGGATGCGCGACGGTTCCCATCGAGTGAGCCACGCTTCATTTCGGGTTCTCACCTCACGGAAAACCGAAAAATCAGTCTCGACGAGGGGCCGCAACACGACTCGCCGGCCGAATTGAGCCGTCATGACAACACCTCGTCTAACGCGCCGAGGAGCGCAAGCACGTTGGCCGGGCGAGCAGTGTGGCCCATACAACCGATGCGCCAGACTTTTCCCGCATGGGGCCCGACCCCTGACCCGATCTCAATTCCATAACGGTCAAGGAGCAATCGACGAACCACAGCCTCTTCAACACCGTTGGGTAGCCGTTCAACCGGCACCCACACAGTCGTCAACTGTGGCAATCGATGTCCCACCGGGGCCAACAACCTAAATCCTCGATTGATCAAACCGTTCTGGAGCAACTCGCCACATTGCTGATGTCGCGCAAATGACTCGTCTAATCCTTCATCAAGCAACGCACCAAGTGCAGCATGCAGGGCGAAGATCATCGCGATCGGCGCAGTGTGGTGGTAAGCGCGAGCGGTATCCCCGGTGACATAGCGAGCCAACATTGACAGATCGAGATACCACGAGCGCGGTTTCTCAACCAGTTGGCTAAGCGCGCGTGGACTCGCAGTGAATGGCGACAAGCCCGGCGGCACACCAAGACACTTTTGCGTCCCGCTATAGGCAAGATCGACCTGCCAACCATCGACCTCAACCGGGATGCCACCGAGGGATGTCACGCAATCGACCAAGACCAGCGTGTCACCAGATCGATCTGCTACGCCCGAACCGATACAGGAAACATCGTTTCGAACCCCAGTCGATGTCTCGGCATGCACCACCGCGATTACTCGAGGCTCGGGATGCGCATCGAGCAAGGCTTGCGGATCGAGTACTTGACCCCAATCGGCCTCAACTCGAATCACCTCACCACCGCAGCGGGCCGCGACATCACACATCCGTTCACCGAACAATCCGTTCACGCCAACGACCACCACGTCGCCCGGTCGGACAACATTGACAAATGCCGCTTCCATCCCCGCCGAACCTGTGCCGCTAAGGGGAAAGGTCAACGCATTCGAAGTCCTAAACACCGTGCGCAGGCGTTCGCCGGTTTCGTCGAGCAAGGCAATGAATTCAGGGTCAAGATGGCCCAACATCGGCCGGGCAAACCCAGCGGCAACCTCGGGGTAGGGATTGGACGGCCCTGGACCCATCAATACCCGATCGGAGAGCGACACGGTCGGCATCGTACTCAGGCGGCCGCAAAAGAATCGACTCGCCGATCACGTACCCATCGACATTGCCAGACCATCCAAGATGTCGGCTTCGCTCACCAGGCAGGTTTCAATCGACAGCCGCCGCATGATCGACACAAAAATACACATCCCACCCACGATCACATCAGCCCGTTCCAGTTCGAGTCCTGGATTATCCAGGCGCTGTTCTCGGTTCTCGGTCGCCAGCGTGCGAAAGACATCTTCGACCTGCGCTCGCGACAATGAAAAATGGTGAATGCGATCTCGGTCATAGGTTGCGAGCCCGATTTCAACCGCAGCTGCCGCAGAAACGGTTCCCGCTAATCCCACAACCGTCTGCGCAGTTCCGATCATCGGAATCGCCTGGCGAGCGTCGTCAACGAAGGCTTCAGCGACCGAAAGTGCCGCGAGCAGTTCCTCCGGGAGCGCAGGGTCATGGTCGATGAACTTTTCAGTGAATCGCACACAACCCATCTCCGTCGACAGGCTCAGCTCACAGGCAGTTTGACCAAAAGAAAACTCGGTGGAACCGCCGCCGATATCCACCACCAAAAATGGGCCGAGCGACGGGTCGAGATCGGCGGTCGCTCCCATAAACGAGAGGCGTCCTTCTTCTTCACCGGAGAGCAATTCGGGTCGAACACCAACCGTTGCTTCCGCGAGATCAAAAAATGCGTCGCGATTGGACGCGTCGCGAGCGGCCGAAGTCGCCGTCATCCGGATTGCGGTTGACCCTTCGCCCACTTCGCGATCGATCACCTGCCGATACTCGCGCAACACCGAAATCGTGCGCTCGATTGCCGCTCCGTCAAGTCGTTTGGTGGCGTCGACGCCGTACCCAAGACGAGTGATCTGCATCAGTCGCGCAATGGTGACCAACTTGCCATTCCGACTGCTCGAATCGGGGAGTTCCGCTACTAAGAGTCGGACCGAATTTGTGCCAATGTCGATGGCCGCGACGCGATTACTCAACTTCATCTCCGGCAACCTGACCGCCGACAACTAAATACTGAGGCAAACGCTCGTGAACCCACGAGCCAACCGGATCGTCACCACCCGCGAGATACCAGGCGTAATGCGCATGCAGGCACTTGACCCCTTTACGAGTCCCGCCTACGCCACCCGATGGACGCGGCCCAAGGTGATCGTCGGCAATTGCCGCATCGCGCTCGGCGCTATACCGACGATGAGCTTCAGCGATAGCGGCAGGATCCACTTCGATTTCAGCGCGGCGAACCCCCTGATCAGCCTCGAGGCGCCCGATGGCCGATCGAAGCGAGGGATCCACCAACCAAAACCTGGTCGGCATCGGCGTACCGTCAGTCAATAGCGGACTATTTCGGATCACTATCGGATCGCCTGACGCGCTCGTGACCACAATCTCGTAGTGTCCTTGAGGCCGGCGACCAAGCAGTAGCTCAATAACCCCGCTCTCGGCCAGGTCCGTCGGCCATTGCTCGTCAAGTGCCTCAGGTGACCCTGATGAGTCAGGAAAATCATTGGTCGATTCACCGCCGGGCCGCGTCTGCATCCCGCCATCCTCGCCGATCAAGCGTGGATGAGGTGAACTCTGATCCATGGTTCACGAAAATAGAGCGGTCCCGGAAAGCGTTTTCTACGATCACCACCAGATCCAACAACTATTGCTGCAGTATTTCGTCAATGTAGATCGACGAAATTGGGCACCGGTCAAAGCGGTATTCGCGCCCGGAACGCTTGTGGATTACTCCGATCTCCTGCCCATAGGTCCATCGGTTCCAGCCGAGCAGGTCGTCGATCATATCGAGGCAGCCATCGGGATTTACCAAGTCACTGTCCATCAAATGGGCAACTGCGCGATAGAGGTCAACGGCGACACCGCAACGAGCGAGACTTGGGTCAATGCCCACCACGTCTATGCCGATCCACTTCGACATGATGGTCGCCTACCAATTGCCGGTTTGCGGTATCAAGATCAATTGATTCGCGCTGAACATGGATGGCAGATTCAACGGCGCCGAGCGTTTACCGATTGGCGGGCCTGGTGGGAGCCCCGAACACCCACATACGTGAACGGACAACACCAATGACTTCCTTCGATGATTCGAACTCGACTGATGCACCACCTGCGCCCCAGAAACGATCATCACCATCGGGCATAGCTGCCACCTTCGCGATCATCGCAGTTTTCGCATTGTTCTTCGGAAACTTGGCATTTTGGATTCGTCAAGACGTCTATGACACCGCGACGGTGATCGCTAAGGCACAGACGATTACCGGCACGACTGATACTCAAGCAGCAGTGACCGCTCTGTTCGACGAAACCGTGGTGCATCCGGCACTTGAACAAGCAACCGGAACACTTCCGACCATCCTTCAAGGACTCGCCGAAACCGCGGTCGAACCAGTAGCAACCGTCATCGATCACGCTGTCGCCAGCGCGGTGGCATCGCAATCGGCGCAGGAAATCACCACCCGACTCGTCAAGGTGATTAATCAAGAATTGGTTTCCGGGACTGGCGCAATCTCGCTCACACCAACGGAATTGCTGGGGGTACTTGCCCCGTCACTCACCAAGAACATGGTCGTGTCAAAGGTGGTCGACATCGCCGAGTCATCCGGATGCTGCGAGGTTGTCTTGGCCCAACGCAGCGACCTGCCATTCGTTTGGCAACACGTGAGCGCAATTCGGATAGCGGGAGTCTTGCTGCCGCTCATGGCCCTCGCTTCGGGCATCGTGGCCATTGCCCTGGCTCGACGGCGAGCCCAAATGGCAATGGGCCTCAGCGGGGCAATCGCCGCGGTTGGGGCTGTGACACTTCTGGCCCTCGCGGTGGGAGTGAAGTGGGGCGTGCGAGGCATCGGTGACCCCTCAAAGGGCTCAACCGTGCTCGTGCGTCAGGCGAGTCGGATCACCTTTGATGTCACCGTGGGTGACTTGCGTTCCCAGTGCTGGTTACTGATCGTCGTTGGCGCGCTCATCGCGGTGATTGTTACTGCGGTCACCCGACGAAACTCGCGTCAACCGGACCTAAACTTGCAGGGTGAATGACTTCGTTGGTTCGCCATCCCAAATCCGCGTCACCATGCTTCTCGCCGATGCAGCCCAGGTCGCTGACAACAAACTTTTTATTCTGGGCGGAGGGCTCAGCATTATTTCGGCTTCGCCGAGTCCGCTCGGAATTGCCGTCAAAATTGACGTTCCGTGGGACCGCGCTGGCCGATCACACGACTGGAAACTCGAATTGCTGAACGAGGACGGAATGCCGGTGCTTATCGGCGATCAACCAGTCATCGTCCAAGGAAAGTTCGAAGTCGGTCGCAACGAACACATGCGAGCAGGCACGCCACTGCCGATGCCACTTGCGGTGAACTTCAGCGGTCTGGTGCTTCCAAGTGGCCAACGTTTCTCATGGCGGCTCGCAATTGACGACGACACCGAACCCGATTGGCAAGTCGGCTTCACCGTTGCCGCCGAACCCACCATCGACGTCTAGGCCGGCACAAAAGTGAGTTGAACCTCAAACTCACCGGAGTGTTCAACCGACACGAACGCATTATTCGGCGCCTCAATGTCATAATCGCCAAATTCGATTCGGGTACTGCCGGCAACCGTGATCGTCGCGCCGTTCCAACGGGCGAGCATCGGAATCGAAACCTGATGGGTCACACCGTGCAACGTGAGATCGCCCAAGGCGACCACGTTCACTTCATCGCCCAGCGCAGGCGCATTGCCTAACGGGATTGGCGTGGTGAGTTGGAACGTCGCTTGCGGAAACGTTCGAGTCTGTAATCCGCTGTCAACAAGAACCCGGTCTCGCTGAGGTCGGTCACTCGTCATCTTGGTGAGATCCGCGCTCAGCGTGACGGCGGTTACTGCCGTTTCGGTGATGGTCATCGTGCCACTCACCGAGTTTGTGCGACCGACCGCTGTCGTCTTGATCGTTTCTCCACCAAAAAGTTCGGCCACCCGATATCCCACAAACACTTGGTCGCTCGACACAATGTTCCAGTCGCCGACTGGCGACAATGGCGAATCACCCGCCACCGTCGTTACCGGTGCAGTACGAAGCGCGGCACGCGACGGAGTGTCGCCCCGAAGGAAAAACCAGTAGGAACCAAATGCTCCGAAAAAAATGATCGCGACTACCGCGACAAACGCGTACTTCGCCGAGTTTTGCATCGCTGTCGAGCTCATCTCATGACCCTGCGGTCGCCCTAGCGATCGAGGCGCTGTTGCAGGCGGGAGAACGGCCAAACATCGGGCACCTTAGGCGGGTCTTGCGGATCAGGAAGCACGTGGTAGGCCTCTTCTCCAGCCTTGACCAGGCCATATTGCTCGCGTGCTTGTTTCTCAATCTCAGCGTCGGTCTGCAAACGATCGACTTGTGCTTGGGCGGTGTCATTGGTGCGAGTGAGATTGGCGAGTTCCACTTCGGCACCTGAAATGGCTTGATGTTGAGTGAAATAACTTCGGGTCGGAAATACGCCAATGATCAAGAGTGCTAGCAATAATGCCGTCGCTACCACTGGCACCACGACGCGTCTCATGACTGACGTAGACCACGTTTCAACGCAGCTCCACCCCAAAACGCGGCCGTTTGGTCGAGGTCGTCTTCGATGCGCAAGAGTTGGTTGTACTTCGCGACGCGGTCACTTCGAGCCGGTGCACCAGTCTTGATCTGGCCACAGTTGGTCGCGACTGCCAAGTCAGCGATCGTGGAATCTTCCGATTCACCTGAACGGTGAGACATCACGGCGCTGTATCCCGAGCGAGTCGCCATGCCAACCGCATCAAGGGTCTCGGTCAGTGACCCGATCTGATTTACTTTGACGAGAATCGAGTTCGCCACACCACCGGCAATACCTCGGGCCAGACGCTCAGTATTGGTCACGAACAGGTCGTCGCCCACCAACTGCACCCGATCACCAAGACGTTGCGTGAGCGCGTGCCAACCATCCCAATCTTCTTCGGCCATTCCATCTTCGATCGATACGATCGGATAGCGGTCAGCCAAGTCGGCGTAGTAATCGACCATCTCGGCCGGACTCAGGCTACGGCCTTCACCGGCAAGGACATACGAACCGTCTCGATAGAACTCAGTCGAAGCCGGATCAAGGGCGATCGCGATGTGCTGACCTGGAACAAATCCCGCCCGATCAATGGCTTCTACGAGCAACTGGCAGGCTTCTTCGTTCGAGCCCAAGTCAGGTGCGAAACCGCCTTCGTCACCAATTGCGGTTGACAATCCTCGCTCGTGCAACACTTTTTTGAGCACGTGGTAGGTCTCGGTACCCCACCGCAGTGCTTCACGGAACGACGCAGCGCCGACCGGCATAATCATGAATTCCTGCAGGTCAATGTTGTTGTCCGCGTGCTCCCCGCCATTAAGCACATTCATCATCGGCACTGGCAGAACATGCGCGTTTACTCCACCGATATACCGGTACAGAGGAAGATCAAGTTCTTCCGACGCGGCGCGCGCGACGGCGAGCGAAACTCCAAGGATGGCATTCGCCCCGAGTCGGCCCTTGTTGTCAGTTCCGTCAAGGTCAATGAGCGCTTGATCGATCTCGCGCTGCTGTAGCGCGTCGCGGCCAACTATGGCGTCGTAGATTTCATCGTCCACGTGGCCGACAGCTTGCAACACCCCTTTGCCGCCGAATCGCTCGCCGCCATCGCGCAATTCAACCGCTTCAAACTGCCCTGTCGACGCGCCCGATGGCACAATGGCGCGCCCTTGCGCGCCGCTATCGAGAAAGACCTCGACTTCAACCGTGGGATTGCCTCGAGAGTCGAGTACCTCACGGCCGACGATGTGTTCAATAGTGCTCACAGCTTGGGCGCTCCTGTGCGGTTTGGGAGTCAAGCGTTGCAGGCCTGTCTCGACGGTTGGTGGACCCCGTCAGCCCCGTCATAGACGGCAATAGCTCGATGGCGCAATAACGAGCGGCTACGTCCTCAGGCTTTTTCGTCAATGAGGACGAGCGCCAGGGTCGGGCACGCTGCGGCAGCGCGACGCGCATGCTCTTCGATATCTGGGGTAATCGGTGATGGATCAATCATCGGATACCCCCACTCATCAAGCTGGATGCGCTCGGGGAACAACTCGTGGCACATGCCATGAGCGACACAGGTGATTGGGTTGACCACAATGCGCAGGCTCATCGCCAAGCTCCTGGTGTCGGGGTCGGGAGATGACCAGCAGACCGGCCGCACCGGCCATGTTCGGCATGACGCGCAATTTCGGCGGCAAAAACTCGCAATGTGCTCTGCACGAAACGAACTGCGCCGTCTGGATGTTTACAGGCGCCCCGCCCGGCGATCTGATGCAGTAACGACTGCACACGTTCGGAAGAAGCATGGGCATCCCATCCGCCAACAACCATGCCCTCAAGTGTCGCGGCTAACGAATCAAGCCCAAAAACACATGGCCCGCACTGACCCGCGTTCTCTCCCGCGAGCCATCGAGCGACACGCGCAGACTCTTCGAGACCGCAGGCATCGGTAGACAATGCGAACACCATCCCGCAGCCAAGACTTGAACCCGCACCTCGAAGTGAGGTCGCACCCAGGTCAACCTCCTGCAATTGCGAACGCGGTAACCACGTTCCGAAATATCCGCCGATCAATACTGCTTGCAGCGAATCGGTAACGGCGCCTGCTCCTTCAAGAACCGACACTAATGACGACCCACCTGGGACTTCGTAGACACCTGGTCGAGCGACGGCACCGGACAATGTCAACAATGTTGTCCCGGGATCTTCAGCGGTCCCCAGCGAACGAAACCATGACGAGCCGTATCGGCCGATCAAACCAACGTGCGCCAGAGTCTCGACGTTGTCCACCAGCGTCGGACGGCCCCCGACGCCTTTTTCAAACGGACGAGGCGGCACAAACGTTGGCTTGGCTTCACCGCCATTCAACCAATGAACCAGCGCGGACTCTTCGCCCGCGACATAACGGTCTGGCGCGCCTTCGATGGTAATTTCGACTCGGTCGAGTCCCGCACGTTTTCGATCTTCGATTGCCCGAGTCAAGATCGTCAACGACGCAACTTGGGTGCGCTCGACACAAACGATGATCGAACGCGCGCCAACTGCCTCGGCGGCCAACGTTGCACCATCAAGCACTAGGTGTGGAGCCGAACCCAACAATGTTTTGTCCTTGCTGCTGGCTGGCTCACCTTCTGTCCCATTTGCCACGACCACTGCCCGACCGCGTCGGCCTGCCACTGCCGCCATTTTGATCGCAGTCGGAAAACCCGCGCCGCCGCGACCACGTAAACCCGCTGCTTCGACGTCACGAATAAGGTCTGAACTCCGCGATGGAAGCGGTCCGTACCATGCGAGATGCTCGGTTAGCGACGTCATCCCGCCTGACGGAAACAACCGCGGCAAACTTTTTGGGTCTGGCGTAACCACCGATGTCGTCCCACTCAATCCAGTCACGGCAGCGTCCTCGTCATTGTTGTGTATGCCATCACGAACCGGCCTGAGCTGCGACGGTCCCCGATGCGGTTTGGGCTCCATCGTCGAGTTTCAGGGTGACGACCATGCTGATTGCCTCACCGGTTGTCGATTTTACGACGGCAGTGATTTGACCCCGAGTGAGCGCGGTCACCGTGCCTGC
This sequence comes from Actinomycetes bacterium, assembly GCA_037138595.1. GTDB lineage: Bacteria > Actinomycetota > Acidimicrobiia > Acidimicrobiales > Acidimicrobilacustridaceae > UBA4742. The sequence continues at coordinate 67,811 of JBAXIB010000003.1, read as the reverse complement.
ATATTGATCCGGTTTACCAAGCGGACCAGTTGTCACCTTGCTTGATTTCATGCGTACTCCCCCGCCATCTACAGGTGGTCCAGAAATCACAATATGAAGGTGGCCTGCGGCACCACCGCTGAGAGTGCCATCAATAGTCACCGTCGCAGTAGTCGTATTTCCGTCGGTCACTGCCGATCCGGAAAAATCCGCACCAAACGGCAGCGTCCACTTCACCGCGTTTGCGGTCGAGATCGATGTATCGGTTGCCGCAATCTCGCTTCCGGGGTCGCTCGCGCTGTTCGAGCCCGAGATTTTCGCGAGCACCGATTCGGGTGTACCGGCCTTTCGAGCCCAGCCAGTCTGGGTAGGCCCAACTAACGACCATCCCAGCACCACCAAGATCACAAAAATGATTGCTCCAATGCCCAATGAACGTCGTATCGGGTCCGTTGACCATCCGGTTGCGAGGCGCCACACAATCGATCCGATTACTGCTGCGAGGCACAGCAGGTACAGCACTTGCACCCACCCCACTCGCGTATCGCTGCCGGTACCCAACCCGTGAACAAGAGCGATTGGCCAGCAGCCATATGCGGTCCAATGGATCACTCTCCACAGTCGAGGTCCAATCCGCTGGCGCACCAAACTCGAAATCACCAGTGCCAACAGCAAGTCGAAGCTCAGCGCGCCCAATCCGAGCCAGATCGGCCGATACGACGCGACGAACGGCACGACCGCGGCGATCCACGGGATCGGTGCGAACGCATCGATAACCGAGCTCGAGATGTGGATCGCCAAAAACACCACGACCAGCAACGACAGATTTTTGTGTAATCCGGCGATCACGAACCGCGGCCAACCCTCGGTGGCAAATCGCTGAACCTGGGCGATACCGAAAACCATGACCATCGTGAGCAACACGATCGAAACCAAACCGGTGCCCCGAGCGAGGTACCACAAAGTCGAGCCAACACTGGCGGCAAACATCACGAAGTTCCCGATTCGATCGCGCTCGGCCACCCAGCCAAAACGGTGACGTTCCCAGCCAGATCGACTAACCGGGCAGGCAGCCCACGTTCGCCAAGCCAGTCGACTGCGTCGACACCAAGAATGATCGCTGCAGTGGTTGCAATGTTCGCGTCGAGACATGTCACTGCCGCGACCGAGACGGTGCGCCACGCAACGAGAGCAGGCTCCCCGGTTGCGGGGTCAATCACGTGATGGAGTTCTTGGTTCCCTCGCCGCCAATGTCGAACTGTTGTACTTGACGTCGCCAGGCCACCGCTCACAATTGAAACGTCGTCGCCGGGTTCGTCGAGACTCGACGCATGGTCATCGCCGACACGGATCGTCCAGCCACCGGTAGGCGGAGTCCCCCAAACTGCGATGTCCCCACCCAGACTTACCAACACGCCGGAGCCAATCGCTTCGCTTGCCGCTTGTGCCGATAGATCGGAACACCAGGCTTTGGCAGTCGCTCCGAGGTCAATCTCAACGCCACTTGGCAGGCCGATCGTGCGAGTATCGGAATCCAAGTAGATCGAGGTCCAGTCATAATTGCGGCGAATCGAAACCGCGATCGGTGGGCCATCAGGCGGAACCGACAAGAAATCTTGGTCATACCCGAGCGAACGCAACGCTCGACCCAGCGTTGGATCCACGACTCCATTGGTGAGCTCCGCCGCGCGAACTGCATGGGCAACGGCATCGAAAAGCATCGGTGATGCAACGAAACCCGATCGGCGGGTTGATTCACCAGCGAAGTGAGCATTGAGCGCCAGAAGTTCCGAATCTGGCCGGAATCTGCTGCAAGAAGAATCGACTGCCGCTATGACTCGCTCGACTTCAGCGCACGCCAATTCGGCCATGGCGGTATCGTCGACCATCACAACTGCGGTAGTGCCAAGTGCGCGGAAGGTGGTGCTAGGTATGACCGCGTTCACGATCCGCCAGAACGAGCCCGCGCCGCCCGCTTTGTGGGTTGCGGAGTTTGAACCGGCGGCCGCAACGGCACTGTCGAGCGACTTTGTCCGGTAGCCGCCGATGCCGAGCCCGACCGAATCGTTGAGGTAGTCGCGTTCGATGCCTTCGATCCGCTCGCGGCTGGCGAGTCATTTGCGACTGAAGTCGAACCGTCGTCGGCCGATGATGAGTTCGCCGAGGTCGGCGCTGGTCGAGCCAGAACGAAACCGAAAACGCCGGTGGCCGCAGCAGCGACCACAACAACCCATCGAGTTAGGCGGGAGACCCGGCCGAGGCCATGGTCACGTTGGTGGGGGGTAGTCATGGTTCTAAGTAAGCCACGGCGGGGTAAGAGACAGGTGTGATTCGCATATGGCTTGGGTAAATCTTGGGCGTGCCGAACCTTTGAACGCCGGTTAGCCCAATTCAGTGCCCAAAATGCTGACGAACGAAACCATTTCGCCCGGATATCCGCCCAAATTGTGGACCAACCCGAGATGCCGACCCGAAGGGCCATCTACGGTCAAAATGCGGCGATCTTCAGGCGCTTCGCCCCGCAACTGGAGCCAATTTTCAAAGTGCATCCGCAACCCTGACGCACCAACCGGATGGCCAAAACTTTTCAATCCGCCATCAGGATTGACGGGTAACTCGCCTACGAGATCGAACACGCCGGCTTCGACATCCTTCCAGCCTTGACCGCGATCAGAAAAGCCAAGGTCTTCCATCAAGACAAGTTCTGTCGGCGTGAAGCAGTCGTGCACTTCGGCCATCGCGATTTCGCGGCGCGGATCGGTGACACCGGCTTGGGCATAGGCGTCGGTCGCACTTTGCACAACCTCAGGAAACGTTGTGTAGTCATAGGTGCGATCGATTCCGCCTGATCCATTTCCGGCGACGAACGAAAGTGCTTTGATAAACAACGGCTTGTCGGTATAGCGATGTGCGTCTTCGGCGCGAACCACGATCGCCGCCGCCGAACCGTCAGCGACCCCCGCACAATCGAACACACCGAGCCGACCGGCAACGGCTGGGGCGTTACAAATTGCGTCGACATCCATCTCGCGGCGAAATTGCGCCCGAGGATTTCGGGCACCGTTGAAATGATTCTTGGATGCGATGCGAGCCAAGACGCGCTTCAGTACATCCTCGTCAACGTCGTAGCGTTCCGCGTACGCAGGCACGACCAAACTAAACATCGCGGCGGCGGTCAACGTCCGAGCTGTGCCGTCATTCGGAATCGGAAACGCATTGAGTCCTTGGTAACCGCCGTCCTTAACTTTTTCAACACCAACCGCCATCGCAACGTCATAGGCCCCCGACGCAACTGCATAAGCCGCTTGTCGTAGCGCCTCGCTGCCTGATGCACAGTAATTTTCGACACGCGTGACAGGCTTACCTTCGAGTTTGAGTGGAGCCGCAAGCGTGATTCCGCTCATGCCCGACTGTGCGGTACCCAACCAGTAAGCGTCAACGTCCGCTTTGGCGATACCGGCCGATGCAAATGCTTCGTTGGTCGCATCGATCATCAAATCATCGGCGCTTTTGTCCCAATGCTCGCGGAACGTCGTACAACCCATACCGACGATCGCGACTTTGTCTTTGATGCCGTGTGAACTCATCGTGCAAACCTCATGGGCCGTCTCGGAGTGGTTTGGCTTTCCAAAAGTAGTTTTGGATACCGTCAGATCTATTCAAGCGCCGGAAAGTCAGTTCAACCCGTTGGCCGATTGCAACGCCACTTGCGTCAGCGTCGGTCAGTTCGATTGGCATGCGCCCGCCTGATTCGGCATCAGCACCTTCGACTGGATCAAAGTCCACTACAACAAAGACAATCGGCGGACTTGGCGAATAGGCGAGGCGATCGACGGTGAAGGTGACGATCGTTCCCTGTGCATCGGCCATCGGGACTGCGTCCATGTCATCGACAGCGCCGCCCTGGTAGGAAACTCGTGACGGCGGCAAATGCAAGGCGCCACTGGAACGATCACGCGACGCGACGAGTCCGAACTTCCAGGCTTGATTACGAGTTGAAGCCGATGCCGAAGCTCGAGCTGGTTCCGGTCGGCGCGGTGGTTCGATGGTGACCATTCCGGTCCATGACAGAAACTGCAAGTAGCGCAACCCGTGATGGCCCGATTGAATCTGCGCCGCGACGGATCGAGCCGGTTGATGCTCCCCGACCGCATCGGTGGCTCGAAACAACATCACATCAGCACCGTCGGCAAGCACCACCAGTGCGACGACGTCATTTGGTTTGGCGTGTTCGAGAGCATCGGCGAGCAACAGGGTTGGTTGTGCTGCTCCGGGATTTCCGATCGTCGAAGTCAAGTCGTCATTCGAGGCTCCGGGTATTGCCAGCGCTTTGGCGAGTTGGCGTACGGCGCGAGTGTGGGTGCCGGTCACTACGACCCGAGCGATGTCGGCCGCAGCTAAGCCAGCGTCTTTGAGTGCCAAGTCCCACGCTTGTTGGCCCAGCGGAACATAACGAGTCTCACCAAATCGTTCCTCCCACTGCTTGGACCGCACATCACCCGGGGTCCTCCAGCGATCGAGGAATTCTTCAGTCAAGGTTGACCCGCCAATAAATTCGGCCAAGACCGGCACGGCCGAGGTTCCTTCACCAACGAGCAGCGCGGCAGCAGCATCGCCACCCTCTCGCTCGTCAGCACTCGTTGGGAGCCCGGTGCGCGTATCGGCAGCGATGACCAATAGCGCATCGTTGCCTCGAAGTGCCGATTGCAACACGCCCGATGCGGACCGCACCGACCCGTTCGCGTCCAGAGCGTTCACGGTCCCATTGAGCCTCAGGGCGGCGTGCACAATCGTGGCATTCGTCTTGTCCACATAGGCCGGCGTCGTGGTCGAAAACCACAATCCGTTGACCATGGTTCGGGCCGACTCGCCCAATGGACGCAATGCCAATCGGGCCGCTTCAACTGCCATCGTGGTGGTGTCTTCGTCATACGACGCGACTGATCGAGTTCCCTTTCCGGCATTTGTGCCCGAAGCTTCGCTCATCGCCGAGCGTTCCAGTCGGTGATACGGCACATATCCGGCGAATGCCAAAATGCCTCTCACGCGACCCTCCCCAGGAATTGCCCGACCGATTGAACTTCCCACTGCAGCAGGCTCATGGCGGTGGAGTGTAGCGAGCTGAATCTGACGCAACGTCAGGACTTTGTAGTTGGCTGCTCTACGATCAACCGATGGATCTCGGAGATACCGCAAATGCTGAGGCCGAGTCGTGGGGTAAGCCGCTTGACGGCGTTCGAATCCTTGCGGCTGAACAGATGCAGGCGCTCCCCTTTGCCACGCAACTACTCGCACGCCTCGGCGCCGAGGTCGTCAAGGTCGAGCACCCCGTGCATGGTGAGTCCGGCCGCGGATCGCTGCCGGCGATGGTCGATCCGTCTGGGCGCGACGTTGGAGCGACGTTTCTGCGGAACAATTTCAACAAGCGAAGCGTCGGGCTTGATCTCAAATCGCCCGAAGGCCGCGACATTTTTCTCGCGTTAGTACCGAAGTTTGATGTCATTGCGGAGAACTTCAAACCGGGAACCATGGACCGGTTGGGGCTCGGCTATGACGACATCGCAGCCATTGCGCCTAAGGCGATTTATCTTTCGATCTCTGGGTTTGGCAACACCAGGGACAGCCCGTATCAGACGTGGCCGGCATATGCCGCCGTCGTTGAAGCGATGTCGGGCATCTACGAATACAAAAACGGCTCCGACGTTCCACCGACCACGATTCCCGTCGGTGCGCTGGGCGACATCAGTTCTGGCCTCTTCGCGGTCATCGGGGTCCTCGCCGCTCTCCGACATCGCGACCACACCGGGTTAGGCCAACACGTCGACGTCGCGATGTACGACGCGATGGTGTCGATGACCGACATCGTGACCAACTTTTGGTCCATGGGCGTTCGACCCCACCGACAAGTTCCCGTTATTTGCGAAGGGTTTAAAGCGTCTGATGGTTACGTCGTGACCCAGATCGTTCGTGACGCTCAGTTTGCGCGACTGGCGGAACTCATCGGCCATCCGGAATGGATTGACGACCCACGATTCGCAACCCGAGAGGGTTGGCTACCAAATCTTGAAACGGTTATCCGACCCGGGATCGAAGCATGGCTTTCGACGCGCTCCAAGCTCGAAGCGTCAATCGAACTCACGGCCGCAGGTATCGTCGCCGGGCCAAGCAATTCGGCCGCTGACGTCATCGCAGATCCGCATGTCGCGAATCGCCACATGCTCGTCGCGATGGACCGAACCGATGGGGTCGACGAACCGCTGCTCGTGCCAGGGAATCCAGTGAAGTTGTCACGCATGATGGAAGGCCCAGAAACCCGCATGCCTTGGGTAGGCGAACATTCATCCGAGGTGTTGTCCCAAGAACTGGGACTCGACGCTGACGCGCTTGACGCGTTGCGCGCTGCTGGCGTCATCAACTAACGCCACGCTCCCGATCGGGACCGTCCAGATCAGACGCCCTATACTTTCTGACGCCCCGTCAGAAACATCGCGCCGCTGACTGCAAGGAGTCCTGATGGATTTTGAGTTCACACCCGAACAGCTCGAATTTCTTGACGAAGTCGAAGCCTTTCTCGATGCCAACGATGACCCTGATGTCTTTGATGTAACTCGCGAGAACATGGCTCAGATCGTCGACACACCAAAGCGCCGCGCTTTCATGAAGAATCTTGGCCACAAGGGCTGGCTCGGCATGACTTGGCCAACCGAATATGGCGGACAAGAGGGCGACGGAGTTTACGAATACCTCCTCAACGAGAATCTCGCTGGCCGAGGTGGCCCCCAAATAGGCAAAGGCGTCGGAATTATCGGCAAGACCTTGATCGCTCATGGCAGCGATTTTCTCAAAGAGATGTTTCTGCCGATGATTCTTGAAAATGACGTCGAATTCGCGGTCGGCTACAGCGAACCTAATGCCGGATCCGATGCAGCATCCATGAAACTCAAAGCCGAACGCCACACTGAAGATGGCAAAACGGGTTGGCTTCTCAATGGGCAAAAAACGTGGACCACCTCAGCCCACTTCGCCGAGTGGTACTGGGTTGGCACCCGCACCGACCCAAACGAAAAACACAAAGGCATCACGTTGATGCTCGTCCCGCTGGACCATCCGAATGTGGAAATTCGTGGTATTTGGACCATGGGTGACGAGCGCACCAACGAAGTGTTCATTGACAACGTGTTCGTTCCTGACGAATTCGTCGTTGGCGAGGTGAACAAAGGATTTCAATACATCAGTCAGGCCCTCGATATTGAACGCTTCACCATGTTCACGTTCTCACCCATCAAACAGCGCCTTGACCTACTCACCGATTACGTCCGAACCGAAATCCGCGATGGGGTGCCGTTGAAGGATGACCCAGTCGTCCGGGCCCAAATCGCTCGACTTCATACCGATGCCGCCATTGCGCAAGTCATGGGCCTCAAGGTGGTCGCTGCTTCGGTCAAAGGCGAAAAGATTGCTCGCGAAACGGGAAATCCAGCGCCGCCACCGACAGTCGAGTCCTCCGAATACAAGTTGTTCGCGACCGAGTTCTCCGTCAGACTCGCCAACGCCGCAATGGACATCGCCGGACCAGGCGGACAGCTGCGGGTTCGCACCGAGGACGCCCCGATGAAGGGCCGCTCCGAATCGACCTACCGATACACCGTCATTGACACAATCGGCGGTGGCTCATCGGAGATTCAACGCAACATCATCGCTCGACGCGGCCTCGGCCTTCCCAAGAACTTTTGATTCGACGTCACTTGCTGTGAGCGCACTTGTCAGGATCGCTAACCCAATCGCTAAGCCGATCGAAGCGCAGGATGTTTATCGATGAGCACTCCCGCGCTTGGCGGTGTCACCGTGCTCGACTTCGCGACCGTCGGTCCAGCTGCTCGCGCGTCGCGCATGTTGAGTGATTACGGCGCAACGGTGATCAAGATTGGCGCGGTTGCCAAATCGGGAGCAGTACAGATCGAGCCACCGTTTTATGCCTATAGCGGTCAGCGTGACATGAAGAAAATTCGTCTTGATCTCAAGACTCCGGTCGGTAAAGCCACCTTCTTACGACTCGCAACTTCTGCCGATGTGGTGTTGGAAAGCTTTCGCCCCGGTGTCGTCGATCGCCTCGGCATCGGATTCAACGACGTCAGCGCCGTCAACCCCAAGATCATTTACTGCTCCACCAGTGGCTACGGCCAAAATGGGCCGGCCTCACAGTGGGCCGGGCACGACATCAACTACCTCGGCATGGGCGGCTATCTCGACTGCAGCGAGCGAGCGGTCGGTGATAAGCCACCCCTACCCGGGGCAACAGTCGCCGATGCTGCCGCCGGTGGAATGCAGGCGGCCATGGCGATCATGGCCGCGCTAGTGCGGCGATCCAACACCGGCGAAGGCTCGTTTCTCGACGTGTCGATCGCCGACGGAGTCTTGTCGTTGATGTCGCTCTATATCGATGAGTACCTAGCAACCGGTACTGTGCCTGGGCCCGGCCATTACATCTTGACGGGTCGATACGCCTGCTACGACACCTACCGATGCGGCGATGGAAAATGGGTAACCGTTGGGGCGATCGAGCCCGCTTTCTTTGCAAACCTTTGCCGCCTACTCAACTGCGACGAGTGGGCCAACCACCAACTCGATGACGCCGTACAAGATGAGATTCGTGCCTCGTTCAGGACAACATTTCTTCGTCAAACCCGCGACGAGTGGGTCCATGAACTTGCATCGCAAAATACATGTGTTGGTCCGGTGTATTCGGTCCCCGAACTCGTCGATGATGCCCACGTCGCTGCACGCGGACTGATCGGAATCGCCATTCACGAAACGGAAGGACCATTTCGACAGCTCGGAACAGTCCTCGCTGGAACGGACACCGCCCGTCACGAGTTTCAGGTGCGATCCAGTGCGAATACCGACACCGACGAAGTACTTGAGGCAGCGGGCCTCAGCACTGACGAAATCATCCAAATGCGAAACGAGGGCATAGTCGCATGACTACTGCTGAAAACCGCGACGAAACTGAGCACGGATCGAATCCCGAAATGCCGGAAGTTCCCGATGATGTCGTCGCGCTCATCGGAGCGATCCAATACGAAGTCGCTGGCGACTTCCCCGTCGAACAAGGTTACATCTGGACCAGTTGTTCGTCGGTGGAAAATGCGAATCCATTGTTCTGGGATATCGCTGTCGCCGACCAAATAACCGACGGCCCCATCGCGCCGCCCACGATGTTGTCGGTGTGGTTTCGCCCCCACAACTGGGCTCCTGGGCGCACTGATGTGGCACTCCCCTTGCAGGTGCACTTCGATCTCAAGCAACGCTTCGATCTACCCGAAGCAGTGATGAGCGACAACACCATCGTGTTTTACGAACCCGTCCGACCTGGAGATCGCCTCCGAACCCATCAGATCCTTCGATCAGTGACCGGGCCAAAGACCACGAAGCTTGGGTCGGGTCGTTTCTGGGTGATCGATGTTGAGTACCACAATCAACGCGATGAACTTGTCGGTGTCGAGAGTTACACCGGCTTCGGATATCGCCGAGAGGAGCCAGCATGAGCGACACACCAATCGCTAATCGCGTCATAGCAGACGTCGCAATTGGCGATGCACTTCCTACCCTTAGCTACGACGTGACTGCTTCCACCATCGTGCTCGGCGCGCTAGCTGCCCGCGACTGGCGTCCCATGCATCACGACTATGACTTCGCCGTAAATCGCAACGGTACTCAGGACATCTTTCTCAATACCCCGAATCAAGCCGCATGGTTTGAACGATACGTAACCGACTGGACCGGCCCTATGGGTCGACTCGGTCGAATGACCTTCCGTATGAAAGGTTCGGTATTTCCCCGCGACACCATGGTGCTCAACGCGAACGTTACCGCTATCGCCATCGATGAGACCGGTTGCGGTTGGACTGAACTCATGGTCTCGCTCAGCGTGAACGATCAACTCAAGACTGACTGCACCGTACGAGTCGCGCTACCTACCAGTGTTAACGACAACCCTTGGCGCCGCACCGGCGACCAATGGACCCCGTAATACTCACCGATCAAACCCGCACAGGAGCCTCGATGGATCTGGATTTCAGCGAAGAACAAGACATGTTGCGAGAGATGGTGCGTGGAGTCTGTGCCGACTTCTCATCGCTCGACGAAGTGCGCAAACTCGAAGATGACCCAGTCGGCTACTCCGCCGGTTTTTGGGACCAACTCGCAGCGCTCGACCTCATCGGCCTCACATTGCCCACCGCGTTCGGCGGCAGTGAAATGAGCTTGCTGGAGTCCGCGATTGTCTATGAGGAATTCGGGCGTTCGCTGGCACCGTCACCCCACTTCGCCAGCGCAGTTGCGTGCGGTGGAGTGTTAGTTGCAGCCGGATCGGACCAACAAAAGCAAACGCTGCTGCCGGATATCGCCAACGGTGAACTCATCGTCGTACCAGCCTGGCTTGAACCTGGCAACGGGTTCGGACCCGTTGGGGTGCAATCGACCGCGAAGTCAGATGGCTCCAGCTACACGCTCAACGGAACGAAGTGGCATGTTCCTTTTGCAAGCGCGGCGCAGAAGTTCATCGTCTTAGCTCGTGACGGCGACGTCGTGGACCTTTTCCTCGTCGATCGAGATGCTGCAGGTATCACCCTTGAGCAGCAACTCACCATTGCTTCCGATACGCAATACGCGATGACTATGTCCAACGTACGAGTCAGCTCAGATGACCGCATCGGGGCAGTCGGTTCTGGATGGGCAACGTGGAGCCACATGATGAACGACGCCACCATTTTGCTGGCTGCCCAAGCCGTTGGCGGCGCTCAATACGCGCTCGACATCACTGTTCAGTACAGCAAAGACCGGGAACAATTCGACAAGCCACTCGGAGCATTTCAGGCCCTGGCCCACGACATGGCGAACGCTAAAACTGCAGTTGATGGCGCCACATTGCTGGTTCACCAAGCGGCATGGGCCCGTTCGGAAGGTCGGTCGGTCGATCAACTAGCCCCCATGGCCAAGCTCTTTGCCTGCCAAACCTATCGGGATGTCACCGCGATGGCTCAGCAAATTTTCGGGGGCGTCGGCTTCACGGTCGAGTACGACATTCAGCTCTATTTTCGTCGAGCCAAGCAATTACAAAATACTTGGGGCGATAGTCGCCGTCTCGAAGATCTCGTTGCCGCAAGCGTCCTCGATTCCTAACCACCCGGCGCCGTTGCACCGAAGATTCAGCCATACAGCTTTCCCAATAAGCGAGAGGACCATCGAGTGGGCACTTGGACGCGACAAGAACTGCAAGAAGCCCACGACGGTTTCATTGAAGCCGCCACCCGCTCGGGTCAGACCGGCGATTGGTCCATCTGGGCTGATCGTTTCACTAAAGACGCCGAGTATTACGAACATCTCTACGGCACGTTCCACGGACGAGCTGAAATTGCTGAGTGGATTGCATCGACTATGAGCCAATGGCCGATGACGGAGATGAAACAGTTCCCACATAATTGGTGCGTCTGTGACGAGGACCGTGGCTGGTGGATTTGTGAGATCGAGAACCGATTCGATGACCCGGGCGACGGCGGAATCTACGAGGCATCCAATATCACCATCCTGAAATATGCCGGCGATGGACGCTTCTCATACGAGGAAGACGTTTATAACCCAGCCACGTTCGCTCCGATGGTCAAAGCATGGATCGAGGCGAAGCGCGCTCACACCACGTTGCCGACGACAACTGATTAGTCGGCGCGCTAGCGCTGTTGTTCAATGCCAGCAACCTGGTCACGGAAAGCGATCGTGGTCGATCGCAGAGCTGCTTCTGGATCGATTCCCGCACGCCGCGCCCGATCGACAAGAGCAAAGATCGCGTCTCCTACCGAGTCGCCTTCGGTTTGGAACTCGAGTTGGTCGTCCACGTTCAGCGTGGCCGCTTTTTTCTGCACCTTCAAGGCGAACAGCAGGGCCGGTAACGCATCGGGAATTCCCTCGAACACGCTTGTGCGGCCCTTTTCGACTTTCTTCAGCTGCTCCCAGTTTGCAAGGACCTCGTCTGTTGACTCGGCCTCAACATCGCCAAAGACATGCGGATGTCGACTGCGTAATTTGTTATCAACATTCTTCGCGACGTCGGCGAGAGTGAATTGCCCTGCCTCGGTCGCGAGCGTTGCGTGGAACACGATCTGAAACAACAGATCGCCCAGCTCCTCTTCGAGATGGTCGTATCCCAAACCCTGTTCGACATCAAGAAGGTCGATTGCTTCGAGAACCTCGTAGGTCTCTTCAAGCAGATGCCTACGAAGCGATTCGTGAGTTTGCTCACGATCCCATGGACACTCGGCCCGCAATGTCGCCACCAACTCAACAAACCGCTGAACCTCAGCGGCAATTGGCGCGACCAACGAGGGTATGTAGAGCGAAGTCAGGTGATCAGCATCGATGACACGATCGATATCCACCCAGGGAACGCTGGTAATCGACTCGTCCGGAAGCCCAAGGCGCTGCAGCACAACCACCCGAGCGTCGTCTGCCATCGATGGATCGATTCCGGCATCAATGGTCAACTTCACATCCGACAGCACTGCACGAGAGTCGCATTGGGCAATTAACAACGGCCCTCGCTCGCCGGCAGCTTCGATTGCGATCCGCTGGCCGTCTACGACTCGAACCGACGTAGCGACTGGATCGATCCCTAAGCGAACCCAAGCCAGATCCAGAAAGGACAGCGCGGGAACAAGCTCAACGACGACCTCGGTGGCGGCGACAGCTTCGAGCAATAGCTCAACGGTGTGTTCAGCCACCACTGGCGATCCCGGCACGCCATAGACCAGCACGCCCGATTCCATGATTTGTGCAATCGACAGCAAGGCGTCGACGATTTTTTGGTACACCGCATCAAGTGAACGCTCAGATTCGTAGATGTCATCAAACGAATCAGCACCATCCGCTACTGATGCAGCCGGGTGCCGAGTCGTTCGCAGCACGACTCGATCGGCGTTGGCCAAGTGGTCAAGTGTCCCCGCGGTGACCAAATCAGGACCAGCTGGCCCCAAGCCGACGACGACAATCCGAGCAGCCATGAACGAAGCTACGGCGCAGCAGTTACAACCGGTGCCGACGGATCGGCCGATGGATCAGCGGCACCACCGCCGGTCAGTTGCTGAAGTTGCTCTGGGGTCAACGTTGCTCCGCCACTGTTCGAATCAGATGCAACTGACGATGACGTTGACGTGCTGCCCGACGGCGGTACCACCGTGCCCTGCTCGTGATCCCATGATCCGTATTGCGGATCAACGGTGACATCGGCATCTTTGGCCGCTTGAGAAATCCAGTCTTGGAATGCTTTGCGGACGGCACTTTTGACGCCAGCTTGAAGCTGAACTTTTGCATCATCAAACGAGAGATCGCCGCGACTGCGAACGATAATTACAAAGTACCCATAATCAGTTTTGATGGGCTTGCTCGCCACGCCGATCGGTTGGGAGGTGACTGCGGCATCGAGTTCAGGGAGTTTCGTGGCGTACGTCCCGAGTGGCGCACAACCAAGATCGCCAGCCTTCACCCCGATCTTGTCATTATCTGATTCAGTACCGAGGGTCGCGACGTCGCTACCGGCCTTCAACTTGGCTCCTAGCGCGTTGGCTCGTACCAATGCAGCGGGATAGTCACTCGCCGGCGGCGGGACGATCGCTCCAGTCGTCTGATCCTGAGTCGGACCTTGACCGGCGACCAATAACAGGCCGCTGACACACGCTTGGTTCTTGTAGGTATCGCCGGCGGCGTCGTAGGCGGTTCGTAATGCCGTGTCGGTTGAGAGGTCATCGGTGATCGCGCCTTGAATTGCCAAAATATTTGCGACACCTTCGATCAAGGTGTTCTTGAACACCCCGAGATCATCGAGCGTCTTTTGCCCCGATCCGTCGTCAACTGGTGCCGCATTCGATGAAGTAGCAGGTGCGCTAGTCAGGTCACTCGCCAGCAACTGCTGCGCCTGGGCTTTGTCATCTTCGGTAACGGTGAGGCCGCGCTTGATGACTTCGGCTTTCGCGAGATCGAAACTCACCTGCTGATTGAGAACCTGTGTGGTGAAGTCAGTGCTGTAATTGCCAGGACTGTCCCCCAACACGATTGCCTGGCCTGACGAATCAGTAAACGCGCGTTTGCTGTATGCCGCATTGGACTGGATTGCTTGAAGTCGAGCCTGAAAGTCTTTGTTACTCAAGGCATCGCCATTGACCACGATGGCGTTACCGCCGGCCTTGGCCGAACACGCAGAGAGGCCAAGGGCGCTTCCAGCGATGAGAACAGTTATGAACAGCAGCGATGAGGTCGATCGAAGGCGAGTCACGAGATTCGCCAGCCTAGAGAACCACGAGTTCGTGAGCCAGTCACCATGCGAATTGAGGCTCACGGAAGCCCTGCGGGATCATGAATCGACCGCAACGTCAACGATGAGCTCCTGCAACGCCGCCAAAACAATGCTGGCTGAATCGACAGCGGACGACACCGGCAGCTGTAGTTGCCCAATGTCCTCTTTATAAATCGCTCCTTTATAGACACGGTCAAGTCGCATCACTTTGCTGGTGGCGAGCGCCACCGGAGCGATCCGAGCGATGTACCTCGGTCCGCCAAAGCCAGGACCCTTCACCACGGTGATTTCACGAACACCGGTCCGAACACATTCGGCGCGCAACTGCGCCACTTGGAGCAACGCTTCGCCAGCGGCGGGAATCGGACCGAATCGATCAACCCACTCGGAACGTATGTCAGCTATCTCGGCATCCGTAGTCACCGCCGCGAGACGACGATAGGCCTCGAGTCGTAATTCTTCTTTGCCCACGTAATCAATCGCGAGGTTGGCATCGAGGGGAAATTCGAGTTTGATCTCGGCTGGCTCCCGCAGCGGTTCGCCCTTCAAATCCGCAACAGCTTCAGTAACCATCTGACAGTAGAGGTCATAGCCGACGGCCGCGATGTGACCAGATTGCCCCGTGCCAAGCAAGTTTCCCGCGCCTCGGATCTCAAGATCGCGCATGGCGATTTTGTAACCTGAACCGAGTTCAGTTGCCTCACCAATAGTCTTCAATCGTTCATAGGCTTGTTCGCTTAGCGATCGATCGGGCGGAACGAACAGGTACGCGTAGGCCCTTGAACCGGCACGGCCCACCCGACCACGCAGTTGGTGCATCTGTCCCAAGCCGAGCAGGTCGGCTCGATCAACGACCAGCGTATTAACCGTTGGCATGTCTATTCCCGACTCGATAATGGTGGTGCAAACTAAAACGTCGTATTCGCCTTCCCAAAAATCAAGCACGACTTGTTCGAGTGAACCCTCATCCATTTGGCCGTGCGCTATCGCGATGCGTGCCTCCGGCACTAACTCATTGATTTCGGATGCAACCTTGTCAATGTCCTGAACGCGATTGTGAACAAAAAACACTTGTCCGTCGCGCAACAGCTCGCGGCGAATCGCTTCGGCAACAGCCCTTTCGTCGTAGTCGCCCACGTAAGTCAAAATCGGCTGGCGGTCGGCGGGAGGAGTGTTGAGTAACGTCAGATCCCGAATGCCAGTAAGACTCATCTCAAGCGTGCGAGGAATGGGCGTCGCTGTCAGCGTGAGCACATCGACGTCGGCTCGAATTTGCTTGATGGACTCCTTGTGACTGACGCCAAATCGTTGCTCTTCATCGACAACAAGTAGGCCAAGGTCCTTGAACACAATGTCGTCGGATAACAGACGATGGGTCCCGATGACGACGTCGACTTCGCCAGTTGCAACCGCCGAGACGACCTTTCTCGCCTGGGCCGAAGTCAGGAATCGACTGAGTACTTCAACTCGAATGGGATATCCGGCGAAACGGTCGCTAAAGGTCTGAAAATGCTGCTGAGCGAGCAACGTCGTCGGCACCAAAATCGCCGCTTGCTTGCCGTCCTGCACTGCCTTAAAGACTGCTCGCAGCGCGACTTCGGTCTTGCCGAATCCAACATCGCCACAGACCAAGCGATCCATAGGAACAGGCGATTCCATATCTTGCTTGACGTCGTCGATTGCCGTTTTTTGATCCGGAGTTGGCTCAAACGGGAACGACTCTTCGAGTTCGCGCTGCCAGGGCGTATCGGGAGCGAATGCGTGACCGGAGGTGTGGATTCTGGTTTGGTACAACACGACAAGTTCTTGGGCGATCTCTGCGACCGCAGACCGAACTTTCGCTTTCGCTTTTTGCCATTCACCTCCGCCCATGCGACTCAGCGTCGGTGAATCACTTCCGGTGTGGTGTCGAACTGCATCGATCTGGTCCGATGGCACATAGAGCCGGTCGTCGCCTCGGTACTCGAGCAACAAGTAGTCACGTTCGACCCCACCGATCGACCGCTTGACCATTCCGCCGTAGCGGGCCACACCGTGCTGATAGTGCACGACATAATCGCCCGGTTTGAGATCATCAAAGAAACCTTGCGCCTCGCGTTTACGCGGCCGCGCCACCCGATGGCTTCGCCGGCGACCCGTAATGTCAGACTCAGCCAGAACCGCCAGCTTGATAGACGGCAGCAAAAACCCCCGCTCTAACGGTTGCACGACCACGGTGCCACCCGGTTGGGTGAGATCCCGTTGTGAACCAGCCTCGTCAAGTGCCAAGTACACACCGCCGTCGCTCAATAACGCGGCGAGACGCGCCGCAGTTCCCGCTCCATCGGCCGCAACAACAACGCGATACCCCCCTGACAGCAGTCCGGTGAGTTGCGACACCAACGCTGAACCATCACCGACAACGGGGGGCCAACCCGAGGCACCCACAGTTGCAACGTCGGGGCCTTCGGGAGCAGTGGTAATTGTCCAGGCCGAAGCTTGGGTGCGGGCAAGCAATTGTTCGAATGGAAGGTGCAACGACGGAAATCCGTTTGCCTCATTTCGGGTGCCGCTCGACCCCTCCCCTGAGGGAACCGCACCCCAGGTAACCGCAAGTGTGGCGGCAAGGTCAGCCTCCTCGGCGATGATGTCACTTGCTCGGTCACGCATGCGCCGCGGATCGACCAAGAGCACCTGCGACGACGAATCGAGCAAATCTAAAAGGGTCCGTTGGTCAGGCGCGATCCAGGGAAGCCACGACTCCATGCCATCGAACGTGTGGCCTTGGCTCAAGCGTTCCCATTGTTCGCGACCCCACGGCTGAATCCCGATAAGGGCCTCGGCGCGGGCGCGCACCTCTTCGGTCGGCAGTAGCTCGCGGCACGGGAAGAGTTCGACCTCAGCTCGGTCGATGGTTGAACGCTGATCGGAAACCGAAAACTCGGTCAGACGATCGACTTCATCGCCCCACAGATCGATGCGAATTGGCACATCGGACGTCGACGGAAACACATCGACGATTGATCCACGAATAGCCACTTCGCCGCGATGTTCGACCAAATCCTCGCGGCGATAACCGGCTCCAACTAGATCCGATACCAGTACCGACGGATCAAGGCGATCACCATGACCGACGATGATCGGTTCGACATCTTCGACATGCGGTCCGAGCCGTTGAACCAGCGCCCGAATCGGCGCCACGATGACTCGCGGTGCACCACGACCGCGCTCGGCCGAATCGACCCGTCCGCTTTGCCGGAGGTGCCAAATCGTTCGAAGTCGACGACCCATAACCTCAATGCCAGGACTTACCCGCTCGAACGGCAGGGTTTCCCATGCTGGAAAGAGCTCAACTTCATCGGCGCCTAGAAAAGCCCCGACATCGTGCACCAGTCGATCGGCGTCACTTGACGTGGGCACTGCAACCACAATGGGCTGTCGACTCGATAAGCGCGCGAGCGCGGCAACCACAATCGCCCTACCCGGTTCTGGCACGGCGAGCACAGTGTTTGTTTTCCCCAACACTTGGGTAAGCCCGGGCTCGTCATGCAAAAGCGCAGGCAATGCGTGAAGCGGCGTAGTCATCAGTCTCATGATCGGTTGGACGAACGGCCCTTGAGGACAAAGCGTAACGGACAGACCTTGCCATGCTTGCCCGTTACCGCCATATTCGCCGATCATCCCGAGCCCGAGGCGACGACGAAACGCACCGCCGACCCGCGAATTGTGCCGCTCGCAGCGGTCGGTCGTATGGTCGGCTCATGCCCTTGAGCTCCCAGACAATGGATCCAGCGGAAATCCAACCGACACCACCGCGTTCATCGATCGAACTTCCCGAAACACGCGGTTTCCGAATCAAAAGTCGTGTACTCGGACCGGCCCTTACCAATGATCAACTCGCCCACGAACGTCTTGGGAAGCCAATTGCCCTCGCAGTTTTCGCGTCGGACGCATTGTCGTCAACGGCGTACGCGAGTGAAGAAATCCTCCGAACGTTACTTATCGGTGCGGGAGCAATTGGCGTATTGGCGTTCAGTCTTCTGATTCCGATCACGCTTGCGCTCGTTGCGGTTTTGGTCATTTTGATTTTCAGCTATCGGCAAACCATCAAGGCCTACCCGTCGGCCGGCGGCGCATACATCGTCACCAAGGACAACTTGGGCCTCATTCCCGCTCAAGTAGCAGGAGTTGCGTTGCTGACCGATTACATCCTGACCGTTGCGGTATCTGTTTCGGCAGGCGTTGCCGCTCTGTATTCGGCATTTCACGCCGTCTACCCCTATCGAGTCCCGGTCGCGCTCGCGTTCATCGCAATCATCTGCATCGGAAACCTTCGCGGAGTGAAGGAATCCGGAAAGATTTTTGCCATACCCACCTACTTATTCATCGTCGCCATGTTCCTGATGATCGGTATGGGCGTATTTCGATCGATTTTCGGCGACGGACTCCACTACGTCGCCCCCGCAGATCCGGTGGCGCTTGAAGCGACCGGCGCCGCCACCATCCTCCTTGTTTTGCACGCGTTTGCTTCCGGCGGTGCGGCCATGACTGGCGTTGAGGCAATCTCCAATGGAGTCCCAGCGTTTAAGCCACCAGAAGCAACGCATGCGCGTCAGACATTGGTGGTGATGGGCGCGTTATTAGGAACAATGTTTATTGGAATCTCGTGGTTAGCCGCGACGATGCACATCGTTCCGAGCGAAAGCAGCACCGTCCTAGCTCAAGCCGCTCACGCGATATATGGCACCACCCCTGCCGGACATGTCCTGTTTTTATTCACCCAAGCAGCAACCATGTTGATCTTGGTTCTAGCAGCGAACACGAGTTTCGCCGATTTTCCAAGACTCGCGAGTTTTCATGCTGAAGACGCATTCATGCCGAAACAGTTGACTAAACGCGGGCACCGCCTGGTCTTCTCAAACGGGATCATTGCCTTGGCAATTGCGGGAGCAATTCCCGTCATTATTTTTCAGGCGGACGTCACCCATCTGATCCCGTTGTACGCGATCGGCGTGTTTACGTCATTCACCCTTTCTCAGGCCGGGATGGCAAAAAAACACATCACCGACAAAGAAACCGGCTGGCGTCTTGGACTCTTCGTCAACGGTTTGGGTGCCATCACCACCGGCGTAGTTACCGTTGTTATCGGTTACTTCAAATTTACAGGTGGCGCATGGTTCATCATGATCCTCGTGCCAGTCATGGTCGTACTGCTCGTTCGCCTCAATCATGCGTACGAAAATGAAAAAGTCGAACTCGAGTCTGAGGCCGCCAAGGCAGCAAGCGAACCCATCCTTCGCTACCACTCGGTGATCGTGCTGGTGGAAAGGCTTGACCGAAGTTCAGCCCGCGCCATCCAATACGCTCGAACCCTTTCGCCAAACAAGCTCAAGGCAATCCACTTCGCTATGGACGAAAACAAGGCCGAACTACTTGCCACCGAGTGGACGCGTCTTGGCCTCAGCCGACTCCCGCTCGAAATTATCGAATGTTCTGATCGCCGAATCACACGAGGAGTGCTTCAAGTCATCGCCGACGCAGTCCGCGGTGCCGAGACTGAAGTAACCGTTCTGATCCCTCGCCGCGAGTACCACCGATTTTGGCATCGGTTTCTCCACGACCACACCGCTGACTCAATCGCCAAGACGCTCGCTGATGTGCCTCACGCGAACGTCACATTCGTCCCCTACCACCTCGGGACTCCGGTAGGAGCAAAAGTCGCCGCTGAGATCGTGGCTGACACCAAAGCTGCGGTGTCCGTTTTCACCAACGAGCCCATTTCGAAAAGTCTTGACAGTTGACCTTCTGGCGAAAAAACAAGTCCACCATCGATTCCGGCGAATCCGATTCAGGTGACTTCCCGACTCGCCCCGCCAACTGCAGCCTGATTGGTGACTCCCGCTGGCGACACCGAGTACGAGTCGTGGGCCGCATCCATAAGGTGCGAGTGCAACCATGGGAAAGCGGAGTGGTCAGCCTCGAATGCACCATTGTCGACGCCACTGGGGGAATCGACGTGATCTTCCTTGGCCGTCGTCAAATACCTGGGATACGCGTCGGCAAATACCTAGAAGTCGAAGGAATGGTTTTCGAGTGCCGGGAAGCGCTCGCAATCATGAATCCTGAGTACACCCTGATTCCGTCTCAAGGATGATCGGGTGCCGAGCGAACGCTCGCCGGTATGGCAGTGCCGCCACCAACGCCATGGTGACGAGACCAAGCGAATTTTCAAGCACCCAGCCGATCACACTGATCAAACCGCCGCTGCCCACGAGGTGTATTCCCACATAGGGCAGATGGGTGGTGACCAACAACGCGACGAGTGCTGCAGCAACAACTCTACGACGATCGCGGCCATCATCGACCAAAACGCCGAGCGCGGGAAGCACCCACACAAAATGGTGGAACCACGAAATGGGTGAGCAAAGACATCCGATCAAGCCGGTGATCGCGAGCGCCGCTAACACGTCGCCAGCGACATAGGCACGGCTCACCCGCACAAACCCCACCCCTAACACAATCGCGATTGTCCCAATCCAGACGAATCCAACCCAGCTACTCGGAACCGTTCGCTGAACCATGCCGAGTAGCGATTGATTCGAGTAGTAGCGACTATCGCCAATCCGATTGCTTTCGAACAAGTATTGCGTCCAATACAACCAAGACGACCTTGGGGCAATGATGTGAGTCAAGACGATGCACGCGACCATGCTGGCGGCGGCAAGTGCGGTCGCTCTCCATTGTCGAGTCACGGCAAAAAAGACGACGAAAATTCCTGGTACCAATTTGATCGCCGCCGATGCACCCACAAGCACGCCTCGCGGGATACGGGTCAGGCCCATACCGTCGACAAGCACGAGAGCCAACAAAAACAGGTTGATTTGTCCCCAATCAATCGTGTCATTGATCGGACGTACCCAAAACATCGCCGCCGCAAGTACCAGAAGCACTGGTAGGCGCGCACCATGCGGAAGTCGCTCAATCGCGGGGCGAAAAACAATCCGCACAACTACGACGAGCATCACGATGTTCACGCTGAACCACACGAATCCAGCAACCTTCGGCGGCAAGAACGCGAACCCAATGCTCACTAATGCAGCAAACGGTGGGTACGTGAATGGCAGCGTTTTTGGATCAGTCGAGTACAACATTCGACCGTCGAGAAGCCGTGAGCCCGCAAGTCGATAAACATTGAGATCGGGATATTCGAAAACGCCATGATTGAGCGGTCGCACGATAAGGAACAACACGATCGAACTCAGCAGTGTCACGATGCCAGCGGCCAAAGCCCAGTGTGCCGTACGCGGTTGGAGCGGTGCCGCCTCCACTAGCCGACTCCGATGTCAGGCATGCCATTCACTTGAGCCATCACCTCATCGGGGCCCTCATCGACAAGCGACTCAACCGCAACTGCCGCTCGCTCGATCATGGAAGTGAGTGCCAACCGAGTGGCCTTGCTAGGCCGTTTCAAGACGTGGTCGGCGCCCTCTTCGCGACTCGGCGGCTTACCGACCCCGATTCGTACTCGAACAAAATCATCTGAATGCAGGTGTGACTTGATTGATCGAAGCCCATTGTGTCCCGCAAGGCCTCCCCCAACTTTGACCTTCATGCGCCCTACCGGTAAATCAAGCTCATCATGGATGACAATCAACTTGTGCAAATTCGTAATCTCGAACCGGCGCACTAAAACGCCGACTGACTGCCCGGACTCGTTCATGTAGGTCTGTGGCTCGGCGAGGACTACCCGCTTGGCGCCGATGCGCACTTCCGCAACAAGCGCTCGTTCTTTGCCTTTACGAAATCGCCCACCATGACGTTCAGCCAATAACTCCACCACGTCGAAGCCGACGTTGTGGCGCGTGCCGACATATTCAGCGCCGGGATTACCGAGTCCGACCACTAACAGGTCGGCCATTAGCGAAAAATCGGCTCGTACTATTCGGCGCTGTCGCCGGAACCGCCGCCATCGCCAGAACCATCAGCGGCGTCAGTTGCTTCGCCATCTTCGCCGTCTTCGGCGGTCGCTGCAGCTTCGGCTGCCCGAGTGGCACTCGCTATCGCAATTTGTTCTTCCGGATCAATATCGGTGGTCGCGCCTTCAGGCAATGCCATGTCGCTGACGCGCACGGCGCTTCCGATCGTCAGGGACGAAATATCAACTTCGAGGTGCGGCGGGATCGCGCCTGGACGAGCATGCACGGTCAATGTGTGGAGCAACTGCTCGACAATGCCTTGTTCTTGCTCAACTTCTTTTGCCTCACCAATAAGCACGATCGGAACTTCGATGGTGATCGTTACGTTGGGATCGACACGAAGAAAATCAACATGTTCGACTGACCGTCGAACCGGGTCACGCTGCAACGCTTTGATGATCGTCAAGTCGGTGTGACCGTCGATATCGAGCGTGATCAGAGCGTTGAGTCCCGCTTCGGTGTTGAGGGCCCGCCGCAACTCAGTCCACTGCACCGAAACGCTCTGTGGCTCACGATTGAGGCCATACACCACTGCCGGCACACGGCCGTCGGCGCGCATCCGCTTCGAGGAGCTGCTACCAGTCGTGCGACCAATTTCGGCGGGAAGTGTTACATCCATGACAGCGGGCTCCTGCAGGGGCACCAGCATGGGCGCCACGACTCAGACGAATGAAGAAAGGACAGCGCGGCATGCTACCGGTGGTTCGCCTTTGAGTGCGAGTCGGGCACGATCGGAGCGATCTCACAGCCGATCAGCTGTGGTTTGCACCGCCAAAAATCTCACTTACTGAGGTGTCCTCGAACACGGCATCAATGGCATCGGCCAAAATGCCGGCGACCGAAACGACCTCGATTTTGTCAATTTGCTTCTCGGGTGGAAGCGGCAAGGTATTGGTAATGACGACCTTTGCCATGACCGAATTCTTGATTCGGTCGATTGCAGGGCCAGAAAGCACGCCGTGGGTGGCCGCGGCATAGACCTCGGTTGCGCCGTGATCCATAAGTTGTTCGGCTGCCGCACACAACGTTGCCGCGGTATCGATCATGTCGTCGATAAGCACGCACACTCGACCGTCGACATCGCCAATGACATCGCGAGCCTCGACCGAGTTTTTCTCGCCCTTGACCCGCCGCTTGTGAACGATCGCCAAATCAGCGTGCAACACATTCGCATAGCGCTCAGCCACTTTCACCCGGCCAGCATCAGGTGAGACCACAACAAGGTCATCGCCCAAGGTCGCCATGTAATCAGTCAGAACTGGCATCGCAGTGAGGTGATCGACTGGACCGTCGAAGAACCCTTGGATCTGCCCCGAATGCAAATCAACACTGACGAGTCGTTTAGCTCCAGCGACGCGGAACATGTCGGCCATGAGTTTGCCGGTGATTGGTTCGCGGCCTTCGGCCTTGCGGTCCTGGCGGCCATACCCGTAATAGGGGCACACCACGGTGATGCGCTTGGCCGAAGCACGCTTGGCCGCGTCCACCATGATGAGTTGTTCCATGATCGCGTCGTTGACCGACATGACATCGGTGCTGCTCGGACTTTGGACGATGAACACATCAGTCCCTCGCACCGATTCATCGAACCGACAATGCAATTCGCCATTGGCGAATTCACCCAAGTTGGCATCACCCAAGGTGACGTTGAGTCGATCGGCGATTTCGGCCGCGAGCGGGACGTTGGCCCGACCGGATACGAGGTACAACCGCTTCTTTGTGACGAGCTCCATGCGAGTTCCCTACTCCGCTGAGTGTCTAACCTGGACCGTACTTCCCGCAGTGTAGAACGCGCCGGTACGGGTGCCTGACGCGATTACCGTTCCCGCCTCCAAGACCGCGTAGGGACCCACTACCGCTTGGTCACCAATCGAGGCATCTCGACCCACACTGTTTTCAATAACAGCGTCCGCTCCCACAACGCAGTCCACTAAACGGGTGTCAGGGCCAATCTCCGCACCAGCGCCCACCACACACCGACCTTGGAGCAAGGTGCCCGGAAAAAGGGTGACGTCGGCGGCAAGCTGCACCGTGGCGTCGATGTAGGTGCGCCCCGGATCAACCATCGTCACACCCATGCGCAACCAGCGATCGTTTGTGCGTCGACGAAGTTCAGCTTCAGCGGTAGCAAGCTGAACCCGATCATTCACTCCTTGAGTCTCTCGCGCATCAGGCGCCTCCATCGCGACAACGCCGTAACCCGCATCATGCAGAACCGACACGACATCGGTTAGGTAGTACTCGCCCTGAGCATTTTCAGGACTCAAGCGACGCAGTGCCGGGGCGAGTAGCGAGCGGCGGAAGCAATAAATCGACGTGTTGACTTCATCAATGGTCAGTTCGTCATCGGTTGCATCACCTTGTTCGACGATTCGTTGCACTCGGCCATCGCTGCCGCGCACGACACGCCCGTACCCGGTTGGATTATCGAGTCGCGCGGTAAGGACGGTGCATGCAGCATCTGATTGACGGTGGGTCGCCACCAACGTCGCGACGGTGGATGGACGCAGTAACGGTGTGTCGCCAGGCAGCACGAGAACGTCTTCATCGTCATCAAGTTCGTCGTCGGGAAAAACGGTAAGGCCGACACTTGCCGCGTCACCAGTGCCACGCTGCACTCGT
Organism: Actinomycetes bacterium; assembly: GCA_037138595.1. GTDB lineage: Bacteria > Actinomycetota > Acidimicrobiia > Acidimicrobiales > Acidimicrobilacustridaceae > UBA4742. The sequence goes on along the minus strand of JBAXIB010000003.1, from coordinate 42,914 downwards.
TGCTCAACGAAATCAAGCACGAGATCAGGTGCTTCTTCTTGTAACTTTTTCGTCACCCGTTCGGCACCGTGACCCACCACGATGACCGCTCGGCGAGGCTCACAAGTACTCAACGCATCTAAGACATAGAGCAACATTGCACGGCCACAAAGCAGGTGAAGGGGCTTCGGTCGCGTCGAGCGCATCCGTGTTCCTTCACCGGCAGCGAGCAGGACAGCAGACAGCGGGCGTTCACTCATATGTGTAGTTCTAACGCGGACACTAAGGTGGGGCCACCGATCGGGGGTGATGTAATTGGCAACATGCGTGGTTTTGGTCCACGTCTTCGGGGTTCGAATCCCTGCCTCCGAGCTAAAACACGATCGGCAGCTCCATTTTTCTCATTAACCACCCACTGCGAAGCCAGCCAATTCGAGCTCGTTTCGCACCAAAGCGGCCTGACCGCTAGATTGCCCGACGTCATGGGTTCACTGATCAAGAAGCGCCGTAAGCGCATGCGAAAGAAGAAGCACAAGAAGATGCTGAAGCGCACGCGCTTCCAGCGCCGCGCTGCCGGAAAGTAACCCGAGCGCGCTCGCTCACTACTTCTACGTCATTGCTCCTTTGATGCTTTCCGGCCCTAGCTTCAAGTGACGCGCCTCAGTTCTCAGGTTCCACCGCCGACTTGGTGGATTCGATTTCGGGTTCCCACGCTCTAGCCTGAGTAGTTCATGACGGTCGAAATCCCCGCGATCACCCTCGCTGCTCCCGCCAAGCTCACCTTGTCGCTACATATCACTGGTCGTCGTGACGACGGGTACCACTTCATTGACGCCGAGATGGTCAGCCTTGAACTCGCTGATCGACTTGAACTCACCAATATCGTCGACGCCGACCTCGATTCATCGGTCAGTGACGTCGCCGTCACTGCGTCGCGAAGCACGATCACGGTGAGCGACCGTGAAACCGGCCAAGCGATCGACGTCGGGTCAGCTGAAGACAATTTGGTGACCAAGGCCCTGCAACTGATCCACCGTCGGGCCGATGTCCGCCTCATCAAGGCAATTCCCGCTGGGGCCGGACTCGGCGGCGGTTCATCCAATGCGGCGGCAATCCTTCACTGGGGTGACTGCCGCGACCTCAACGAGGCCGCTCGCATCGGTGCCGACGTGGCATTTTGCCTCAGTGGCGGTCGTGCTCGAGTTCAGGGAATTGGCGAAATCGTGGAGCCCCTTACCTTCGCGGCAATGGAATTCACGTTGGCGTTGTGCCCATTTGGGTGTTCATCGGCCGAGGTCTATCGAACCTGGGATCGCCTTGGCGGGCCTACCGGACCAGGAAGCAATGATCTTGAAACGGCCGCGCTCGCCACCGAACCTCGACTCACCGAATGGCGAGATTCCCTCGGCAACGCCACCGGCCAGACCCCGCGGCTAGCGGGAAGCGGATCCACATGGTTTGTCCAAGGGGCATTTCCCGGGCCCGGTCGGATCGTCACTCGCGCCGCACCGGCGCGCTTCTGACACTCGATTCGGTTTTCCCGACCTACTCAAACCCTCGTGAGCGCATCGGTCAACTGACCCCACTCAATGATCCCGAGTTCTTCGGGCCGCGCTTCGGGTCGAACTCCGGCGACCGCGAATTGCTCAGGCGAGACTTTGTCAGCGAGCGACCGACGAAGCATCTTTCGGCGTTGACCGAATGCTTGGCGCACAAGGCCAAAAAGCACGTCGGGATCCGAATTGACCGCGGGAGTCGCTCGACGGTCGATGCGAACGAGTGCCGACTCCACCTTGGGCTGAGGTAAGAAAACCGTTGGCGGAACTCGACCGACGATTCGGGCGGTCGCCCAATAGGAGACTTTTACCGACGGAATCCCATAGGCGACTTCACCTGGGCCCGCAGCAAGCCGCTCACCTACCTCACGCTGAACCATGACAAAGAGCCGTTTCACTTTCGGGACTTGATCAAGCACATCGCAGACCAATGGTGTCGCGATGTTGTAGGGCAGATTCGCGATCAGCGACCAGGATTCGCGGCCGCTCAACACCATGGACCAATCGAGGGCCATCGCGTCGCCTTCAATCACGTCGATGGCCATCCCATCGGTGACCTCTCGCAGCACCGGCAAGAGATAACGATCGATTTCGATAGCGGTTACGTTGGCACCGGTTTCGGCCAATGCGACCGTGAGCGCACCGAGTCCAGCGCCGATTTCAATGACACCGTCGTCCTCGCCAACATCGGCGAGTCGGACGATCCGTCGCACGGTGTTCGGATCCACCAGGAAGTTCTGGCCGAGTGCTCGACTCGGAGTGAGACCGTGGCGATCGAGAAGTTCAATCGCCTTGCGTCGGGTCTGAGTCACCTAGGTAGCTTGCCTCACTTGGCAACCACATTTGGCAATCGCACAGTAGACGGTGGCTTGTCCCGCCCGCACGCAGGCCCGCGGCAACGAGCAACTCAGTGACGACAGGCGTTTATCCGCAGGCCCCGCCCCAGGGGGCCGACCCCTGCCAAAGATAAAGGTCAGCGGCGAGGGCATCTTGATCCGACGGCGCAACTTGGTTCGCGAGTTGGCCGACAAGGTCGCTGCGGCCGGCATGGTTTGCGGTGCTGTCCCATGCCCCTTGGGTGAACATGTAGGCACCCCGATAGACGCCACTCGATGACACCAGGGTGTAAACGCCGTGAGACTCGCGGTTTCGCAGGCATGCCAACACGTCAGATATTGCCGCCGAGCGTGGCGGTGAGGTCACAACCGTCGTGACTGGAGCTGGCGAGGTAACCGTGACCTTCACCGTCGTCTTGGCTGGAACCTTCGTTGTAGGAGGCGCGGGGGTTGCCAATGATTTGGCTAAATGAGTTGTGGTGGTAGTGACTCCGACATCGCTGGCGGTCAACGGGTCAAGCGCCGTCGTCGAAGGAGCGGGTTCGGTCGACGCAACCGCAGCAGGTGCATCGCCTGACACCGAAGCATCGAACGCCGCGGCTGCGGGCCCAGCCTCGTCGGCATTGGCTTGATCGAGATGGATCGATTGGGCCGAGGAGGGAAGCAAGGCAGCCAACATCAAAAGGCCGACCGACACCATCGTGATTGCGAAAAACCAAGCCCGTCGGCGACGCGCCACGAGGTCATCCACGCGGAGTCCTCCCTTTGTGCCCAGGACCGGTGAAGATGACAACCTAGGAAATTCCGTAACGTGATCGCAACCTCCGTAACGGGAATGACTTGAGAAAACCAGCATTCACCTGCGAAAACGGTCCGGACAATTTCTTAAGAATTGCTGCAAATTTCGCTGAATTACGGCTCAGCCGCGACCGAGGTGACCTCGGACCACACGCGCGTTTTTTGGATCAAGGGAGGCGATAGAGCGCCTCAGCAGTAGCCGAACTCGCGGCCGCCACCGTTTCGACATCAACGCCCTTGACGTTTGCTACTGCGATTCCCACCAGCGAAACCAATGCCGGGCGATTCGGCTCGCCCCGATGGGGTACCGGAGTCAGGAACGGTGAGTCAGTCTCGACGAGCAAACGATCGAGTGGACAGATGCGAACCGCGTCCCGCAGCTCATCAGCATTTTTGAAAGTCACAATCCCACTGAACGACAACGAGATACCGAGATCAAGACCCCGACGCGCCTGGTCAGGCCCACCAGTGAAACAGTGAAACACCGTTCGAGGCGGCACACCGTTTGCGGCCAGAATATCGAATGTGTCATCCCATGCATCTCGAGTGTGAATCACCAGTGCAAGGTCGTGGGCAAGAGCTAACGCGATGTGCTGGGCAAATACTTCACGCTGCTGATCGCGGGGCGAACCGTCATAGAAGTAGTCAAGGCCGCACTCACCTACCGCAACAACCGTTGGCTGGTCGAGCAGGTCGACGATTCCGTCGATGCCTTCGGTGGCATCGTGAGGATGCACCCCCACGGTCGACCATACGCCTTCGCATGCCGACGCGACAGCGATCGCTTCACGCGAAGTCGCGGCGTCGGTTCCGACAGTGATCATGCGCTCGACGCCGGCAGCTTGGGCTTGTCGAACCAAGTCGAAGCCTTCTTGTCCGGCCGGCAGATGACAGTGGTTATCTACCCAGGAAATCAATTCAGTCATGTCAGGACTCGACACGCATGCGCGGGAACAAAGGCGCGCCCTTTTCTACTGTCAAGCCACCGGGATACCCACCCCAAGCAGCCGCAGCCGGCAATCGTTGGTCGGCTGGAGACCCGGGCAGACCGATACGGCGCCAAATTTCATCACACGTCGATGGCATCGCTGGGGTAGCCAAAATGGTAACGATCCGAAGCGCTTCGAGTGCGTCGCCCATAATCGAATCAAGGACGGGGCCCGGCTCAGCTTTCCAAGGCTCGGTCGTTTCGAGGTACGCGTTTGTCTCACGGATCAGTCGCCACGTTGCCTCGAGGGCTACCGATGGCTGCACCGAGAGCCATGCCGCTGCCGCCGACGAGTAAACCTCAGCGGCGATTGACGCCAAGGGGCTATCAATCTGCGGCGCTGGCCCTACCCCACCGCAACCTTTCGCCACCACCGTTGCGACTCTCGATAGAAGATTGCCGAGGTTGTTCGCCAAATCGGCATTAAATCGAGTCACCATTGCTTCGTAGGAAAAATCACCGTCAGGTCCAAAGGGAACGTCACGCAAGAAGTGATACCGGAAACCATCTACGCCAAAGTCGGCCACGAGTTCGGCCGGAAAGATTTGGTTGAGACCGGTCTTGCTCATCTTTTCGCCACCGACCAATAAAAAGCCGTGAACTTGGACATGCTTGGGCGGATCAATTCCTGCCGCCATCAACATCGCGGGCCAATACACGCAATGAAAGCGCAAGATGTCTTTACCAATGACGTGGTGAACCGCCGGCCACCAGTCCTCGAATCGCTCAGGATCTTCGCCAAAACCGATAGCGGTGACGTAGTTGATCAGCGCGTCATACCAAACGTAAAAGACATGGTCTGGATCCCACGGGACGGGAATGCCCCAATCGATCGACGTACGAGTAATCGAAATATCAGCCAGTCCCTGCCGAATGATGCCGAGCGCCTCATTTCGTTTTCCTGCAGGAGCTACCGCATCAGGATTCGCGGCGTACCAATCGAGCAATGGCTGTTCAAATGCCGAGAGCTTGAAGAACCAATTGTCTTCTTCGAGGTGCTCCACTTGTCGCTGATGAATCGGGCAGTTCGCCCCATCGACTAGATCGGCCTCGGTGTAATACGCCTCACACGCAACGCAATACAGCCCGCTGTAGGTATCACGGTAGATCCAACCATTGTCATAGACCGCCTGCAGAAATGCCTGCACCGACTTGGCATGACGCGCTTCAGTGGTTCGGATGTAATCGTCATAACTGATGCCGAGGAGATCCCAGACCTCGCGAAAACGCGCGCTCGTTTGGTCAGCGTGCTCCTGAGGGCTGAGCTGATTGGCTTCAGCGGCCCGTTGCACTTTGAGTCCGTGTTCGTCGGTTCCAGTCAGAAAAAAGGTGTCATCACCTATTAGACGATGCCAGCGTGCCAGCGCATCGGCGGCGACCGTCGAGTAGGCGTGGCCGATGTGGGGAACATCGTTGACGTAATAGATCGGAGTCGTCACATAAAAGCGAGGCACAGGGGAAACTCTACCGAGGTCGGTCCAATGCGTTGGCCTCCGAGGATTACTAGGCCGTACCAACCGATTTGAGCACCGCGTGAGCTGTGTTCGACTTCAGGTCATCGGACTCGGTTGCTGGTTCGATGCGATCAGGCAGGCCGCGGCGGGTTCGCAGCTCGTCGACTGCATCGACCTTGCGCTGCAGCGCCCGCCGACGAGTTCCGGCGAGGTCGTCAAACGCTTTCTGTGCGGAGTCGAAACGCTTCGCAACCATGTCGAGTTGGTCAGAGAAATTCGACCACTGGGTGGTGAAACCAGTCAAGCACTCGAGAATTTCGTCTCCCGTGCGCGCAATTTGATGTTGGTCCGTGGATTGGCGGATCACTGCCAGCACCGCAAACAAGGTGAACGGAGAGCACAACACCACCCGTTGAGCAAGCGCCTTGTCGATCATGCCCGGATCATGCTGATGAATGAACGAATAGACGCTCTCATTGGGAATGAATAGCAACACCTCGTCAAGGGTTGTCTCGGGATCGATGTAAGCCCGAGTCGTGACTTCTTTGATGCGTTGGCGCACATCACGCAAAAATGATGCCGTCGCCACATCAGCCTCGGCCGGAGATTCGGCCTCAATCGAGCGCACATAGTTATCAATCGGAAACTTCACATCCATGTGCAATACCCGATCGCCAGGCAACAAGAAAGTCACATCAGGGATGCTGCCGCCTGGTACCGCTTTTTGCCGCCGGTAATTCACGCCTTCGACAAGGCCTGCGGCGCGAAGCACATCGTCGGCCATGCGCTCGCCCCATTGCCCCCGTGATTTTGGGCTCGCAAGCGCTTGACGAAGACTTTGAGTGGTCTCGCCCAAGTCATGACTTTGACGGGCGGTCTCGGTAAGTCGCGCCGTTATCTCGCCGTGTTGAAGCGCCCGGTCGCGCTGCAATGTCGTGACGAGGTCGCCAACACGAGTCAGTTCGCTTGTCATAGTCGCAACTTGCTGATCGATGGTGACGCCGCGTAGATGCGCCTGTTGGTCAACTGCCGCCGCGTGATCGGCAAGCTTTTCGCCCGCCAATGCCAATACAAGTTCGACGATTTGCTGGGTTTGATCCACCGGTGCGGCAACGCGGCGACCCCGGATCGTCAGAAGCGAAATGCCTGTCGCTACGCCGGCGACCAAAACGATGACTAGAAGGAAAATGTCCATGCCATAACCCTAAGGAGGGGGTATGACAGTTTGCCGTTACTGCCGGGTAGCCAAGTCGTATACCCGGCGCTTTGCCACCCCGAATCGCCCTGCCACCACGGCGATAGCATCCCGAGTTGAACGGCCTGCGGCGATTTCGGCCTCGACGGCATCCTCAAGTTCGCCATCAGTCGCGTCTAGCGGAGTTGGCGCGCCATCGACGACGACGACATATTCGCCGCGTGGGGCAATTTCGCCACACATCGTGACCGCTTCGTCCAGCGTGCCTCGCCAGATTTGCTCATGAAGTTTCGTCAACTCGCGGGCCAACACCACCCGCCGATCCGGGCCGAGCGCCGAGGCCAAGTCGGTCATGGTGCGTTCCAGGCGATGCGGCGCCTCATACAACACCATCGTTCGGCGCTCGCCCACGAGTTCGACGAGCCGTTCAGCCCGGCCAGAACCCTTTCGAGGCAGGAACCCCTCGAAAACAAACCGTCCAGTTGGTAGGCCACTTGCTACTAATCCGCTGACGACCGCAGAAGGTCCGGGGATCACTTCGACCCTGAAGGCAGCCGCCGACGCGGCCGCCACCAAACGCTCCCCGGGATCAGATATGCCCGGCATCCCCGCGTCGGTTACTACGGCAATTCGCTCACCCTGGCTAAGGCGACTGAGAATCTCCGCAACTGAGGATTCCTCGGTGTGGTCATTCACCACCAATAATCGCGGTCGGTCAATGCCAATGTGGGCCAAGAGTCGCCCCGTTCGGCGAGTGTCTTCACAGGCAATTGCATCAGCCCGGCCAAGCTCAGAAATCGCGCGCGGCGAAAGGTCACCGAGATTTCCAATTGGGGTCGCAACCAAGACTAAGACACCCCCAGTCGACGAACCGAGAACGACAGATGAGTCATTCGCCCTGTCACTCATCGCCACCCCGTATCTCGAGTTGGTCACCAACGCCGATCTCCCAGCGCGCAAACGATCCCGCCTCTGCCTCAATCACTGACCGCGAAAACCACCGTGGTCGACCGATTCGATTTGGCTTCATGGTGACTATCGACAATACCCGGCGGTCACCGCTTAAAAACGCGACGTCAATAGCAAACTTCATTCGAATCGTATGCACCGATCGAGCTGGTTCAAGCACCATCGCGCCTTCGATGTGGTCACGACCTAACAGCCCACGCGATCGAGTTCCGACAGAGTCGGCGAGCTCAACCGAGGCCAGGACTTTTCCGTCGTGAACCAACCAGGGCAATGCCGCCTCCGAGAGGTATACATCGTGCCGGGCCATTCACCGGCAGAACAACATGTGGTGTGCAACAGCACTAGACGTTGAAACGAAATTCCATGACATCGCCGTCAGCGACTTCGTAATCTTTGCCTTCAACTCGCAATTTGCCAACGTCGCGCGCCTTCGACCATGAACCGATGTCAAGCAGTTCATCCCAGTGGATGACTTCGGCGCGGATGAAACCTCGCTCAAAATCACCGTGGATAACCCCCGCACACTTTGGCGCTTTCGATCCGGCACGAAATGTCCAAGCCCGAGTTTCTTTTTCGCCAGTGGTGAAAAATGTGCGCAAGCCCAACATGCGATATGCGGTGTTGAGGAACCGCGGCAATGCACCTTCGCCGAGACCAAGACCTTCAAGCATCTCAGCTCGCTCGTCAGGTTCAAGTTGGCCGGCCTCGGCTTCGAGTTGCACGCACATGCCGATCACTTCTCCGTGCCCACCGAATTCGGCCAACACTGGCGCAACAAGTTCATCGATGCGGTCAAGGTCACCCTCGCCAATGTTGACGATCGCCAGCACGGGTTTATTGGTCAACAAAAAATAGGGCTGGATTAGTTCGCGGTCAGACGCTGGCAGTTCGCTGCGGTATATCGGGGTGCCCTCAGCGAGGTATACCAATGCCGCGCCCAGCGCAACAACCTCCTCGGCTATTGATTTGTCCTGTTTCGCTGCTTTGCGGCGCTTTTCAATTTGGCGCTCAACCGTTTCGAGATCGGCCAGCGTGATTTCTGTTTCGACAATCCGAAGATGTTCAAGCGGATCAGATGGGCCCGTGACGTCATCATCCTCGAACGCCCGCAACACGAAAACAATCGCATCCGACTCGCGGATATTGGCCAAAAACTTGTTGCCTAATCCTTCACCGGTACTGGCTCCCTCGACCAAACCACCGATGTCGACAAATTGCACACTGGCAGGAACCTTCACTTTGGTCGCGCTCATTATGGCGAGGCGATCAAGTCGATCGTCGGGCACTTTGGCCATGCCAACGTTCGGATCCTTGGTCGCAAACGGATAGGGCGCCGCAAGCGCGGCACCTCCCGACAACGCGTTGTACAACGATGACTTGCCGGCATTTGGGAGGCCGACGAACCCGAAGCGTTCCATCAGGGTGGTCAGAGTAGACGACGCGGAATGGTCACGAATGGGGTGTTCGGCACTTCACCGAGTATTCTCGGAACTCTTATGTCGAAGAAAACGAAGAAGCGCAAGATCAACGCCCGCCGCAAGAAAGCCAACCACGGCACCAAGCCCAACGCCGGCAAGGGCTGAGTCAATAGCACCAAGCCTGGCTGTGCTGCGCGCCCGCTTGGCTGACAGACTCATCGATCATGGCAACAACCCCGTCCCGAGAACTCCTAGCGGTTGAGAACCCTCACCCCGACCGCGACTATGAGGTCAGCTACTCAACTCCTGAACTCACCTGCGTGTGCCCGCTCACGTCGCAGCCTGATTTCGCGACCGTCACTGTCACCTATGTGCCTGACCAGCAACTTGTTGAACTCAAGTCGCTAAAGCTCTATTTCTGGAGCTATCGCGAGGTCGGCGCATTTCACGAAGACATCACGAATCGCATTCTCAATGACCTCGTTGCCGCCGTGTCGCCCCGGCGGATGACGGTCCACACTCTGTGGAATATCCGCGGCGGTATCACCACCGAAGTCACCGCGACACACCCAAGCTGACGGATTCGCGGGGCGGACCATCGACCCACCCGCAGGACAAGTGCTTCGGCCCAACTCGAAACGGACTAGACCGCACCCGGCATGGTTTCCGGTAGCTCAGCACGCTCCTTGATTTCAGGTGGTGCAATTTCGCTGGGCTTGGGCTGCACTTTTGCCTGCGACAAGTCAATGAATGGCTTCATGTCCTCGATGGCGACCCAACCAAGACGAGTGCCGCCGACATCACTGAAGTGAATGTCATCCTTTTGGCGCATACCACGCACAGTCCCGTCAGCATTCGGAAATGAATGTTGAAACTGAAAATTGGCATCGCTAAAGAACGGCCACGAGTCGACATAATGCACCCAAGGCCGCTTTTGCGCTTCAGTCCAACCGATCCAACTGATGTGGTCCATGCCATGAGTGCGGGTCGTTGGCCCCATCGGGGGCGGACCGGTCCACAAGATCAGTCGGTCATTGGTGGGACTGCGCAGGAGGTCCATCGTCTTGCCCACCCGAAGTTGATATTCCGCGTACCACTCGGGAGTAAAACGTTGCAGCACTTTTCCATCGGGCATCTGAATGTTTTGCCCATCATTGGCGCCGAACAAGGTAACCATTACATCGAACTGGTTTGGGCCGGAAACTGGCACGACATCTTTGGCAAGGTGTTCAGGCCAGTTGAAATAAGTCGGCACCGCTAAGCCGGTCGAAACTCGCCCGTCGAGCGTTCCGGTAAACAATCCAGTTGCTTCTGCGCTCTTCACCAACTGTTTTCCATACACCTGCGATACAGAATCTCCGCCCACCCAAATGCGCAGTGGTGCGTCGGGGGTCGGGGTGCGAATCACCGGCCGAAGTTGCGCAGGGTCGGTGGTATCGGTGGTGCCGGTCGCACTTTCAGTCGCGGCCGATTGCTCGGCTAATAATTCGTCGAGAGAAGCGCCTACAGAATCGGATCGACCCATCGCTGAATCGATTGAACGGCGGGGCGTTGTCAGACCGAAGAAATCCGATACCGAAGCCACGTCGTGTGCGACAGTCGTCCTCCACGCGGCGTTGCGAGGTTTGCCCTCACTCTTTCGTGCGGTCGAATCGGCATTCACGAACATAGCGATAACCAACGCGCCGAGAACGATGAGAAACACCAACCCGGCCGGCATGGTCCCGCGATGGGCCGAACGCAACGGCCGAACGAGTGACCGCCACGAAAACCGGTTTTGGTTTTGGCGAGGATGTGGGTCCCCGGGGTAGTGCATTGACACAATCAGAACCTACCGATCAACCGAACCAATGTGGTGTCACCCTTGAACCTGGCCCACATTGCGATGCACATCAGTCATCAAAACTGGAAGTAAATAAATGGAGCGATGCCTTCGGGGCCGAGCGCATCAACGACAACAATGCCGACCCCGAGTGCCACCATCTGCAACACCGGCGCCAAGGTCGCGAATCGTTCAGTCACGCTGACCGGAATGCGAGGAGGCACAAATTGCGAAGCCACCATCAACACAATCGTGGCAATCAACAGCAGTGTCACCTGTGCCGACGATCCACCTCCTGCGAATAGGCGGCCAATAACCGCGAATGCGTCCGACATTGTCGCCGCCCGGAAAAAAATCCAGGCGAAACACACGACATTAAAGGTCAAGGCCCACTGCAAAACGTTCACCAGTTTCGGCGGCAGTCCGATGGCGCCGCGCTCAGCCCATTTTTCCTTCACGACTCGCTCACCAACCAGATACGCACCTTGAATCGCACCCCAAATGACGAAGGTCCAATTCGCCCCGTGCCAAAGGCCACCGATCACCATGGTGAAAAAGAGGTTGCGGTAGGTGAACAGCACCGACCCCCTATTGCCACCAAGCGGAATATAGAGATAGTCCCTCAACCATCTCGACAACGTCATATGCCAACGACGCCAAAAATCCTGCAATGACAATGACCGGTATGGCGCATCGAAGTTTTGCGGGAATCGAATGCCCAGCAACAACGCGATCCCGATCGCCATATCGGTGTAGCCCGAGAAGTCGGCATAAATCTGAATCGCGTAGGCATAAATCGCCCATAAGATTTCCCACGAACTGTGGGCATTTGGCAACGCGAACGCCGGGTCCACGATGGTTGCCATGTAACTCGAAATCACGACCTTTTTGAACAGGCCGCGAAAGATCAGCATGAACGCTTCGGAGGTCTGCACAAAGCGCGGATCAGGGCGTTCATCGAGCTGCGGAATAAATTCGCTTGCTCGGACAATTGGACCCGCCACGAGATGGGCGAAAAATGAGAGGTAAACGGCAAAATCCAAGAGCGGTACTGGCTCACGCCACGCCCCCCTACCGATGTCGATCACATAACTAATCGCCTGAAATGTGAAGAACGAAATGCCGATTGGCAAGATCACATTCAGCATCACGCCGTTGGAATTGATGCCCAAGAACGCGAGCCGATCCGCGACTGAAGCCACGAAGAAGTTGACGTACTTGAAGTACGCGAGCACGCCGAGATCGACGACTACTGCAGCTCTTACTAACCAGCGACTTCGCGGTGTTCGGCCACCTTCGGAAGTCAGTGCTTGATGCACCCACCGACCGAACGCCCAGTTGACGACAATTGTAAATGCAAGGATCGCCGTGAGCGGTAGGTGGTCACGCGACGAAAACCAATAGCCGTAGAAAAAGAAGCTCGCCGCGAGAATGAACCAACGCCACGTCAATCGATAGGGGCGCAGCAACCAGTTGCCGGTGAACACGACTAGAAAAAAAATGGCGAAATCGATGGTAGGGAAAAGCATCGGTCGTTCGTCAGATCTCGGCCTTGGTCAGACCGTCAGTACGGACCCGTCTCGTCGCGGGGGTCGCCTGACGGTATCGCGCCGCATTGCGGTCAGGGCTGATAGTTCCGGTAACTTTCTCTTCAGTTCTCGCCGCCGGGCAAGACCACTACGAGGAGAATCGCGATGGCCATGGAATATCGACGTCTTGGAAGAAGCGGACTGCAGGTCAGTGTGTTGTCCTTCGGTTCTTGGGTCACGTTCGGAAGCCAAGTCGACACCTCGCTGGCCAAAGAATGCCTCACAGCTGCCCGCGATGCTGGAGTTAATTTTTTCGATAACGCTGAGGCCTACGCCGGAGGAGAATCCGAGCGGATTATGGGCCAGGCCATCGCCGAATTGGGCTGGCCTCGCTGGTCCTATGTGATTTCTACCAAGCTGTACTGGGGCATTCACGATGCACCAAATATGCACTACACGCTCAACCGCAAATACCTCATGCAAGCGATCGACGGATCATTAGAACGCATGGGCCTCGATTTTGTTGACCTGCTCTATTGCCATCGGGCTGATCCGAAAACGCCCATCGAGGAAACGGTTTGGGCGATGTCAGACATCGTCTCGTCAGGTAAAGCGCTGTACTGGGGAACGTCCGAATGGGACGCGGACGAAATTCGCGCCGCTTGGGAAATCGCTGAGCGCCACCATCTACACAAACCTGTCGTCGAACAGCCGCACTACAACTTGTTCGAGCGCAAGAAGGTCGAAAAGGAGTTTGCCCGCCTCTATGACGACATCGGCCTTGGCCTGACTACGTGGAGCCCGTTGGGATCAGGTTTGCTGACCGGCAAGTATCTCAACGGCGTACCCGAAGGAAGCCGCGCCACGGTCCCTGGTTATGAATGGCTCGCCGAAATCCTCACCGATCCAAAATCCAACGACAAGTTGCACGCTCTGAAAAGTATCGCTGATCGCCTTGACTGCACGTTGGCACAATTGGCGATCGCTTGGTGCGCGTCGAATCCCAATGTCTCTTCGGTCATCACCGGTGCAAGCCGAGTCGAGCAGGTCCACGAGAATCTCGCGGCACTCGATGTCATGGCGAAACTCACCCCTGAAATTTTGGGCGAGATGAAAGCAATCGTCCGATAAGCAACTATTTCGACCAGGCAGTCGCAAGTCGTTAAACGAGGCAACCGATGAAACCTTCTATTGACGAAATCATCGTCGGCGACGAACCCGACCCGTGGACTGCCGCTGGATTTTCGATTGACAATGACGGCCTCTGTCGCATCGGCACGGTTCGCGTTCGCTTAGCTGGACGGACCCACGGCAAACGGATCCTCCAATGGTCAATGCGCAACATTGCTGATTGGTCGGCTGATCCAGCATCACTTGCCGAGCCAATCACCGGATTAATCACAACCCGAAGCGACGTTGAACCTTCTGAACCGTCGGCCCACCCAAACGGAAGCCTGCTGATTGATCACGTCGTCGTTGTCACGCCAGATTGTGATCGAACTATTGCTGAATTCGAAGCATTGGGATTCCCTGCACTTCGTACACGCACGACTGGCAACTATGGCGCGCCGATGCGGCAGACCTTTTTTCGCGCTGGCGAAGTCATCATCGAACTGGTTGGGCCTGAACAACCAAGCGGAGATGGTCCGGCCGCGTTTTTTGGTCTGGCCATTACGGTTTCTGATCTCGATCGCACCGCCGCATTACTTGGAAGCGCGCTTGGCGAGGCGAAAGACGCGACCCAACCCGGACGGCGAATTGCCACCCTTCGTCATCGTCAACTCGGCAGTTCGGTTGCGATCGCCTTCATAAGCGTTGAATCCGACCTCGACTGACGCCATCGTGCATTGTCGGGATAGCCTCGCGACACCATGCTGGATCATGTTTTCACCGATGCCATCGGGGCACTGCGCGATGCGTTCGAAAACGCGTTGCTCGAACGGCAAGCGTTTGAGGAGCGATTCCAACTCGACGTATTGCTCGGCGACACAACGTGGGAGACGAGTTATTCACTCCCCGGTGAAGGACTACCGGCCCGAGTACAAGCCGATATCACCTTGGTGTGGCCGACTTGGGCCCAAAGCGCTTACCGTTCGTGGTACATCGGCGAGTCAATCGAAGATCCACCCCGCATTGAGATTGAAATTGTATTGCGCGTGCAGCGGCTCAAAACGAGCCCTGACCCTGCGATGTTTCTTGGGGTGCTTCCCGAACGCAGCCCAGCAATCGGCGCTCATCATCTCGACCGGTCGGGTCCAACGATCGAGACGCAGTTTCCAGCTGACCTCAGCCAAGGCGAATTTGCCATCGAAGTGAGCTACGAAGGTGCGTACGAATTTGATGAGGCGACGTTGACCGATGGGTCGATTCTCGATGACCACTTCTCGGCGATGGGCGGATGGATCTCGTCAGTCTTGGTGAAAGTCGGCGACCTGACCTTCGACTTTTTACCGCCGCTAGACATCGAATCGCCCTAATCGCCGCGATCGAGAAACTGGTGAATGCACGCTCCACGGCGTCGAGGAGCGGTTAGAACCCTTGCGACCGCGGTAACAGGTCGTCAAAGTTTGGATCCCGTTTCTCGGCTCGAGCCGAGAACGATTCCATCATGTCTGCCGGTTGGAACATCCCGGATTGCCAGGTCGCGATGTAAGTAAGGGAATCGGCGACCGTGTGATCACGCGAATAGGTGATCATCTCTTTCGATCCCCAGATCGCTAACGGACTTTTGGTCGCAATCTGTGCTGCGACATCAAGAGCGCCGGTGATCAATGCATCGTGGGTCTCAAACACGCCATTGACTAGGCCAACCTCATAGGCGCGCTGAGCAGGCATCCGGCCTCCGAGATAGGCCAGTTCGCGAACGATTGCATCAGGAATGAGCTTTGGTAGACGTTGGAGGGTGCCAACATCGGCGGTCATCCCGATGTTGATCTCTTGAATGACAAAAAAAGCATCTGCCGACACATAACGCATGTCGCACGCGGTAACCATGTCGACCGCCCCGCCGATGCATCCACCTTGGACCGCCGCGATCACGGGCATCCGAGCCTTTTCGAGGACAGTGAAGCTCTCCTGCAACGCAATCGCCGATTCACGCATGTGTGCACGTTGGCGACCTTCCTCTTTTGACCGCGGCGACGAATTGGGCCGCGGCGCTGCATGCGCGCTGAGTCCCCCACCACCGGTAAAAACCGCTAAATCCATCCCGGCAGAAAAGTGCTTGCCTGTCGATGAAATGACGATCGCTCGCGCTCGTCCCTCATCGCTGACGCCCCGAATGATCTCGGGAAGCTCGCTCCAGAATTCGGGAATCATGGAATTCAAACTGTCCGGTCGGTTCAGTTGTACGTGAACCACATGGTCAATTTCGGTTACGTCAAAACAGGTGTATCCCATTGCCGAAGGCTACGCGATCGCTGAGTCGGCCGCTTCCCGATCTGCGGTGACCGCATCAAATTCAAGGTATTCCTCGCCGGTGTCGGCCCAGTCCTCGAATTGGATAACGCCGATCTCCTCAAACCGGTGCCGCAACCATCCCGAGTTGGCATCAAGCAGTCCAAGTTTTTTGCAGTTCGGCACGATTTTGGAAAAGAGAATCTGTTGGAAGACCTGCTGATCGGGCGGAGTTTCAAGCAGGATCTTCGTCATCCGGCGACCATCTACACCCATGCGCTCCCAAACTTCTTGTTGTAAGAATCGGTCACGCATACGAACCGCTGCCTCGAAGGTGAATTCCTGTCGCTCAAGCATTTCAGCGTCGCTAAGTTCGGCGTAATACTCCTTAAGCGAGAGCACGCCGAAGGCCACGTGACGTGCTTCGTCACTCATCACATACCGAAGCAACTTCTTGAGGAGGGGCTCTTCGGTCATCTGATGCATGAAGCCAAAAGCAGCGAGGGCGAGACCTTCCACCATGATTTGCATCCCGAGATAGGTCATATCCCAGCGACTGTCAGCCACGATGTCATCAAGCAACATCCGGAGATGCGCATTGATCGGGTAGAAACCGGTGCACTTCGTTTGCAGATACTTGGCAAAAACTTCGACGTGACGGGCTTCATCCATGACCTGGGTCGATGCGTAGTACTTGGCGTCAATCCACGGGACTGTCTCGACGATCTTCGCGGTGCAAATCAGCGCTCCCTGCTCACCGTGCATGAACTGGCTCAGTCGCCAATTGATGCTCTCGATGCCGAGTTCAGTCCATTCCTTGTCGCCAAAGTTTTTGAGCGGTGAATCAGGATAATTAACGACCCACTCGAATGGTCCAGAGGCATTCGGACCCTGCATGTCGCTGATGATCTTTTCGGGGTCGACATCGATGGACCAGTCGAGATCAGTTTCGCCATTCCACTGAGAGGTTTTCGCCTTTTCATACAATTTGCTGAGCGCGGGTCGAGCGCCTTTTTCATAATCCCAAGTAAAGATCGAATCGGCGTTATCCGTCACGGCATGAATCGACTCATGCATGTCCGTGTTGGCGATCGCGATAATCGCTTCAAGATCGTTGACGTCGTCGCGCCCGAGGATTTCCTGATCAGTTGCCATGGGGGTCTCCTACGATTTCTCTTAGGGGGAAGGAGTAAAAAGTACAACAAGTGTGGTCAAGCAAACATCAAGTTGCTAGTGGCTTCAGTTGCAGCGACGCCAATCAGTCGGCCAGTTGAGCCCGCACGCCAATGGACCACTAGGGTGGCGGCCCACGGTGGGTCCCGAAAATCCGTCGAATTGATCCCGACTCGAGTGTAAATGTGAAACTAAATCAAACTGATGCGGTCATTCATACCGAGGGCCTAACCAAGGTCTATCCGGGTGATATCAAAGCGGTCGACAACCTTGACCTGACGGTCTTTCGGGGAGAAATTTTTGGTCTCCTCGGCCCCAATGGCGCTGGCAAAACCACGACGGCAGGCATGCTGACCACCCGCGTCATGCCCACAGGTGGCAGTGCATTGGTTGGCGGGATCAATGTCGTTGACCATCCAGCCCAGGCCAAGCGAGTCATTGGTGTGGTCCCCCAAACCAATACGCTCGACCGGTCCCTCACCGTGTGGGAGAACCTCTACTTTCACGGCCGTTTCTTTGGCATGTCGAAACAAGTAGCTAAGGCAAAAGCCGATGCATTGCTCGCGCAGTTTCGACTGGCTGAGCGAGCCAAGGCACCGGTACTTGCACTATCCGGCGGTATGGCCCAACGACTCATGGTGGCGCGTGCAGTCATGCACGAACCTTCGATTTTGTTTTTGGATGAACCAACCGCGGGCCTTGATCCACAAAGTCGAATCGCCCTTTGGGAAATTCTTGGCGAGCTCCACAAAGACGGGCAGACCATCTTGCTGACCACGCATTACATGGAAGAGGCAGACCAACTCTGCGACCGCCTCGCCATCATCGATCACGGCCGCGTGCTCGCGCTTGGAACACCCTCGCAATTGAAAGAGTCGACCGGCATCGACACCATGGTGCTGATTTCGATCGCCGGTGACCCGTCGCTCGCCGCCGAGGTCTTGACTGCCGAACTCGAAGGGGCGACCGAAGCTCGCATCAGCGACGGCAAGATCAGCCTTGGCGTCGTCGGCGTTGCTGGTGTTCTCCCCAAGGTGATCCAAATTGCCGCGAAACACGGGTACGTCATCAATGACCTGTCCGTCACCGAACCAACGCTCGAAACCGTCTTTATCAAGTTGACTGGGAAGGATTTGCGAGAATGACGATCACCGATCCGAAGTCTCAAGCACCTCAATCGGACGGTCAAACCGATCCGTGGTCGTCAAGCGGGATGTCAGCATTCAAGGCCTTGCTGCTTCGAGACGCTTATGTCCTGGTCCGAAACCTAAAAGAGTTCCTTCCCCGAACCCTTATCCAACCGTTCCTGTTGGTGTTTGTGTTCACCTATGTCTTGCCGAAGGTTGGCATGGGCATGGGCGGTAGCGCCGCAGCATCAGGCCAAGGCGCTGCGATCTATTCCGCGTCACTCATCGCGGGGGTGATCGGTTCAGTCATTTTGTTTCAAGGCGTTCAAGCTGTCGCTCTGCCACTGGTGCAAGAGTTCGGTTATACCCGCGAGATCGAAGATCGCGTCCTCGCGCCACTGCCGGTCGAATTAGTCGCCATTGAGAAAATCGTCAGCGGAGCGTTGCAATGTTTGATCGCCGGACTGTTGGTGTTTCCAATCGCCGCGATTGTGCCGGCAACTTCGGTTCACCTGCAGATCAACTGGCCGATTTTTCTTACGCTTATGCCACTGGCCTGCCTGATGGCCAGCTCGTTAGGGCTGACATTCGGGACTATTTTTGATCCGCGAACCGTGCCGATGCTGTTTGGAGTCATCGTGGTTCCGATTACGTTCCTCGGCTGCATTTATTACCCGTGGCAGGCCCTTTCAAGTATTCGTTGGTTGCAAATCGCATCGCTAGCAAATCCGCTTGTCTATATAAGTGAGGGTTTTCGCGCCGCGCTCACCGACATCCCGCACATGACGTTGTGGGCGGTGTATCCGGTGATGGTGGCGTTCACGATTTTGCTGGCATGGAACGGGATTCGTGGCTTCAAACGGCGAGTGATTGCCTGAAGGCAGTTGCAGAAAAACGCGCGCATAGGCCAAAAGGCCTACAGGTCTGCTGCCAGCCTGCCGATGCGTATTCAGACAACAGCGCAACCACATGAACTTCCGGTTGCACATCGCCCCCGTTGAAGGAGCAGCCATGATCAGCTTTTCACTGTATGAGAACACCGTCGCTTGGCTTCAGGCACGTTGCAAGACCGATCGTGGAGCATCGCTTGTCGAATATGCACTGCTGGTCGCGTTAATTGCCGTTGTGTGCATCTTGTCGGTCACCTTTCTAGGCAACCAAGCATCGACAAAGTTCTCATCAGTGGGCTCATCGCTCAACTAAGGCATGCCGAGCAACCTCGGCGACCTGTTCAGGCGACGTGGTTCAGAACACCTGGCTCAGAACACTGAATCAAGGATTGCTTGAGCGTCAGACTCTGAAACCGGTCGAGGATTTGCCTGCACGTTTCCGTTAGTAGGTGCGAGGCGCGCAACTCCAGACACGTCGGCCTCGGAGACCCCAACATCGCTCAGGCGATTCGGAAGTCCTAACTGCTCAACAAGCGACGCCACCGCACCAATTGCGTCATCAACCCCCATGGCTAGAGACAACGCGGCGATCGCTTCAGGTACGGTCGCCGAGTTGAAAGTCATTGCCGCTGGCAACACAATCGCATTGGCAAGTCCATGAGCGATTCCAGTGCGCCCTCCAAGGAGTTGGGCAAGGCCGTGATGCACGCCCATCGAGGCATTGGCCAAACTCCTTCCAGCCAAAATAGAGCCTTGAAGCATGTCGGTTCGTGCATTGAGATCGTCGGGATCGGCAACAACTCGCGGCAAAGCATCGAAGATCCGCCTAGCCCCGGCAAGCGCGAGCGCCTCTGCTTCGGGGGTACGTCGCGGCGACCAGACCACTTCAACGCAATGGGCCAATGCATTCATGCCAGTCTCGGCACTTACTCGGGCTGGCGTTGACAGGGTCAGCTGAGGGTCGTAGACCGCGGCAATTGGCGCGATGGTTGGACCACCCGCACCGCTTTTCTGTCGGGTGCCCGGGTCAGTCATTCCAAAGAACGGTGTGAGTTCCGCGCCGCTGTAGGTCGTCGTAATGGCCACATGCGGAACTACCGGTCGATCGGCAAATGACGAGCCAGGAGTTCCTTGCTCCTGCTCAGTGAAAAAACAAACCGCTTTCGCGGTATCAGCAACCGAACCGCCGCCAAACGACACAATTCCGTCGACACCATCGCGACGCGCTTGCCGCAGAGCGCTTTGAACCATGGGGGTCGGCACGTGCGAGGTCACCTCGGCAAACGTCGATGCCAGCGCCCGCCCGATCGACCGCACGACATGTTCACCGTCAACCGACGCTGCTCTACCCCCGGTGGTGACCAACATGACTCGTCGCAGACCGATCGATTTCAGAAGTTCGCCAAGTTGGCCCAGCGCGCCATCACCGAAAATGATCTGTTGGGTATAGCCAGTGTGGATCCATGCGCGCGGATTGGTTCCGACCCGCGTGTCTTCGCGATCGTCCGATTCGTCCATCATTGCACCGTCATCTCGCTATCAGCCCACTGTCGTTTGTGTTGTCGCGCCGAGAGATTCGACCGTCAATCGATCTCGGCGACCTAAAGAACCTGGCCCACTTGGCGCGGTCGTGATTGTTGTCACCGAGCAATTTCCGAACGACGAATGCATCACTCGATCATCGCCGATCGCACACCCAACAATCGCATTGATTGCGATGAAGTGACTCACGACGACAGTGTCGGTCGGCAATTCCAGCACCGCATCGACGAGGTCGTCTCGCCAACCTTCGTAGTCCGCGCCGAGGTCAGTCCACGTGCCCGCCATCGCTTCGCTCAACCAAACACCGCGTTCAGATAAATCCGACGACGGCGATGGGATTTCAGCCACGCGTGCATCGATTGCGAAGGGGGCCCGAGCGCCCCAGTTTTCTCGAAGGGGTGCCGACGTCTCGATGGTTCGGCGAAGCGGGCTGCACATGATGGGAAGTGGACCGCGACCAGTTAGCGATGCCGCCATCGCTTCAGCCTGCGCCTGACCAACTTCATCAAGACCGGGATCAGCGTGCTGGTGAAATCCGGCTTGGGCTTGGCCGTGACGAACGAGGTAGATGGTGGCCATCAGTCAGCGTCAACAAGATAGGCAAATAAGTCATCGACGAACGGCTGGTCGCTGGCACGGGATTTGCCCGACGCTATGAACCATTCAGTACCGAATGCCATTGCAAATGCTTCATCCGGCAACGTGAGAAAAAAATTGGAATCAGCGATTTGGCTGCGATGGGCGCGCATCGACCCCCGCTTGACATCAAGAAATGCTCGCACATCGACACCGTGGGTGATGATCGCTTCAGGCGAACCCATATCGGTTGATTCGTCGAGTTGGGGCCGTTCGCTTTCCTCGAGCCCCTCGAAGACCTCGTCGCTAGCCCGCAAACTTCGCAGCAACAGATCTCGGTTCATGGTTGCTTCAAAAACGTGAACAATGCCGGCAATTTCCGCGGCCCGACGCCCAACTCGATACACCTGAATATGGTCGGGATGGCCGTAATTGCCGTGGTCGTCGTAGATGGTGAGCACATCGGCGTCGACGTCCCGCAGAATGTCAGCTAGCCGCAACGCGGCTTCCTCAATATCGGCTTGCCAGAAACACGTCGGGCTTTCGTTCGTCGGCTCACCGATCATCCCTGAATCTTCGTATCCTAAAAATTCGACTCGCCCGACTCCGAGAATTGCTGCCGACTCGTGCGTTTCGGCGACACGTCGTTCCCACAGCTGTTCGCCCTCTGCGAGCACACCGGGGACTGGCTCGCCGTGCTCGCCCCGGGTTGCGGTCACTAACACCACCTGATGACCGTCAGCCGCAGCTTTGGCCATCGTGCCGCCGGTCGCAATCGATTCATCATCGGGATGGGCATGGAAGGTTACGAGAGTTGCCACGACCAGCAGGCTAGCGAATGGGCCCGCCGGTTGAATTCAGCGCCAAGATTGTTCGCAGGAAGGTAGCGATCCGGTCGGCCCAAAACCGGTAGGTCTCGTTATTTGGGTGATAGTTGTCCGCCGCTAAATAGACCGTCGGCATCAATTCCACGGGCGGGCGGCAATTGATGTCGATGTAATGCGCACCATGGATCAACGCGAGTCGTCGCACCTCGGCATCTGTTCGGCGCCCAGCCCACCCGGCGATCATGCGAAGCGGCTGCGCTAGAACGGTGGCCGAACCGATATCGGGCAGGCCAACGGCCACGACGGTGGCGCCTGTGCCGACCAAAGCATCCAAGATGTCACGGTACTGACGCCGGAAGCGCCGTTGCGGATTTAGCGTTGCAACATCATTCGATCCAACCAACAACACCGCGACCGTCCCGACGCTTAGCAAACCCAGGGCGAGCGGAACTTGGGCGGTCAAGACATCGGTTGCCCGCGAGCCAGCCTTGGCGAGACAGGTCAACTGCACCGTGCGTTGATGAGCCGACCGATACAACGATGCAGACAGACTTGCGACGCTTGCATCGGCGGTTTCTGCACCGACGCCGGCGGCCAACGAATCACCGAGCCACACAATCGACAATGGTTCTGCCGAATCTCCCTGAGCCCGGAACAATCCGTCGACGACGTGGGGTCCGGGCACGTCGGGACGATTCGTGAATCCCACGAGTGCGCCTTGCACAATTGGAACCGCGAGCGCGGCAAGCGAACTAGCAACGACTCCTGCGGCAACATGGCGAACCTTCACAATGGCGATCCCTTGACCATAGAGGTTGATCGCGCTCAAGCTTTCGCGGCTGGCCCAACCTCTGCCCGAAAACTAACGGATGGCACCGCTGGCGCGACCCGCCTCAATGGCCGCAGCATCAATGCCCCACTCGGTCAGGACTTCATTGGTGTGTTGCCCGGCGAATGACGGTGGTCGCTGGATCGATGCTTCGGTCCGGCTAAATCGTGGAGCCGGACCTGGCTGGAGCACGCCATCACGTTCGACAAACGTTCCGCGTTCAACGTTGTGTGGATGTTCCGGCGCTTCTTTGATCGACAAGACCGGGGCGAAACACACATCGCTATGTTCCATGATCTGACACCATTCATCTCGCGTCTTGGTCTTGAATACCTGCTCGAAACGAACCTTCAGCGCAGGCCATTGGCTTCGATCGTGTTGCCGAGGCAGCGTCTCGTCGTGTTCAAGCCCGGTCAAACGCAGAAGCTCAGCATAAAACTGGGGCTCGATTGATCCAATTGAAACAAACTTGCCGTCACTTGTCTCGTACACCTCATAAAAGTGAGCCCCCGTGTCGAGCAAATTGGTACCGCGCTCATCTTCCCAAATTCCCATGGCGCGGAATGCATGAAACATCGTCATGAGCACCGCCGCACCGTCGACCATCGCGGCATCCACGACCTGGCCTTGACCGGAACCCTTCGCCTCAAGCAGCGCGCACACTACGCCGAAGGCCAAGAACATTCCGCCGCCGCCAAAATCGCCGACGAGATTGAGTGGCGGAACCGGCTTGTCGCCAGCCCGGCCAATTGGTTCGAGCGCGCCAGCCAGCGCGATGTAATTGATGTCGTGACCAGCCGCAGCGGCATAAGGACCGGTTTGGCCCCAACCGGTCATCCGCCCATATACCAAACGACGATTTCGTTCCAGACAGATATCAGGGCCAAAGCCAAGTCGCTCGGCAACACCGGGTCGGAAACCCTCGATCAATGCGTCAGCCGATTCCACGAGCGAAAGCAGCGTGGCAATGCCGTCAGGATGCTTAAGATCAAGTCCGATTGAACGGCGGCCACGATTGAGCACGTCAGCGGGCGGCGCGCTTGGGTCACCGCCCATCACAGCTTGCGCTCGATCGACGCGAATGATGTCAGCACCCATGTCCGACAACATCATGGCGGCAAATGGCCCCGGACCGATTCCGGCGATTTCGAGTATTTTGACTCCTGCGAGCGGGCCCATCACGCGACTGCCGAGGTACGGGCAGCGAGGCTGGTGATTGCCTCAATGGTTGCGGGCCAAAAGAACGGGGGTAGGTCGTGACCCATCCCTTCAAAAACGATCAGTTCAGCGCTCGGAATAACCTCGGCAGTCCGTTCACCACCTGACAACGGGATGAGTGGATCAACCTCGCCATGAATAACCAGCGCGTTGATGGTCAACTTTCGTAACCCGGCCGAGCGACTACCTGAAGTCGCTATAGCGAGTATCTGGTTGATGATTCCCTGCGGGTAAAAGCAGCGATCGTACGATTCGCCGACCCGCTTCACTGCCACCGATTCATCGAAGTGATCGGGGCTCGAAATCAGCCGGCTGGATTCAACCGCTTGGGCAATAAACGCGTCCCGATCACTTGGCGCGGGCTGCATCAGAATCGGCAAAACTTCAGGGGTTGCTTGGCCGACATCGGGATCGCCCGTCGTCGACATTATTGAGGTCAGACTCAGCACGCGATCAGGAAAATCAATGGCGATTTGCTGAGCGATCATGCCTCCCATCGATGCACCAACCACATGGGCACGATTGATTCCGAGGTGGTCGAGCAGTCCCATGGCATCGGCTGCCATATCGGAAAGGTGATACGGGACCGTCACCGATTCACCACTCATTAACTTCATGATTTCAGTACTGAGGTCGAAGTCGTCAGCGGCCGCGAATTTTGTCGAAAGACCCACATCTCGATTGTCGAAGCGGATCACGAAAAAGCCGCGATCGACCAAGCTGGCGGCAAACTCGACATCCCAAGCGATCAACTGCGCACCAAGGCCCATGACCATCAATAAGGCTGGATCGGTAGGATCGCCAAAGGTCTCGTACTCAATCTCGACGCCATTGCTGAGGGTGTGCATACCCGCCATCGTTGACCCAAATTGGCGGCACGGTCAAGGTCGCCCAACTACCGTCATCCCCAGTGTCCACTCGACCCAAACCTCGACCGACTCATGAGCCGAGTCCCAGTGACCAGCTGGCGCCTGCTGCGCACCGCGACGCCGACCGCGTCGATCCTTTGACTGGTGACTCCACCCACATTGTCGCTTCCCGCCAGACTCGGCCCAATTTGCCGTCTGACCAATGCCCATTTTGTGTCGGAGGAATCGAGGCGCCTGAACCCTACGACGTGCGATGGTTTCCGAATCGTTGGCCTCCTCTGCCCGATGAGCGCGCCGAAGTGATCTTGTATACAGCCGATCACAACGCGAATTTCACATCGCTCGGGGTTCCTGGCGCGCGCCGGGTTATTGATGTGTGGTGTGATCGCACGGTTGCGCTTGGGGCGCGACCCGATGTCGATTACGTCTTAATTTTTGAAAACCGCGGCGCTGAGGTCGGCGCAACCATCGCGCACCCACACGGCCAGATCTATGCATACGACGCCGTGCCACCTCAACCCCGAGCCGAACTCGAACATGGCGACGTCATCGCAGGCCTTGGCCCCGACGCGATGGGCGATCGATTTGTCACCCGTTCAGGAACGTGGCGGGCATGGGTTCCATTTGCGGCAACGTGGCCCTTCGCTCTCGTCATTGCGCCCGACGAGCAGCTGCCGGACCTACCGTCGCTGAGCTCACCTCAGCGCGACGACCTTGCCGGACTCCTCATCGATGTATTCGGTCGCCTCGATCTCCTCTTTCATCAGCCGATGCCCTACATGATGTGGTTCCATCAGCGGCCCACCGACGGGGGCGATTGGCCGAACGCATGGGTGCACGCACACATCACGCCGCTGTACCGATCACCCGACACTCCCCGTTTTGTCGCCGCCGCCGAACTCGGGGCCGAGGTCTATTTCAACCCCGTCGATCCGGCTGACGCAGCAACGTCACTTCGGGAAGCGACTCGCGATGAGTGAGGTTCGCGCCTACGCCCCCGGCCGAGTCAATCTCATCGGCGAACATACCGATTACGTCGGCGGCCTCGCACTGCCAATGGCAATCGACCTCGGCACCACCGTCGTCGCGAACCGCTGCGAAGACCATGTCGTGCTTCGATCAGCACAGTTTCCCGGCGTGACCGACATCGCGCTCGACATTTCTGATCCCACGACTGTTGAACCGTCGTGGGGCCGCTATGTCGCGGGCGTGGTGTCGGTGTTGCGGCCGTCTCGGGGAATCGACGGCCATATCTCGACGACGATCCCGGTTGGCACAGGTTTATCGTCGAGCGCTGCCCTCGAGGTCGCAGTTGCGCTCGCCCTTGGCGCCTCAGCAAATACTCTCGATTTAGCGCGTCAATGTCAACAAGCCGAACAGATCGCGTCGGGGGTGCCATGCGGTCTGATGGATCAGCTCACTTCGGCTGGCGGTAGAGAAGGTCACGCGCTGATGATCGATTTTCGCAACCTTCAGGTCAGCCCGATTCCGGTGCCCGAACAGGTCGAAATAGTCGTCGTACATTCGGGGCAAGCTCGTGAACTCGCGACCTCGGCTTACGCGCTTCGGCGCAGCCAACTCGAAGCTGCGCAACACCTCATCGGCCCTTTGCGCGATGCCAAACTTGTCGACGTAGACACCATCGCCGACCCAACGATCGCCGCCCGAGCGCGTCACGTCGTCAGCGAAAACCAGCGAGTTCGTGAATTCGCCGACGCATTCGCGTCCGGTGATATTCAACGAGCGGGACATATCATGAACGATGCCCACGTGAGTTTTCGCGATGACTTTGAAGCATCCACGCCGACAGTGGATCAATTGGTCGAACGTCTCAGCGCACAACCTGGCGTTTATGGAGTCCGATTGACCGGTGGCGGATTCGGCGGCTGTGTGGTCGCACTCACCAAGCCGGGAACGTTGTCGCAAGGTTGGGTCGTTCGCGCGTCACGCGGAGCTTGGATTGACGGGCCGGCGATGATTTAGCTCGCGTCACCGAGCCGCAAGTAGCTTGCGCTCGCTCGTCGCCCCCAACCCAACGCCAAAGGAGCCCCCCTCTCATGAATCATGTCCGCATCGCGACGTTTGACATCACCCACGGAACTGTCGATGAAATCGTCGAAGCCGTTAGCAGCGAAGGCGGCCTACGAGATGTCTTCCGCTCACTGCCTGGCTTTCAGTCCAATTCGCTGATTGAGATTGACCCAATTACCTGTATCTCGATTTCGGTTTGGGAAACCCATGAAGCCGCCGAACACGCCGTCGTTGAATCAGCGATTTGGGTCGCCGAACACGTCGAATCGCGCACCCACCGAACCGCAAACTGGGTCGGCGAGGCGCGTTACTGGGACCTTGCGGGCCTCGAGCCCACGTCAGACTGACCACTTAGAGAGGCTTTGCACTGCGACTGAAAAGCCAGCGAAACGTTTAACCGTTACATGCGGTCAAGGAGTTCGGCTTTCTTGATCTCAAACTCGTCGTCGGTGAGCGCGCCTTGTTCATGGAGTCGATGAAGGTCGGCTATTTGCTCCGCAATGGTCTGGTGTGCTTCAGGCGCGGCCGCTCCTGCAGAAAATTGCTGCGCTGCGGTGATGGTCTCGCCCAATTTGGTCATTCCCCGATTTTCATTGAGTTCCATCTGCGAATAAATCTCGTGTTGGACCTTTGCCGGACTCTTGATGTCTTCAAACACCTCGGTCCCTGTCTCGCTGGCTGACTCAATTTTTAGGTCGCCCACGCCCAGGAGTCGCTCAAAGATTCGCTGGCTAAAAAAGATCGTTTGAATGCGTTGCAGCGGAAACTCCACGCCATGTTTGGCGACGATGCCCTCGCGCCAAACAATGCGGTCCGACGTCAAAATGAAGTGCGTGCTGACCCAACGGATAGCGCGTTCAGCCAGCCAGACCAAGCTGCAAACAATACCTAAAGCAGCGACAAATTTCAGGAGGTCGATGTCTGTGCGAAGCGCCGCAACTCCCAGCGCGATCGTCAATACGGTCGCCGCAACCGAACTCGCGAAATACCACCAATGCGGGTGGAGATCGAGGACCAATTCTTCACCATCTCGGAGGATGAAATCAGAGTGGGGCACGGCCGAAACATTAGCTGCGTAGGATCGACCGACATGGTGATCGTGCGCACAAAGCCATGCCCCAGCGTTCGTGCGAGAGCGGTGTCGGACCCCATGGGTAGGGTGGGTCGGGTGGAAGCCGACGTCACTCTCGAGGGTCTGAATGACCAACAGCGCGCCGCAGTGACCTCTCCCATCACTCCGCTATGCATTCTCGCTGGTGCCGGTTCGGGTAAAACGCGTGTGCTCACCCAACGCATCGCCCATCGGGCACTGACTGGCCAACATGACCCTCGCCACGTCCTCGCGCTGACCTTCACTCGCAAGGCTGCCGGCGAACTCTCCGCCCGCCTGCGTCGCCTTGGCTTGCGCGACAGCGTCGCGGCCGGAACCTTCCATGCGGTCGCGTACGCGCAACTTCGCGCTCGGTGGGCTGATCGAGATATCCGCCCACCGGAACTACTCGATCGTAAAGTTGGGTTCGTCGCTCGACTCGTCCCGCAATCAATTCGAACATCAAGCAAGACCGCGGTGCTCGACATCGTCACCGAAATTGAATGGGCCAAAGCCCGCGCCCTGAATCCCGATGACTACTTTGCCGAAGCTCAACGACTGCATCGACGCGCCCCGATTCCTCAAGCAGACATGGCTGAGTTATTTCAACGCTACGAGGACGAAAAACGCTCCAAGCGCCTGGTCGACTTCGATGACCTGTTGCGCTTGTGTCGACGCGATTTGCTCGAAGACAAAGAATTCGCCCAAACGCAACGATGGCGATTCCAACATTTTTTCGTCGACGAGTTTCAAGATGTCAATCCCCTGCAGCGCACGCTCCTCGAGGCATGGCTGGCAGCACGCGACGACCTGTGCGTCGTCGGCGACCCGAACCAGGCCATTTATGCCTGGAACGGAGCCGACCCAACTGCGCTAAGGGGTTTTCTTGACCGCTACCCAGCAGGCCAAATCATCCGCCTGACCGAGAATTACCGATCATCACCGGAGATCCTCGCCGTTGCCAATGCAGTACTCGCTGGCGGCGCGCTCGACGGGCAATCCACCTCCCAAGATGTTGTCGACGCCGCGCTGCGACCGAATCGGCCTTCTGGGCCGGTGCCAACAATCCGATCACTGCGCGACGATGCGGCCGAGGCACACGCCATCGCCCGTGCGGTACGCGACCAACACCGGCCGGGTGCTGCGTGGGCTGCCCAAGCGGTGCTCTGTCGCACCAATGCCCAAGCTGCGCTCATCGAACGGGCACTTCACCAAGCGCACATTCCATTTCGAGCACGAGGAAGCGCAAACTTTCTCGACCAACCCGAGATACAGATGGCCCTGAAAGATCTGCAGCGCAATCGCGGCGATTTCGCAATTGCCATTACCGATCTCGAAACTGCAGCAGCACGTATGACCCAACCGCTCAGACCCGAATCGGGTTCGCTTGACCTCGATCGACATGAGTCGTTCGATGTCGAAGCCGGCGATGTCGAAGCCGGCGATGTCGAAGTTGACGCAAGCAAAGTCGACGCAAGCAATGTCGACGCAAGCAATGATGAACATGCCGACGATCGATCGGGAAACCTTTACACCTTGGCGCGTATGGCTCGAGATTTTGCCGCCGTCGACGCCCGCCCATCCGGCATCGGGTTTGTCATGTGGCTCACCGCTACCACTCGAGCAGATCAACCCGATGCACACGGAGACGCAGTCGAAGTGGCAACCTTTCACGCGGCCAAAGGCTTGGAATGGCCAATCGTCCACCTCGCCGGCATCGAACAGGGACTCGTCCCCATCGGTCATGCCAAGACTGACGACGCACGCGCCGAAGAACGTCGGCTGTTCTACGTGGCCATTACCCGCGCCGAACAGCAACTTCATTGCACATGGGCAGTCGAACGAACTTTTGGTGCTCGCACTAGCGAGCGCGTGCGCTCGCCGTTCCTTGATGAAGTAGAAGCAGCGTGCCGAGCCCTCGATAGTGGCGACATGCCAACCGACTGGCCGACATTTCTTGCCCAGCAACGAGCGGTAATCGCGTCACCCAGACCCAAGACGCGATCGGCGAAATCCTCTCGTGGCCGGCAAGGATCGTCCATAGAGGTCGAGCTCTCCGCTGACGACATCGTCGCATTCGATGCGCTGAAAGCGTGGCGCCTCAACCAAGCTCGAGCGGCCAAAGTACCCGCGTTCGTGATTTTCCCTGACCGCGTGCTGGCCCAAATGGCGGCAACTCGGCCTACCACGACGAACGAGCTACTCGCCATCTCCGGCATTGGCCAGGTCAAGATCGAGCGATTCGGCGATGCCATCCTCGCAGTCCTTGGTCAACACGAGGCATCCTGAGTCATGCGATTCGATGCAACTCAACGTTTTGCCATGCCGGTCGATCAACTGCTGGCGCTTTTCATAGACCCTGACTTCTATCCATCGCTCGCCGGATTGCCCAAAATCAGCGCGCCTGAAGTCACCAGCCATGCGGCTTCGGGCGATGTCGTGCGCATCGACCTGCACCTCCGTTTCACCGGCGACCTACCGTCGGCCGCGCTTGCCGTCATCGACCCCGCCAAGCTGAGTTGGATAGAGCGGATCACCTTTGACCTTCCCAGCGCGTCAGCCACTACCGAACTGCTACCCGACCATTACCCAGATCGACTGAGCTGCGCCGGAACCTATTCGTTCCGAGCCGGAGACTGCGCCGACGTCGCCGCCCGATCGATTCGGCGACTCGAAGGAGACCTCAAAGTTCGCATGCCGCTCGTCGGTGGGCGCGTCGAACGGGCACTGGTCAGCGGACTTCGAGAACATGCCGACGCGGAACAACTACTTGTGCAACAACTGTTCGAGCAGCGGTCGAGTGGCTCGAAGTGACTAGGACTCCTCGAAGCGGTTCAACTCGGCCTGTTCGCGTTCAGCCTTCAAAATGGCGAAGCGACCAAAGTCCATGGCGATGAACAATCCTTCGGCCTCAGCGCACAACCGGCGCGTGCCGTCAGGCTCGGTCGCATAAAGCCACCCGTTGGTGAAGATTTTTCGACCCTCCACTGCCGTGAGTTCACCGCGCAACACAAGTTGGTCGTGTAACGGTGTTGGCGAACGGTAATTAACTGTAAGTCGACCAGTCATTCCCGGGTTTCCCGAAAGGGATTGTGTTGCACCAAGTAACTCGTCAAAGATTCCGGCGATATAGCCGCCGTGCACGCAGCCGGGCGGACCTTCGTAGGCCATCCCGAAACGAACATCACCTTCGATCGCGCCGGCAACCTCGCGCAGCATCATTGGCGGAGCCAACGGATTCGAACGACCGATATAAGGGCTGTGTTCGAACATCGCGTGCGGGTCAGCCCCAGCATTCGCTGCTTCGGAAAAACCTTCATAGGTCGCCGAACGCGGCCATTGTCCTAATCGATCGGCCGTCTCACCAAATTGTGTTTCGAGTTCAGCGATCAATGACGTTGGTGCTGCCGTCGCCACCAAACGGTCGATAATCGTTCGTACCGAGTCGGCCAAGCCGCGCATCGAAATCCGACGATCCGTCATCTGTTCGGGCGGCGGCTCTTGCCAACGGCTGTAAACCGACGATCTCACCAACGCGTTCAAATCGTCGACTTCACTTTTCGGAGTTTCAGATTCGGTCAACGCGTGTCCTTCGCCCTAGTCGCATGTGGTTGTGCGCGTTCATGTGGCTTCCGAAAAATCTCCGAGCACGGGAGCGTGATCACTCGGAAGCTTTCCCTTTCGAGCATTTCGATCGATCAGATCCGCGGTGGAGCGCGCCGCAAGTGACTCGGTCGCCAAAATTAGATCAATGCGCATGCCTTTTCTTTTGTGAAAACTTCCACCTCGATAGTCCCACCAAGAAAACAGCTCGCCCTCGTCGTATCGACGACGAAACACGTCTACGAGTCCCCAGTCTTGCAAACGTCGCAGCGCATCCCGTTCAGGCTGACTGACATGGGTCGCATCGACAAAGTCCGCAGGATCCCAAACATCGCGATCGTCGGGAGCGATGTTGTAATCGCCACAAATCGCGAGCGGTTGAGCCGGGTCATAGGTCGTATCAAGCACCCGACGAAGTCGTTCGAGCCATGCCAATTTGTATTGGTAGTGATCATCATCGAGCGATCGACCATTGGGCACATAGACGCTCGCCACACGCACGCCGCCACAAGTCGCCCAAATCAAACGGGCTTCAGGATCGGGCTCGTCGCCATCAGCAAAACCCATGACAACATCGTCAATACCAACCTTGCTGATAATCGCAACGCCGTTCCACTGGCCTTGACCGTGGTGCACGCTTTCATAGCCGAGCGCAGAGAACGCAGCAGTGGGAAACACCTGCTCAG
The DNA here is from genome assembly GCA_037138595.1 of Actinomycetes bacterium. Taxonomy (GTDB): domain Bacteria; phylum Actinomycetota; class Acidimicrobiia; order Acidimicrobiales; family Acidimicrobilacustridaceae; genus UBA4742. The sequence continues at coordinate 10,513 of JBAXIB010000003.1, read as the reverse complement.
TCATTTTCGTTTCCTGCACACACAACACGTCGGGTTGCGCTTGCGCCATCCATTCTTCAACACGACCGATTCGGGCTTTGAGGGAATTGACGTTCCAAGTAGCGATGCGCACGTTGCGAATCGTAGTGAACCCGCAGACCAACGAGGTCAGCTGGACGATGGGGAGTTACCGTCGTAGGGATGGATGCCTTGGTTTGGCGCGACTATTTGTGCCCGTGGTGCTGGCTGGGACGAGACCGTTCCGCAGTGATCGAAGCCATGGGAGTCGCAGTGACCCACCTTCCCTATGACCTGCACCCCGAGATTCCCGTCGATGGACTACCGGTCCGGGTAGATGGCCGCTTGGCCAGGGTGTTCGACCAGATCGGCGTTGAATGCGCCGCAACCGGCATCGAATTTCGCGCGCCACGGCGGACACCGAATACCCGCTTTGCGCTTGAAACCGCTGAAATTGTCCGACAGGTCGCCCCTGAATGTTTCGCCGAATTGGACGAATCGCTTTTTCGTGCCCATTGGGTCGACGCGCTTGACCTAGGCGACCCTGGTCTCGTTGACCACCTTGTCGAACAATCGGGAGCACCTGTGACCGAGATTACTGACCTTCGCAACGACGGCTCCGGTCACCAATGGGTCGACCAATCCATGATTCGAGCGCGGTCTCATGGCGTGACCGCAACGCCAGCTTGGCTCATCGACGGCTCATTTGTCATTCCCGGTGTCCAGCCAACCCAGTCGATTCAACGATGGGTAGGTCGCCTACTCGAACGCGCATCCGAGGGCAGCTAGCGAATCGACCAAGCGCGAAACAAAAACTCGAGCGTCGCACCGCCACCGTGACGAGGTACCGTGAGCGACAACTTGTTCGACCAAAGGAGAGCGACATGCCCGAGGCCCCCGGATTCTCCCGTATGCAACGCTTCTGGTCGTGGCTTGCAACCGAGCTCGGCCACCGAGCGGGCCTCGTGGCAATCATTGGTTTGCTCCTGACATTGGTCGCCGGTTACGGCACTACGAAGTTGCAGTTCGCCACCGGACAAGACAGCTATCTCAATGCCAGCGACCAAGTCGCCAAAGACAACGTTGCGTATCAAGATCTCTTTGGTGGCCAGGCCATGTTGGTATTGCTGAGCGCTGATTCAGGTTCAAACGTGATCGACCTTTCGAATCCGCACAACCTCGCTGAAATGAAAAATATTTCCGACCAACTTAAGGCACGCCCTGATCTGATCGAAGCAGTCATAACTCCTCAAACTGCGCTCGACTGGAGCAACAACCTGATCCAGAAGTCCGCAGATGGAACCGTGGCGTCCGATCCCACGGCAAGTGTCGCCGGCCACGCGCTGCTAACCGCACTCGACGCACCACAAGCAGACGGACAACCGCAATCAGACGCGAGTAAGGCCGCACGCGGCTCTGATGCGATCACGACGCTCGGACGCCTCGGATCAGTCGCTCCCGCGTTGCGAACAATCGATAATGCCGCATGGACCAATTTCTTGATCTTCGACAATCAGGACCAAATTCGTAAACCATTGAGCGCGGTCTATACCGACAAAACTCACGCGCAAATTGTGGTTCGGTTGAAGGGCAACGCCTCGATCGAAACCGAAGGAGCAGGAGCAGTCCTGGTCCAGAAGGTTGCCGCCAGCGCAGACTTCGAACATGCGACGGTCACCGTCACCGGAGCACCGGTCCTCCTTAAGCAGATTAATGACTACCTCAAGGGCGGAATGTTGACCCTAGGGGCCATCGCCATCGTCGTCATGACCATCATTTTGCTACTGCTGTTCAACGTGCGCTGGCGATTGCTTCCGTTGTTTGTCATCCTCATCGGCGTTATTTGGGCATTCGGTTTGGCTGGCTACCTCGGCATCCCCCTTTCGCTGGTCACGATCGCGGGACTGCCGGTGATGCTCGGCATCGGGATTGACTACGCGATCCAGATGCACGCGCGGGTCGAAGAAGAAGTCCTTCTCGCCGAAGCCGCCGACCCAATTCAGATCACGGCCCGAAATCTCTGTCCCGCGTTGTTAGTCGTGACATTCGACGCAGTCTTTGCCTTCCTTGCGTTGCGGTTCGCAAAGGTTCCGATGATTCGCCAATTCGGACTCTTGCTAGCAATCGGGATCATGGTCATTTGCTTTGCCAGCATCATCGTGCCGCTCGCGACGCTCGGGATTCGCGAATTCAAATCACCAACGAAACCAAAAGCGTTTTCTGAAGGCTTCTTGGGGCGACTCACCGTCAGGCTCGGAAGCCTCCCCCTGTGGGCAGGACCAGTGCTCGCGATTGCGAGTTTTGCGATCTTCTTCGGCGGAATCGCCGTCGAGAATCAAATCACCCTGCAAAGCGATCCGGTTCAGTGGGTCAATCAGCATTCGCAAGCAATCAAGGATTTTCGGACCGTTGAATCTCAAACTGGATCGAGTTCCGAGCTCGGCATTTTCGTGCAGAGTGACGACGTCTTTTCGAAAGAGTCAGTCGACTATGTCAGTTCGCTCACCGCACGCAATATCACGAAGTTCCCGGCCACGTTGATAGGCGCGTCGAGTCTTGTGGCAACGATGGATTACCTGCTCGAGGTGCCAGGTGCGCAAATCGTTAATGCCACGCCCACCGATGTTCGTGGCGGGTATGACTTGGCGCCATTCGACATTCGGTTATCAACCGTTCACCTTCGTAGCGACGGACCCGCGGGCCCAATCGGTGACGCGGGAACCGGGCCCCAAGCTGGATCAATGAATGTGATTTATCGCTACGGCCCCGGATCACTCGAAGAGCGAAAGGGCGTCGTCAACGACATTCGCACGCAAGCCGCTCCGCCGCCTGGCTTGCAAGCGACTCCATCAGGGCTCGCGGTCATCGGCGTGGGACTTCTTGAAAACCTCACCGGCAACCGAACGTTGCTGACCTATCTCGCAATTTTATTTGTTGGACTCTTCCTCGCTATCCGGCTGAAAAGCATTGTCCGTTCACTGCTTTCATTGGTACCGGTATTGATCGCGGTGGGTGCCGCAAACCTCGTGGCATGGGGACTCGATTTGAAGCTCAGCCCCATCACGGCCGTTGGAGGTCCGCTCGTCGTCGCGGCTTGTACCGAGTTCACCTCGCTCATTTTGTTGCGATTCCTCGAAGAGCGTCGGCGTGGCCTGTTGCCGCGAGCGGCGGTGGACGTCGCTGCGGCCCGAACCGGGCGTGCTTTTATCGTCTCGGGTCTCACTGCAGTTTCGGGCATCGCGGTGATCGCAACGTCGCAGCTACCGTTGCTACGTGACTTTGGCATCGTCGTCGGCCTCAATGTCGCGGTCGCGTTACTTTCGGCATTGATCGTGCTCCCGCCGCTGCTGGTGTGGGCCGATCAACGTGGCTGGGTTTCTCGTGGAGAGATACCTGATGACGTACTGCGGGCCACAACACCTAACCTCCGCGGAAAACGATCCGTCGCTCCTAGCGAATCGGCGAAGATTCCAGCCTCCACCTGAGCGGCCTGAGCGCAGGTAGCATCAGGAACCGTGGCTGATGATCCGACTTTTAACCAACCTGGCGGACAAACCGTTGGGCCCAATGCGTGGCTCGTTGACGAGATGTACGAGCAGTACCTCGCCGAACCAGCTTCGGTAAGTGAGAGTTGGCAAGAGTTCTTCCATGACTATCGACCCAATGGCCCGGTGCCTTCGGTTTCGGGAGTCTCCAACCCAACGGTCGTAGCGCAAACAAAACCAGACACCAGCGAAGACGAAGGCGAAGCGCTTCGAGGCGCATCTGCACTGATCGCCACCAACATGATTCGTAGCCTTGAGGTTCCAACCGCGACCAGTTTTCGCGAGGTGCCTGCGAAACTGCTTGAAGTCAATCGCAGCGTCATTAATGGCTACCTCGGGCGAACTCGCGGCGGAAAACTTAGCTTCACTCATTTGATTGGCTATGCAGTCGTCCGGGCTATCGCCGCAACAATGCCGGCGATGAACAATGCCTATTCCGAGGGGACCGACGGAAAACCGCGCATCATTCGACGCACCAGCATCGGTCTTGGGTTGGCCGTCGACGTCGAAAAAAATAGCGGGCGGACGCTGGTCGTCCCGTGCATACGCGACGCGGACACGCTCGATTTCCGCGGATTCTGGGCCGCCTATGAAGAAATCATCCGCAAGGTGCGTAACAACAAGTTGGGCGCTGACGATTTCGCAGGCGTCACGGTAAGTCTGACTAACCCTGGAACGATTGGGACGGTTCAGTCCGTGCCCAGATTGATGCCAGGCCAAGGCACGATCGTCGGCGTCGGTACCCTCGATTTCCCCACCGAATTCCAAGGCGCGGATCCGGCAACACTCGCTGATCTCGGGGTGTCGAAAATCATTACCATCTCGTCGACCTACGACCATCGCATCATCCAGGGCGCCGAATCTGGACTCTTTCTCAAGCGAGTCCACGAACTCCTACTCGGCGCCGATGATTTTTATGGGGACATTTTTCGGTCGTTGGGCGTTCCGTATGAAGCCGTGAAATGGCGACGAGATGTCAACCCCATTGACCGCGAGCACACCATGCTCGAAAAGCAGATGAAGACTGACCAACTCGTCAACGCCCACCGCGTGCGCGGTCACCTCATCGCCGATCTCGACCCGCTGGCGGCAAAAGAGCCGGTCATGCATCCCGAACTTGATCCTGCTACCTACGGATTGACTATCTGGGACCTTGACCGAGAGTTCCTCACCAATGGAATCGGCGGACAGGACCGCATGCAGTTGGGTTCGCTGATGCACATCTTGCGTGACGCGTACTGCCGGACCATCGGCATTGAGTACATGCACATTCAGGAGCCGGCCGAAAAACTTTGGATTCAAAAGCAGGTCGAGAATCCAACCTCGTCACTGTCGACCGAGGAGCAACGCCACATACTTGATCGGCTCAACGCCGCAGAAGCGCTCGAGAAGTTCCTCGCGACGAAATACCTCGGCCAAAAACGATTCGGCATCGATGGCGCAGAGTCAGCGATTCCCATTCTCGATGCCGTTTTGGGCGAGGCCGCAGACAGCCATATGGATTCCGTCGTGATGGGCATGGCACATCGCGGCCGATTGAACGTGTTGGTCAATATCGTCGGCAAGTCCTACGAACAACTATTTAAAGAATTTGAAGGAAACGTCGACCCCGAATCAACCCAAGGTTCTGGCGACGTGAAGTACCACCTTGGGCAATCGGGCAAGTTCGTTAGTCGCAACGGCAACTCCATCGAAGTTGAACTCGCCGCGAATCCGTCTCACCTTGAGACCGTCGACCCGGTTGTTGAAGGTATGGCTCGCGCCAAAATGGACCTCATCGACCCACCGGGTCGGTACCCAGTACTTCCACTTCTGATTCATGGTGACGCGGCTTTCGCTGGCCAAGGAGTCGTAGCGGAGACCCTGAACCTCTCAATGATCAAGGGCTACCGAGTTGGCGGCACCATCCATCTCATCATCAACAATCAACTCGGCTTCACCACACCACCGGATTCGGCCCGCTCGTCGGAATATCCGACTGATGTTGCAAAGATGGTGCAAGCGCCAATTTTCCATGTGAACGGCGATGACCCCGAAGCGTGTGTCCGCGTTGCGCGCATGGCGTTTGCCTATCGCCAGCAATTTAACAAGGACGTCGTGATCGACATGGTGTGTTATCGCCGCCATGGGCACAACGAAGGTGACGATCCCAGTTACACCTTGCCGCTGATGTACAAACGCATCGACGCGCGTCGTTCGGTGCGCAAGCTCTATACCGAAGCGTTGGTAAAGCGCGGCGATATCAGCCTCGATGAAGCAGAAGTGGCGCTAGATGATTTTCAGAATCGGCTCCAAGGAGCGCTCGAAGAAACGCGACTTCACGCTCCTCCTGAAGGAACACGAGCCAAGCCGTCTCCACCATCCATTGGGGTACTCCCCCATCTGGAAACGGGCATTTCGCGCGAAACTATTAACACCATTTTCGCGGCCCTTGAGGCGAGTCCCGAAACATTCACGGTTCACCCCAAGTTGGCAAAACAGTTCGAGACACGCGCCAAGATGTTCGGCGATGGCGAAGTTGACTGGGCGCTCGGCGAAGCATTGGCCTATGGCTCATTGCTTGATGAAGGCGTATCGGTTCGCCTGACCGGCCAGGATTCCCGACGCGGCACTTTTTCCCATCGCCACGGCGTGCTGTTCTGCTACGAGAGCGGAGTCGAATACACGCCGCTTGCCGCAATGGCTCGCGACAAAGCGCAATTCTGGCTCTATGACTCATTGCTGTCGGAGTACGCAGCCCTCGGGTTCGAATATGGCTATTCGGTCGCCAATAAAGACGCTCTAGTTATTTGGGAGGCGCAATTTGGCGACTTCATCAACGGCGCGCAAATCGTGATCGACCAATACATCGTTGCCGCCGAAGATAAATGGCAACAAACCTCAGGTCTCGTGTTACTGCTGCCTCATGGTTATGAGGGCCAAGGCCCCGAACACTCGTCAGCTCGCATCGAGCGATTTCTTACCTTGGCAGCCGAAGACAACATCCAAGTTTGCAACGCGACAACTGCGGCACAAATGTTCCACCTACTCCGCCGCCAAATGAAACATTCCGTTCGTAAGCCGCTAGTGGTGTTCACGCCAAAATCATTACTTCGAGCCAAAGTTTCGCGGTCAAAGATCGAGGAATTTACCGAAGGTTCGTTCCAAGAAGTCATTGACGATCCACGCGTTGCCGATCCCAGCTCGGTGAAACGAATCGTGCTGGCATCCGGAAAGATTGCCTACGACGCGCTTGAGGCTCGCGACAAAATCGGGGCACCGGTTGCGGTCGCACGAGTCGAGCAACTCTTTCCGTGGCCGTTTGAAGCGGTCGCAAAGGTTCTCGAGCGGTACCCGAATGCCGATCAAATTTTTTGGCTACAAGAAGAGCCCGAAAATATGGGGCCGTGGAACGCCATCAAAGGTCGATTGTACGAAGCCCATGGCACAACGCACTGGGTGCACCGAGAGTCTCGCTCTGAATCAGGATCACCCGCTACGGGATCTCACGCGATACATGGTCAAGAACAAGAAGACGTCGTCCAACGCGTTTTCGTCGGCCTCTAGACCGTTCGCTGCGTCTTCACGACAAGTTCAAACTAAGGACCGTTTCAAGTTCGGCGATCGCGACCGCCGGGTCCGTCACCTTGATCGTTGTCATGCCCATGGAACGCGCCGGTTTCAGATTGATACCAAGATCATCGAGGAACACGGCCTCGGACGGTTCGATCCCAAGCATCTCGCATGCAATCTCGTAAAACAGCGGTTCGGGCTTGCGCACGCCGATTCGACTTGACTCAACAACTGCATCGAACAATCCGAGGACGTCCCCCAAGTCGGTGAGATGCGCACTGTCGGTGATAGCGACAAAGTTGTTCGTTAGCAATCCAGTCAATAAGTGCTCCGAACACTTACGGATCGCCGCAACCATCGTGGGACGGATTTCACCGGAAAGCAGCCTGAGGATCGCTTGGCCATCGACATGATGACCAAGTGCAGTCGCTTCGTCGGCAAACCGCTTGCCGAATTCATCGAGCGTAAGCTCTCCACGTTCAAGTTGAGCCCAGGCATTTCGATCAGGTTCCGTGGCATTTACACGTCGCAGGAAGCCCGCCGGGAGCCCGTTCGCAGATTCATATGCGGTGAATGCATCAAACGGTGAAGTCGAAATCACACCACCAAAGTCAAAGAGTGCAGCACGAATCACAGCGCTTATCGTAGGCGACGCATCCCCCGCGTCGCCTACGATGTGATCACCCAGCCATGCATCGCCGCCGAAGAAGCTGAACGGTTGCCGTGATCAACCGAGCAGGTCACGAGCCACGAGGCCCCAGAGCTCGACCGACATGCCGAGCGAGTCGATGTCGATTCGTTCATCATCGCCATGAAACATCGAGCCGTAATCTTCAAAACTCATCTTCTCGCTGAACATGCCATAACCATAAGAAGTGATTCCCTGGCGACGAAAGAACCGGGAATCGGTTGCACCAACGGTGAGGTACGGAACCGTCGTGCTGCCTTGGTAAAACGTTTGAGTAACCCTGGTCAAGGTGTCCCAAAGCGGCGTTTCTATCGGCGATGCGCTTGACGGATCGCTCGAGCTCAGCACAATCTCGACTCGATCAGCCAGGTCGCCAAGCACATCGGACAGCATGGCCTCAATGTCGCCATCAGATTGACCTGGCAGCGTTCGGATATCGATTTCAAGTTCCACGAGGTCAGGGATGGTGTTGATTTTGGACCCTCCGTGGATGATGTTGGGCGACATCGTCGTATGCGTGCATGCGTGAAATTGCCTCGCCATGCCAAGTGGCAAACCATCCAAGATGCCCATGAGCCCATCGACCGAAAGCAATGGATCGGTTATCTCGGGTGGATAGCCCATTGACGTAATGAACTGCCGCCACACGTCATGAATCTGGGTCTCAGGCCGAAATGCCTGTACGCAACGAACAACTTCGGCAGCAGTTACCAGCGCATTATCAGTTTTATAGGGTTGCGAACCGTGCCCAGGCGTTCCGCTGATACGCAACATGCACCAGAAAGCTCCCTTTTCACCCACGATCACCGGTAGTTTCAATCCCGTAGGCGACGGAATCGGAATACCGCCCGATTCGGTGATGACGTAATCGGCGCGAACTGCATCAAATTCGTGATCCACCAACCACTTCGCGCCGTACTCGCCTCCCGCTTCTTCGTCTGAAACAGCCAAGTACACGAGCGAACCCTCGGGACTGAAGCCTGATTCGGCAAGGTGGCGAAACGAGACTGCCATGGATGCGGTCAGGTTGAGCATGTCAACCGCGCCCCGGCCCCAAACCTCTCCGTCGATGAGTTCGCCACCAAATGGATCGTGGCGCCAGCCATCCTTATTTGCGGGCACCACGTCGGTGTGGCCCATCAGGAGGAGCGTCGGGGCATCCGGGTTTCGACCCTCAATCCTGGCCACCAAGCTGGCTCGGCCCGGCTGCGGCTCGTAGGTCTCGATGTCGAGTGAAGTTCCCTCAAGATAGCTACGAAGCAGATCGGTGCTACGCACCTCTTGGCCCGATTCGACCCGACCGTCATTGACACATTCATTCCGAATGAGGTGTTGAAGGAGGTCGGTGACTTCGCCTGTTTGTTCACTTGTCATTGCACCCATGCGCCAGAGCGTAGGCTGGTAAGGACTTCACTGTCGGCAGAAACATGCCGTCGGCTGCCGTCCGGATCGCACGTTGGACCAACCGCTCTCGTAACGGTGTGGTGCTCGATCGATCGGCCCGCACCGACGCTTCACTCTTACAGATCGGCTTAATCCAACAGCATGTCCCATAATTATGTAGTCGTAGACGGTTCAAACATTGCGACCGAAGGTCGTTCACTTCCGAGCCTCCGTCAGCTCGACGAAGCGGTTCGAGCATTTCTCGCTGAACATCCCGCCGATTCCTTGACGGTGGTCGTCGATGCCACCTTCGGCCATCGCATCGATCCATCCGAACGCGCGGAATACGAAGCGGCAGTCTTGGCCGGCGAACTCATTTCGCCGCCAGCTGGCGCGATCGGTCGCGGCGATGCCTTTGTGCTTCAGATCGCCGACAAAGCCAACGCGATGATCTTGTCGAATGATTCCTTTCAAGAATTCCATGGTCAGTACACGTGGCTGTTTAACGAGGGACGTCTGATCGGTGGCAAACCGGTTCGCGGGCTCGGTTGGGTTTTCTTGTTGCGCACGCCGGTTCGAGGACCAGCGAGCCGTCGTGCGGTGAAGGAGGCACGTGATGGGCGGCGTGGCCCCGGGGATGCCAGCGATCGGCCTTCCCGTGACGCTTCTCGGACTGGGCGAGGCCGGGGGCGGTCCGAGGGATCGGGGGCCAAGACCTCAGGAGCCAGCTCAGCCGGCGGCAACACCGCGTCGTCCCGCGACCCCGAGGTTCGACGACGCCAAATCAACCGCAAGCCCTCTGATCCGCTCAACGAGCTCCTGCCATTCCTTGAGTTCATCGGGACGCACCCGGTCGGCACACAAATCGACGCTGAGGTCGAGAATTTCAGCTCCCACGGCGCCTACGCCGTAGTTGGCGACGTGCGTTGCTATGTTCCGCTCAAGGCGATGGGAAATCCGCCGCCAGTGAGGGCACGCGACATTCTTGACATTGGTGAAACATGCACATTCACCATCACTTCAATCGACGCACCGCACCGTGGCATCGACCTCGCGCTCGTCCCCGGCGCGTCAATGAAATCAAAAGTCGCGACGCGTCGTCTTCCCGAAGGCGTGCCGATTGGAACGGTCGCAAGAAGTGTCAGTAGCACTGACAATAAGAAATACCCCACAAAGGTGGGCGTCACTGATAAAACTTTGGTTGCAAACTATTCCGCCAAGGAGGCGCCTGTGTCACCAGCAAAGAAGGCCCCAGCGAAAAAGAAGGCTCCAGCTCGCAAAGCTGCAGCTAAAAAAGCACCCGCACGCAAGACCGCGGCAAAGAAGGCTCCGGCACGCAAGAAGGCCG
>JBAXIB010000002.1:0-154391 GCA_037138595.1 Actinomycetes bacterium | reverse complement strand
TGGTGGTGGTTGGTGCTTTGGTGGTAGCGGTCGACTTTACGGTCGTGGTGGTGGCCAGTGGATTGACTGGAGCCCAAATTTGGGCGTTGCACTGGGCGTGGCCAGCCAAGGCCGAAGCACACACTCTCCGTGGCGAGGCGTTCACTCGGAAATCGGAACCTTCACTTGATTGCTTTGCCGACTGTCCGGTTGTTTGGCTTGCCGACTGATTGGGCAGTGCATGAGCTGGTCCTTGCACGAGGACAATGCCCGCCGCCATAACCGGCAGGACAAGGCCAAGCACGACCATGGCGTGCACTCGAGGGGACAATGTGATCCGACGCATTGGTGTAGTTTGCCTTCTGGTGGGCGCGAAAGCCATCACACTGCGTGAAAAACGTTTTGGATCCACTGAAACAGTGCGATCGAGACTGATCTCGGCTCCGCCGATTAGTTCGATTCATCAGTAACTGTGCCCTCGACATCGAGGTGAGGGAGCCAATCCAACCATCGCGGTAGCCACCATGCCGCCTTGCCAAAGATCTCCATTGCCGCGGGCACCAAAATCATGCGCACAATCGTTGAGTCGATGAGTACGGCAATTGCCATCCCGAAACCGATGAGCTTTACCGTGGGGCTGGCGTTGGTGACAAATGACGCGAACACCACGATCATGATAAGGGCCGCAGTGGTAATCACCCGAGCGGTGTTGGCAACGCCGAGCACGACCGAAGTCCGGGATTCATGCGTGCGGTCCCATTCTTCTCGAATCCGAGACATGAGGAATACCTCGTAGTCCATCGAGAGGCCAAAAAGAATCACGAACATGACAAGGGGCACGAACGAAACGATGGGGATCACCGTGGTTAGGCCGACCGCACCTTTACCCCATCCCCACTGGAACACCGCGACGACCACTCCGTAGGACGCGGCAATTGACAGCAAGTTGAGAAGCGATGCTTTGAGTGGAACCAGAATCGATCGAAAGACGACGACGAGTAGAAGAAATGCTCCGAGCACAACGGCACCGATGACCAGTGGCAAATAATGCACGACGAGGTCGGTGAGGTCGATGAGCGTCGCCGTGCTGCCACCGACCGAAGCAGTCATCGCTGTTCCTGCAGTCGCTTCAGTCAAACTGGAACGGAGCCGCATGACCAAGTCGCGTGTCGCGGCATCGTCAGGCGAAGTCTCGGGCGTTATTTGGTAGATGACAGCGGTTGTATCGGTGCCGCTATTAGGTATCGGCCCCAACGAGTACTTGATGTCTGCGACGGTATTTGATGGCTGCAGTGCACCGAGCGCTTTACTGATCGGCTGAAGAGCGACAAGCGCGTCGGTAAACGGTTGCGGTTTGTTGTCTGGAAGGGAAACGACTACGACGAGTGGTCCATTTACGCCGGCACCGAAACCTTGGTCCATTTCTTCAAACGCCTGCCGCTGGGAAAGGCCGTTCGGCAGGGCACGGTCATCAGGCATGCCGAAATGAATGTGCAAAAATGGTGCTGCCAAAATCAATAGAACGGTGACACCTCCGATGAGACTGACCCACGGCCGCCGAGACATCAATTGGGCAAAACGTCCCCAAAATGAGTGTTCGACGTCAGGATTCGCGTCTTTGGCACCGAACGGCAGGCGGAACCGGTCGATTTTTCCGCCGGCAAATCCCAGTAACGCTGGGAGCAACGTGCTGGCAGCGAGAATCATCACGGCAACGCCAATTGCCGCGGCTACACCCAAGGTCTGAACCAGAGGAATCGGAACCAACAGGAGCCCTAAAAGCGCGATGCAGACGGTCAGTCCAGCGAACAGTGAAGCTTTGCCTGCTGACCCAAGCGCAAGTCCTGCCGAGTCATGTGGCTCATAGCCGTCACGCAGGAATTGTCGGTAGCGCGTCACGATCAGCAGTGAGTAATCGAGGCCGACTCCAATGCTAATCATCAGGGTGACAGGTGGTGCCGCCGAAGAGACAGTGGTCACCCGTGCGAGTAGGAAAACGAAACCGCTGGCCGTGACGGCACCAAGCAATGCAGTCGCGATCGGAATCGCCATCCCGAACACCGAGCCAAACGCGAGCAACAACAACAGCGCACCAAGTCCGAGGCCAACCTCGTCAGCGTGGTTGGCCCACCAAGACACCGGCTGGTTGTAGGTATCGGCAACTTGGCCACCAATCGCAATCGAAACTGAACTCGTTGGCAGCTGATCGATCGCATGCTGCAGGCTCGAGTAGGGGTTCAGGTACGAGTCGGCAGGCGCCGAAATGTCTAGGGGTTGATCCGACAACAATCCGGGGAGGTTGTGATCGAAGGTCACGCTTGCATAGGCAACTTGTCCATCGGCAGAAACTGATGGCGGCAAATTCGGTGCCAACGCCAAGATCTGTTGTGCTTGCTCCGCTGGCAAGCCCACGACCGACTTGGCCAGGATGGCCTGAGAACTCTCCGTTAATGGATTTCCGACCGAGGTCACGCCGGGGACGCTGCTAAGCGCCGAAGTCGCCGCGGCCACGGCCGCGGCATTGTCCGAGCTGGTCAGTTGTTGTCCCGGTGGGACCGAGTACACAACTGTCGCGGTTGCGGCGTTCTGCGACGAAAACTGTTTTTCGAGCAGGTCATAGGCCGATTGGGAGTCAGTATGTGGAATGCGGAAGTTGTCAGAGATGTCTTTTTGGCCCCGAGCATTCAAGCCTCCTGCTACCACGAGCAATACGAGCCAAACGGCGGCAAACCACCGATGATGAACTGAGATAAATCGGCCGAGCCGGCCCAGCGCGCCAAACGAAGTTGGGCCCGGTCGGTAGGTGATTTTGGCCTTAGGGGAATTGCTCGATTTGGGCTCTGAGGTCACGACCGCACAGTAGTTGTCGTTGATCTTTAGTTGCCGGGATCAAATCTGGTCGACGAGCTCACGCATGGTTTCAACTGTTTTCATTTTCGTCTCGATGCTGCCGCCGAGACCCATTTGGAGATGGGTGACGCCAGCCTCTTTATAGGCGACGAGGCGATCCTTGATGTGGCCAATGGGACCGACGAGCGCGGATGCTTCGAGGTAGTCCATCGGAATCGCTGCTTCGGCTTCGGACTTCTTGCCATCGAGATACAGGTCCTGGATAATTTTCGCCTCACCTTCCCACCCGTAGGCAGACATGATGTCGTTATAGAAGTTCTTACCTCGCGCTCCCATACCTCCAACATAAAGTGCCGTCTGCGCTCGGCCTCGGTCCAAGACCCGTGTCGCTAGATCACGATCATCAGTAATCGTGACCGCACCCCCCGCCAATGTCTGCAGCGGGCCAAGATTGCTCAGGCGCTTTTTGGTGCCAACCGCAAGTGCGTCTCCCCATACGCGATCGGCGAGTTCGGGAACGAAGAAGACTGGAATCCAACCGTCGGCAACCTCCGCCGTTGCTTCGACGCTCAGTCCCTTGAGCGATGCCCACCACACAGGAATCGAATCGCGTACCGGATGATTGATGAGTTTGAGCGGCTTGCCAAGGCCAGTGCCCTCGTCGGCGGGCAATGGAATGTCGATGGTTTTACCGTGATAGTCGATCACCTCGCGTCGCCAAGTCGATCGACAAACCTCGATGGTTTCTTTGATGCGTTGCATCGGCTTTTCATACGCAACACCATGAAATCCTTCGATGACCTGCGGTCCCGATGCCCCGAGCCCACAGTTGATACGACCGGCGGAAATGGCATCGAGTCCGGCGAAGGTCATTGCCAACAACGTTGCGGTACGCGAGTAGACGTTGACAATCGCCGACCCAATCTCGACGCGTTCGGTCTGGCCAGCGAGGTAGCCCATCATCGAAATGGCATCAAAGCTGTATGCCTCCGCGACCCACGCGCAGTCCAGCCCCGCTTTTTCTAAGGCGCTGACTTCTTCTGCCGCGGCGATGACGTCGCCGGAGTAATTGAGCATCACGCTGAGTTTCATGGTTCACCTTTCGAGTGGTTTATGCGATCTGTACTGCGATGGGATGGGTTGATCCGGTTGGGTTTGGGCAGAACGTTTGCTCGACTGGACTAAATGGTCCGGCCTGAGCCTTCCCAATATGGATCACGAAGTTGTCGTTTGAGCAGTTTGCCGGTTGGTGTTCGAGGCAAGTGTTCGGCGAAGTCGACTGATCGCGGCGCCTTGTAGCCGGCGAGGTGCTCGCGAACATGTTCGATCAACTCTTGGCTGAGCTCTTCGCTTGGGTTGGCTCCATCGACCAATTCGACGACCGCTTTTACCTGTTCTCCGAATTCGTCATCGGGAACTCCGAAAACTGCCGCGTCGGCGACTGCAGGGTGGGTGACGAGAATCCCTTCGATCTCCGCTGGATAGATGTTGACTCCGCCACTAATAATCATGTCGATTTTGCGATCTGACAAAAATACAAAGCCGTCGTCGTCGATGAACCCAATGTCGCCGAGGGTGCCGTAGCCGTCACTTGAATGGGCGGCCGCGGTTTTTTCGGGGGCATTGTGATACTCGAAGTCATTGCCGAGGAGACTCTTGAAGTAAATCTGACCCGAGACGTTTGGCCCGCACTCGACGCCATCATCATCGAGAACTTGCAAATCGACAGTGCTCATCGGTTTGCCAATCGATCCAGGTCGTTCAAGCCACTCGGGCCCGGTGATCATCGTAAGGAATCCGCCTTCGGTCCCGCCGTAATATTCGGTGAGCTTTGGCCCCCACCACGCCAGCATGGATTGTTTGACCGCTGGGGGACACGGCGCAGCGCCATGGTGCGCTACTTCGAGCGAGAGCCCTTCAAATTCCTCACGCTTTGCATCAGGCAATTTCAACATGCGAAGCAGTTGAGTCGGGACTAAATGCATGTTGGTCACTTGATACCGGTCGATAAGTTCAAGAGTCTCAGCGGGGTCGAAATGGTGGCGCATGACAACCGTTGAACCGGTACCAACCAGCGGAAACATCGAAAATACCCACTGGGCCGAGTGATACATCGGGCCTTCAAGCAGTGTGACGCCGCCGGCGGGAACGCCGAGCATGTTGGTGAAACCAGCACCGACGAGTTCCAACATCGTGATATCTGAACCCACCGACGTGAGCGATGATCGAACCCCTTTTGGAAATCCTGTGGTACCCGATGTGTAGAACATTGGACCCCCCATAGCCTGATCGGCTGGCTCGTCCGGTGAACCTTGCTCAAGGATGTCTTCATAGGAGTTGAATCCGAGCTGCAGATCGAGGTCATCGCCGCTGTCGCCGATGACGATCCGGATCGGACACTTATCACCGAAACGCGCCGCAGCACTCGCAGCAACATTGGCAAAGCGGTCCTCAACTACGAGCGCATCGGCGTTGGAATCCTCAATGACATAAACCAATTCATCTTCAACCCAATGCCAATTCACGGGAACGATGATCCAGGCTGCATGAACTGCCGCAGTCGTAACCTCGAATGCCTCGCGGCGATTGCCACTCATCAACGCAATGGTCGAACCTGGCCCGAGCCCACGTTTGCGCATGGCGTCGATAAAACGATTCGCTCGCTCGTCGAACGAGGACCACGTCGTCGAGCCTCGCTCGTCGACGAGCGCGGGTTCAGCACCCTTTGTGGCAGCGATGCGGCTGACGAGATGTGTCATAGTTTCCCCTCGATGCAGGCGGCGCCCGCGGCGAGGGAGTGTTTAGCCGATTGAGACGGGGCTTGGCTCCGCCGCGCAACACACCTCACCATTTGGTAAGTCATCGTCGGTGCCCCCGAACTGGTCAGAATCGCCAGTCTTGACGTACCACTCCCAGCGCGCTCCATCGGGATCAGTGACCCAGGTCTCGACTTTTTCGGCATAGCAACACACATTGTCATCAACGCCAGTCGTGACGAGTCCAGCTTCGGTCAGTCGGGACTCAGCGCTAGTGACTTCGAACGTTGATTCAGTTTCGACACCAAGATGATTGAGTGTTCCACCTTCATCGCCTTCGAGGAGCACCAGTTTCAACGGCGGATCTTCGATGGCGAAATTTGCGTAACCCGGCTTACGTTTCGTCGGCTCGGTACCGAAGAGCTTTGAATAAAACGCGACAGCTTGTTCGAGATTTGACACATTGAGAGCAAGTTGAACACGGGACACGGGGATCTCCTTGTGGAAGGTGACAACATCAATTGCAGCGGCATAGCAAGCCTACGAGCCAGAAATGCTCAGTCGGCTTCGGGAACCAAAAGTTCGTCAACCAGCGATTGGATCCGTCGGTCGATTTCGTCGCGAATTGATCGAACAGCGTCGAGCGATTGGCCGGCGGGATCATCGAGTTGCCAATCGAGGTAACGAACCCCTGGGAAGAGGGGACAGGCATCGCCACAACCCATGGTGATCACGACATCGGACTTCGAGACCTCAGCCGAGTTCAGCACTTTTGGGGTAGCGCCTGCTGCATGCAGATCGATCCCGAGTTCGGCCATCGCATCAACGACTACATGATTGATCTGGTCAGCGGGAAGCGTCCCAGCCGACCGAACGGTGATGCGGCCGCCGGCGTAGTGGTCAAGCAATGCGGCTGCCATCTGCGAGCGTCCTGCATTATGGACGCACACGAACAACACCTGCGGTTTGTGCTCACCCATTGGTCGACTCTCCGGTTTTTATGGGATAAAAAACGTGGACTAAACCGAATGCAATGGCAATGCCAACGAGTTGCATGGCGATGAACATGGGTGCCGAGGACGGCGCGATGCCAGCGAAGGTATTGCTCAGTGTGCGTGCGATAGTGACCGCCGGGTTCGCAAAACTAGTCGAAGACGTAAAAAAGTAGGCGCCGCCGATCCATGCGCCGACGGCAAATGGCACCGCTCGTTCGCGGCCAGTGCGCACGCAACCTTGGATGACGAGTAATAACGTTACGGTGGCGATCACCTCCGACAACCACAACGCGCCAGAAGACCGGACATGGGTTGAGATGGTGATCGCCGGAAGGCTGAACATGATATTGGCCACCATTGCGCCAAGGCAGGCTCCGGCGAACTGTGCACCGACGTACCAAACTGAGTCTCGTGTTGTCGTCGTGCCGAGTGATCGGTCGAGGATCGTCACACATGGATTGAGGTGGGCACCAGAAACTTCGCCGAGCATCAAAATCAGGCCAATGAGTGCGCCGGCGGTAGCGGCCGCATTTTCGAGTAACTGCAGTCCGACGTCGCCTTGCGAAAGTTGTTGCGCCATGATGCCTGAGCCAATGACGGCGACCAACAACATGGCGGTGCCAAAAGCCTCGGCAGCAACTCGACGGGGTAGTGCCAGTCGCAGGGAACCGGTTCCAGCCTCAACCGAATTGCTGATGTTGTTTGTATCTTCCACCGGTGCAGTATGGCATCTTGCGAACGTGGCGCGGATCGCCGAGACCGGTCAATCGAGCTGCATGGGACGCGAGCGAGTGTGCGACCTTTGGCCGCGCACGAACAATTGACACTTGTCACGACAATTCCTAGCCTTGCTAGGTGAGCGATTCTCGTGGCAACTTTCCACTGAAACTCGGCGGCGCATACAGCTCGCCCTACAGCCTCAAGATGCGTGCCGTTTTGCGCTATCGGCAGATTCCGTTTCGGTGGGTGTTGCGCAACTCGCGATGGGATGATTTGCCGCCAGTGGCCGTGCCGATCGTCCCGGTCATTGCATTTCCCGAGGCCGACGGCACCTATAGCGAAGCGATGGTCGATTCGAGTCCGCAGATCACTCGACTTGAACATGAGTTCACTGGGCGAAGCCTTGTTCCAGTTGATCCCGCCCTGGCCCTAATTGACTTCCTTATCGAAGATTTCGCTGACGAGTGGGTCTGCAAAATGATGTACCACTACCGATGGGTTAATGCGCTCGATGCCGATAAAGCAGGTCGGCTTCTGCCGTTAGATCGCGACCTCAACTTGAGTGTCGAGATGGCGGCACAGGCCAAGAGTTACATCATCGATCGACAGGTCAGTCGGCGAGCACTTATCGGCTCGACTGACAACAATCAGCCAATAATCGAAGCGGCCTACGAGCGCCTGCTGGATTTCTTCCAACTCCACCTAGTCGAAAATAGGTTTGTGTTGGGCGAACGGCCTGGTCGGGGTGACTTCGGTTTGTTCGGGCAACTCAAACCAATGGTGTGGTGGGATCCGACTCCTATGGGGATCGCGGTTGAACGCTCTCCCCGTAGTGTGATGTGGGTTGAATGTCTTGACGATCTTTCTTGGTGGGAAGTTGATGGCGACGACGGTTGGTATTCAATTGATGACCTGCCTTCGACGACGCTGGGACTGCTGGCCGAAATTGGGCGGACATACGCGCCATTCATGGTGGCAAATGCGGCCGCGTTCGAGGCCGGTGCTGACGAGATGGAGTGCGAGATTGATGGGGCAACCTATCGCCAAGCACCATTTGGCTATCAGGTCAAATGTCTGAAGTGGCTGCGCGAGGCGTATGCAGGACTGGCCACAAGTGACCGGGCGCGAGTTGATGCCGTGCTCGCAGGTACCGGATGTGACGTGCTCTGGTGAACGCAGCGAGTGTCGATTCATTGGCCGAAGTCACCGTTTATGGCCATTGGATTTGTCCGTTCGCAACGCGCGTCGAATTCGCGCTTGCACAGCGGGCTATTGCGCACGATCAGGTGAATGTCCCTCCGACTGCGGCACGTCCGAAGGGTTTTGTTGTTCCAGACGAATTCGTCGCTCACAGTCCGAAACTTGAAATTCCATTGGTTCGAATTGGACGTGAATGGCTCGCTGATTCGATTCCCATCCTTGAATGGATGGAATCAAGGTTTGACGAAAATCCGCTCTTGCCTGACACCGAACCCGAACGAGCGCTGGTTCGGGATCGGATGCGATGGGTCGATGAGCACCTCTTTCCGTCAATGATCGGCGTGTATTACCAAGTTGAGTCGCAACGCATCGCGGCGGCCGCCGCGGCGTTGTCGGACGCGTTCGGGGAAATTGCCCAGTGGCTCGAAGACGGCGAATGGTTGGCCGGCGAGCAACTGACATTGGTCGAAGCCGTGGCACTTCCGGTTTATGTGCGGCTTGAAGGCCTGCGCCGATTGGGCTTTCGCCATCAACTGCCGTCGAATGTTGAGGCTCACCGTGACCGATGTAGTCAATTGGTGGGTTGGCCGGCGGTCGCTTGGACCGATGATCACGTTGATGAGTTCGTCGGGCGCTTCGAGAAGTTCAGGGAACGACGCCGTCTGAGCTGAGCAGCGATCGTGTCTCACTGCTGACTAGCGTGAGCACGACTCGTCCAAATGGGAGCGTTGCCGGTGGGGTTCTTCTCGAAAAAGCATGTTGCGCCGACGCCGATCGCGCCGACGCCAGCGCAGCGGTTGGACGAATTGCAGGCGTACCTTTCGACCGCGATGTCGACGACGGGCGTCCGGCCTGAAGATGGCGTTGATGTCCCGATCGCCTTAAAGAAAGCCGAGCGGATGCTGTTTACGACGACTGACACGGCATTGATCGAGCCGCGGCGACTAGCCGGTCATTACCAAGGGGCGAGTCAAGGCGTGTCGATTCGCGTTCCGGGAACGAAGTCGATGCGCTATCGAGTTGGTTCAAATCGGGGCACGTTCGTCCAAGGCGACGAAGTGCCGACTCCAATTGATATCGGAAATTTCACCGTGACCGATCAACGGGCGGTATTTGCTGGAGCGAAGCAAACACGCGAATGGTCGTGGGCGAAACTCGTCAGTGTTCAACATCAAACTGACTCAACGTGGACAGCGATTTCGGTTTCCAACCGACAAAAGACGTCGGGGGTCATGTACGGGGCGTTGCACGCTGAGCTGATTCGCTTCTGGATTGACCTTGCAGTTGCTCGGGCCACCGACATCGCCGATGAGTTCGTGCAGTCGATTCGCGACGACATCGTGGCGCTCGGCGGCGTCTTGGACCCATTGATGCCTTCGGAACCAGCCGCGTTAGCCATGCCAGCGTCGAGTGATCCCCAAGACGCCGCCTCGCCTCCGCCGCCGGTGGTAGCTCCGACTGTGCCTGATGTGTCGGTCGTGATTCCGACCGCCCAGTGGGCACCAGATCCGCACGGCCGATTTGAATTGCGTTGGTGGGACGGATCTGCATGGACAAGTCAGGTTTCAGCTGCGGGGAAAATCTCGAACGACCCGCTCGGCTAGGTCGATGACCAAGGGTTGACCAAGGTTGACCCACGATTGCCCGACATTGAGACCGTGCACGCCATGACCATCCACAAGAGTCAAGGTTCGGAGTTTGACCATGTCGTGGTGTGTTACCTCCGCCGGAGTCGCGTCTGGCCACTCGCGAACTGCTGTACGCCGCCGTGACCCGCGCTCGCGCACAAGTGACGATGGTCGGTTCGGAGGCATCACTGCGGGCGTCTATTGCTCGGCGCGTCGTCCGCGCCAGCGGTCTTGGTTCCCGCCTGTGGGTGCCCTAAGTCGGTTCATCATCGAGTCGCACCCATGCGGCTTTCAGATACGGCGGGTCGCCGGGTCCAGATCGGTGGTCGATTGGAACAGTTTCGGTCTCGATGGTGCCTGTCCTACTGACTGCCGCGAGGCCACGATCGATGTGGTCAAGGAACTGATTCCAAGTCATTCGACGCAAATTGGTCGAAACGAACAGCGTGCCTCCTTCAGTGCACAGTCGGGCTCCGCGTTCAACCAGTGTGTGGAGGTCACGTTCGACGACCCATCGCCGGTTCGAGCCTTTTCCGGCCGTGCTTGAACTCGGCGGATCAAGAATTACCAAATCGAATGTTCGACCCTTTTTGGCGAGGCGATCCATCCACTCGGCGGCATCGCCGAAGATGAAGTCGTGCTCATCAACCGAGATGCCGTTGGCCCGTAGGTTCTCGCGAGCCCAGTCGAGATAGCGTTTGCTTAGATCTAAGGTGGTGGTGCGGGCTCCGGCCAGAGCAGCTGCTACTGAAAACGATCCGGTGTGGCCAAACGTATTGAGCACTGTTGCGTCGCGTTTGGTGGTGGATCGAATGCGACGACGAGTTTCTCGCTGATCAAGGAATAGGCCGGTCGAAGTTGGGCTGGCATCGAGATCGATCACATAGTGGGCGCCGAGTTCACTCACCATAAATCGACTTGAGTGGTCGCCTGCCACGAGTTGCGCCTGCCCGCCTCCACCGCCGCGCGGGCGGAATTGTTCGAACACCGCCGCGCCGCCAAACGTTTCGCTCCACGCGTTGATCCAATCTGTTGGCAGCGGAGTTAACGAATCGCTGTAATTGATTGCGAGAAGTGCATCATCGAGGCGCTCGACGCGAACGTTGTCGAAACCGTCGTGCTGTCGGTCAATCCATACATAAGCGTTCGTGTCTTGGCTATCGAAGAGCGCGGAGCGCGCTTCGTGGGCGACGAGTGACGCTAATCCCACATCGCCATTGGGTGTTCCTTTGACGAGTCGGTCGAAACTTTCCGGCCGTGGCGCCGCGAGTTTATGGGTGGTCCCGGTGGGACCAATAAAGCTCAACTGAGCAGCATGAAGGAATAGGCGCGGCGCAGGTAGTCCGCCATGTGCCGTATCCCCGACAATCTCCATTGCAAGGTTCGTGGCGTGCACGCGAATTTGGTGAGTGCGTCCCGTATGGGGAAAAGCGTCGAAGCGCTCGAATGTCGAACCAACCTGAGCTCGGGCGAAATCGGTTTCGGCGGGCCGGTCAACGGAACCGTCACGAGTTTTCTGTCCTATAGGGTCGTTGCATGACATGGTGTCGGCACGCGAGTCGTCGCGTGGCACGATCATCTCGTAACGCTTTGCAATTGTCCCTTGTGAAAATTGATCGGTAAGGGCGCGATTCGCGGCTGGTGTTTTTCCGAAGGCGAGCAATCCTGATGTTGCCTTGTCGAGACGATGCAAAATCGCTAGTGACGAGCCAGCGCGTTGTGACGCAACCCATTCGTACATGCCCTGTTGAGCGTAAGTGTCGGCTCGATGGGTGTTGACCCCGGCTGGCTTGTAGACCACCAGAAGGTCGTCATCTTCGAAGCAAACCCACGGCTCGTTCACCGCCACAGTGTAGGAACCAAGTTGGCGGTTAGGGTCGGGAACTGACCCGAATCGGCCGATCGCCCGGTCGTGGGTCAACCAAAGGGCAACGAGTTCCAGTATAAATCGTCGGCATACATCGATTGCAGTGCACGCATCCCGATGCCGATGCAGTTCCCGCTTCAAATTGGCGAATGAGATCAGGCTGATGCAACAGCGCTCGGGCCATGGCGACAAATGCGAAACCGTCGGCAATTGCTGCGTTCGCGGTATCGAGGCGACTGATTCCGCCAAGCAAGATCAATGGCAGTGAAACGGCTTCACGAACTTGTCGAGCAAGCGGGAGAAAATACGCTTCCTCGTAGGGGTACTCGCGCAAAAACTTGGTGCCAACAAGTTTGAAGCCCGTGCGCAGGTACCAGGGCAGAGTCGCGCCAAACTCGTGAAGAGGTGCGTCGCCTTTAAACAAAAACATTGGATTAGCGAGCGAACTGCCGCCGGTCAGCTCGATCGCGTCGAGACCGCCATCGGCTTCCAACCATTGGGCAACTTGCATGCTGTCTTCAATGGTGAGGCCACCACGGAAACCGTCAACCATGTTCAGTTTCGCGGTCACCGCAACGCGATCTCCAACCACGGAGCGCACGGCTAACACAACCTGGCGAGCGAACCGAGCTCGGTTTTCGATTGATCCTCCCCACTCGTCATCGCGGTCGTTGTACTTGGGACATAAAAATGCACTCAGCAAATAGTTGTGGCCAAGATGAATTTCAATGGAATCAAATCCCGCGTCAAGACAAATCTGGGCGCCTCGTTGGTAATCGCCGGTGATGCGAGCGATGTCATCAAGCGATGCTGGGTGGGTGAACCGCATTCCCAGTGGATTGAACATACGACCAGGAGCGATCGACGCACTTTTATTTGAAGCCGCGTTCGCAACTGGTCCTGCGTGTCCGATTTGGGCCGAAACCAGCGCGCCTTCAGCGTGCACCGCATCGGTTAAGCGGCGTAGTCCATCGACGGCATTAGGGCGTAGATCAATACATTCGGCATGCGTTCGACCTTCGGGAGCGACCGCAAGGTAGGCCACTGTCGTCATCGCAGCACCGCCGGCAGCAATTTGGCGGTGAAACTCAATGAGCTCGTCGGTTACGACGCCGTGTGGTGTGAGTCCTTCGAAGGTTGCGGCCTTAATAATACGATTGCGCAGCGTGAGTGGGCCAAGGGTGGCTGGTTCGAAGAGAGTTGCCATATTCCCATCCTTGCCGATTCGTCAGATGCCTAGATGCCATGGTGTTTGACTGAATGGTGTTTGACTGAATGGTGTTTACGAAACCTTGATCGATCGCAGGACGACGAATTTCGCGTTGCTGGCCATAGTTTCACAGTTACCAAAAACCCGTTTGAGCTTGGCGTGGTAGGCGAGATGTCGATTCCCAACCACCCACATTTCTCCGTCGGGGCGCAGCATGAGACGCGATTCGACAAACATCTGCCACGCCACGGCATCTCCGATGGAGCGATCAACGTGAAACGGCGGATTGTTAAGCACCAAATCAACGCTTTCGGGCTCAATGCTTGGTGAACCCGGGCAGAGGTCACTGAAATTGTTTCCGACGAGAAAGTGAGCATCGCGATCGGGACCGAAGTTGGCCCGAAAGGTATCTTCGGCAGATTTGACGGCGCGAAATGACTCATCAATAAAGGTGATAGTTGCGCTGGGGTCGCGAGTGGCAGCGATCATGCCGACGACACCATTGCCACAACCAAGGTCGACAATGTGGTTGACGCGTGTCCGTTTCGGAAGTGTTTCAAGAAAAAATCGGGTACCAACATCGAGACTTTCACCTGCAAAAACTCCGGCATGGCTAAAAACTTCATGGTCGCCTGGGGGACACGAAAACGACCTCGGCCAACTTGGTGGCTCAAGGTGGCGATGGGTATCGACATCGCTGAAGATGAGTCGAGCCTTTGATTGTGCGATTGACGTTCGTGTTGGGCCGACACATCGGTCAAACACGTCAAGCGTCGACGAGTGAATGTGCTTGGCCATTGCGGCGCCTATTACCAGAGTATCGGCATGAAGTGCGGGTCGAATGCGCCGCAATTGATCTTCGAGTAATGACAAATTCTTCGGCACCTTGATCACCACAACATCAAGGCGATCGGGAACGGAGTCGAAACTGTTTAGCCAGTGGACTTGTGTAGCAGCGATGCCATGTTTGACCAGATTGTGTCGACCTCCAGCCAATGAAAGATACGAATCCGACAAGGACCAGATCGGACGCGACGCGAGAGCAGTAGTGAGTACGCCGAACGAATCATTGACGACCAAGATGGTGTCGTTGACGCTCTCGATTGTGCGTGATGGGCTGGCAGGTGCATGAGTATCAAGATGTTCTAGGACGTAGCGGTCGGCTGCATCCCATGCTCGAAGCGGATCATTTGCCACGACCGGGTAGCGGTCGAGCAAGAATGCGCCCTGGGGGACCTGGAGCGATTCCATTCCTACCGCACCAGAAACTGTCCGCGAGTGGACGCCTTCAGAATGTGTTGTGGGCTTAGCCAGTTCAGGGTGCGACCGCAGTGACCTCGACCACAAACCACAGCGCTTCATCCGGAGCGATGAGGGGGGTCGGGCTTTGTGCTCCGTAGGCTTGGGCGCTAGGAATCCCGAGTAGTCGGATGCCGCCGACCTTCATATTGGGAATGCCGTTGGTCCAACCGGGGATCACGCGAGTGAGGGCAATTGGCGCGGTTTGCCCACGGCTGTAGGACGAGTCGAACACCTTGCCCGTTGAGCAGGCAACGCCGATGTAATTGACCGTGACCGAACTGCCGGGAGTGACATCCGCACCAGTGCCAACTTTGATGTCCTTGATTACGAGCTCGGTCGGCGCTGGGCCAACGACAACATCAACGGCTGGAGCCCCCGCTGGAAGAGGACCGTTAACAGCCACGCATGGTTTTCCAGCAGCCGAGGTGGCCGCGGGCGAACTTGTCGTGACAGTCGACTTGGTGGTTGAAGTCGTGGTGGATGCGCTGGCAACGGGGTTTGCCTTATTGCTGCTGCAGCCGGTAGCCAAGCCGAGCAAGGTGAAACCAACAACGACACCAACGATCACCGTACTGAGCTTGAGGCGCCGAGGCGAAGTATGAGCGGCGTTTCCGAATTGCATGTTGATTCCTCTAATTGGCTATAGAACAACAGGAACATAGCCGCTGTGCGTGGCGAACTGCGGTCACGAGAAATCTGGTTCTGAGTTTCTCGTGTCTGGTCCCGATAGGTAGGATCTGGTGACCATAACCACCGATTATCGAATGAGGACCAATGGGCTACAACGTGTGGATCGATCAGGATCTGTGCACTGGCGACGGCATTTGTGTCGAGATCGCTCCCAAGGTTTTCACGTTGCTTGACGACGGCCTCGCCTACGTGAAAGACGGCGCCTCGGTCAAGAGCGACCCCGGCGGCCCCCAAGGTTTGGTGCCGGTACCCGACGGTGATCTTGATGGTGTCATCGAATCGGCCGAGGAATGTCCCGGCGAGTGCATTTTTATTGAAGTCAGCTAAACGCAGCGCGCCGACGGTGGTTTGAAGTCGCGTTTGCGTCTACTCGCTAACCTTTGCGTTCGCTATCTCGTCGAACTGCGGTTTTCTTGCCCTTGATGGTTGTGCGTTTCATCGCCGAGATCACTTCGTCGACCGCGCCCTCGGGCACACCGACGAGAGCGAATCGCTCAGTAATTTTGATAGGTCCAATGTCGCGTCCGCTAAGGCGGGTTTCATTGGCGATGGCTCCTACGAGATCTTTGGGACGAACCCCGCTGCTTGCACCGAGGCCGACATAGAGCATCGTCGTTTCGCCCGAATAGCGATCCGAACGGTCACCATGTTTCGAACTGCTGTGTTTTGAATCGCTGTGTTTCGAGGCTCCGTGTTTCGAGTCCCCGTGTGATTTTTTGTCCCACGATTTCTTGTCGCTACCTTTTTTATCCCATGGCTTTTTGTCATGGCTTTTGCGTTTGTCGTGGTCTTTTCGCATCGCCACTTCCGGAATCTCTTGCTCGTCGGCGTCGCTTCCGCCCGCTTGGTGGACGAGTTTGATGGCCGCGAGCGCGATGTCATCGAGTGTGAACTCCGCGACCAGCGTGTCGAGGTACGGGCGAAACGGGTCGAGGTCATCTGACTGCAATGACTCCCGAAGCGTCGTCATGGTCTGTTGCATCTTCCGGGCTCGAAGATCGGCGACAGTGGGAACCTTCTCGATGGCTATCTTTTGTTTGGTGAGCCGCTCGATGTTTCCGAGGAGTCGTTGCTCTCGCGGCTCGGCCAACGTGATCGCAACACCTTCCCGACCAGCGCGACCGACGCGACCGATTCGGTGCACATAGGACTCTGGAGCCGATGGCACGTCGTAGTTGATGACGTGGGTCAATTGATCGATGTCGAGTCCTCGCGCCGCGACATCAGTAGCCACGAGAAGATCGGCAGTCTGATTTCGAATGCGTGACATGACGCGATCACGCTGATCTTGACTCATGCCGCCGTGAAGCGCTTGGGCCCGGTAGCCGCGCCCGTTGAGCGTCTCGGTGAGTTGGTCAACCTCGATTCGAGTACGGCAAAAGACAATCGCCGATCCGGGAGATTCGATATCGAGCACTCGGCCGAGTGCAGCCGCTTTGTGTCCCCGTGCCACGACATAGGCAACCTGACGGACGAGAGGGGCCTCGCCGGTCGCGGACTGACCGATACCGATTTGGATTCGCGCCGGGTTGTTGAGATGCCGCCGAATAATTCGTTCGATGCGTGGTGGCATCGTGGCTGAGAACAGCACGGTCTGGCGGTCGGTCGGTGTTGCTTCCAGAATTGCTTCGATATCTTCGGCGAATCCCATGTCGAGCATTTCGTCTGCCTCGTCGAGTACGACCATCTGAATGTCGTCGAGCGGCAAGGTTCGACGACCAATGTGATCGAGGGCTCGGCCTGGCGTGGCGACGACTACGTGGACGCCGCGTCGAAGCGCTTGAAGTTGTCGACCAATTGGTTGACCCCCATAAATGGGGAGCACCTGCGCATCAAGTTCGCGTCCGTAGCGGTACAGGGCTTCTGAAACTTGGACTGCGAGTTCCCGGGTAGGCACCAAAATCAGCGCGATGGGAGCGACCTGGCCACGGGCTTCGATACGTTCGAGGATTGGCAGCGCAAATGCTGCGGTTTTGCCGGTTCCGGTGGCTGCTTGCCCAAGAAGATCTCGACCTTCAAGCAGGAGCGGAATGGTCTCACGTTGAATGGGCGTTGGTTCTTCGTATCCGAGTCGGGCAAGCGCGGCCAACAGTTCAGGCCGTAACCCAAGGCCATCAAACCCGGCCGGTATCACCTCAGTGCCAGTGTCATCGCCTACATCCCCAGCAAGGGTTTGGTCGCCGGTCTGGTCGGTTTGCTGGTCGGATCCCAGGCCAGATTGCTGATCGAGTCGCTCGTCAGGCTGGGGGGCGGACTGGTTATCGGGCATGCACATACTCCGTCGGGATGAGACGGATACGTTCCTCTATCGCTCAGGCGGCAAAGGGGTTGGCATCGACTCGTTTGATTGGGCCTGCCAACAGTACGTGGAACTGACCGTTAACCGTTATCTGGGCTTGGTTGTCCGGATCATCTCGAAGAAGTTGATGAGCGCTTCATTGACCGGATCAGGCTTTTCTTGTTGCACCCAGTGGCCAGCACCAGGGACCAACACCGTGCCGTGGTAGTGGGTCATCCATCCGTCCATCCCACTGGGTGGCGTCATCAGTAATACGGGGTCGAGGCTTCCCCCGATGAACATCGACGGCACGTCGACACCGCGGTCGGCGACCGACTCGGTAAGTCCCCAATTGCGATCAAAGTTTCGATACCAATTAATGCCACCGGTAAATCCGGTCCGGGTGAATTCGGTGATGTAATGGTCAAGTTCGGCTTGCTCAAGCCAAGCAGGGAGCCCGTCTGGCTCAGGCATTCGGTCGATGAATCCGCGCCCGTCGTTAGCGAACATGTCGACCGGGTCGATTTCGACGCCTTCTTCGAGCGAACCGGCAGCGAGGAATCGTCGCATGGTCCGAGCTGTATCACCGCCGAGTTCGCGGTCGGCGATCTCGGGTTCCTGGAAGTAGAGCATGTAAAAAAACGCATCGCCAAGGAGTTCGCGCAGCATCCGCATCGGCGGCATTGGCCCGCGCGGGATGAACGGAACGCTCATTCCGACTACGCCGGCAACTCGCTCAGGTGCGAGTTGCGCAAGGGACCAAACAACCATCGAACCCCAGTCGTGCCCGACGAAAATGCCTCGTTCTTCGCCTAGGTCATCAAGGATGCCGAGCAGGTCATTCGTGAGTTCGACGATGTCATAGTCCTCGACGCGTTCGGGCCGATCGGAAGCCCCATACCCCCGTTGGTCTGGAGCGAGCACGCGATACCCCGCATGGGCGATCGCTGGAAGTTGATGACGCCATGAATAGCTGAGCTCAGGAAAGCCGTGGGCCAGGATGATCGGCAAGCCCTTGTACCCGCTCATGGAATCCATCACCGAGAGTCGGACCCCGTTAGTAGCGATTGGCCGACGGTTGATGTGGGGCGTGGGGTCAACCATGGATCCTCGTCTCGTGATTATTGGCTGAGTTGACGAAGCGCACAACGATTCGCGTGACTTGAGGTGGCAGCTGAGATGTCACGTCAACCCAGGCGACTTTGCAACTCGATAAAAACTGGTGTGCCGATAATGGCTTCGAGTTCATCACTTAACGAGTCGATAACCATTTCAGCGCCAATGTACGCGTTGGAACCCTCGGTGCAGCACCAATGCATCGTCGGGCCTTCATCGCCCCAGTCGGCTCGCGACCATCGGCGAAGCGTCGCGATCTCAGTGTCGTTCTCGCCAGGCTCCCAATCGACCTTGATCGGAAGCTGCCAACACACTTCAGGTTTCCAATCGATCGGGGATTCATTGGCATCAATCGCTGCGAGGTGCAGTGCGCAGCCGGCGCCACCCTCGAATTGTGGTCGATTGAGGAAAATGCACGCGCCATCAACCACGCGAGTGTTAGTGCGCGTGTCATCGCTAAAGATCCCGCCAAGCTGGGCCTGGTCGAAGTACTGGAACCTCGCCGGTTTGAGAAAACTCGCGAGTGCAGCGGTAGTTGGTGCGTCGTCACCGTCAAGTTCGGCGCCCACTGAGCAGCAACCCTGGCCGAGCTCGTCGGCTGGGAAATCGAGAATGCCGTGGCAGCCTCGACCCCAAATGCAGGTCCAGTGCGAAGTCAGGAACGATGTATCGAAGCGCCAAATGGTTTCGCCGGCGTCAACTTCGATGAACGGTTCGGGAACACTGCGATCCATGGTGCGGACCCTATGCGAGTAATTGCTCGGCGGCGTGGTGGTTTGAGTCCATCGGGTAGCGATCCGCAGCGACACGCACATTGGGTGTCGCTGCACCGAAAACTTTGGAGTGTTTACGGCGTGACATTAATAGATACCCTCGAGCCTGCCGCCGATTAGGAAACACTGCCGCCGGTCTGCTCTCGAAGTCAGGTTTCGTTCAGCAAGCTGTCGGCATGGTGTAACGCTTGGCTCACGAAGCCGACACGCTGATTTCCTACGGTCCCCTCTAACAGATCGAGGGGGACTGCGTTCCCGTCGATGGGTTGCCATGGTCCGCCGGATCGGGCATGACACGAAGGAGGAACCGATGGTTCAGCTGGTCGGCAAGATGGAGGCTTTGGAAACCATGACAACAGTTGCCTTTTCTCCCAACGCCAATTCTGGTGAAAAGGCGCCGTTTCATAAACGTCTCAAAGCGGCGTTCGGCGTACCCGAGCAGCGCCGGTACTTCGGCGTCTACTTGGCCGGCAAGATGATTGGGCTGCTGGCGGTCATCGCTATTGCCTACGTATTCATGAAATTCATTGGAGATAAGGCCCTCGCTCAAGATGCAACTGGTGCGGTGCCAGCTCCGTTTACCGGTGACGACATCATCAACCCATTGAACACGGTGTGGGTTCTGGTAACGGCATTTTTGGTGTTCTTGATGCAGGCCGGATTCATGATGCTCGAAGCAGGTTTTGCACGTTCTCGTGAAACCGTGAACGTTCTGCAAGAGTGCATCGTTGACACCTGCCTATGTGGGCTGCTGTTTTGGGCCTTCGGCTTTGCCTTTATGTTCGGTGAGGGCAATGGGATCATTGGTCATAACTACTTCTTTCTTGGCAATGCCACTGCGACCTATGGAACCACAGGTGTCGCGTTTCTCGCCTTCTTTTTGTTCCAATTCGCCTTCGCCGACACATGTTCGACGATTACGTCTGGCGCAATGGTTGGTCGGACGGGATTCAAAGGCGACCTCCTCTATAGCTTTGTTGTCAGCGGATTCATTTATCCGATCCTCGGTCACTGGGTATGGGGACCAGGCGGATGGCTCGCCACGATGGACACCCCGTTCCGTGATTTTGCTGGCTCAACGGTTGTCCACACGGTCGGCGGCATGGTGGCATTTACCGGTGCAGTAGTTCTCGGACCTCGGCTCGGCCGGAAATTCAAGCGTGATGGTGGCGGTATGTTCCCAGGCCACGACATGACGATAGCGGCAGTTGGCGCGGTCATTTTGTGGTTTGGTTGGTACGGATTCAACCCCGGTTCAACCCTGTCGGCCATGGACTTCGAAGGCATCGGCCGAGTGGCTACCAATACGACACTCGCGGCATGCGCGGGTGGCTTGACTGCGATGGCTTGGATCTATCCCCGGGTCAAGAAGTGGGACATGGGCATCACAATCAACGGACTCCTTGGCGGCCTCGTTGCCATAACCGCTCCGTGCTATTGGGTAAGCCCGCTCGGTGCCATCGCCATCGGCGCAATCGCCGGCGTAGTGATCGTGCTTGGCATCGACTTCATTGAATGGCTGCGAGTCGATGATCCGATTGGTGCTGTGGCCGTTCACGGCATAGCTGGCATTTTCGGAACGATCGCCGTCGGGTTGTTCGCCAGCGGTGATTTTGGAATCCCCGGGCCAACAGGTGCCGATACATCAACACTGGTGACTGGATTGTTCTATGGAGGTGGAACCGACCAGTTGTTGGCTCAACTTAAGGGCAGCCTGACCATCACTTTGGCGGCCTTAGCAGTCGGATTCGTTCTGATGTATGCAGTCAAGGCCACTCGGACCCTGCGAGTCTCTGAAGCAGGAGAACTCGAAGGAATCGACATCCACGAACATGGTGGTCCGGCCTACCACATGGAGTTCGGCATGGGGTCGAGCTATTCGACTTCACCAATTGCCGAAGGCCCATCGTCAAAGGGTGTCAAGGAGCCCGTGTTAACGGATCGTTAGATCCCCGGGGTCCAAACCGGCATGGTTCCTGTCACAGGGTCGAAGTCACGTAACCACGCGCTGAGTAGTGGTGGATCGCTGAAGTCGGACGGGTGATGGCTTGGCATGGCTGAAGCGAGCATGTCAGGCAAGACGGTGAACGACAGGCTTAACGACCACTTGAACAATCGAAACCATGTTGTGGGCCGTGCCAGCCGATGGTCGGCCCACAACATGGTCAGCGTCGACAGAATCGTGAACCAAGCCAGCAACGCAAATGAAGTTGTCATTGCTGCGAGATAGCGCAAACGAGAACCGTCTACTTGTTCGTACACGTCAAAGGCTGCGGTTTTGTGTTCAACTTCTTCGGCCAGATGCCACAAGAACAAGGTTGCCGCGACGGGATCGGCACCGTCGAAAAACTCACCAAGGTGACTTTCGGTCCATCGGGCAATAGCAAAGGCGATGGTTTCAGATCCAGCCGCGAACGCGAGATTGAATCGTTGGGACCGTGTCCGTGAAAGCCACCCATAGGTTTGTTTCATCCAAGACTCGACCCGCGCAATCCGTGGATACCGAGCAACAATCAAATCATTGAATCGTCGGTGTTGAACATGGTGCTGGAGTTCCTGGCGCAGGTAATCCTCGGTGCGGCTCTTTATCGTCGGGTCAATCTGTCCAAGGGCGGATCGAACTGCCTTGACGAAGTAGGGCTCGGCATAGGGCATCAACAGCGAAACACTGTTAGCGGCAAACGCGAACTCCGGGAACTGACGGTTCCAAGCTGGATCCAAATCGGCGGGGTACTCGAACGCGATTTTGCGAACGGCCAAACGATTCGGATCTGATTCGGCGCTCATAGGTTGGCTAACGACATGCGATCATCGCCGAAGCCGCAGCGAGCTGCTCAGTCTTTCGGGATGAGTCCCAAGACTTGGTCAACCCGAGTCTCGGCTTCGGCATCATCGACGCCCCACGAAACCGCGAGCTCGGAAATAAGCACGTGGCGAGCATTTGCGTACATCGATTGTTCGGCGGTCGACAATGAAGCGTTTCGTTGACGAAGGGCCAAATTTCGGACCACCTCGGCATGCTCGTAGACATCGCCGGACTTGAGCTTCTCTTGGTGATTTTTGAATCGGCGGGACCAGTTAGACGGGACCCGGGCGTCGGTGACGGCCAGCACCTCAAGAACTTCGGCTGCTTCTTCTTCGGACACTGCAGTTCGAACGCCGAGCGCCTCTGCTTTGGCCTCGGGAACCGAAACAGTCATGTTGCCGGTCGTGCCCCATCCACGTTCTGGAACTGACAGCACGAGGTAGCTGACGTCTTTGCCGTCAACCTTGCGTTTCTCTCGGCCGACGATCTTGGCCACGCCGTGCGACGGGTAGATGACCTTGGTCCCGATCTTGAATACCACCGCGGAACCTCCAACGTTCATCTGATACGGGGTTTACAGTGTGCCGCGTTTTGGTCCAACTTGCACCATTGGGCCCGCATCGCCGGTAAAGGTGCGATCCGACGGTGACTCGTCTTGCTACAGGCCGAAGCCTTCGAGCATCCCCGGTCGGCGGCCTGCGGTATACCCGCCGTCGACCACCAACGAGTGGCCGGTCACGAACGAAGCGTCGTCAGACGCGAGGAATAACGCGGCGCTCGCAATTTCATCAGGCCGACCGAATCGGCCGAGTTTGTGCTCATCTCGGATGCGGTCGCGGTAGATCTCCATCCCGGGGCTGTCGAGAACCGAACTCAACATGGGAGTCTGGATAAAGCCAGGACAGATGCAGTTGGCGCGGATCCCACTGCGGCCGTAATCGATTGCCAAGTTCTTGGTCAGCATCACCACGCCAGCTTTCGACGCGTTATAGGTACTGCCACCTTCGGTGCCTTCAATGCCTTCCACGCTCGCCACATTGATGATGCTTCCGCTTCCTTGGGCCAGCATCGGCTGGAGGGCTTGCTTGCATGAAACGAAGGTGCCAGTCAGGTTAATGGACAGCACGCGGTTCCATTCGGTGATGTCAAGCAGATGAACGGGCCCACCACCTGCGACTCCGGCACAATTCACCAACGTGTCTAAACGGCCGTGTTTCGCAACAATTGATTCCACCACATTGCGCATAGCATTTTCGTCGCATACATCGGCGACGTGATCGGCTGAGCTCGCGAGATCGACCGTAATCACGATGGCACCTTCGGCAGCGAAACGCTGAGCGCATGCTTCACCAAGCCCAGATGCACCTCCGGTTATCAACGCGACGTTGTCGTTGATGCGACCCATCAGTCGACAAGTGCTTCACGCAAGATTGCGGCAGCGTCGTTGATGGCATGATCGGCGATGGGACTGATCGAACCCATGGAGAAGAACCCATGGATCATGGTGTCGTAACGCTCAGTTCGGGCTTCAACTCCTGCCTGCCGAAGCGCCTCGGCGTAGGCCTCGCCTTCGTCCCGTAGCGGGTCAAACATCGCAGTAATGACGGTGGCTGGAGCGACGCCCGAGAGGTCGTCGGCGAAGATCGGCGACGCCTCCGGATCTCGTGGGTCGCCATCGGGGCCGAGGTAGAGATCGGCGAACCAGATCATGCTGCGCTTGGTCAGGAGGAATCCCTCAGCATTTTCCTCAATCGATGGATGTGACATGGTCAAATCGGTACCGGGGTAGACGAGGAGTTGATGGCAGATGAATGGAGCGCCCGCGTCACGGGCTTTGATCGCAACAACTGCGGCCAAATTGCCGCCAGCACTATCACCGCCGACTGCGATTCGTGCAGGGTCTCCACCGAGTTCAGATCCGTGATTAGCGACCCAATTCAATGCCGCCCAGCAGTCCTCGGGGCCGGCCGGAAACGGGTGTTCCGGTGCAAGCCGGTATTCAACGGAAACCACTACGGCGCCGCTTGAACTTGCTAGCTGGCGCGCCGGACCATCGCCGCTTTGCAAGTTGCCAAGGCACCAACCGCCGCCGTGAAACCAAAGAAGGATTCCGGGTCGTGAGCCTCGAGCGTCTGGGTGATACACCCGAATTGGAATTTCACCCGCGGGACCAGGAATCGTGCGGTCTTCGACGCTATCGACGTGGACCTTGTCTGATTCGAGCATGCCCATGAGCACCTCGAGGTCGCGTGCTTCACCAATCGTGAGATCGGCGAGGTCTTTCGCGTCGGGACCAGCAAGGTTGTCGAGTAGGGCTTGAAAGTTCGGGTCTACTGGCATGGGACTCCTCGGCATAGAAATCTGTTGGGATGGTTGCCTGTCAGCCAGTCATTCTTGCATTGTCGACCATTGGTGCTCGTGGGGTGCGGCGGACAAGGGTGATATTGGTTGTTAGCACCGATCGAACTGACCGGGTGGGCCTACCTCAACCGACGAACCCACGAGGTCCTCATGCATTCCGGCCTCTGCTCGTTGCTGGTCGTAATCCACTGCGATGGTTCGCGAACCGTCGGCACATTCGATGACGGCCACGACTCGAGATGGTACGCCGCGATCACACAACACACTGCTCGCAGCAATGGTGCCAAACCCGGTGGCGTTGCGGTCAATGGTCACCGTTTCGACCTGAGTAAGCGTTTCGGTCGTGACATCGATGTCGGAAAACCGACGCGACGGTGGCAGCGTTGACCACAGGGCGACGGCCGGTTTCGTCAACATCCCACTGACTGATGTCACGAGCCCGATTGCCCCGGGTTCATCTCGCAACGTTGCTGCCATCGCAGCCGTTGCGTGCAGCGCGTACGAGTTCAATGGTCCGCCGGCAAAGGTCATTCCTCCGGTGAGGGTGAGTGGACGGCCTTTCGCCTTGCCCGTGGTCACGTTGCCATCGGTGTCGATCGTGATGCCGAGCTCGATCATCTGAACTTGAACCGCTGCAGGAAAACAGCTGTATACATCGAAATAGTCAATGTCGTCGACGGTGATATCGATCGCGCGGAACGCAGCTTGCCCGACCAACTTGGTACCGATCGACCGGGCTAACTCGGCGCGTTCGGGAAGCGGAATCATGGCTTGGGACTCGGCGCTGACCAGCGGAAAGACCCAGCGATTCGGCGTCACGCCGGCCGCAGAAGCCGTGGCCACCGATGTCACTATGAGTGCGGCGGCTTGGTCAACGTTCCATTGCGAACACAAGCGCTTGGTATATGGCGTCGCAATCATCCGATTGTCCGGCGATGCGGTAGTGATCTTGTGTGCGTCCGGATTGGACCGGTCCCAGGCGAAGGGGTTTGCCGCGGCAACGCGGGCGAAGCTGGCCCAAAGATTGCCGAGTAGGTCAACCTGTTGCTCAGCAGTGATGCCCGAATTGTGGCGCAGAGCGCTTTCGACCAGCGCGTATTGGTGGGCCGGTACTGCGAGGTCACGTTCAATTTCGATGGCGGTGATGATGTCGCCAATCGGCAGGAGGAGTTCATCAGGGGCGCCGGGGACAATCGTGTCCAAAGCATCGTGGCCTGTCCGTGTCGCGAGCACGGCACGCTGGCGCGCTTCGCCGCCAGCGATGAGTGCAATGGTTGACTCGCCCTCGGCAATTGCGGAACATGCGCGGCTGATAAGGGTTTGTTGCAAGATTCCAACCTCGCCAACGACGGTGTGCACCGATGCTGGTGACTTTGCGCCGACTAACGAAGCCAACTGCCGAGCGGCATCGGGATAATCCCAGATGCCTTTCGGCACGGCGATGAGATCAACGTTTTGTAACAGGCCTGGCGCGCCGGCATCGCGCTCGGCCGAAAGTGCTGCTTGATGCATCAATTCGATGGGCTCGGCCAATTGACTGCTGTCCTGGCCAAGTCCCTCAATGCGCTGAGTGATTGCACCCACGCCAATGAGTACCGGGGTTTGAGGATCGAGCACCGCTGCATCGTGCCACCTTCAGGTCTCATTGGTGGTGAACCGGTCGTCGGCGATTCGTCATCGGGCTATCGTCGCCCGCCATGAGCAGTAACGATTCTGAAACCGTTGAACCCGTTCAGGCTCGTGATGTAGTCGTGTGGGACCTTGAGACCGACGTCGTTGTCGTTGGTATGGGCGCTGCGGGAGCCTGTGCCGCGCTTGGGGCAAGTGAAGCTGGTGCGACGGTCATCGTCCTTGAAGCTTCCGGTGGCCCCGGCGGGACCTCTGCGCAATCGGGCGGGCTGATCTATCTCGGGGGAGGAACTCCGATTCAAATCGCCTGTGGGTTCAGTGACACTCCAGATGAGATGTATCGATTTCTGATGGAGGCATGTGGGCCTGACCCCGATGCCGAGAAGGTCCGGTTGTATTGCGACGAAAGTGTCGACCATTACTCGTGGCTTGTCGCACAAGGCGTGCCATTTAAAGCTGGCTTCTATCCAGAGCCCGGAATCGAACCGCCTACTGACGATGCGCTGGTCTACTCCGGCGGCGAGGATGCATTTCCGTTCGATGACATTGCGATTCCTGCCCCGAGGGGACATAAACCGCAGAAACGACATGCGGCAGGTGGCTTCCTGATGGAGTGTTTGTCGGCAGCGGTAGCAGCGACCAACACCCACATTGAAACCGGTGCGCAGGTAAGTCGATTGGTGATCGACGATCACGGGGAAGTCGTCGGCGTGCTCGCTCGACGGTTGGGCGACGACTTGTTTGTCCGCGCTCGTGGCGGTGTGGTGCTGTGCGCCGGAGGATTTGTGCACAACGATGAGATGTTGGCTCGCCATGCGCCGTTGGTGGCGCGGTGTTCACTTCGGCTCGGAAACGACTTCGATGATGGACGAGGAATTCGGATGGCCCAGGCCATTGGTTCGGCGGTCACTCGGATGGATGCCGCGGAATGTGCGGTTCCGATGACTCCGCCGCGAAAACTTGTCGGGGGCGTGTTGGTGAATGGACATGGCCAGCGATTCATCAATGAGGACACCTATTACGGACGCGTCGGCCAAGAGGTGTTGTTTCGCCAAGAAGGGGAGGCGTACCTCATCGTGGATGAGTCTCTGTATGAAGTGACTCGAGCGGGCCTTCAAGCAACTTGGGTGTGCGAAACCTCGGCTGATCTTGAACGCGAGATCGGCCTTCCCAATGGTTCATTGGTCTCGACGATGGATCTCTATAACCGCCACGCAGAACTGCATGAAGACCCGGTGTTTCATAAGGCGGCTGAGTTCGTTCGTCCATTGACCGGATCTCTCGGCGCGTACGACCTGCGCGTTGCGAATCCGGCGGCGTATTACGCCACCTTTACCCTCGGTGGGTTGGTGACCTCGGTAGATGGTGCCGTGCAGTCAGTGAGTGGAAATCAAGTCTTGGGATTGTTCGCGGCGGGTCGAACGACTTCGGGGATTTCCGCACACGGCTATGTGAGCGGCATTTCCCTTGGTGATGGCACCTTTTTTGGACGACGAGCCGGAGCGGCAGCAGCGCTTCGTCGAAGCTAGCTAAGCGCAGCTCAATCGCTCGAGGTCACCATCACGAGCCGAGCTTGTCGATGACTGAATCAGTGAACCAGCCCATTGCGTCGATCTTTTGCTGAAGTGTCTCGGTGTCTTGTTCCATTTGGTAGGAGTTCCGGAATCCGATGATGACGTCAGTGACGCCGAGGTCTTCGAGTCGATGACACCCATCCACGCTGTAACCGTCCATCGAGATGACATGAATCTCAAATGGTTCGTTTTCGCGGCCGTACTCGCGACGCAGCTCATGGAGGCGTCCGATCATGGTCGGGAGTTGATCGCCGTCGCTGCCGGCGTGCATCCAGCCGTCGCATAATCTCGCCGCCCGCCGCAGCGCCGCATCAGCATGACCTCCGATCAGGATCGGCAATTTCTCTGATGGGACTGGACACATTTTGATTGCTGGCAAGTCATAAAACTCGCCGTGATATTCGCTGAATGTTCCGGTGGCTAGGTGCTGAATGATTTCAATTTGCTCGTCCATTCGGCGACCGCGGTCTTTCCACGGTTGATCGCACGCGACGTAATCCTCTGGCCACGGCGATAAGCCGACACCGAACCCCAACCGATTATTCGTGAGTACGGCTACCGATGTGGCTTGTTTTGCGACAATTACGGGGTTTCGAATTGGCAGCTTGACGACGAAGGTCGTGAATCGCAATGTCTCGGTCACTGCACCCATCGCCGGAATGAGTGAGAACGGTTCGATGAACGGTTTGTCCTCAAGAAACTCTCGGTTTCCGTCGGGCGTGTAGGGATACGTCGAGTCGGAATCGCGGGGATACAAAATGCTGTCGGGCACGACGAACGAATCAAAGCCGGCATCCTCGGCGGCACGCGCCAAGGGTAGATAAAAGGACGGATCGGTCATTGACTCGGCGTAGGAAAAGCGCATCTGCGAACCCTACGCGCCCGGAACTGAGGCAGGATGATCAGGGCGGCCTCCAGACGATTGCCATGCGTTGAGAACCTGATCAACCGTGGTCCTTGCCTGGATCGCTTGACCGGCTGGAGTGAAGTGCAAACCGTCGTCAGCCCGAATCACCACAGGGTTGCCGTGCTCATCAGGAAGCGTTGCCGCGTACGTGCGATCGGCAGCAGCCAGCACACCCCAGTCGATGAGTTGAACATTGGGTTGAGCGGCAGCGAGGCCACGTTCGATTGCAATGACTGATGCCATCCGGGTTCCAACGTCTCCGTACCAGAGGCTGCGGACTCCGTCGACCGGAGGTGGCAACACCCACATGACTCGAGCGCCTCGAGCGCCAGCTCGCTCGGTCGCTTGGCCAACCAATGTTGCCCAGAGCTCCCAAAAAACCGGCGTATCTATGTCGGTCACTGTTCCATCGACGGCGACAAAGGGATAGAGCGATCCGCAGCACGACTCAAGGACAACGATGTCGGGGTTTTTGGTCTCAACTACTTGGGAGATTTCGGAAAGCCATCGGCCGCTGTTGCTCACCAATGTTTCGCCGGGTGCTCCAAGCGCGGTGACTGTGACACCTGCTGCGGCAAAGTCGGCCGTTATTGACGGCAGCGCATCGTGCAGGACTGAATCGCCAACGACTAGCACCGAACGTGGCGTATCTATGTCACCAACAGGGGCGGTTGCAGGCGTTCCTGCCATGGTGGTCGCCGTTGCCAGCGAAACGTTTGGAGCGGCGACGATCGCTCGGTCGTTTGCTCGCCGGCCAAGGGCGAACGCCGATCCGATAACGAGCACAAAACTCAACCCGATGATTCCCGCGAGGGCCGGAAGCGGTTGGTGCCAACGTTGTTTTCGAATGGGTTGCTCGAGGAAGACATAGGACAAAATCGCCAGCAATAACGTTGCCCCGACGCGGATGGCCGCGAGTGCGAGTCCATCGAGATGTGTTGTCGCAGGAGTTAGCCAGATGAACAACGGCCAGTGGTACAGATACACGCCGTAGGAAATGATTCCAAGCATCACCAATGGTCGCCATGCCAAGAACCACGCGATTGGACCGCGCGAGCGCAGAGCTACCAAGGCCACGATCGTGACGCCGGCAACCACCCAAAATCCGCCCCGATACAAAAATGGGTTGTCGATGCGAATCAGAATGAACGACGCGATCAGTGCGCCAAGCGCAACGACACCTGCTGCTTGCAGTCCCCGGCGACCCGATCGACTTCGCGGGACGAACGCTCGACCCGCGAGCACAATGCCGAGCACCGACCCAGCCAGCAATTCAAATGCTCGCGTTGTCGTTCCAAAATAAATCCTGGTCGTGTTATCGGGCCCCAGTAAGACCGTCGATGCCATCGACGCTAACGCCAAGGCACCAAATGTCATGAGCCAAGCGCGACGCGATCGGCCAAATCGTGCGAGAAGCGCGGCGACAATGGCGACCACGAGATAGAACTGCTCCTCGATCGCCAGTGACCAGAAATGCAGAACGACACTCGGCTGTTGATAATGAGCGCCATAGGAGGTTCCGAGGGCAATGAATCGCCAGTTAGCGACATAGAGCGCAGCGGCAGTGACGTCGCCCGGAAGCGTCTTTAGCTGGTGGGCATCGCCAACGGCGGCCGCGACAATGAGTGCGAGCGCGAGAGCGGCAAACGCCGTGGGCATCAATCGCCGAAATCGTCGGCCCCAAAACTCCCGTATCCGAATTTTCGAAGTGGTAGTTGCTTCGCCGAGAAGCAACGTCGTAATCAGATAACCGGAAAGGACGAAAAAAACTGACACGCCGAGAAAACCACCGGGTACTAGTTCGGGACAGAGGTGGTAAACGACAACCGCGGCGACGGCGAGCCCGCGCAGTCCGTCCATCGACTTGACCCGAATTCGGGAGTTCGTTTCGATGATGGGTCCCGCCTCAATCACGCTGCAACAATGCCAGAGTCGATGAGCGATTTGGTGGCGGACGCTCAACTGATTGCCACCTCCGATCCCTTTCCTGGCGCCGAGATGGGTCGCCGGCATCGTTTGGCCGTAGTATGCCAACGATGTAAATGCCGGTCGTGGCCTTCGATGGCGGTCCGGTACCCGCCAGTTGAAGGAGACGCCCAATGGCCGCGCAACGGACAAGCTTCGAAAAATTGCAGCGTGACCGGGCCAAGAAAGCCAAAGCCGCGGCCAAACGCGAAAAACGCTTGAACCCTGATTCCGACGAGCCCGATCTGCTTGATGACGATGGCCTGATGCCTTTAGCCGGCGATGATCACGACGGCGAACTCTCGGCTTCTGAACTCCTCGAACGCATCGAAGCCATCCACCGTCGATTCGACGCTAAACAGATCACTTTCGAGGAATTCGAAGAGGAAAAAGCTGAACTGTTTCGTCGCCTCCCGATCGACTGAACCACCTTTGATCAACGTGACTCGGTCTCGTGTCATGGTCAAACAGGTGGTCGTCATTGGCCTCGTTTTGTCGGTGTTGTTGATCGATGTTTCGTGCGCTTCGAAGACGCAATCTCAAGTCGTCATCGTCGGTGACAGCCTTTCCGCCCTAGGTGCCCCGGTCATTACCCAGGAACTTGAAGCCGCAGGATGGTCAGTGAGCATCGACGCGACTGCTGGGCTAACAGTTGGCGACCAACTAGCGACGTTGGAGCAGGCGGCCCTTGGATCGTCCGATGCGATCGTCGTGCAACTCGGAACAAACGATGTGCTGCAACAAGCGGCCGGAAAACTCAGTGCTGAAGCCAGTTCGCAGGCAGTGGACAAAGCACTTGAACTCCTTGGTTCGCATTGTGTGGTTTGGGTCAATGTCGATGCCGACCCAACTCGTCCCGGCAAGGGAACCGGGCTGGATTTCAACGCGAAACTGGCTCAGGAAGCCGAACTTCGGTCAAACCTCTATCTCGTTGACCTAGACGGATTGATCGATTCAGATCCATCGCTCATGGGCGGCGATCAGGTGCATCTCGAAGTAGTGGGAAGCATCGCGCTCGGTCGAAAAATTGCTGAGCAGATCAATCATTGTCGGGTTCGATCTGCTCCGCGTTGAATCAAGTTTCGGGTGGCATGAATAAGTCGCGCCGGGGCGCATCGGTGTAAGTCGGTTTGCGGTCTTGGTCAAAGGCCCGTATCGCTTCGGGCAAATTTTCGGTGAACCCAAGCATCAACTGGTTTCGGTCTTCGATCTCAATGGCGGCGTCCAGACTTCCCGCTTCGAGGTTGGCCCAGATCACATCTTTTGTCATCGCTAAGCCGTAGGGGCTGAACTCACACATGCGACCAGCAACCTTGAGAGCGACATTGAGCAGATCATCATCGGGCACGACCTGGGACACCAGGCCCATGCGTAACGCGTCAGGAGCATCGACGACTCGACCGGTGAGCAAGATTTCGTTGCTGTGCGCCGCACCAATCAGCCGCGGCAACAAGTAGCTCGCGCCGAGTTCTGTCGACGTTAAGCCGTTGACGATGCCCGTGCTGTTGAAAGCAGCACGTTCGCCGGCGATGCGAAGCTCCGCACCGAGCGTGAGACACATGCCGCCTCCGTAGGCGATCC
Organism: Actinomycetes bacterium; assembly: GCA_037138595.1. Lineage (GTDB taxonomy): Bacteria > Actinomycetota > Acidimicrobiia > Acidimicrobiales > Acidimicrobilacustridaceae > UBA4742. The sequence goes on along the minus strand of JBAXIB010000002.1, from coordinate 122,204 downwards.
CGTTGATTGCCGCGATAACCGGCTGGGGCATTCGGCGCATCGCGGGAACCAGTGCTGAAAAGTACCGCATTGACCGTTGAGCGATCTGCCCGACCTGCAACCCATCAATATTCGGAATGATGCCGTAGTCCTTGAGATCGAGGCCAGAACAGAAGGCACGTCCGGCGCCCGTGAGAATCACCACCGAGCAGTCGTTGTCGTTAGCGCAGGTTTCAAAGGCCGTCACGAGTTCAATGACGAGGTCGATCGACATTGCATTGAGTCGTTCGGGTCGATTGAGCGTGATCAGTCTCGTGTTGGACTGGGGGGCACTTACCTCTACAAGAGCCACAAAGTTCCTTAAGGAGTGAGCAATTGGGGTAGCAAGAAGAACGTGCTGTCAGAGTACTGCTGGTCGAGGCAGCGGTAGGGTTCCCGAACTGGCATCTTGAATGTTGATTCGCTGGGCACCAGCCCACAGAGGGGAACTGTTTCCATGCATGATCTTGTGATTCGCGGCGGCACCGTGGTCGACGGAACGGGGTCAGATTCCTACGTGGCTGACGTCGCGATCTCCAACGGGATCATTACTGATGTCGGTTCGGTCCCCGCCGAAGGAAGGGAGGAAATCGACGCCGACGGATTACTCGTGACTCCGGGCTTCGTTGACATCCACACCCATTTCGACGGGCAAGTCACGTGGGATCCGATGCTGACACCGAGTTGCTGGCACGGCGCTACCACAGTCGTCATGGGCAACTGCGGTGTCGGGTTCGCCCCGGTAAAGCCGGATCGACATGAATGGCTCATTGGATTGATGGAAGGCGTCGAAGATATTCCGGGTGCTGCGTTGTCGGCGGGCATTGATTGGAACTGGGAAACCTTTCCCGAATACCTCAACGCGGTAGATGTGACATCGAAAATGCTTGATGTGGCTGTCTTTGTGCCACATGGAGCCGTACGCGGATACGTGATGGGTGATCGCGGAGCAAAGAATGAGCCAGCATCGCCTGACGACATCGCCGCGATGGCAGCGATTGTGCGGGAGGGAGTTCAAGCAGGAGCGCTTGGCTTTTCGACGTCGCGCACGATTGCCCACATGGCGATCGACGGCGAACCCGTGCCGGGAACTTTTGCCGCAGAAGACGAACTATTTGGAATCGGCAGTGTCTTGGGTGAGTTGGGAACCGGAATTTTTGAGTTGGCGCCGGCCGGCGCTCTGGGCGAAGACCTCGCGGCTCCGGAACGGGAAATGGCTTGGATGCGAAGGTTGGCCAAGGCTATTCATCGACCAGTCACTTTTGCGATGACTCAGAACGATCACGATCCGACTGCTTGGAAGCGCATGCTTGACCTCTGCAGCGCGGCCGCGGCAGATGGAGCGAACGTGCGACCCCAGGTCGCGGGTCGACCCGTCAATTTATTGCTTGGCTTGCACACCTTTCACCCGTTTGCGTATTGCCCAACTTGGGGTGGCCTTGGGTTTCTGCCGATTGAGGCCAAGGTCGCTCACATGCGCGACCCGATTACGCGCGAGAAACTTTTAACTGAGGCCGAAGACATCGACCCGATGTTTACCCATTTTCTTGACCCCGAGCGCATTTTCCCGATGGGCAGCGAACCCGACTATGAGCCGCCGAAAGATTCGAGTTTGGCGGCTCAGGCGCGACGTGAAGGCCGAACGCCAAACGAAGTTTTCTATGACGCGTTGCTCGCCGATGACGGCGAAAATCTCGTGATGCGACCGCTTTTGAATTACACCGATTTCAATCTCGATGCGGTGCGAGAAATGTTGCTTCATCCGACGACAACCTGGGGGCTCGGTGATGGCGGGGCGCACTGCGGGACCACTTGTGATGCAAGTACGCCCACTTCGATGATGGCACTTTGGGCGCGAGACCGAGCCTACGGTCGCATCCCAATCGAGACCGTGGTGCGGATGATGACCAGTGATACAGCTGACCTTGTTGGCCTAAGCGATCGCGGCCGGTTGGCTCCTGGAATGCTCGGTGATGTGAATGTGATCGACTTCGCTGGGTTGCGTTTGCCTCGACCAGAGATGATCCATGATCTGCCAGGTGATGCTCGACGATTTGTGCAAGGGGCATCGGGCTATGTCGCGACCGTGAAACGAGGGCAGGTCATCTTGCGTGACGGTGTTGACCAAGGAGATCGCCCCGGGCAGCTGGTTCGAGGTGCACGGTGAATGTCCGCAAAATAATGCCCGATGAATATTGCGCTGCTTGGCTTGTGGGCTCGTCGGGGATTTGTCCGTTTGCAGCGCGCAGGTGAGCATGGAGTTATGAGCGACTTTGCCTATCAAGAACCGCTGCCCCTCGGCCCCGATCAAACGACGTATCGGTTGCTCACCACTGATGGCGTATCGACCTTCGATGTGGGTTCCGAACGCTTCTTACGCATCGCTCCGGCTGCGATAACCCTATTGACTGGCCAAGCGATGCGCGACATTGCCCATCTGTTGCGGACCGACCACCTGGCGCAACTTGCATCGATCCTTGATGATCCCGAGGCGTCGGCCAACGACCGCTTTGTGGCGCTCGAATTGTTGAAGAATGCGTCCATTGCCGCGGGCGGAATATTGCCGTCATGCCAAGACACGGGAACCGCGATCGTCAAGGCCAAGAAAGGTGAGTTCGTGATCACCGGTGGTGGTGATGAAGCAGCGATCGCTCAAGGCATTTTCAACACCTATCGAGACGCGAATTTGCGCTATTCGCAGATGGCGCCGCTCACCATGTGGGATGAAGTGAACACCAAAACCAATTTGCCGGCGGAAATCAAAATCTCGGCGGTGGATGGGGATTCCTACAAGTTTTTGTTCATGGCAAAAGGTGGCGGTTCCGCCAACAAGAGTTATCTCTACCAAGAGACGAAGGCCGTATTGAATCCCGCGAGTTTGCTGGCATTTCTCGATGAGAAATTGCGGACGCTCGGAACAGCAGCGTGTCCTCCGTATCACCTTGCTGTCGTAATCGGTGGAACATCGGCAGAGGTCGCAGTCGAAACCGCGAAGTTGGCCTCGACGCGTTATCTCGATTCGCTGCCGACGACCGGAGATGAATTCGGTCGGGGATTCCGCGACGTCGAATTCGAAGCAAAAGTGTTGAAGCTGACGCAGGATTTTGGTATCGGTGCTCAATTCGGCGGCAAATATTTTTGCCATGACGTACGAGTTATCCGCTTGCCTCGACATGGCGCATCTTGCCCAATTGCCATTGCGGTGTCATGTTCAGCGGATCGCCAAGCATTAGGAAAAATAACTGCCGAGGGGATCTTCATTGAGCAACTAGAAGTTGATCCCGCGCGCTTTTTGCCGCCGGTTACCGATGATCGCCTAGCAGGTGATGTGGTGGCCATTGATCTCAATATGCCGATGGATGAGATCCGGGCTGAACTGTCGCGTTATCCAGTCAAGACGCGAATCATGTTGAATGGACCAATGGTGGTAGCTCGCGATCTTGCTCACGCGAAAATCAAAGAACGACTCGATGCTGGCGACGAGATGCCGTCGTATTTGCGGGATTTTTGCGTGTACTACGCCGGTCCAGCCAAAACGCCAGAGGGTTATGCGTCGGGCTCGTTTGGACCGACAACGGCTGGCCGGATGGATTCCTATGTCGACGAGTTCCAGCAGCGAGGTGGAAGCCTCGTGATGTTGGCGAAGGGAAATCGCTCGCCGGCCGTTACTGACGCTTGCCGCTCTCACGGCGGGTTCTATCTCGGGTCGATTGGCGGTCCCGCTGCCCGATTAGCCAAAGACTGCATCACCTCGGTGGAAGTTCTTGAATACGAAGAACTTGGAATGGAAGCAGTGTGGAAAATCGAAGTACGAGATTTCCCTGCATTCATCGTCGTGGATGACAAAGGAAATGATTTTTTCAGCGAGGTCTCTCGGCCGATTGATCTCAGGGTCAAGCGTCCCTGACCAGTAACTCTTGACCAACGAGTCCTGACTTAGCACCGAGCACTATTGCGTCTATGCGATTGGTGGCTGGTTCATGATGTGTTCGATCCACCAATCGGGAGCGCCCTCCAGCAACGTATTCATGTTGGAATAGTCCCGCCAAAGTACAAGTTTCCCGTCACGAATTTCTTGAACGGAAACAAACGGCAGCGTCACACTCACTTCGTCATCGAAGTGCCAAGTCTCGGCATGTTCGGTGATCACGGTGTCGCCATCGACGACCATCCGATGAATCACATGATCGAAGCCCTTGACTGGTGCAAATCCGATTCGCAGGCGCGCCGCAATTTGCTTGGGACCGGTGGCACCTCCATCGTCGATGGGGACATCCTCGTAGTGACCATCTTCGGCAAACATCGCTCCGACAGCGTCGAGGTCACGTTCTATGTAAAGGGTCGCCCAAAGCTTCTCAACCAAGGCAATGTGATCTTCGCGGGTGGTCATGATCGAAACTGTAGTGACCGACTAGCGGGTCAGCTGCGAAACCACCGCCCTACCCGTTCGATGCCCGGATGCGAGCGCGCCATGGATCGAGGGATCGTGACGGTGATCGCCAGCGAGGTACACCCCGGAGGCAAGCTGCGAATCAAGCGATGGGTCACGACCGATATCGAATCGAGGTTGTGCCGCGTCGATTCGGTCAGCCCGCAACATCGTCCATCCATCGACGGATGTTCCAAACCAACCCCGTAATTGTGTTTGTACCGCATTCTCGATGCCGTCTCCGGTGGCTAAGGCTGATGCCACAATGAGCGCGCGATTAGGTGGGGCATAACGCGCACTCACGTTACTCATCACGGCAACGTCTACCGCCGGTCCGGCTCCACTGCCATCGAGAATGATCGCGGTTGAGTCCGTTGGCGGTTCGGGGGCTGAGAACCAGACACTCGTCACGCTGTTCCACCCTGGATCATCAATGCCGGTAAAACGTGCTGCGGCCGTGGCATCGGTGGCGACGACGACTGCAGTAGCGGAAATCCTCTCACCTTCAGATGTGACGACATGGTGCGGGCCGACCTCTAAAACTTTGGTATCGAAGCGAAACTGATTCGCCGGAATTCGCATCGCGAGTTGCTCGGGTATACAACCCATCCCCGCTGCGGGCACGACGGCATCGCCATCAGCGAGCATCCGAAAAACGAATTCAAGCTGTCGCCGAGAACCACCGAGGTCGGGGTCAAGGGTGATTCCTGAAACGAGAGGTCGAAAGAATCGTTCAATGATGGTTGGCGAAAACCCAAACCGTTGGAGCCGCTCAAGAGCAGTCATATCAAGCTGATGAAAAAGTTGTTCCGCGGGCTGGCGACGGACCCTCCGACGAAACTCGATAATGCGAGCTTTGTCAGCCCAAGTTCCGATAGGTGCGCGGGCGGTGGCAAGTAGATCTCGTGGTTGACGAAATGGGTCCCCGACGGGATGGAACTGGTCGTCAATACGGACTAACGCGCCAGAAGCAAACGGCATGAGATCGAGCGGCTCAAAGTCGAGCAGGCGCTGGGCTTCGGGATACGCGGTTAGCAGGATTTGGAACCCGCGGTCGAGGAGATAGCCGTCCACTTCGTCTGTTTGGACTCGGCCGCCGACCCTCGAGTCGGCTTCTATCAACAATGCGTTGAGGCCACTGTCGGTGATCTCGATCGCGGCGGAAAGGCCAGCTAAGCCGGCTCCGACGATGATGACGTCGTACTCAGGCATTGGTCATTGCAGCTTTCAGGTTGTGTAATCGGCGTTTATACGTACGTACCCATCGGAAAGGTCACACCCGTAGGCAGTGAACGACTCTGACCCAACCGCCAGACTGATGTGGATCAAGACTTCGTCTCCGGTGAGGTAAATGCTCAGTTGGTCGAGTCCTTGCTGGTCGAGTTGCACGGGGTAAACCTCGGTTCTGCCAAATCGGATGATGACCTGCGATTGGTCGATGTCGAGATCCTCGGAGCATTTGCCGATCGCCATAGCGACGCGACCCCAATTCGGGTCGGCACCATGAACGGCAGTTTTGACCAACGGAGAATTCACAACTGACTTAGCGACACGCTTCGCTTGGTCGACGTCACGAGCTTGGTCGACGAGAACCTCTATGAGAGTGGTTGCGCCCTCGCCGTCTCGTGCGATCTGGCGGGTCAGTGACTGGGCGACCTCAAGGAGCGCTGTTTCGAATTCGACAAGGGGAACTGCTCCACTCGCTCCGTTGGCCATGATCGCCGCAGTGTCACTTGTGGAGGTGTCGGTATCGATACTCAATGCATTGAACGTGACTGCCATGACGCGACGGAAGAGTACGTCTAGGTCGGCCGATGCAACATCGGCATCTGTGCAAAAAAGCGTAATCAGGGTCGCCATGTCAGGTTCGATCATCCCGACACCTTTGGCGATCCCAACAATCGAAGCACTCGAACCAGTGACCGTTGTTACGGTCGACGACGCAATCTTTGGCACCGTGTCGGTCGTCATGATCGCTTGAGCCGCTGATTCGGCATCAGTTCCGTCGAATGGAAAGCGCAGCGTGGTCAGGTGGTCGCGAATCTTTTCCATTGGATAGCGCCGCCCGATTACGCCCGTAGACGCAATGAGCACGTTGTCGTTTGAAGTGCCAACCGCATCAGCCACCGCTGCGACGATCTCATGGGCATCTGCCAAGCCAGGCTCGCCTGTCGCCACGTTCGCATTCTTGGACAAAACGGTGAATGCCTGTAATTGCCCGTTTGCCACATTGGACCGGCTGAGGTCAACACTCGGCCCCGCAAATCGACTTCGGGTAAACACCGCAGCCGCCGAGCACGGCTGGTCCGACGCAAGGACCAGGAAATCATCAGTGCTGTCCTTAATGCCGATCGACGCAACATGGGCATGGAAGCCGCGGGGGAGTGTCGTCATGGCCCGATTGTCTCATGGGAATTGCGCAAGCGGGAACATGGCAGGTCATGTGTGGCCTCTCACCGTGTCGTTTCGAGCATGGCGGTCGTTCCCGTGACACGATCATGGTTGATGCCTGCCGGTCGTTTTGCTCCCACGCCATCTGGCGATTTACACCTCGGTAATCTGCGAACTGCACTAGCAGCTTGGCTGTTTGCTCGGTCATCGAATTCGGCTTTTTACTTACGCATTGATGACCTCGTTCCAGATTCGGATCGACCGGGAGTCGCCTCGCGCCAACTCGACGATTTGCGCACTCTTGGCCTTGACTGGGATGGCGCAGCGTTCCACCAGCGGGACAATGTCTTGGCCTATCACGATGCAATCGACCAACTGATTGAAAACGGATTGACCTATCGGTGTTATTGCACCCGTCGTGAAATCCAGGAGGCGGCGAGTGCCCCGCAAGGTCTCGCACCGCAAGGCGCGTATCCAGGCACATGTCGCGAACTCAGCGCTTCGGATTGCGCGAACTTGGAGCAATCAGGGCGCCAACCGGCGCTTCGATTGCGTGCGAATAGCGAGCTGGTCTCGGTGGTTGATCGTCTTTGCGGCGTCGTTGAGGTTTCTGTCGACGATATGGTGTTGCGCCGCAATGACGGCGTTCCGGCATACAACTTGGCGGTCATTGTCGACGACGCGATGCAAAGTGTCGAGGAAGTCGTTCGAGGTGATGACCTCTTGGCATCGACGCCGCGCCAGGTCTATCTCGCTCGATTATTGGGTCTCGCCGAGCCCATTTTCGCACACGTGCCGCTGGCTTTGGCCCAAGATGGAACGCGGTTAGCGAAACGTAATGGCGCAGTAACGCTTTCGGATCGTATGGCCCTTGGCGAGTCTCCGAATCAGGTGCTGGGGCATCTCGCGGCCAGTCTGCATTTGGCTGAACCGGGTGAGTCCGCCTCCCCGAAGACCTTGCTCGAACGGTTCGATCCGGCAACCCTGCCGAGTGATCCGTGGATCGTTGATCTGCAGTCGTTACGTCTCACTTGACCTTGCCGCTGTCGCTTTCGGGTTCTCAGCAGGTCTGGTCACGGTTGGTGGCCCATCAGTTCGGGTACGGTCAATGGTGATGGAACCGACTGATGATGCACCAGTGGTGGACAAGTCAGTAGTCAACGGGGACGACTCGACTACTGAACACGAAATGGTCGACGTTCGGTTTTCTTATGCCAACGAGCGGACATTTTTGGCTTGGAACCGCACATCGCTTGCGTTAGTGACCGCTGGGTTGGCAATCACCCAGTTGCTTCCTCCGTTTTCGGTTCCGGGTGGCCGCCGGATGATTGGCGTGCCGCTGATTGTGCTCGGGATTGTGATTGCCCTGAGCAGCCTGTGGCAATGGCGGCGCAACGAAGAAGCGATGGAGGAGCGACGCAACTTGCCAAAATCTCCGCTGCCATTCTTTGTGGCGATTGTGATTGGCATCACGGCGATCGTTGCCCTTGGCCTGGTGTTGTTTGCTGGAAATACGACGTGAACGACCAAGCCCACCCGAATCACAACCCGCTTGAACGCGTCGAGCGAGATTCGGAATCCGATTACACCGAATACGGAAATTATGTCGGTCCTGACCCGGGTATTGCAGCGGAGCGAACCGACTTAGCTTGGTCCCGAAGCGGAGTCTCGCTTGTTGCCTGCGGAATTATTGTGTTTCGAGGGATGCCGACAATCACGGGAAATGCCAGTGAACCAATCGCCGGGTCCATTCTTTTGACGATTGGCATCGGTACGTGGCTCTTAGGGCGCTGGAGCGCACATCGTCGTCGCGGACATCAAACGCGTCAGCGACCTGTCGCAACCTGGAGTGATCTTTCCCCGGCGGCTTATGGAACCGTAGCGGTAGGAGTAGCCGGGCTCGCCGTGATTTTTCTGGGGTCTCGCTAAAAAGACAATTCGGCGGCGGCATTCACGCCATTGATGAGAGGCGATCTCGACAAGCCGGGCACACCGGAAACTTTTGTGGGTCCCGAGTCGGTACCCATTTCTTGCCGCACAGCGCAGTGATTTCCTCGCCAAACACCATGGCGTCAGTGAGTTCGTTCTTTTTCACAATGTGGGCAAACTTTTCGTGGTCACCGTCGCCGAGGGTTGGATCGTGGGTGACCTCGGGGCGATGGGACGTTGATGAAGGATGGGCCATGGCTTAACGATACCGGTCGGATTAGTCAGTCATCGATCGAACTCGACCACCGAACGCAAGACTTCGCCTGATGACATCATGGCAAATGCCGCCTCGACGTCGTCGATGCTGATGCGTTCAGTCACGAAATCGGTTAGCGGAAATCGGCCTTGCAGACTGAGTTCAACCAGCATGGGAAAATCCCGACTTGGAAGGCAATCGCCGTACCACGACGGCTTGAGTGCACCACCTCGACCGAAGAACTCGATCATGGGGATGTCGGGAAGTGCCATGTCTGGCGTGGGTACGCCGACTTGGACAACCGTTCCCGCTAAGTCGCGAGCGAAGAATGCTTGCTTGAGCACCGCAGGGTTACCTACAGCCTCGATGCAAACATCGGCACCGAATCCGTCGGTAAGTGCTCGGATCGCTTCAACGGGGTCAACCTTCGACGCGTTGACCGTGTGTGTTGCCCCGAATTGCATGGCCCATGCCAACTTGGTGGGGTCAACGTCGACCGCAATAATCGGGTTTGCGCCAACCAACGCCGCCCCTGCAATTGCTGCATCGCCCACCCCACCGCATCCGAATACGGCGATCGAATCTCCGGGACCAATCCCACCGGTATTGATCGCCGCACCAAAACCAGCCATGACGCCACAGCCGATGAGGCCGGCTGCTGCTGGGTCTATCGCGGGATTGACTTTGGTGGCTTGGCCCGCCGCTACAAGGGTTTTTTCAGCAAATGCTCCGATACCCAACGCGGGGGTCAACTCGGTTCCATCAAGAAGTGTCATCTTCTGGATTGCGTTATGGGTAGCGAAGCACAGGTGTGGCTTGCCCTTACGACAGGCCCGACACACCCCGCATACTGCCCGCCAATTCAGGACAACGAAATCGCCCGGAGCGACGTCGGTCACGCCGGACCCAACTGCGTCGATGACTCCGGCCGCCTCATGGCCGAGGAGGAATGGAAATTCGTCATTGATTGCGCCGTCGCGGTAATGCAAGTCGGTATGGCAGACGCCGCACGCATGGACATCGACAGTGACTTCGCCGGGCCCGGGATCGGGAACGACAATTTCCTCAACGGTGACCGGACTATTGACTGATCGAGCAACGACGGCCCGGACATTGGTTGGCATGGTTCCCCTTTTGGTTCCCTACGCGCGGGGACCATTGCTGCGCGACACTAGCGACCTGATGAAGATTCATTGGTTTCTGCCTACCGGCGGCGATAGTCGTGACCTGGTCGGGATTGGCCAAGATTCTCACCATCGCGAGCCAACGCTTGCTTACCTTGCGACCGTGGCTCGCGCCGCCGAACAACTCGGGTATCACGCAATGTTGACACCAACTGGCACCGCGTGTGAGGACGCGTGGCTAATGACTGCAGCGTTGTTGGGAGAGACCGAGCGGATCAAGTTCTTGGTCGCCTTTCGTCCCGGATTTTTGTCGCCCACGTTGGCCGCACAGATGGCTTCCACGTATCAGCGGATGTCGGGCGATCGACTCTTGCTCAATGTCGTGACCGGCGCGGATACCCATGAGCTGGCTCGATTCGGCGATTGGCTCGATCACGATGCGCGTTATGAACGCACGGCAGAGTTCATCGAGGTCATGCGCGGAGCGTGGTCCGGTGAGCCGTTCTCGTATACCGGTGAGCATTACCGCGTCAGCGACGCCACCACGCGTTCGATTCCGAATCCGATTCCCGAGGTCTATTTTGGTGGCGCATCGAGTGCAGCTGAGCAGGTCGCCGCGCAACATGTCGATGTGTATTTGGCCTGGGGTGAGCCACCCGAAATGGTGCGTGAACGCGTGAGTCGAGTTGCGTCCTTGGCGGCAGCCTACGGTCGAAAGCTTCGTTTCGGCATTCGATTTCATGTCATCACCCGCGAGAGTTCAGAACATGCATGGGCAGAGGCAAGTCGATTGCTTGCATCGGTTCCCGATGAAGCAATTGCTGCTGCTCGAGCTGATTTCTCATCGACGCAGTCGGTGGGACAGCAGCGGATGGCTTCGCTTCACGACGGTCGTCGCGATCGTGATTCATTAGAGATCGCTCCTCATATTTGGGCTGGTGTCGGCCTTGTTCGTGGTGGTGCGGGAACGGCGATCGTCGGCAGTCATGACGAAGTTGCCGAGGTGATTAGCACCTATCACGACATGGGATTCGACGAGTTCATCTTGTCGGGATACCCCCACCTCGAAGAGGCGTACTGGTTTGGCGAAGGCGTGATGCCACGTTTACGCAAACGCGGTCTGCTTGATGGTCCACCTGTGCCGGTGGCATCGGCGGAGCGTGCCACATTTCGCTGATTCCCTGAACCGTTAGCTCTGGTACTCGCAAGCGGGTTCTGGCTCGCTACCATGCACGCCATGAGCGAATCAGCAGACATTGAGACTGTCGAACGAATTATCCCCGCACCTGCCGAGGCGATTTTTGCCTTGATCGCTGACCCGGCGCGGCATCGCGATGTTGATGGATCCGGCACCGTGGTCGAAGCAAAGGGACCTTCCCAAGAGTTGGTTCTGGGGAGCCAGTTTGGAATGTCAATGCGTTTGGGCATTCCCTACTCGATGGTGAACACCGTGGTCGAATACGAAAAGGACCGACTGCTCGCGTGGCAAACGAGGGGACCAACTCCACTTGGTCGGTTCGTGGCCGGCCGCATTTGGCGCTACGAACTTGAACCCGTCGACGGCGGAACTCGAGTGCGCGAAAGCTGGGATATTTCCCAAGAGGCAGCCCTTGGCAAGCCAATGGTGCGGCGCCTGCGTGAGTCGACTCGGCGAAATATGGCTGCAACATTAGAACGCATCGAAACGGTGCTCGCCGACGAAGCGGGTTCCTGAAACGCTCGTGTTGTTGGCATCGGTTCGCCTAGGTGAGTGCCCGAAGTAGCACCACACAAGCCGAAGCACCTGAGACCAGCAAGACGGCCCGGCGAGCGACGCCATGGTCAATGCGCCTTGCCGCGTGTTGCGAAAGTACGAATCCGAACAATCCGCCAGGGATCAAGACGGCGGCGCGCGCAAGATCAGCGATGTGGACCTGCCCGAACGCCGCAAGCGGAATAATCGCCACGACCGAACTGATTCCGAAAAATCGTGACAGCGACGCGCGAATTTGCTGACCATGGTGGTGCTGAAACATCAAGGCGATAGGTGGCCCGCCGATGCCGGCAGTCGTACCCATGAAACCGGAACACATTCCGGCAACGGCTAGCGCATGGCGCGAAGGTGGCGGATGGAGGCCCGAGACGCTCAAGGCGACGGCGAGCAACACAAGGACCGCGAACATGATACTGAGTTCGCGTTGGTCGATCACTGCGACAGTGGCAGCACCGACAATGCTGGCGGGGACTAATCCGACAAGGGGCCAGCGAATTTCGTGCCACGGATGAATCCCCCGGTCGCGTCTAGCGACCAGCAGGTTGAAAACTCCAGATGCCAAGATGATTGGAACCGGAACGAGTTCGGGATTAATCAAGGCAAGGATTGGTGCGGCAACCAAGTTGGTGCCGAATCCAACCGTGCCACCGACAAGTGTGCCGGCAGCCATCGTCACAAACGCCAACGCTAAACCCCAAACCGTCATTCGAAGCAGTCGCCATGATTACTGACGCCGAGCATCGTCACTGAGAACTGCCAACCGTATGAGCGATCCATGTCGCGTACATCTCGCCATAGTGACCGCCAAGGGCGATCAGTTCAGTATGCGTGCCCATTTCGATGATCGATCCGTGATCAACGACGGCGATTCGGTCAGCGCGCATAGCGGTAGCAAGTCGATGGGCGATGATGATCGCCGTGCGGCCTTCGAGCAAGACGTCAAGCGCCCGATCGATTTGGGATTCCGAGCGCAAATCAAGGTTCGACGTAGCTTCGTCGAGTACCAACACGCGAGGGCGAGCCAGAAAGGCGCGTGCGAGTGCAAGGAGTTGTCGTTCGCCCGACGAGAGCGACGAGCCTCGTTCATGGACAACAGCGTCAAGACCACCCGGAAGGCGCTCGATTAAATCGTCGATGCCCACGGCGTGACACGCGTCGCGTACCTCATCGTCGGTAGCCGATGGTCGAGCGAACGCCACGTTGTCGCGAATAGTCCCAGCAAAGAGAAATGGTTCTTGGGGAACCACGCCCAGTTGGGTTCGCAGCGAGTGAAAGGTGACATCGCGCAGATTGAACCCATCGATACTTACGGACCCTTCGGTTGGGTCATAAAAACGGGTAACCAATTTCGCGATTGTTGACTTTCCGGCACCCGTCGGACCGACGAGCGCGAATGTCTCACCAGCGGCAATGTGGAGTGACACCTTTTCGAGCACCGGCGTTGACCGGAGGTAACCAAAACTGACGGTGTCGAAGTCGATAGTCCCAGCGATCGATGGGAGGTCAACGGCGTCGGGTGCCTCCGCAACGGAGGGCGCGGTGCCAAGTAGGTCACGCAATTTGGTGACTGCTGACTGGCCCTGTTGGTAGGTGTTGTACAGCTGAACGAGTTGCTGGATCGGAGCGAAAAATGCGGTGAGGTACAACACGAATGCAGTGAGTTCACCCAAGCTCAGCGTCCCATTGAGGACCATGTTGCCGCCGATCAGCAGGATTGCGGCTTGGCCAAGAACGCCGACGACCTCGGTCGCGGGCCCATAAATTGCCCCAACCTTTGACGTGTGCAGATTGGCATCAAGGTGGCTGCCGATCACGTTGTCATGATGAATCACGTTGTGGGCGCGACGATTGTGGGCAGCAATGATCCGAATGCCAGAGAGGCTCTCTTGGAGATCGGCGAGCACTTCGGCGATTCGGTCGCGCACGAGTCGATAGCCGCGGTCGCTTGCGGACCGAAACCACAATGTGAGCAAAAACATGATTGGCACGACCAACGCAATGGTGATCACGGCGAGGGTTGGGCTCATGACGAACAGGACAATGCCGATCACGACCAAGGTAAGTGCTTGGACCCCGAGATTGACGAGGCCGTCTTGAAACAACGTGGTGAGTGCGTCGATGTCACTGGTCATCCGGGTCATCAGGCGTCCAGCCTTTTCGTCGGTAAAAAACTCGAGCGATAACCGTTGAAAATGGGAAAAGACCCGCAGGCGCAACTCAAACATCAACTGTTCGCCGAGACGACCTGTGAACGACACTCGGCTACGCGAAGCTCCAACGTTGATGAGGATTGTGCCCAAATAGATTGCTGACACCACGAGCAGTACCGCCATATCTTTTTGGCTAATGCCGCGGTCGATGCCGATTTTTGTGAGCAGCGGACCGGCTTGTTGAGCCAGTGTCTCTAATACGATGAGTCCGAATGCCACCAGCATTTTCGACCGGTGTTGACCGACGAACGACCGCAACGTAAACGGTGACTGCTCATCGTCGTTGGGTATCTGGCTGAACCCCATGACTTCGTCGGGGTGCTCGGGTTCTGTCGCGAGGATTCCTTCGACTTTGCGAGCAAGTTCGGTTGGGATTCCAGCGAAGGGCAGGCCTGCCGCCGCGCTTGATGCGGTGGCCCCTGGCCCGCTGAATGGCGACCCTGGTGCCGCTCCGAAGCTCATCATTGGTCGACATCCCCAACGACTCCAGCCTCGCGAACCATGACCTTTTCGGTTGCTCGTTCGGCCAGGTCCAATTCGGCGCGTCCGACGCGGACCGCTTCGCTGGCGATCTCGTCGCTCTCGGTTCTGGCCAACACTTCGACATATCTCGGATCGGTTGCCATGAGATGAGCGTGGGTGCCGGTGGCGATGACTCGACCACCTTCGAGAAGCGCCACCCGGTCAGCGAGGCTGATTGTTGAAAGTCGATGGGCTATCACGATCGTGGTTCGATCGCGAAGCAGTAGTTCGAGCGCTTCGTGGATACGTGATTCGACTTGAACATCGATCGCGCTCGTGGCGTCATCGAGCACCAGCAATCTCGGATTCACCAAAAAAGTTCGGGCTAGAGCGATTCGTTGTCGTTGCCCACCCGAAAGTGTGTAACCGCGTTCTCCGATGATTGCGTCGTATCCGCCGGGCAATTCGGAAATGAACTCATCGGCTTGGGCCGCAACTGCAGCAGCGATGACTTGATCGATCGGCGCGTCGGGTCGGCCGTAGGCAATATTTTCACGAACCGATACCGAGAATAGAAATGGCTCGTCGAGTACCAGCCCAACGTTGGCACGGAGACTCGTGATGGTGAGATCGCGGACGTCGGTGCCATCGATGAGTACCTGTCCCGCTCGTACATCATAAAAACGGGGGAGAAGGCGAGCGACGGTCGACTTCCCTGAACCGGTGCGACCGACGAGGGCGACGGTTTCGCCTGGTTCGACGACGAGATTGAAATCGACGAGGACGTCGGTGGTATCAGGCTGTTCGTCGCCGGAATCGTCGTCACTGACAACTACAGGGTCGCGATAGCCAAACCGGACATTCCGAAACTCGATGCGGCCCGTTGGATCTCGCAGCTTCGCGGCTGTGGGTCGTTGAGTCAGATTCGATGATTCGTCAAGGATTTCATAAATGCGTTCGGCCGATGCAGCAGCGCGTTGTTGCAGCATCATGAAAAAGCCAAGGAGTCGAAAAGGCGTCTGCATCATCAGGATGTAGGCATTGAACGCAATAAGCACGCCGAGTTGAAGTTGGCCGTCGATGACGAGCCAGCCTCCATACAACAAGACGACGACGAGTCCAACGCGAGGAAGATTTTCCATTATCGGTGTGTAACGAGCGCGGGAATTTACCGTGGCGATGTTGGCCCACTGTAGGCGCCGAGCTGATCGTGCGAGGTGGCGAATTTGTTGTTGCTCGGCGGCAAAACTGCGAACGACCCGGACTCCGTTGACGTTTTCATCGACGATTGTTGCGACGTCTGCCGTTCGCGCTTGCACGATCCACGAGAGCGGAAAGATTTGATTGCGAAGCAATACGCCGAGGACGTACACGCCGGGAAGGCATGCAATCGACACCAAGGTCAATGACACACTGATCGACAGCATCAGGATGAGTGCCAACACAAAGCTGAGGATCGACAGGCCAATGAGTGGAGCGAATGCGAGGAACATTTGCAAGGATCGAATGTCGGAATTGGCGCGTGAAATTAACTGACCGGACTGCACTCGGTCATAAAACGAAAATGACAATGTGGACAGGTGTCGAAAGATAATCGACCGCAAATCGGTTTCGATACGAAACGCCATCTTGTAGAGGCCGAAGCGATAGCCATAGGACAAAAGACCGCGCGCGATCCCAAGAATGACGAGCAGTACGACGAATCGCAAAAGGGGTGCCGTTCGGTCGATGAGAGCGTTGTCGATCGCTCGTGCAGTCACCAACGGGATCGTGACATTGATCGCGATTGACACCACGCCGAGTCCGATCGACGAGAACAACAAAAGTTTGTAGGTCATCACGATGGGCCAGACGCGTCGAACCCAACCCAAACTTTGATCGGGGTTGATGGTGGCGCGCGGCGCTCGATAGCGAGCGACCTCGGCTACTGGCTGGAATTCGTCGACGTCGAGTTCCAGGATGCTTTGGTCGCTGCCATCCGTCGTTGACGAAAGTGACGTCATCGAGTTTGACATCGATGGCTGGTTGGAAAGACCCACCTCAGGCAGTTGCGAGTCAAGGTCAGGACGCTACATGTGTCCATGACGTCACGAGCCCCTTGGTCAAACGTCATGGTACGAACTTACCGCTCAAGGTGTAGCCCCCGCGTAGTCGCGGCATCCGCAACCGGAGTCCGAGTTCATTGCTTCGGCGGATCCATCGCTTTGAGGTGTGCGAGGATCGAATGATGCCCCTCCCATCGTCTGCCGTTGGCCGCGCTACCGAATCGTTCGACCACTTCGTTGATGCTCGCTGGATAATGGCCTACGCCGCCGGCATCGGGGATCTGAATACCCGCTATAGCGATACCTCGTCGCCGATTGGAATTGTGACCCATCCGCTGTTTCCAGTTTGTTTGGAGTGGCCGGTTGTGCTCGCTGCTCGCGATTTGGTGGCCCGAAGCATGCTCCCGATCGCTGAACGGATTCGCGGCGTTCATGCCTCCCACGAGGTGCAAATCGTTCGATTGGCTCGCCCCGGTGAACTGCTACGCACAACAGCGGTAGTTGAAGGCATCGAAAAGCGCACACCCGGGGCTTATGAGGTCTTGCGACTCGACACGGTCGACGCGGTGGGCGACATCGTCTTCAGTACACGGATGGGCTCGATCTTTTTAGGTGTTTCGGTTGAAGGGATTGACCGTCCAGCGCCAGCCGAAATTGCTGCTCCGATGGTTGTTGCGTCTCATCGACAGCAGACGGTCGGTGTGACGCAGCAGACGCGTTGGCACCAGCACATTGGTGCGCAAGCAGCCCATATCTATACCGAATGTGCCCGTATTTGGAACCCCATTCACACCGATGTTGTCACAGCGCAGGCTGCAGGCCTGCCAGGGATCATCCTTCACGGCACCGCATTTCTCGCGATGGCAGTGAGTCGAATCGTTGATGAATTCGCCGATGGTGATCCTGCTCGAGTTCGAAGAATTGCCGGTCGCTTTGGCGCCATGGTGATGATGCCATCAACCATCACGATTGAAATAACGGAATGTCGGCAACGTCAGCGCGGTGTGATTGGAAGTCTTGAGCTTGAGGTGTGGTTCGAGGTGCGCAATGGTCAGGGAGATCCTGCGGTGCGATCCGGCGTAGTGGTGATCGACCAATCGTGAATGGTTCCTCATCGAGTGGCATGCACGCCGACCAACCCGTTTGATCAAATTGTGGTCCATGGCACCGAACGTGCGGTGAGTCCGCGACACTTACAGAATCACTACTGCACTTGGCTTGCTTGCCGTCCTCATTCTCATCGTTGTCAACGGCGTATTCGTTGCGGCGGAGTTCGCGCTAGTCGCGACCGATCGCGCCCGAATCGATGGACTCGCTGACCGCGGGGTGCGACGCGCTCGCCTCGCTCGTTTGCTGCTACGACGACTATCGCTAGCACTCGCCGGTGCCCAACTTGGCATAACAGTGACATCGTTGATGCTTGGATTTTTGGCTGGTCCACTCATTGCGCGGCTTATCGAACCGCTGCTTGCCCCCGTCGTGAGCTCAAGCATTGTTTCCGCGCTGGCGATCGTGCTTGCGCTGATCATCGCGACGGTTTTACAGATGGTGTTGGGGGAGTTAACGCCTAAGACGATCGCGATCGCGAGGCCTGAACCGACGGCCATGATTCTTGCGCCGTTTCTTCAGATCTACGGGATCATCTTCGGTCCAATCATTCGGGTGCTCAATCGCGCAGCAAATGTGGCGGTTCGCCTGGTCGGAGTTGAACCCCGGGACGAACTTGAATCGGTGCGCTCGCTGCCCGAACTCAGCCGATTGCTCACTGCGTCTGCGGAAGGGGGAATGATTGGATCGAGTGCGTCGATGCTTTTCGTGCGATCGGTTCGTTTTGCTGACAAGACCGTGGCTGATGCGTTAGTGCCTCGAGGTCGCATCGCCGCATTGGAAACGGACGCCTCGGCCGTCGAGTTACTCGACCTCGCAAGCCTGACGGGATTCTCTCGATTTCCTGTCTATCGTGGCGACCTCGATGACATCGTGGGGGTTGTCTTAGTCAAAGCCGTAGGAGCCGTGCCTGCCCATGAGCGGCTGAAAACGACTGTTGGCGAAATCATGGGCGATGTAGTGGTCGTGCCGGAGACGAGGGCGCTGTATGGCCTGCTCGGTGACATGCAGTCATCGCGTAACCACCTCGCAATAGTCGTAGATGAACACGGCGGTACCGCTGGCATTATCACCCTTGAGGATGTTGTCGAAGAGATTGTTGGTGAAATCGACGATGAGTATGATCCGCCACAATCGCGGCTGACGGCTCATGGGTTCGGTGCCGGACCGTGGGAACTTTCTGGCTCGCTGCATCCCGACGAGGTCGAAGAACGAACCGGGTTTCACCCGCCTGACGGCGATTACGAAACGCTGGCGGGATTTGTTCTCGATCGTTTGGGGCGAATCCCCGAGGTCGGCGAGAAGTGTGCCTTTGGGCAGTGGACTCTCGAGGTGGTGGCGATGGATGGCTTGCGGGTTGCCACAGTTCGCATCGGTATCGATGATCACGGTGACCGTTCATGACGATCTGGGTGGCACTTGTCGTGTCTTTTTGTCTCCTCGTCGTGAACGGATTTTTCGTCGCACTCGAGTTCTCGTTGGTTGGTTCGCGGCGCACGAAGCTCGAAGAGCGCGCCGATGGAGGAACCCGTTCGGATCGGCTGGCAGTCGAAGCCTCAGGCGACATCACGATGCAACTTGCCGGCGCACAATTGGGCATCACCATGGCATCGCTTGCACTTGGCCTCGTTGCTGAACCGAAAATTGCCGGGCTCATCGAGCCAGTGATGGCGGCGGTACATCTGCCGCCGGCAGCTGGTCACACCATTGCCGCAATCCTCAGTTTGGCGTTCGTGGTCTTTTTGCACATGGTCTTAGGAGAGATGGTTCCCAAAAGCATTGCGCTGGCGGATCCAGAGCACACCCTCCGCCGAATCGTGTTGGCCAATCGGGCATACCTGTTTGTGTTTCGGCCAGTCATTCGAATTTTGAATTGGATGAGCAACGTGGTGGTTCGAGCATTCGGGATTCAGCCCCGTGACAGTCTGTCTTCAACCCCAACGGCCGCTGAGTTGACGGTGATGTTGACTGCTTCACGCGACGAAGGTTTGATCGAAGATGCTGAGCATGGGATCCTCACTGGAGTGCTCGATTTTGGGGGCCGCGACGCCGCCGCAGTGATGATCGGTCGAGACGACATTCAGGCCATCACCAATGAAACGACGGTGCGAGAGGCTGAGTCGTTAGCGGTGAGGTGCGGACACTCGCGACTGCCGGTTCATGGTCCGGGTGGGATCGACGACATTCGTGGATTTGTCCACGTGAAGGACCTCTTGATGTTGGGGCCCGAAACGGCGGATTCTCCAGTGCCTATTCGTCTGGCCCGTCGGATGCTGGTGGTCCCCTGCGATCGAGCGCTCCAAGACCTTCTGCTCGCGATGCAACGGGCACGCGTGCACTTCGCGCTGGTCACCGATCCAACCGGCGGCACCGCAGGGATCGTCACCCTCGAAGACCTCCTAGAAGAGATTGTGGGCGAGATCCTTGACGAGTTTGATCCTGAGGCTGACTGACTTGGCCGCGCACAGCGCTGCTGAAGGGTTGAAGTCCTAACCACTTCGCATCTGGCCATGGGCGACGAGGCGTGTCGGGTGGCAATGCGGTTGGCCTGTATGTGACGCGGGTAGCGTTCTTTGGCTATGGGAGACAACGACGACATCGCTGAACGTCTCGCCGTATTCCTCGAACAATCGCTTGGGCGTGAGGGCCTCGAGGTTCGAGACCTTGGACGAATGTCCGGTGGCGCTTCTCGCGAGACTTGGGCGTTCGATTTACTTGATGCCATCAGCGGTGGTTTGGAACGGTTGATCTTGCAACGCATACGCCCTGGAGTCATGGGCGGTGCTGCGTCGATGGTCGGCGAGTCGGGGTTGTTGCGGGCCGCCGCCGTTGCGGGCGTTCCGGTCGCTCCGGTCATCGCAGCGTCAGACGACGTCGCGATAGTTGGTTCGCCATTTCTCGTGATGGGTCGCATTGATGGCGAAACCATTGCTCGGCGGATTCTGCGAGACGACGAATTCGCCCCAGCTCGTTCGCGTTTGGTTCGCGAATGTGCTGAAGCGCTCGCTGCGGTGCATGCGGTGCCGATCGACGCGGCGAGCTATTTGGTTAATCAAGAGCCGGTTTCGCAATTAGCTGGATTGATTGACTATCTCGGAGAGCCACATCCTGCATTCGAACTTGGTCTGCGGTGGCTTGAAGATCATCGCCCTGCATCGGTCACGCCGACGGTGGTGCATGGCGATTTCCGCCTCGGGAACTTCATGGTCGATGAACAAGGGTTGCGTGGAGTTCTTGACTGGGAGCTCGCCCATTTGGGGGACCCTCGCGAGGACCTCGGGTGGTTGTGCGTCCGAGCATGGCGCTTCGGTTCTGACCTGCCGGTTGCTGGTCTGGGTACTTATGACGAACTGATCGACGCATACGAAAACGTGTCGGGGGTGCACATCGATCCAGCTGCGATTCGTTGGTGGGAGGTGCTCGGCACATTGCGGTGGGGGGTGATCTGCATTGTTCAAGCAGCGAGTCACCTTTCTGGTTCGAGCCGTTCAGTCGAATTGGCCGCTATCGGTCGACGAGTTTGCGAAAACGAGTACGACGTTTTGAATCTGATTGGTGCTCGACCTCCGGACGCCGCGGCGTCGGCTGAGGTCTCGGAGCGCGACGATGAATCGACATCGACCCCAAATGTGTATGGATCAATGTCGGCGGGCGAATTGGTAGTCGCGGTTCGCGAGTTCCTCGAGCGCGATGTCATGAGCGCGACCCAAGGTCGGGTGAACTTCCATACTCGGGTCGCGGCCAAAGTCTTGGCTTTGGTCGAGCGAGAATTGGCGGCCGGCCCAGCGCCCATTGTCGATCATGAACTGCGACTTGGTGCCTTGGGTTTTAGGAACGATGCTGAATTGGCGCGCGCTATTCGTTCCGGTGAAGTAGACGCGGTGCTAGATCAAGTTCGCCATGATGTGTGGCGAGATGTTGTCGCCCAATTACGGGTTGCCAATCCTTCATACTTACTAACCGAAGATGCACTCGACTGAAGGAGCCGCAACGCTGGGTCGACCGACTGCATCGGCGCTGCGTGCGTGTGCTGAGTGGTCAAGCCCCCGTGGTGTGATAACCGCCGTCAACGTGCACAATCTCGCCGGTAGTTTGCGGAAACCAATCCGATAATAACGCGACGCACGCCTTGGCGACCGCGGTTGAATCCGAAACATCCCAACCCAGGGGAGCGCGTTCTGCCCACACGTCTTCGAACTGTTTGAAACCAGGAATGGAGCGAGCAGCAATTGTCTTAATTGGTCCCGCTGCAACCAAGTTGACACGAATACCTTGGGGGCCGAGATAGCGGGCGAGGTAGCGCGAAGTAGACTCGAATGCTGCTTTCGCAACGCCCATCCAGTCGTAGGCGGGCCAGGTCACTGTTGCGTCAAAGTCGAGCCCAACGAGTGACCCGCCGTGTCCCATGAGTGGTGCGACAGCTTCGGCGAGAGCCTTGTAGGAATAGGCCGAGATGTTCAGCGCGACACCGACGTCGTCCCATTGGGCATCCATGAAGGTGCCACCGAGACAAACCGGTGGCGCAAAACCAATGGCGTGCAATGCGCCATCGACGCGATCCCATCGCTGCGCAAGCTGTGCATGCAACTCGGGAACGTGTTCGGGATTTGCGACGTCGAATTCAATGACTTCGACAGCGTTGGTAAGTTTCCGAGCGGTGCGCTGGGTAAGCGACAGGCCGCGACCTGCTCCGGTCAACACGATTTCAGCCCCTTCGCGCTGCGCGAGCTTGGCGACTCCGAACGCGATCGATGAGTCCGTAAGGACTCCAGTTATCACCAGATTTTTCCCGTCAAGCAGGCCCATGAACCCTCCAATTCGATTCAGTAGCCGCACGTTACCGGCCCTTTCAGATCTCGCTGGGATGCCCGATCGATACAGCGTGCGGGTGCCTCTCATTTGAGTAGGTGGTGACACTGCATGGCTGGGTGTTTGCCGCGTCTAGGGTGATCAGATGCAAATTGGAGTGCTTGGAGCAACTGGTCCGGCTGGAAGCGGCCTTGCCGCCCGACTGGCTTCGGTCGGATTCGAAGTCATCCTCGGGTCGCGATCAAAGTATCGATCGATGGAGATCCGCGATCAGTTGTTAACGAAGTGGGACGGCAAAGGTCTAGTCATCGAGGCAGCTGATAACGCAGGCGCGGCTAATGCCGATCTCGTTGTCATCGCTACGCCTTGGGACGCGGCAGCAGCCACCGCAAAAGCGGTGTCGCGACAGTTGCAAGGAAAGGTCGTCATTTCGATGGCGAACGCGCTGGCAAAAGTTGGCCATGAGTTTCAGCCGCTAGTGCCACCGCGTGGCTCAGTCGCCGCGAGCGTTCAGGCTGCGTTGCCGAAGTCGATGGTGGCTGCCGGTTTTCATCATGTTCCGGCAAAGGAATTGGGCGATTTGGATCATCCAGTCGAAAGCGATGTGTTGATCTGCTCGGACCACCTTGAAGCCACCGAGGTCACTTGCGACCTCGTGCGAAAGATTCCCAATATGCGACCACTTGATGCAGGCGAACTCTCAAATGCCGCGCCAATTGAGGCATTCGCCGCGGTGCTTCTGCAGTTGAACGTGCGGTACAAGACCAGGGCTGCGGTCAAATTCACTGGCATCGATGTCGGCTAAGCCGGACGCCGTCAGCCGATTTGTCTGAACTGGAACGACCAGCATTAGCCTCATGAGCGTGATCAACCTCTATGACACGGCTCGTCGCGAGATCGTGCCATTCGAACCTGGACCGGTTGTCACGATGTACACCTGCGGGATTACGCCATACGACGCGACCCACATCGGTCACGCCGCGGTGTATGTCGCTTACGACATCTTGCAACGCCGCCTTCGCGACCTTGGTCACGAAACTCGGTGTGTTCGAAATGTCACCGACGTCGACGACGACTTATTGCGTAAGGCCCGAGAACTAGGCGTTCACTACCTCGACTTAGCCGCAGCCGAAATGGCTCGTTTCGACGGAGACATGTCAGCGCTGAACGTGATTGAGTGCTGGAGCGAACCGCGTGCCACCTCAGCGATCGCCGACATACGAGGGTTTATCGGGATGGTGCTCGACCAAGGGTATGCCTACCAGAGCGGCGGATCGGTTTACTTCGACGTTGGGTCCTTCGAGCGATTTGGACAGATCAGCCACCTTTCACGAGACGAAATGTTGGTGTTGGCAGCGGAACGGGGCGGAAATATCGACGACACCAACAAACGTGACCCGCTGGACTTTGTGTTGTGGCAACCATCGGCTGACGATGAGCCTGCATGGGAGTCACTGTGGGGGCCGGGCCGGCCGGGGTGGCACATTGAGTGTTCGGCGTTGGCGTTGCGCGAACTCGATACGACCATCGATTTGCACGGTGGCGGAGCTGACCTCATATTTCCTCACCACGAGTGTGAGGCTGCGCAAAGCGAGGCGGCTACCGGGCAACCGTTCGTGCGTCACTGGATGCATCAGGCCATGGTGCGGATGGATGGCGCAAAGATGTCAAAGTCGCTGGGCAACTTAATTTTCGTAAGTGATCTCCTTAAGTCCTTTGATCCCCGTGCCATTCGTCTCGCCATCGTTGAACACCACTATCGCGATTCTTGGGAATGGGATGACCTGATCATGCCGAGGGCGGCGGGACGTCTTGAGCGCTGGATCGCCAGCTACGAATCAACACGCGATGCCGGGTCGACGGCGACTTCGTCAGCGCCGGTGCTGGCAGAAGTTCGCGACTGGCTTGACCAAGACCTCGACACGGTTTCGGCTGTGGCGGCTATCGACGCTGCAGCTGATCGCAACGAAGACATCAAGGCCGCAGCTGAGCTGCTCGGCGTTTTTCTTGCCGACACCTGACCGGCCCGCCAGCGTGGCGCAGTGGACCTGAGATTGCGACTTTAGCGAAAGACCCACAGCTTGGGTTCGGAGATCCGATAGTTTGGCCGAACGGATTCGCGCACGAGGGAGGTGGCATGGCACGAGAAGTTGGTCAGCTCTACCCGATCGCTCGCGCCATTCTCGATCCGGTTTTTTCGTTCCTATGGCGCATCGAAGTCGAAGGTCTTGATCGGCTTCCTGAATTGGGTGGCGCGATAATGGCCCCCAACCACCTCTCAGTCTTTGATCACTTTGTTTTGGCGGCGTCGCTTCCTCGGCGTATCACCTATGTGGGAAAAGGTGAGTACATGGACAGCTGGAAGACCCGTTACATTTTCCCCGCGCTTGGCATGATCCCTATCGATCGTTCCGGCGGTTCGGCGGCTCAGGGAGCGCTTGATGCGGCCGCAGCGGTGCTTGAGGCTGGCGAATTATTCGGGATCTATCCCGAAGGCACCCGATCTCGTGACGGGAAACTACACAAAGGGCATACCGGTGTCGCGCGCCTTGCGCTGCGTACCGGATGTCCGATTTACCCGGTGGGTATGCAAGGAACGCTTGAGGTTCAACCACCGGATGCATCAATGCCGCGACCATTCAAGGTGATGCGAGTGCGGATTGGTCGACCGGTGTCGGTGACGCGCTATCAGGATCGTCCCGATGATCGCATGGCGCTTCGCCAAATTACGGACGAGGTGATGTATGAAATCCGTGAATTATCAGGCCAGGACTACGTCGACACTTACGCGACCAAGAAAAGCGAAACGCTTCCGGCCGAAACCGCGGTAGTCGGATTGTCGCCATCTGATGCCCTACCCGAAGCGGTTGTGGTGCCCGGTTAGGATCGTCGCCCTATGGCCGACCAGATCACCATCTCATTGCCTGATGGGTCCGAGCGTGAGCTCCCGAGTGGAGCGACAGCAGGTGACCTTGCCGCTTCAATTGGATCCCGATTGGCTAAAGCCGCGGTGATAGCCAACGTCAACGGTGTCGAGCGAGATCTCACATGGACACTGCAGCATGGTGACGATGTGGCGATCGTCGTCGAAGAGAGCGATCGAGGGCTGTTTACGATTCGTCACTCAACCGCACATGTCTTGGCCCAAGCAGTCCTCGATTTATTCGACGGTGCCACCTTCGCCATCGGTCCACCAATCGAAGACGGGTTTTATTACGACTTCCAACTTCCGGATGGCGGAACGTTTAATCCTGATGACCTCGAACACCTCGATACCCGGATGCGGGAGATCATGAGTGAAAAGCAGCCATTCATTCGCGACGAGATTTCTGAAGCGTCGGCGATTGCGCTGTTTGCAAGTCATCCGTTCAAGATCGAGATCATCGAAGGTCAGGCCGAAGACCCAATGTCGGCGACCGAGACTGGTCTCGTTCGGACCTATGAAAACCCGCCCAATTTTGTCGACTTGTGTCGCGGGCCGCACGTCCCCGATACCGGGCGACTTGGCCATTTCAAACTGATGCGGGTTGCTGGCGCCTACTGGCGAGGTGACGAGAAGAATCCGATGCTTCAGCGAATTTATGGAACCGCATGGTCATCGAAAAAAGATCTCGCCGAGTACCTCACGCGACTCGAAGAAGCAGAAAAACGCGATCATCGCCGCCTCGGCGCGGAACTTGATTTGTTCTCGTTCCCCGATGAACTCGGATCGGGCCTGGCGGTGTTCCATCCCAAGGGCGGAATTATTCGTCGGCTGATGGAGGATTACAGCCGGGCGCGTCATGAACAAGCGGGATATGAGTTCGTGTATTCGCCTCACATCACCAAGGCGAATCTGTTCGAAACCTCGGGCCACTTGGATTGGTACGCCGACGGCATGTTCCCGCCTATGGAACTTGATGGTGGTACTGAGTACTACCTCAAGCCGATGAACTGCCCATTCCATATTTTGATTTACAAGAGTCGCCAACGCTCATATCGCGATCTGCCGCTTCGATTCTTCGAGTTCGGCACGGTCTATCGATATGAAAAATCTGGTGTGGTGCATGGCCTAACCCGTGTTCGAGGTATGACCCAAGATGACGCGCACATTTTTTGCACGAAAGAGCAGATGGCCGATGAACTGCAAAACACCCTGCACTTCGTTTTGGACCTTCTGCGCGACTACGGACTCAACGACTTCTACCTCGAGCTCTCAACGCGCCCAGAAGAAAAGGCTGTTGGGTCTACCGAGGAGTGGGAAGAAGCCACCGAAGCGCTGCGAAACGCGGCGATGGGGATGGACCTCGAGTTGGTACTCGACGAAGGTGGCGGGGCCTTTTACGGACCGAAGATTTCGGTGCAGGCTCGCGACGCGATTGGTCGAACGTGGCAGATGTCGACGATTCAGCTTGATTTCCAGCTACCGCAGCGGTTCGACATGGAATATGTCGGACCTGATGGCCAGCCTCATGCCCCCATCATGATCCACCGAGCATTGTTTGGTTCGATCGAACGGTTCTTTGCGGTCCTTGTTGAGCACTACGCCGGCGCGTTTCCCGCGTGGCTCGCACCCGTGCAAGTGCGTGTGTTGCCGGTTCGCGATGACCACGAGATTTATGCTCGGCGCTTGGTCGATCGCATGCGTGCTGAGGGATTTCGTGCCGACTTGGATGAAGCGGACGAGAAACTCGGCAATCGAATTCGTAAGGCGAAGGTTGAGAAATTGCCGTATGTGTTAGTCGTCGGCGATGACGACGTCGAGAAAGGAACGGTCGGTGTAAATCCACGCGGCGGAGTGGTCGATCGGGACGTAGCGGTCGATGTATTTATCGAGCGGCTCGCGGCTGATGTCGAAGGCCACTTGTGGGTCGGATGATCCCGCCGGACATCCCAAAATGAGCGCCGCACTCGACCAACTGTGGGCCGGTTGGCGAAGTACCTATATCGAGACAGTTTCCACCAATCGTTCAGTCATCGAGGGCGGACTAGACGCGGACCGTGACTCAGCCGCGCGAGACCAAAGTGGGAAATCGCTATTCGAGCGTATCTTGGAGCTTTCTGACCACGACGGTTACGTGGTTCACCGATCGGGGCAGTGTTCCGTCGTTCTGAACGCGTACCCCTATACCAATGGCCACGTGCTTGTACTTCCTGATAAGGCATGTTCCGATCTGGCTGATCTCGCTGTCGGGACCCACGATGAATTGTGGCGTGAAGTTCGCGATGCCGTTGCCGCTATCCGCCTCGCGTATCGCTGCGATGGGGTGAACGTGGGGATGAACATTGGTACGGCTGCCGGTGCGGGGGTTCCCGAGCACCTGCATGTGCATTGTTTGCCACGGTGGGCTGGTGACACCAACTTTATGACCTCGGTAGCCAATACGCGCGTGATGCCCGAAACACTCAGCGAAAGTTGGAAAAAACTTCGCGACGCGTGGCCGAATTGATTCCGCTGTGACGGAGGCTTGGCGAATCGACCCATTCGTGGAGCGGTGGCTGGGCGCGCTACCTTCACACTGACATGAGCGAGCCTTCGGATCAGAACCACCCAGCGCTTCCCGACCGAGTCACGTCGGCGAGACCGTCGGTGAAAGCATTGTCGGACGATGACATCCGCGATGCGTTGCCCGAAGACCTTGACGCCGCCGGGTATGTCGGACCTTATTTGTTTCCCAACAACAACCGTCGCCGGATCCCAGGCGTGTTGTATTTGGTGCTTGCGGCGATCTGCTTGCTGCTGTGGGGTACCCATCGATCGGGCCCAGGGGTACTCATCAACAATGGATTCCTCGCTGCGGCAATTGGGCTGAGTGCGTTCGGTGTTTACTCATTGGTTTCTGGTTGGAATCTCGATATCGACGAAAGTGACGCATTGGTCGAGGCAGTAAAGACAGTGGGCTTTCCCGTCGGTCATGCTTCAGCCCAGATGGGGTGGCGTGGTTTGTTGAGCAAACCGACGTGGCGGATCCTGCTCTATTCAGCCGATGATCCACCAAAGCAACGCGGACTCGTTCTCGTCGACGGCATTAAAGGCGAGGTGCTCGAATGGTTTGTCGAAGACAACCCTGAAGATTGGTCGGCGTTCGACGACTAATCGTTGGCCTACGCTTCACACCTTCGTGTGCCCGATACAGGTTTCCGGTGATGAAGCATTGCTATTTGTGCCATCGGGGCATGTTGTATGTGACCAAGTTGCGCCTTGGAATTGAGCATAAGACACGCTCGCCCCGGTGAGGTTCGCTCCGGTCAAGTTGGCGTTAATGAAGTACGCGCCGGTTAACTCTGCGTTCTTCAAGTCGGCGTTCGTCAGGTCACATCCGTGTAAATCTGCGCTTTTTCCTCGCACGGTGCAGTCCTTTGCGGTGTTCGCAGGCTTAGATGCCTTGGTCGAACTTGGCGCACTGGTCGTTGATCGTTGTACCGAGGTGGTGGTGCTGACGCTGTCCGATGCGGTTGTGTTCGATTTGGAGCCGCAAGAAATCGCTCCAAACAGCAGGACTGCTGTTACGGGAAAGATGAGCCATGATCGCCGCATGTTTCTCCTTCAGTTGGGTTACAGCCAACGCTATCGACACATCGCAACATTGCGAGCGCCGTGCACTAGTTTGGAAACGATCTAGGTTGCCGAGATTGCGATATGGGGCATCGTGACGAAATTCACGAAGGTTCGGAAACCTCAGAGCACCCATTGCGCTAACTAGGGAAAGCTGCTCACTTGAGAATCTCGCCGCGCAACGCCATCGCCGGATTATTCCCGGGGTATTTCGCAATGGTCATGGCAACGGGAATCATTGCGGTCGGCGCATCACAGCAACATTTCGTTCTGGCGTCGAAGGGATTGACGACCGTAGCGATTGTGGCCTACGTGGTATTGATCGCGATGACAGTTTCTCGGTTGGTGTTGTTTCCGCGGAAACTTGTCGCGGATCTCATGAGTCATGACCGGGGCTTCACCTTTCTCACGACGGTCATTGGAACCAATGTCCTCGGAAGTGCGGTGGCGTTGGTTTTTGGCTGGTGGGATCTCGCACGGTACATGTGGATCTTGGGATTGATCCTTTGGGTAGTTTTGCTTTACGGAACGCTGATCTCGGTGGTGGTTCGTGATGACAAGCCGGAGTTTGGTGAAGGAGTAAACGGCACCTGGTTTCTCATCACGGTGTCGCTCCAGTCGATCACCATTTTGGGTGCGCTGCTGCTCACTCGACACCCAAGCGAGTTGGTGACATTCCTTTGTGTCGCGAGTTTTGGACTCGGGATAGTTTTGTACTTGATCGTGATGACCATGGTTTTCACTCGCTGGACATTTCATAGTCCGTTGCAGCGCGACTCCGATCCAACAGCGTGGGTTGCGACCGGTGCCGTCGCAAGTACCGTTCTTGCGGGTTCAAATTTGTTGAACGCGCACGCTTCGTCGGCACGGATTGACCAACTGGCTTCGTTTTTGCAGGGAATGGTTATCTTGGCGTGGGCGACAGCAACTTTTTGGTTCCCACTGCTCATTGCGCTTGGTGTTTGGCGTCACTTCGTGAAACGAGTTCCACTGCGTTATCACCCGTCGTATTGGGCGATTGTCTATCCGCTCGGGATGTACGGTGCCGCGACATTCCGCATGCGTGCGGTGCTAAGCCTTGACGCGCTCGGCCGCGTTCCACTGACGATGTGGGTAGTGGCGATTGTGGTGTGGATGGTGGCCATGATCGGCCTTGTGCACACCGGTATCGTGGTCGCGGGTCAACGCAACGCGCCGGGGGCCGCACCAGACGTTGGTTAACCGGCGTTTTTCTTCCGTCGTCGTCGGATTACGACAACGATCGCAACAATGGCGATGAGGCCAAATCCACCCAATGCGGCAAGCAACGCGGCGATGATCATGGCGAGACCCTAGACCCTTGTCGGGCAGTGACATTGCCCAAATCCTGCTGAGCGACGAGTACGATCGGGAATCGTGATGGCACCACCGAGGCCAAGACATTCAAGAATTGTCGACTCGGTGAGTTCAGTCGTATTGCAGCGAGTCGATCGAGTGGCGGCGCGTTTCGATTCGGCCAAAGGTTGGTGGATGGGCAAGCCCTACCTTCGCCACACGCTGCCACAGGCGGCCCTTATTGCATTGATCATTTTGTATTTCTTGATTTTCGAGCGCTTGGTGTGGGCCCGCCATGTGAACTTCAACACGTTCGATTATGACCTCGGGTACAACAGTCAGGCTGCGTGGCTGCTTGCTCATGGCCGCGGGTTCAATTCGATTCGCGGGATGCAGGTCTTGGGTCATCACGTGAGTCCAGGATTTTATCTGTTCGCGCCGGTCTATTGGTTGGGTGGTGGCGCACAGTTCCTTGACGTTGTAAATACCGCGGCAGTCACCTTGGGTGCGGTTCCACTTTTTTTCATCGGTCGCCACCGCTTGAAATCAGATTGGTTCGGTCTCGGCTTAGCCGCGGCATATCTGTTCCATTACATGCCGCAGTGGCTCATCCAGGAGACGTTTCACCCGGAAAACTTGGCAATAGCTGCACTGTTCGCCGCGTTCTACTTCGCAATGACTCGAAGCTGGAGGTGGTACTGGGTCGCTGTCGTTTTTGCCTTGCTTTGGAAAGAAGACGTCGCGTTGGTGGTGACCATGCTTGGAATCTTCACCTTCTTCTTTTTCAAATGTCGCCGTGTCGGAGCCGTGACGTTCGGTCTGGGTTTGGTTTGGTTTGTGATTGCAACGAAAGTAGTTGAGCCTTATTTTTCGCCGGCAGGAGCGGTTTACGACAGCTTGTTTGGGCCGCTAGGCAGTAGCGCTACTGAGGCGGTCATCAACTCGGTCCGCCACCCTGAAATCGTCGCCCGGACCTTGGCGAGCCATGGCGCTGAAAATGGTGCGCTGAAACTCATTCGTGGCTACGGGTTCGTCCCGTTTGGCGGAGCGGTCGTGTTCATATTGGGAGTCCCGCAACATGTCATCAACTTCCTGACCGCCCAAAGTTTTACCTATGACCCACTCACTCATTACTTCGCGATGCCATTCGTGGCGGTGACCTTGGCGGCGACTTGGGTTCTTGGGAACCGGCGGCGGTCGTCGGTGGCGTGGGTCTTGTTGTTCGTCATGCTGTTGGGGGTTTTTGCGACCAAAAATGAAGGTGTGGGTCCATGGACAGTCAATTCTCATAAGGGGTATTGGACTCAAAATGGTCAGCCATGGAAGCACGACGCTGACGAAGCACTGAAACTCATTCCCGCTGATGTCGCCGTCGCGGCGTATTACGGATTCGTACCCCATATTTCCGAACGTCCGCTGATTTATACGTACCCGAACCCTTGGTCGCCCTCGAACTATGGGCCAGGTGGGGCAGGGTTGACTGCTGACCCATCAACCGTTCAGTACGTCATGCTCCTCACGAGTTCGCTGAATGCTGACGATCGCACGCAATACGAAAAGCTGCGAGCGAGCGGCGAATTCGAGGTGGTCTATGACCATCCGCCCATTGTCCTGATGCATCGGATCAGCGGCTGATCGCAGGGCGAATGGTCGTTGACGGATCTAAGCTGACGAGGTCCCCGAGACAGTGAGAGCGAGGTCAAACATGGCCACGACACTGGCGCAAGTTGCAGCGTTGCGCGGTGAACCAGACGATGTCCTGCGCCTCATTCGTGACGGAAGCGACATCATCGTTCCGCTCGCCAATGGCGAACCCCAACGGATTTTGGAAGTTATCGATCGAGCCGCACCCGAACTTGACCGTGTACGAATTCACCAAATGCATGTTGCTCACGATTATCCGTACCTCCACGGTGTGTACGGCGATCGTTTGACTCATGTTTCATATTTTCTGAGCGCAATCACGCGCCGCGCCTATGCCGAAGGTGGTTGCCAGTTGGTGCCATCGAATTTTTCCGACCTCCCTCAACTGTTGAGACGGACTACCAACTGTTCGTTGTTGGTGGCCCAAGCAGCGCCGCCTGACCAGCACGGCTTCTTCTCGCTTGGGACCAACGCTGACTATGCGGCGCGCTTTCTTGGCAACATCCCAGTTTTCCTGCAGGTGAATCCGAATATGCCACGGACGTTTGGCGAGAACAATGTGCATGTCAGCCAAATCGCTGGTTGGTGTGAATCGGATGCTCCGCTGCTCGTCGTGCCGCCTTCACCAGTCGATGAACTGGATCGGACTATTGCTGCGTTCATCGCCGAGCGTGTGCCTGATGGAGCGACGATTCAGGCGGGCATTGGGGGTATTCCAAATGCGCTCCTCAAAGCACTCGAGAATCACAAGCACATTGGTATCCACACTGAACTACTGACCGACGGGGTCGTCGATCTCGTTGAATCTGGTGCTGCTACCGGACTTAGAAAAGCCACCCGACCCGGAAAAGTCGTCGCCACGTTTGCGTTGGGTACCGCAAGGACCTACGAGTTTCTTGCTGACAACCCCGTGGTCGAGATGCTGCCAGTGGACTGGGTGAATGATCCACGCATCATTGGTCGCGAGCCTCGCTTTGTGTCGATTAACGCGACTGTTGAAGTCGATTTTCTTGGCCAGTGCAACTCCGAGATCATCAACGGCCAATACTGGTCAGGCAGCGGGGGACAGGCGGACTTTGCTCGGGGTGCAATGCACTCGCCGGAGGGCCAAGGATTCGTGGTGCTGCACTCGACGGCTCATGGCGGGCAAGTGTCAACCATCGTGCCACAGTTATCCCATTTCTCGGCCGTGACGACCAGCAAGAACACCGTCGACAAAGTCGTCACCGAGTTCGGCGTTGCTGAACTTCGAGGGCATTCAATTGAAGACCGAACCCGATCGCTCATTTCCATCGCTCATCCTGACCATCGGGAGAGTCTTGAACGGACGGCCTATGAAGGGAGATGGATCCGTCACTAGCGACGGCGTCAACCCTTTACTTGAGACATCGTCGTGCGGACTCGGCTGAGGCCGTCGGCGCCGACGCTGACACATTCTTTAATAAGATCGAGGGCGGATATTGCACCGTCGCCAGCGATTGTTCCGCTTCGTGCCCACGCGCTGATTGGCGACACGGTCTCGGCTAGAGCGGCAAGAGCTTCTGCTTCTTCAATGAAACGATTGAGCGAATCGAACAGTGACTCTGTCACTTGAGTGTCCCATTGTCGCAAAGCTGGGTTTGTTATTGCTGGGTGCAAAAAAACTTCGTCGTGCCGTAAAATTTGCCGCAGACTTTCTCTGAGCAGGACCCAAGTCCGGGTGACTTCGCCCACGATTTGCAACGCTGATTCACCGCTGGAACCAATTCGGCTAGCGAGTTCTTCGGTCAGGTCAGTGCCATCGATCGAACTGAACTCGGCTGAGTACCGCCGAGGAAACGAACGTAACGTCACGACCGCGTCTTGCGGGCTTAAATTGGTGAGGTCTGGACGCACCATCGCAAAATGCTAATCACAATTGCGCATGGTTTTCAAGGGAAATCGAGTTGAAAGCAGTCTGACTAGGCAACCGGACTAGGGTATGTGGATCAGGTCCCAGCTTCGGGACCACACGGTCAGGAGTACTCATGCTCGACGGGCGCTGGAAAGCGAACATCGAACGGGGCTTGAGTCCAATCGGGACAAGCCTGCGTCGTACCGGAATACGGGCGGATCATTTAACTGCGCTCGGCGTGCTGATGGCGGCCGCAGCGGGGTTTGCGATCGGTGCTGGTCAACTCCGAATCGGGTTGCTGCTATTAGTCCTGACCGGCTTGCCAGACGCGCTAGACGGTGCGGTTGCGAAGGCTTCGGGGACGGCTGGTCCACGTGGCGCATTCTTCGATTCGGTTTCTGACCGTGTTTCGGATTCCTTGTTGCTCTTCGGCGTGGCTTGGTACCTGTCAACAACTCATCCAGGCCAGATCGCACTGCTGCCGATGGCGGTGCTCGCCGCGTCATTGGTGATTTCCTACCAACGAGCCAAAGCTGAGTCACTCGGATTCGATGCCAAGGGCGGGATCATGGAGCGAGCTGAGCGGCTCATTCTGCTTGGCTTGGGATTACTTTTCGACTCGTTACTCATTGGAATCCTCTGGGTAATGTTGGCGTTGACGTTGGTGACGGCGGTCCAGCGTTTCCTGAAGGTTTGGCGCCAAGCAAGCGTTGAGCGACCGGTTGTATCCTCGACTCGTCGTGCGCGCCGGCGTACAGCTCGTTCGGCTTCGCCCGAATGGCAGCGGCGCCTTCGCGACCGCGCCCGTCGCAATCCATAGCGGCGAAGTCGCAAGCTAACACCATGGCATTCGAACCGATTTCCGCGCTCTATCGAACTGGCTCACTTCTGGCGCGATCGTTGCCGCTCGCGGTAGCTGAACCCTTGGCCATTGGCGCGAGTCGCTTCGTTGCCCACCGTTCACAAGAACGACGCTTGATCACCGAACGGCATCTCCGACGAGTGATTGGATCCGACATTGACCCAGAGGTACTTCGCGGCCTCGTCAATCAAACGTTTGATTCCTACGCTCGCTATTGGGTGGAGTCATTCCGCCTCCCTGATCTCAGCCCGGATGTGGTCGATGCTGGATTCTCCTACGAGGGCTATGACCATATCGATCGGGCACTGTCGGCGGGCAACGGCGTCATCACCGTTATGCCTCACCTCGGCGCTTGGGAGTGGGCTGCATTTTGGCTCACCCGCGTGATGGGGGTGACCGTTACCGCGGTTGTCGAGCCGCTACATCCTCCCGAACTATTTGAGTTCTTTGTGAAGTTCCGGCGAGCGTTAGGAATGAACATCGTGCCGTTGGGTCCGCAGGCCGGCGCCCAGGTGATCGCGGCATTAAAGGCTAATCACCTGGTGTGCTTGCTGGCTGATCGAGATATCACCGGCGATGGTGTTGTGGTCGATTTTTTCGGAGAACAGACAACGATCCCGGCCGGACCGGTCACCATCGCGATGCGCACCGGCACACCGTTGCTTCCGGCTGCGGTGTATTTCACCGAGGACAGTCATCGGGCCGACATCCATGGACCCATGGATCTGACTCGCCAGGGAGGATTCCGGTCGGACATGAAGCGATTAACCCAGGACCTCGCATTCGAACTCGAAGCGCTCATTCGGGTGGCGCCTCAGCAATGGCACCTTCAACAACCCAACTGGCCGAGCGATTACGACGCTCTCGAAGCGATCGGTCACCCGCATGCCCGGCCCGGCCACGCCACGATTTGACGAAATCGGTTACGGCCAGCGGGGTTCATGCCTCGTCCAAGTCAATTAGGAATCGGCAATCCAAATTGACTTCGTGCGCGTGTAGCCGCTCAATGAGTGAATGCCCATTTCCTTGCCCCAGCCGCTGCGTTTGAATCCGCCAAACGGACTTGCGAAGTCGTACTGGCCGTATCGATTAATAAAAACCTGACCGGCATCGAGGCGGTCGGCCACTCGCCTTGCTCGATTGACATCGCCGCTTGAGACCCCGGCGGCGAGCCCGTACTCGGTATCGTTCGCAAGCGCGACGGCGTGGTCTTCGTCGTCAAAGGACATCACCGCTAAGACCGGGCCGAAAACCTCATCGCGTGCCAATGATGAGGTCGGGTCAACTTGGTCAAATACTGTTGGTCGCATAAACAACCCGTCGACGTTGCTGCCCGTTTCATCGCGGAACCCACCTGCCTGCAGTCGCGCCGTTTTATCGACTCCACTCGTTGCACCATCGATTGCATCCAAACAGCGAACCAGTTGAGATTCGGTGCATTGCGGGCCTTGGGTGGAACTCGGATCAAAGGGGTCGCCACAGGTCACGGCTTCGGCTCGCGCCACAAGACCGGCGACGAACGTGTCATGAATGCCGCGCTGCAGAATAAAACGGGTTGGCTCCGAGCACTTTTCACCCTTTTGGGAAAACATCAAGTGAAATGAGCGGTCGATACAACCCTCGAGGTCGTTGACGTCGTCAAAAACTATGTTGGGAGACTTGCCGCCTAATTCGAGCGTGATCGGCGCCAAATTGCTGTCCGCGATGCCCGCAAGAATCGCTCGCCCCACGTTGGTGCTGCCGGTAAACGAGACCTTGTCAACACCTCGGTGGGTGGTGAGGAGTCGTCCTGTTTCAGCATCGCCGAGGACACTATTGAGCACCCCGGCAGGGAGCAGCCCTGATTCGTGAACGATATCCACGAATCGCAGCAACGAAAACGGGGTGAATGGCGAGGGCTTGACTACGACGGTATTGCCCATGGCGAGCGCGGGGGCAATTTTCCATGCGGCGAGAAGGAGGGGAAAGTTCCACGGCACAATGAGCGCGCATACCCCGATTGGTTCATGCACGGTGTAATTGAGTGCGCTGCCTTCGACTGGAGCCGTCTCGCCATAGAACTTGTCGGTCCAGCCGGCGTAGTAATCGAAGATATCGGCAGTGTCAGGCATGTCATCGTCAAGTGATTCGCTGAGCAGTTTTCCATTCTCCAGCGTGATGAGCGTTGCGAGTTCATCTTGGTACTCGCGCACCAAGTTCCCAATCGCTCGCATGGTGTTGGCTCGATTTCGTCGAGTCATCGTGCGCCACGCTGAGCCGTGCGCTCCTGCTCGTCGAGCGGCTTCTACGGCAGCATCAACGTCGTCACTCGACGAATTGGGGATCTCTCCGAGGACGACTCCGTTCGCCGGGTTGGATCGCACCGTGGTGGTTTCGTGGCGCGCTGAGTGCCATTGTCCGTCTCGGTACACGCGTCCGGCAGTCTTGACCCAATCGGTCGCCCACGAACGCCGGTCGGAAGCGGCATACCTTGATGCGCGCTCAGCGAAGTCAGTCATGTCGCCGGCCCCGTCGCTGATGCGCTGAGATCCGCGCATCGTTGTGCATTGGCGCGCAAGTCGGTGAGTACAAATCGATCCAATCGGTCAAGGGCCTCGGTCATGAGCCTGAGTGCGTCGAGCACATTCACCACGACGAGCCCATCAAAAACCTGGAGATACAGTTCGGCGCGCTCCGCGCTGAGTTGCACGGTGTGATTCAGACCCTGCACTTGCAAACACGCATGCATAATCGTTTCGGGGACGACAGGATTGCTTTTGTCGGAGAAAAACGCCGATCCGTCGATGACGTGGGGTAGGACGATTTCGCCGAACCCGCCGACTGGCCCAGCGCCAAGCAGGCGCAAGTCGCTGGCGAGTTTGAGTAGCGGATGACCGATTTGGGCAATCGCCCCTGAAACGGCGACAAGATCATCGCCGTGTTGGAGTGCGCTCGGCGGATTCGGGTGCAGTCGAACGACTCGCTTCGATTCCTCGGCAAGGAGGTCGACGACGATGTCGCGATACGCGGTTGGCGCGCCGGTGCCAAGACCGATCACCGTCGTGCCGAGAACGACCGTGTCGAGGTGCTTCAAGGTTTCGACCAAACCATCCCGCCGACGAATCAGCGCTTCAGCCGATCCGCTGAAGATTGTCGACAGGGGAGCGACAACTCCGTCGCGCAGGCACGTTCGGGACAAGGTCGGAATGGTCGAAAACTGTTCGGCCACCGCTATCAAACCAGCGATCGCTCGGTTGAGATTTGCGATCATGAACTCGGCGGTGGCGAGTACCGCAAGTCTTGACGCGGTGTGACAGACATCGGCGGTCGATTGCGATGCGCTGGCATGCCTTTTCGGGTCGACGGCATCGGCGGCCCCTGAGGTTCGTCCCAAAGCTTGATTCGCTTGTGCCGAAAGCACCTCGTTGACATTCATGTGAATCGCGATTGATCCGCCACCTCCGAGGAGGTCAGCAGGAAATAGCGCGGGGTCGAGCGAGCCGTTGGCGAGTTCGCGAGCGGCGTCGACGAGCGCCTGCGCTCGAACGGAGTCGATGATGGAAGCCTCGCCGTTGGCTCGAGCAGTGGCAGCCTTCACGATGCCAAATGATTGTGTTAGATAGGGATACGAGCCCAACGTTCGACCTGAGATGCCCAGAACCTCGACCCCGCGTTGCGTGTGCAACCCATGACGCTCATTCGTGGCCATCGTCATGCGGGGCTAGGCCCCAACCGTCCGTATCGTGTCATTTTGAGAGTTTCGCTGCTCATGGTTCCTTCCCGTGTGTCGTAGCCGAATAAGCCGACTAGTCGCGATCTCGTGCCGCTAATTGGGGTTACGCGATGAATCGAGTTGCGGCCCTCAAAGATGAGTAGCGAACCCGGTGTCATCGGGAGCGTGATGACGTCACGTGTATTGCCGGCCAGAACCTCGGCAACTTTGCCATAGCGTTCGTCGGCGATTGACCGAATATTCGGAACCACTTCAAAGTCGCCGCCGACGTCGGCATCTTGCAAAGCAAGCGACACCACGAAATCTGTCTGATCAAAATGCCACTGCAATTGATCCCCATGGTTCATGACCGCCAGGTTCAGCGCACCAAGCGGATCGGCGTAGCGAAAAAGTGGACCGCGTTTGAGTACGTCGCCCAAAAACATGAGCAGCGAAGCCGACTCATACAGCTGGCGTATCGTCGACTGGGCTGGAAACTGGTCATAGGCAACCGCTGCGACCCCATACTCACCTTGGTACTGGCGTGGATGGTCAGGTGCTGCTGTGCGGTCTGGCTTGTCGAGGTAGACCGTCCCAAGACCGCCGCTGCGAAATGCATGTGCCTCCAGCTTTTGTGCTTCTTTGGTCATGGTCGCAAGGCCTGAGTTGGTCAAGAATCCGTCAAGCTCACACGAGCCGCCTGCTTTTATTTGTTGCGCGCAGTTCTCGACCAAGTCGAGGTAGCGCGGACTCTCCGGATCATCGAGTCGATAGCGCACCAGGTCGACGAAGTCCGGAAGGTCAATCAAATCAGTTCGAGAAGGGTCCTCGGTCATCGACATTGCGTTTTTCGGCTCCGACGTGGGCTCAAGTGTTCATTGGTCAACTACCGTAGCGGCGTGCGCATCGGCATCATCAGCCCCTACAGCCTTACCTTGCCAGGTGGGGTGCAGGGTCAGATACTGGCGCTCGGTCGTACGTTACGTGTGATGGGCCATGATGTTCGCGTTTTGGGTCCATGTGATGGGCCTCCACCCGATGCCGGCGTCACACCACTTGGTAACAGCGTGCCGACCGCGGCCAATGGTTCGGTTGCGCCAATTGCTCCGGATCCTTCGGCCCAACTTCGCACGATTCGAGCCTTACGCGACGAAGCGTTTGATGTCGTACACCTTCATGAACCGCTCGCTCCTGGACCCACCCAGACGGCCATGTTTTTCAAAACGGCGCCGCTGGTCGGCACCTTTCACGCTGCGGGCGAATCTTCGGCCTATAAATGGTTTTCGCCCGGGGTGAAGTGGCTGGCAAAACGACTCGATATGCGAGTTGCAGTGAGCGACGATGCCGAAAAAATGGCGCGCGGTGCACTTGGCGGCGAGTACTCAGTGTTATTCAACGGTGTCGAAACCGCGGCGTTTGCCGATGCAACGCCATGGACTCATGATGCACCAACGATTTTCTTTGT
This sequence comes from Actinomycetes bacterium, assembly GCA_037138595.1. Lineage (GTDB taxonomy): Bacteria > Actinomycetota > Acidimicrobiia > Acidimicrobiales > Acidimicrobilacustridaceae > UBA4742. Next base: position 82,287 of record JBAXIB010000002.1, on the reverse strand, counting down.
TGGGCGTCACGAGCCACGAAAAGGTCTCGAAGTGTTGCTCGAGGCGATGACCGAACTGCCTCCGAGCACCAAGTTGTGGATCGCCGGAGACGGACCCGATTCCGAACAATTACGAGTGCAAGTGGCCGGCGATGTGCGAATCGAGTGGCTCGGCCAAATTTCTGATGACGAAAAAGCGCGTCGCATGCGAGCCGCGGATGTGTTTTGTGCACCATCGCTTCGCGGCGAGTCATTTGGCATCGTGTTGCTCGAGGCGATGGCGGCTGGAACGCCGATTGTCGCCAGCGATCTGCCCGGCTATTCCAACGTTGCGAGGGCGGGTGCTGATGCGATCTTGGTGAGTCCGGGTGATGCTCATAGCTTGGCTGGCGCACTGCGCAGCGTGTTATCCGATCCCCAAAATGCCGAGAAGTTGGTGACATCGGGCAAACAGCGGGCTCGTGAGTTCTCGATGGAGCACCTGGCCCAGTGCTACGTGGACCTCTATGAGCGAGTGAGTTTTTCACGTTCATCCAAGTAGCGGGGTCGGGTCCTATGATGTGCGTATGCCACTTTTGCCGCTGCTGCTCATCGCCATCATCGTTGTGCTGGCAGTTTTGGTTGTCGCGACCTACAACACATTGGTCAGATTGCGTAATCGAATCGACGCGGCTTGGGCACAGATCGAAGTGCAACTCAAACGTCGCTATGACCTGATTCCTAATTTGGTCGAGGCCGTGAAAGGTTACGCGGCCCATGAAAGCGCGACGTTCGAAAAAGTGACACAAGCGCGTGCATCGGCCATCAATGCGCAAGGACCTGCCGCTACCGCGCAGGCCGACAATGCGTTAAGCGGCGCATTGAAATCGTTGTTTGCCGTATCCGAGGCTTATCCCGATTTGAAGGCCAACCAAAATTTTCTCAATCTCCAAGAAGAATTGACGGGTACTGAAGACAAAATCGCCTACGCGCGGCAGTTTTATAACGACACCGTTTTGAAGTTCAACACCAAGATTCAGTCCGTTCCAGCGAACATGATCGCCGGACCCTTCCACTTCGAGCAGCGGGAGTATTTCGAGGCCGACGACGACTCACGTGGTCCCGTCAAGGTTTCGTTCTCTTAGTCCTCGTCTTTTCAGGAGCTCACGCTGTACGACCAGGTCAAGCAGAACAAACGCCGTTCCGCCCTACTGATTCTTGGATTCATCGCGTTTGTGGTGTTGGTGGTGGCTTTATTCGATTACGCGTTCCAATTTGGCTGGATCGGTGTCTCGATCGCGCTCGTCGTCGCGGGTGGAGCGTCGTTTGTCTCATACTGGAACTCAGACAAGGTCGCGCTTTCGATGACTCATGCGGTCCCGGCTGACCGCGAGCAGTACGCCCGGTTGTTCAACTTGATCGAGGGCTTGTGTATCGCGTCGGGGTTACCGCAGCCGAAGCTTTACATCGTCGAAGACCACGCGCCGAACGCGTTTGCGACTGGGCGCGATCCGAAACATGCTTCGATAGCAGTCACGTCCGGTTTGCTGGAAAAGATGAATCGAATCGAGTTAGAGGGTGTATTGGCCCACGAACTCAGCCACATCAAGAACTATGACATTCGGTTGTCGTCAATAGCAGTGTGCCTTGTCGGTGTTGTTGCCGCGCTGAGCGATTTTGGAATTCGCATGTTCATTTTCGGTGGACGCCGCAGCAACGACAGCAGCAGCAACCCGTTCACGATGATTCTGGCGCTGGTCGTCATTATTTTGGCGCCGTTCATGGCTCTCATGATGCAACTTGCCGTGAGCCGCAAACGTGAAGCACTCGCTGATGTGTCGGCCGTTGAGATGACCAGATATCCACCCGGTCTGATCTCGGCGTTAGAGAAACTACGCGACGACAACACGTCGGTGCGCAATACAAGTCGTGCTACTGCGCACCTTTGGATCGAAGAGCCGATGGACCACTACGACGGCGACGACAAGAAGAAGTCACGGTGGTCGCATCTGTTCGATACCCATCCGCCAATTGAGGACCGTATCGAGGCATTGCGCGAGATGTAGGTCGTGCTGGGCGAGTCCACACTGGGCTCGGGCCTCCATCGGTTTCCGGCTTCTGGTTTGTGTCGCTCAGGCATCTACACTCACCGAATGGCTGATGATTTGAATTCCGTATCAACCAGTGCCCCAGGTGGCGCCGGCACCAGAGCAACCGGCACCACGTTGGTAAAACGTGGCCTGGCCGAGATGCTCAAGGGCGGTGTCATCATGGACGTCGTCAATGCCGACGAGGCCAAGATCGCCGAAGACGCGGGTGCAACCGCGGTTATGGCACTCGAACGAGTTCCCTCCGATATTCGTCGCGACGGTGGCGTTGCTCGCATGAGCGATCCGGAAATGATCGAAGGCATCAAAGCGGCAGTCACCATCCCCGTGATGGCAAAAGCGCGGATCGGACATTTCGCCGAGGCCCAAATTCTTCAGGCTTTGGGGGTGGACTACATCGACGAAAGCGAAGTGTTGACTCCCGCCGATGAAGCACACCACATCGACAAGTGGGCGTTCACGGTCCCGTTTGTTTGCGGCGCCACGAACCTGGGCGAGGCGTTACGTCGCATTTCCGAAGGTGCCTGCATGATTCGATCGAAAGGTGAGGCTGGCACCGGAAACGTCGTTGAGGCGGTTCGACATTTACGGTCCATCCTGGGCGACATACGTAAAATCGGTACCGCCGATTCGGCTGAGTTGTTTGAATGGGCCAAGCGCCTTCAGGCGCCAATCGGACTAGTTCAGGAACTCGCTGAAACAGGGACACTTCCGGTTCCGATGTTTTGCGCCGGAGGTATTGCGACCCCTGCTGATGCTTCGCTCGTGATGCAACTCGGGGCCCAGGCGGTCTTTGTTGGTTCCGGCATTTTCAAGAGCGAGGAACCAACGATTATGGCCAAGGCGATTGTTGAGGCAACGACAAACTTTCGAGACCCAGAGATTTTGGCCAAGGTCAGTCGAGGCCTCGGCGCCGCGATGCCCGGGCTTGAAATTGCGACTCTCGAGACCAAACTTGCCGAGCGCGGCTGGTAGTGGGCGAGCGCGAACCATGGTGATGTCGTCTAAGTCAGGTGAACCCCCAGGTGTCGGCGTCGGACTCGTCAGTCGCGATTGGCGTACTTGCGCTTCAAGGAGCGAGCGGCCTCCATCTTGATGTTTTAGCTCGCCTCGGTATCAGGGCACGAGAAGTAAGAACCACCGGTGATCTTGACCTCATTGATGCGCTCATTATTCCGGGCGGCGAGTCAACGTCGATGTCGAAGCTTCTTGAAACCAGTGGGTTGTTTGAAGCGATCGACACGCGACTAGGCGATGGGATGGCCGCGCTCGGAACGTGCGCGGGGATGATCTTGCTGGCTTCACGAATCATTGACGGGCGACCGGACCAGCGCGGTTTTGCCGCTATCGATATTGACGTGCGGCGAAATGCATTCGGTCGGCAAATTGATTCGTTCGAGATGGAGCTTGCGTTGGTAGGTATTGACGGACCGCTGCACGCGGTGTTTATTCGCGCTCCACTCGTTGAGCGGCTCGGACCCGATGTGGAGGTACTTGCGTCAGTCGACGGCCGCGCGGTTTGTTGTCGTCAAGGGAGCGTCTTTGTTACTTCGTTTCACCCTGAGTTGTCGCCGGATCCGCGACTACATCAACTGTTTCTCGATGCGGTACAGGTCACCCGTTAGTTCGTTTACCGCGCACCTGCGCGGTTGAAAGGAGACACCAATGTCTGGACATTCCAAGTGGGCCACGATCAAGCACAAAAAAGGTGCTGCCGATGCTGCTCGGGGCAAGCTTTTCGGCAAGCTCATTCGGCAAGTTGAGGTTGCGGCCCGTGCCGGTGGAGGCGACCTTGATATGAATCCAGCGTTGCGAACGATGTATCAAAAAGCGAGGAGCGCTTCGGTTCCGCTTGACACTATTGAAAAAGCGATCAAGCGTGGCACTGGCGACCTCGAGGGTGTCATCTATGAACAAATCACCTATGAGGGCTATGCCCCCCAAGGCGTAGCGGTTCTCATTGAGGTGCTGACCGATAATCGCAACCGGACTGGCTCGGAAGTTCGTACCGCGCTCAAACGAAACGGTGGATCGATCGCTGAGCCCGGCGCAGTGGCTTGGCAGTTCGAACGCAAAGGAATCGTTATGGTTTCGCGTTCGGTAGACGAGGACGACGTGATGATGGCCGCCCTTGATGCTGGTGCCGAAGATATCGTCGACGAAGGAGACACCTGGCGTGTCACGTGTGCTCCAAGCGACACCCCAGCAGTGGAAGCGGCCCTAATTGCAGCTGGTATTGCTGTTGAATCTGCCGACACGACCATGCTGGCGACTAATACCGTTCCGTTGACGACTGCGGACGAAGCGAGGTCAGTGCTACGAGTGATCGACGCACTTGAAGAAGACGATGATGTCCAAGACGTGTATGCGAATTTCGACATTCCGGATTCCGTGCTCAGTTCGATAGAACTTTAGGGTGTCGTTTTTCCGCATCGATCGTCACAACCCATGACGCTTGAGATAGGCACGCCTGCTCCTGATTTTTCGCTCCTAGGCACCGACGGTACCGAATTGGGCAAACACACGTATCGTCGTTCGGACTATCTCGGACAGCCACTCGTACTCGTCTTTTATCCGGCTGACCACTCGCCTGTTTGTACCGTCCAGTTGCAGACCTATAGCCATGACATCGCCCAGTTCGCCGACGTCGGCGCGCAAGTACTAGCCCTGAGTCCGCAATCGGTAGACGAGCACAGTCGATTTTCAGCAAGTCACAACCTGGCATTCCCGCTGTTGTCTGATACCGACAAGGTCGTCGGTGCGGCCTTTGGCATTTTGGGTCCGCTCGGATTTTATCGCCGTAGCCTTTTCGTTATCGATGACCTCGGCGTCATCCGCTATGCGCATCGTGCAACGGCAGGTTTTACGTTCCGTCCAACTGACGAAATCGTTGATGCAGTCCTTGCCATTGGCGATCTCCGCTAGCTGTCTAAGACTGAAAACACTCAGCCCACAATGCGCGAACGGCTGTTTCGAATGTCGTCAGCCGATGCGAACGCTGATGCCGATGCGAACGCCGACGTCTACGAGCCGAACACGGCAAAGGTGCCATTGGTAGCAACTTGCACGACGGCCGGATAGGTCGGGTTGTGCTTGTCATCAAAACTGAATCGCCCGAGCACGGTGTCAAGGGTCCCAAGCGATTTCAACCCTTGCTGCACTTGGGTCGGGGCGCTTCCTCCGCCAGCGGTAATGGCGCCTAACAGCACCTGAACCGCCGCGTAACCTTGAGCTGCGAAGGCATCAGGGTCGATGCCATATGCCTCGCGGTACTGGGCAACAAACTCCGAAGAAGCGTCACTCGATTCAGCGATATTCCAAGACGTTGCAACAATCAGACCGTCGGCGGCGGAGCCTGCAGAAGTCAGCAATGCCATTGAGTTGAAGCCGTTGCCGCCAATTTTGATCTGAGGCAGCGCAAGCTTGGCTGCAGTCTTGAGAAAGTCGGATGCGACCGCCGAACGAAGAGGCAAAAACAATGCATCGGGTTTCGATGCCGTTGCCTTCGCGAGCACTGCGTCGATGGTCGTCGACCCATCGATATAGGGCGCTTCGCTGGAAATGGTGATGCCTTGAGTTGGTGCGGCGGCGCGGAACGATTTTGCTGCTTCGGCGGAATAGCTGTCGGCTGGTTCCCAAACCATGCCCGCGGTATGTATGGGGTTAGATTTAGCGGCCGCGGCAACTGCCTGCGGGATCATCGACGAGTCCGGCAAAATCACTCGCCAAATCATGTCTCCGATCGCCGTGATGTCAACAGTTGAATTGCTGGCGGCCAATACCGGCACTCCTGCTGTTTGTGCCAACGGGTCAGCGGCCGCCGCTCCCGATGAAAGGGTTGGTCCCACAATTGCGCTGGGGTCGTTTGCCAACGCCGACGCCATGGCAGCGGTCGCCCCGGCATTGGTAGACAGGTCGTCAAAAGTGACAACTTTGATCGCACCGTCGGCAAGGGTGTTGACCGCTAATGCGATGCCGCGTTGTTGACTAATGCCGTAGGTGGCCCCAGAACCGGTGGCGGCGGCCAAGGAACCGACCACGATTGGCGCAGGACTGAAGGAGTCGACTGACTCGGTCGAAGTCGACGATGTAGTTGAACACGCCGAAATTGTGGCAATCAGACCGACGATGAGCGCGCCGAGTCGAATGGAAACTTTGGGGAGAGGCACCGCGCAATGCTATTTGGGTTCAAGCTTCGTTTGCCACACCTAGCAATCGGGCCCGGGTGAGCGATCGCATACCGCTAAACAACAACGCGAATCCGATTCCCCAGGCAACGGCGCCCATCGCGAAGGAAAGCGTTACGGCTGCGGCGCCAAAAAGTGCGCCAGTCGATTGGCCATAGGCAATCAAGATGAGGGGGAAGGTGATGAGGCCGGCGGCTTGTTGCGCCGCTGCAGTGCTTTTCACTCGGGCCGAGAGCCTGAGAACTAACGACAGTGCGATTAAAAGGAACGGCGGAAGTACCCACAAAATCAATAGCCACCATGACGCAGTAGGGAAAAACCAACCACCGGCGGCGGGCCCGACAATGAGGTTGACCATGAGCGAATACAACCCAAACCCGACGATGGTCGTGAGATACCCCGGGATCAGACTTGCGATCAACTTGCCGAGGTAGATCTCGCGAACGCCGGCCGGCGAGTGAGCGAGGAACTCGCCAGTTCCCCGTTCGCGTTCGCCAACGATCGAGCTTGATCCGACCGCGGTTGAGATAGTTAGCGGGACGATGACAGCAATGGGTGCAAGCAGGTAGACGGCGAGAACGAACGACACCTTGGTCCCGTCTGATGCGGCTTGGGGGACTGCATCTTGAGCTGTCTGCGGCAACAATTGCAGCGCTTGGGACACCTGCTGGATGGTTCCGATATTGCCAATGCTATTGATAACTGAAAGTAGAACGCCGGGTATGACCAAGAAAAACAAACCGCCCAGCAATGCCATCGGAATCCAAAAGTCTTTCGACTGTTGTAGCTGTTTGAGGTCGGTACGCATCACCGTCATCATGCGGCGGTAGTTCATCGTCCCAACTCCGGGAATGTGCCAATACCTGTGGTGGAATCGACACCGCGACGTTCTCGACGTATAGCGAAATACAGGTCTTCAAGTGATGGATGATAGGGATCGACGCGGGTCAAACGAACGCCAGCGGCGGCGAGTTGTGTCACTAGGTCGGGTACCCGATTGAGCTCATCGACAAACACTTCGGTCACGTCGCCAACACGGGAAACCGAGATGACTCCAGGTGCAGCGATGAGCTGGTCAAGTTGTGTGGGGTCTTCGGCGTCGAGCCGGACGAGAAAGCCAGGGAAGTACCGCTCGGTGAGCGCCAACTGGGTGCCATGAATGAGGTCGGTGCCACTTTCCAAAACGATGATTTGGTCAGCGAGTCCTTCGGCCTCAATGAGGAGGTGAGTGCACATGATGACGGTGCGACCCTCGTCTGCCATCTCGCGGATCAGATCGAGTACCGCGTGTGATGATTCAGGATCGAGACCTGACGTTGGTTCGTCGAAGAGCAAAAGTTCAGGATCATGAAGGACCGAACGCGACAACGCTAAGCGAGTTTTCATTCCAGTGGAGTAGCCGCCGACTTGTTGGTCGAGTGCCTCGATGATGCCGAATCGTCCCGCCGCAGCTCGGATCGGTTCAATCGCGTTGCGTCCGAGGCCGTATAACTCGGCGGCATATTGCAAGTTGTCCCAACCAGATAGGCGATCGTACAAAGCCGGTTTGGCTGATACCACCCCGCATCGACTCCGCACTTGTTCGCCGTCGACGTTTGGGTCGAGGCCAAATGTACGCACATGGCCTTCATCGGGAACGAGCGCACCAGTGATGATTCGAATAGCCGTCGTCTTGCCTGCACCGTTCGGTCCGAGAAGCACAGTGATGCGACTTCGGGGAGCCAGGATAGTCAAGTTTGATAACGCAGGAACTGGCCCGAAATGCTTGCCTACGTTGCGGAGTTCGACCACTAATCGGGGATCACCCGTGGCCATCATCATGGGGTCGTCGTTGGTGGCGGCATCAATTGGCTGGGTCATCACGGTTGGCTCGGTCATCGGAATTGGTGGCGACACGTCGGTTCCATCGGCAGCGAAGCGTACAGATCAAGTGTCATCCACCTCCGGTTGGGCGAATGTACCTATAGTCGTACACGTGTTCGTTCTCGGTATTGACCCCGGATTATCACGCTGTGGCTATTGCGTCTTGGAACAACGCAGCGGAGAAAAACCGCGTGCCATGGCGCTGGGCGTGATCACGACATCTCCCGATGATGCTCTGCATGCGCGATTAGGTGAGTTACAAAACGAGTTTCAGGGTCTGTTCGATCAGTATCAGCCCTCGGCGCTCGCGGTTGAGCGCGTGCTGTTCCAGGTAAACGTCCGCACTGCAATGTCAGTTGGCCAAGCCAGTGGGCTCGTGATGGCTGAGGCGGCTAATCGAGGCTGCGCCGTCGAGCAGTACTCGCCCAATCAGGTCAAGCAGGCTGTAACCGGACATGGCGGCGCATCGAAAGAACAAGTGCAACACATGGTGAAGATGCTTCTCGATCTCGCAGAAGTCCCGGAACCGCCCGACGCTGCCGACGCAGCGGCGTTGGCCTTATGTCACTTGGCGATGGCGCCAATGGCGCGGGCGGCAGCTGTGGCGACCAAAGGCGTCCGATGATTGGTTCGCTCCGAGGACAGTTAACCGACCGTTCCATGTCGCCGGCAGGCGAAGTCGTGATTGAAGTTGCCGGTGTCGGATACCGGGTGACGGTCACGCCAACCACGGTGGTCGAATTCGGCGAACTCGGAAGCGATGTATTCGTCTATATCCATCACCATCTTCGCGAGGATGCTCAAACGCTGTTTGGCTTTTTGACTCGTGACGAACGAGACGGCTTCGAGTCGTTACTTGGGGCCCACGGCGTAGGACCCGCACTTGCGCTCGCAATCTTGTCGGTACACGGGCCAGCGGCATTGGCCATGGTGGTCGCCGAGGATGATCTCGATGCATTGTGTTTGGTCCCGGGCGTGGGGAAAAAGACTGCAGCGCGATTATTGATTGAGTTGAAATCTCGGTTGAACCTGCCGGCAATGGAGTCCGTGGGTGCTCCTGCATCGAGCGCATCGCCGCGACGCGGATCGGCGCGGTCAGATGTGCGCGAAGCACTCGCCAATCTTGGCTATCAGCCCGACGAAGTGGCTGCGGTTACACGCGATATGTCTGACGACGACGATACGGCTGCGCTATTGAAAGAGGCATTGCAGCGATTGGCAACAAGTTGATGCGCCGTGCGTGACGAACTTTTAAGTCCCGAACCGAGTGCGCATGACGACGAAGAATTACTTCGTGGCCCGACTGCCTCAGTTGGCGACCCGTTGAGCGACGAAGGTGGGCTTCGGCCACGGCGACTTGACGAATTCGTCGGGCAAGCAGAACTCAAAGATCACTTGGCGATCATCCTTGAAGCAGCGAGGCGACGTGGACAGCCTGCCGACCATCTGCTCTTTGCTGGGCCGCCCGGTCTGGGCAAGACCACGCTGTCAGGAATCGTTGCCGCCGAGATGGGTGTCGGCCTGCAAATCACGTCGGGCCCAGCGCTTGACCGCGCCGGTGACCTTGCCGCGATCCTTACTCGCCTCGATGAAGGCGACGTGTTGTTCATCGACGAAATTCACCGACTGTCGCGCGCCGTCGAAGAGGTTCTCTATCCGGCAATGGAAGATTTTCAACTCGACATCGTGTTGGGTAAAGGCCCTGCCGCCCGCTCGATTCGACTCGATTTGCCGAGGTTTACTTTGGTTGGCGCGACGACGCGCACCGGTCTGATCACGGGTCCGCTGCGCGATCGATTCGGGTTGGTGGCCAGGTTGGATTACTACACTCCGGCCGATCTTGAACTAATTGTGGTGCGTGCCGCTGGCATCCTTGGTGTCGAGGTTGATCCATCGGGGGCGCGCGAAATTTCAAGGCGCGCTCGTGGCACACCGCGGATTGCAAATCGTCTGTTGCGTCGGGTCCGCGATTTCGCAGAGGTTCGTGGTGACGGCACGATTGATGTAACCACTGCGAACGAAGGGCTAGAACTCTTTGGTGTCGATGAACTCGGCCTCGACAAAGTTGACCGTGCCATTTTGTCGTCGATCGCTGAGCGCTTCGGTGGGGGGCCGGTTGGATTATCGACCTTGGCGATCAGTGTGAGTGAGCCAACTGAGACAGTCGAGGATGTCTACGAACCATTTTTGATTCAGCAAGGATTGTTAATGAGAACGCCGCGCGGTCGCGTCGTAACACCGGCAGCGTGGGCTCACTTGGGTTTGGTCGCGCCCGCGACTGCGTCCATGTCGGCTACCGACGATGGAGCGAACCTCTTCGGCTGAGGTTCGTCCAAGCTGGCTCTAGTGTTCGATCGTGGATACCGCCTCGTTTGATTACAAACTGCCCGAGGCGCGTATCGCGCAACATCCGGTTGACCCACGTGATTCGTCTCGTCTCTTAGTCGATCGAGGGCCAATTACTCAGGTGGCGACGGGTGAGATGGTCGTACATGCCCGCATGCGGGAGCTGGCCGATTATTTGAATCCGGGCGATGTCGTGGTGATCAATACGACTCGAGTCATGCCGGCAAGGCTTTCATTGAGAAAAGACACCGGGGGAGCAGCCGAGGTGTTGTTGCTCGAGCGGCTATCTGCTGACGCCAACTCGGGCTCATGGGAGGCGCTGGTGCGTCCGGGAAAAAGACTTCCACCCGGCTCGGTCTTGACTAGCAAGTTTGACGGGGGCGTGCTCCGAGTCGAAGTGGGTAACGACCTCGGTGACGGAGTGCGCTTGGTTTCACTCGTCTCGACCGGTATCAGCTTGATCGAAGCGATCGACTTTTTAGGGGAGATGCCGTTACCGCCATACATCACAGCGCAGCTCGATGACCCCGATCGCTATCAGACAATCTACGCCGATCCTCACCGTGCCCATTCCTCAGCAGCGCCAACGGCAGGGCTGCATTTCACCCCTGAAGTCTTTGCCGGTCTAGCTCGACGCGGCATTTCGGTGGCCGAGGTCGAGCTAGTCGTTGGCCTTGGTACGTTTCGGCCGATTGAATCAGAGCGCATCGAAGATCATCGGATGCATAGCGAACGCTATTCGGTTCCGGCCGCGACGCTCGCCGCCTGCGAGCGAGCGCATCTCGATGGGAACAACGTCGTCGCTATTGGTACAACGGTTGTACGTGCTCTTGAGAGTGCCGCTGCCACAGGGAACCGTGATGGATCAACCGAGCTTTTTATTGCCGAGGGTTTCGGGTTTCAGATCGTTGACCGATTGGTGACCAATTTTCACCTACCGCGTTCGTCACTGCTAGTTATGGTCGATGCGTTTGCCGGTCCGCGATGGCGTGATCTGTATCGTGTTGCGCTTGACGGCAACTACCGATTTTTGTCGTTTGGCGATGCCATGGTGTTAACCCGAAAAGATCGTTGGAACGCGTTGTCAAACGAGGCGCATCAGTGAGCGATCGCGTGTTGAACATTGAGCTCGACGCGACGGATGGCAACGCGCGTGCCGGCCGAGTTCGATCCGCTCGAGGCACGTTTGAAACCCCTGTCTTCATGCCTGTGGGCACCCGCGCCAGCGTTCGGACATTGTCATCGATCGATCTCGAGGCACTGGGTGTCGAGATCATGTTGGCGAACACCTATCACCTGATGTTGCGGCCAGGGGCGCAACTCATTGCCGAGATGGGCGACTTGCATGGATTTATGGCTTGGGATCGTCACGTACTGACCGATTCCGGTGGGTTCCAGGTGTTTTCGCTTGAACCAAAAGTCACCGACGACGGAGCAACATTCAAATCGACCTATGACGGCAGCCTGCACCACCTGACTCCGGAAGCGGCCGTTGAGGTGCAAAGAGATCTGGGTGCCGACATTCAGATGGTGCTCGACGTGTGTCCGCCATTGCCGTCAAGTGTCGATGTTGTCGGTCAAGCAGTGGAACGAACCGCGCAGTGGGCTGAACGCGCGCGCAGGGCTTTTCTCACGGGCCGAATTGAATCTGCGTCGCAAGTGCAGCGCAATCAGGCTCAGTTTGGGATCGTGCAAGGCGGTGTTGATGAGAAGCTGCGCTCATTAAGTGCTCGACGGACTGTCGAAATCGGGTTTGATGGCTATGGGATCGGCGGACTGTCAGTGGGGGAACCACGTGAGCAGATGCTGCCAGCGCTCGAAGTTGTCACGGCAATTCTTCCGGTCGACCAACCGCGCTATTTGATGGGCGTCGGCGATCCAGTGAGCTTGATCGAAGCGATTGCTCGGGGAGTGGACATGTTTGATTGCGTGATGCCGACTCGCGCGGCTCGGCATGGCACCGTGTTGACTGATGAGGGCCGTTTGAATGTGAAAAACGCCGCAAATGCCCGTAGCGACGCACCGCTAGATGTGCGTTGCTCGTGCCCGGTTTGTGCCCGCTGGTCGCGGGCCTATCTTCGCCACTTGTTTCAAGTGGGAGAGCCTTCGGTGGCTCGCCTGCTGACTATTCATAACGTCCACTGGACCCTCGACCTCATGAAGCGGGCTCGCAATGCGATTCGTGCAGGCACTTTTGAGCAACTTCGACTCGAGACTTGGTCGGTCTGGGGCTGAGGAAGGGCAGGACCTCTCCTGCGGGCTGGTCCCGTTGGGTGGCTAACTCGGACTACTCTGCTGCAACTTCGGTCCGCGAACCTGGAACCCCATGACTCCTGCATTCATCATCGTGTTATTAGTGCTCGCAGCGATGTGGGCGTTGCTCGCTGTACCTCGACAACGTGAGGCACGTCGACATCAAGAAGTCGTGGCGTCCTTGGCCGCGGGCGACAACGTGATGACTGGCGGGGGAATATTTGGAACGGTGGTTGTCGTCGAGGATGACTACGTGCTGGTTGAGGTAGCGACCGGAACAGTTATCAAAGTTGCGCGCCAAGCCGTCGCAATCACGATTGATCGAGAAGTGCCCCAGAATTCGCCCTACGACCCTGCGGTTGACGTTCACGCGTCAGACCGTCTTGAGGACTGACTTATGGCCTCCCGAAAGCGAGCCCGTCGCGGACTTGGCGGACTACTCGTCATCGTTTTGGTGGCGATTTTTGCATTCACCTACACCATCGTTTCGGGAGATCGGCCCTTGCTGGGCCTCGATCTCCAAGGCGGGGTTTCGCTGGTGTTGTGTCCGGCCTCACCGTCGAATCCGCAGGAATGTAAAAAGCCCGGCGACCCGGCGATCTCTGAAGACACGCTCAATCAAGCAATCAAAATTATTCGCAGCCGCGTCGACGCACTCGGCGTGGCTGAGCCAGATATTTCTCGTCAGGGATCCAACGTGCTGGTGCAAATCCCTGGGGTGAAGGACAAACAACGCGCACTTGACCTTGTTGGTCAAACCGCAGCGCTGCAGTTCCGACCGGTGCTGGCGGAGTATCCCGCGCCAGTAGCGGTTGATACAACCTCGTCGACGGACTCGACGACACCTGACACTGCACCAGGTGACACTTCGACCACTGATGCATCGGGCAATGGTGCGACTCCGCCCAGCACTTCGGGTTCGACCGACACGAGCCAACAGGGTATGCGGGCCACGACGAAGTGGGTCGAGGGTGAAAGCGCGGCAGCATTCGAAACAGCACAAGCCCCAGCCACAACTGATTCGACGGGGGGCCTGACCGCCTCGTTGCCTTCCGATGCGACGGCAACAACCTCAGCGCCACAGGCAACGGCGACACCGCAAACAGCAACTTCGTCAGCCCCGCCGTTGACGCCAGCCGATCAAATCACGCCCGAAGCAACCGTGGTCCTGCCTCAAGTTGATCCCAAGACCAAACAAACGATCGCCATCTACCAACTCGGCCCAGTGGTAGTTGAGGGTTCATCTCTTGAGTCGGCGTCGGCTGGGCTTGATCAATCTGGCAAATGGGAAATTCGGCCCGTGTTCAAAAGCGGTGTTGATGGGATCGACAAATTCAACACCGCTGCCGGGCAGTGCAATCCGGCTTCAGCGACGTGTCCGACTGGTCGCCTCGCCGTGGTGTTGGACAATCAAGTTTTGACCGCACCTAGCATCAAGGTTGCGAGTTTTGCTCGTGATCAGATCACCATTTCGGGCAATTACACCGAAGGCGACGCCAAAGATATTGCGACGGCATTGCGCTATGGCGCGTTACCCGTGGTCTTGTTCCCGCAGCAGACTGAAAGCGTTTCAGCCACGCTCGGACGAGATGCGCTTCATGCCGGTTTGGTTGCTGGTCTGGTCGGATTCATTCTCGTTGGCTTGTACATGATTGCCTTCTACCGGTTCTTGGGCGTGTTGGCGATGGTGAAACTACTGATCGAAGGTTCGATCCTTTGGGGGTTGCTTTGCTATCTGAGTTCGAGCGTGGGCCTGGCGCTGACATTGGCAGGCATCACCGGCATCATCGTGTCCATCGGTGTTTCGCTTGACTCCAATGTTGTCTATTACGAACATCTCAAAGAAGACGTTCGTTCCGGCCGTACCGTCCGTGCCGCTATCGATAAATCATTTGCATCAGCTTGGAGCACGATTGTCGCCGCTGATGGAGCGTCGGTGATCGGCGCTGCGTTGCTGTATTTCTTGACTGTCGGTGCAGTGCGAGGGTTTGCCCTCTATCTCGGTCTTTCGACAGTGCTCGATCTGATCACGTCCTACTTCTATATGCGACCAGTGGTTCGATGGGCAACGAACTCGAAGCGATGCGCAGAGCACCCAGGCCAATTCGGATTGCCGGTGCCAATGCTCGAACCCAAAAACGCGGTCGCAAATCACGTAACGGTTTCAACCGGAGGTGAATCATGAGCAGTCTCGGTCGCCTTTACCGGGGTGAAAATGACATCAACTTTAAGAAGTGGTGGCGCAGAGGCCTGATCCTGTCGGCAATCCTGATTGTCATCAGCGTCCTGTCGTTGTTCACCCGCGGGTTGAATCTTGGGATCGACTTTGAGGGCGGCATCTCTTGGGAAGTCAAAGCGCCTGGGGTGTCGGTTACTGAGGCTCGATCAGCACTCGACGGAGTGGGGTCGGGTGGAGCAAAGATTCAACAAGTCGGTACTGACATCTTGCGTGTGCAGGAGCCAGCGAGTTCGCTTGAAAAACAAGCCCAGGTAGCCGAGACCCTCGCGACCCTGGCCGGTGTTGAAGTAGGTGACGTAAGCGTCAGTACCGTTGGCCCTTCGTGGGGAAAGGAGATCACCAAGTCGGCCGAACGGGCGCTGGTGTTCTTCCTTGCGGTCATTTTGTTGTACTTGTCTATTCGCCTCGAATGGAAAATGGCTGTTGCTGCGGTCCTCGCCATGATCCATGACGTCGTGATCAGCGTCGGCGTGTATTCGGTGTTCCAACTTGAGGTGACACCGCCTACGGTTATCGCGTTCTTAACCATCCTTGGGTATTCGATTTACGACACCATCGTGGTGTTCGACAAGGTGAAAGAGAATCAGGCTCGACCTGGATTGACCTCGCGGATGACGTTCACCGATTTGAGCTCGCTGTCGATGAATCAGGTGCTACTGCGGTCGGTCAATACTTCGGTGGTCGCGGTGATTCCGGTTATTTCAATGCTGGTAGTTGGCGCCGGCATTTTGGGTGCAGTCACTCTTGAAGAGTTCTCGATCGCGCTGCTGGTTGGCATGATTTCGGGTGCGTATTCATCGATTTTTGTCGCCGCACCAATCGTGGTTTGGCTCAAAGAACGTGAACCGAAGAACAAGGCGTTAGCAGCCCGACTTGGATCAGGCGGCGTCGGCTATACGACCGGGCGTTCGGCGGCAGCTCGGGCCGCAGTTTCGTCCGGCGGATCGGTTGCCGGTGACAATGCGAGCGATTCAAGCGATGGTCAGTCGTTGGCCCCGGCGGCGGGCGTGATTCCGCCTCGCCCCCGCAAGAAGGGCAAGACCCGCTGAGACTGGGTGGTCTGGACGTGATCTGGATCGCTTAAAACTAAGGAGTGTGAAGCCTTGGTGTCGTTGTTGGTGCGAGCGTAGGGCACACTAGAGGGGTCCGGCCCCCACGAAGGAGCAGCGACCGAGCGTGGCCACCGTCGATCGAGTCTTGCCATGGCGCCGCCATGTCGCGCCGCATTCGCAGGAGATCGCGCCGCTGATCGACGCCTTTCGTGAACGGCATCCGAAGGATTCAACGGCGAGAATCATTCAGGCTTACGAGTTGGCACGCGATGCCCATTTGGGGCAGACCCGTAAATCGGGTGAGCCGTATGTCCAGCACCCAGTTGCGGTAGCGAAGATCGTTGCCGAGCTTGGACTCGATGACGTCACGGTTTCGGCCGCGTTGCTGCACGATGCAGTCGAAGACACGGGCATAACTCTCGACGACCTCACTGCACTGTTCGGTGAAGACGTCGCGGCGATTGTCGACGGTGTCACCAAGTTAGATCGCCTCAAGTTTGATTCGAAGGAGGCTCAGCAAGCGGCAACCATGCGCAAGATGTTGGTTGCGATGGCAAAAGACCTGCGGGTCTTGATCATCAAACTGTCGGACCGTTTGCACAACATGCGAACGATTGCCGCAATGCCGGCGTGGAAACAAGAGCGCACCGCCCAAGAGACGCTCGATATTTATGCGCCACTCGCGCACCGACTTGGAATGCAGGAGATGAAGCAGCAGCTCGAAGATCTCTGCTTCGCCGCATTGCATCCGAAGCGTTATGCCGAAATCGACCATATGGTGGCAACGCGTTCGCCGGAGCGAGATATTTATTTGACCCAGGTTCTTGAAGACGTTCGCGAGCGTTTGAAGGAACTCCATATTGACGGAGCTGTGACGGGCCGGCCGAAGCACCTTTGGAGCATCTACGAAAAGATGGTCGTCAAGGGAAAAGAATTCGACGACATCTTTGACTTGGTTGGTATTCGCGTCGTGGTGGCGACGGTGAAAGACTGCTACGCCGCACTCGGTTCTATTCACGCCACCTGGAAACCGGTGCAAGGGCGGTTCAAGGATTACATCGCGATGCCGAAATTCAATCTGTATCAGTCGTTGCATACGACGGTGATCGGTCCGCAAGGCAAGCCACTAGAGGTGCAGATCCGCACGCTCGAAATGCATGCTCGGGCCGAAAATGGAGTTGCCGCTCACTGGAATTACAAAGACGACGACACATCGTCAGCTGATCTGGCCTGGTTGAACCGGATCGTGGATTGGCAAGAAGAGACCAGTGACCCTTCGCAATACATGGCGAATTTGAAGATCGATTTAGACCAAGACGAAGTGTTCATTTTCACCCCCAAGGGCCGTGTCATCACGTTGCCAGTCGGCTCGACGACGGTCGACTTCGCGTACGCAATCCATACCGAAGTGGGTCATTCCTGCATTGGAGCGCGAGTAAATGGGCGCTTAGTACCGCTTGATTCGGTGCTGATTTCGGGGGATTCAGTCGAGGTCATCACGTCGAAAGTCAATAGCTCGGGTCCATCGCAGGACTGGCTCAAATTTGTATACACCCATCGGGCGGCAAACAAGATCCGTCAGTGGCAATCTCGTGAGCGACGCGAGGATGCGATCGAAACTGGAGCCGACGAGCTCATTACCGCGATGCGACGAGAGGGCCTGCCGGTTCAGAAGATTCAAAAGTCCCAGACGCTCCATGAAGTAGCGGCGTCGATGAACTATGTCGACCTCGATGCGTTAAAGGCAGCCATTGGCGAGAATCATGTTTCGGCGAAATCGGTTGCGGAGCGCATTCGCCATCATCTGCAGGACATAGACCCAGCGCAAGATGAGCAACTTTCGATCACGGTTCGGGAGCCGACCCGTCGGAGTCGTCGTCATGGTTCGAGTAGTTCGGGTATTCACGTCGAAGGGCTCGACGATGTCATGGTTCGGCTGTCGCGCTGCTGCACTCCGGTGCCTGGTGATGAAATTATGGGGTTCGTCACCCGAGGCCGAGGGGTCTCGGTGCATCGGTCTGACTGTTCCAATGCAGTTTCATTGTCTATGGGTCAGGGAGATCGCCTCATTGAGGTCGAATGGGACGAAGAGCGCACCGGTAGTTTTGTGGCTTCAATCGAAGTCAAGGCGCTTGACCGAGCGCGTTTGCTGCGTGACGTGAGTTCTGCGCTGGCTGATGCTCACGTGAACATCATCGCTTGCAACACGGGCACCGGTTCTGACCGTATCTCGAAGATGCGATTCGATTTCGAGCTTGGCGATCCGACTCATCTGGATTCGCTGATCTCGACCATCAAACAGATCGATAGCATTTACGACGCCTATCGAGTGCTGCCGGGTCACGGCAGCTGACGCAGATCCAGGTATGGCTTCGGCGTGACGGTGATCAGGTTGAGGCCCGGTTGAGGGTGGTCAGTTGTGACCGACGACTGCGGCGGGTAATCGACTCGGGATTGAGTTGATAAGCAAATCGGGATCATTGATCGACGCGGTTGTCAGGCACTAACCTCGCCCGCAATGATGACGATTGAACCAGGAGTCTTTGTGAAAAAACTGTTGCTCGTACCCGTTATTGCATTGGCGCTTGCGCCGTTCGTCGCCAACGCGTCGGCGAATGCGGTAGTCGAACCGGCCACCGTGTCAATCACGGTCAGCATGGATCTGCCGTCAGGCCGCTGTGGTGATGGTCCAATGGTGTTTTCAGTGACAAATGTGACGGTTGGTGTTGGCCCGGAACTGACTGGTGGTCCAAGTGAAATCACCTCCAATCCTTGCGGCTGGGGTGGGTCGGTCAGTGTTGACGTTGACAACGTGGCGCAAACAATTACGGTCGCAACAGTTGACGCCAACGATTTCGAGACAGTGACCGTGCTGGTATCGGGAACCGGCATTGACGCCTTAAGTGTCGTATCTGATGCATTGTGGCAGCCTCCGGCTGCGCCGGGTGACGTCGAAATGGTGCTGAGTCGCGCGTTGGTGCCAGGGCATGCAACGATTCAGTGGGATAGCTCCATTCCGGCCGATTATCCGGGGCTTGCTGATCCGCCGGCAGCGTCAGTGTTCAGCTTCGCATCAGCGGAGCCGACAACCACAACGACCGCAGAAGTCACAACCACGATTGCGCCCACGACCACTGCCGCACCCGCTGAGGTTGCCGCCGTCGCGGCAACACCCGCATTTACGGGTTAGCAAGACCGCAAACCGCAGTGGGGTTGCACCCAGCGGCAACTAACGGCCTTAACTTCGCCTAAGTCGAGTTAGTCGCGCCTGCGAAACTCTTCGTGAGCTCCTAATGCTTTCCAAGGTGGTTCTTACTTCGGGCGGCGAAAGTGATGGTGTGCCCCGATCGTCGAGGCCCAATCGAAAGGATCCCCCTGATGCATAAACGAATCGCAGCCGCTGCACTTGCTGCAACTCTCGTAGTCGGCGGTGCGGCAGGCGCAGCTGTGCTCGTGCCGGGCGTCGCGACCGCTGCTACCGCAGTCACCTCTGCCGTAGCTCCGCCGTGGATGACCGATGCCCTTAATAAGCTGGTCGGCGACGGGACTATCAATCAGAGCCAAGCTGACGCGGTGGGCCACGCGATTGAGTCGGCGAAGCCGGCACACCCGCAAGGGCGCGGCGGTCACGATGGTCCGGGCGGTCCCGGTGGCAAAGGCGCGCCGAATATGGAAGCGGTGCAGTCGGCACTTGGCATGACGGCCGAGGAATTACATACAGCTCTCGATGGCGGCCAGACCATCGCTCAAGTTGCTGCGGCAAAGGGCATTGAGGTGCAAACGGTGATCAATGCGATGGTCACCGCAGCTAATAGCCGCATCGACGAAGCAGTCGCCAATGGCAAGATCACTCAGGCGCAAGCCGATGAAAAGAAAGCCGATGTCGTCACCAGGGTGACGCACATGGTCAACAATCTTCCTCCCGCTGCTGGTGATCGACGTGGCCCCGGACCCGACGGACCTCCCCCGGCCGCCGATTCGAACCAGGCCCCGCAGACACCAGATACAACGGGCTGAAGCATCGGCGGATGGGGGTCACCGCGAATGCGGTGGCCCCCATTTGTCGTTTTCGTTTTGACCCAGTGGTGTGCTTGCACAGAACGTGGCTTGCTCCGACCTATTGGTTCCATCCTTCTAAGTGCATGCCACTAGTTTGGAGCGGTGCCCACCCTTGATGACGACAGCGGACCGATCGTTGCTCGCACGACGCGAAGCGGTCCGTTTCAGGCACCCAAGGGCACCCGTGACGTGCTTCCGCCAGAATCGACCCGCTGGGAGGCGTTGATTGCAAGGTTCGCGACCCACGTCGAGGCGGCCGGGTTCAGGTTGATCCTGAGTCCGATGTTTGAAGACTTTGATGTATTCAGTCGAGTCGGCGAAGGCACCGATGTTGTGCGCAAGGAAATGTACGACTTCGTCGACAAGGGCGACCGTCATCTTGCTTTACGTCCAGAAGGCACGGCATCGGTTGTTCGTGCCTATGTGCAACACCGTCCACTACCTCCGTGGAAGGTCTGGTACGCCGCTCCGAGTTTCCGCTACGAAAAGGGCCAAGCGAACCGGTATCGCCAGCATCACCAACTGGGCGTTGAAACAATCGGTAGCGACGATCCCGATCTTGATGTCGAGATCATCGCGCTGCTCGCGGATTTCTATCGGGGACTCGGACTCGCCGAGGTGAAGCTCGCCATCAACTCCATTGGCACTCCTGCCGATCGATCGAGTTACGTCGAGCGACTTCGGACGTTTCTTGCCGGCCGGATCAACGAATTGGACCCTGACGATCAGTCAAAAGTCAGCGAGCACCCCATGCGAGTTTTGGATACGAAACGGATAGCGAGCCAGGTAGTCGTTGCTGATGCGCCGCTGCTGGTCGATCATCTTTCGGGACCCGCGGCTTTACACTTTGAACGAGTACAACAGGGGTTGGGTGCCCTGGGAATCGAATATCGAGTCGATCCGCGTCTCGTGCGCGGTCTCGACTATTACACCCATACGGCCTTCGAGTTTCAGAGCGCAGCCATCGGCGGTGCACAAAGCGCGATCGGTGGCGGCGGTCGTTACGACGGACTCGTTGAATCGTTGGGCGGTCAATCGACTCCCGGAATCGGATTTGGAACCGGCATTGAACGAATCCTCGCCGCTTGCGATGCCGAGGGAGTCTTCGATGTGCCCGAGCCACGCGTCAATGTGTTCGTGATTGACCTAACTGGAGGGCAAGCGGCACGAGATCTCACCTTTGATCTGCGACGTCAAGGCATAAGTGCCGATCGTGCCTTCGGCGGCGGCGCATTTAAATCTCAGGAAAAACAGGCGCGCCGATCAAACGCGCTCATGACGGTGACGATTCGGCCACGTGATGATCGTGAAGGTCAAGACATCAGCGTTCGACAAACCGATGGAGGATCCGACGTCATGGCGAACTCCAGTACCGACGTGGTCGGACTCATCCAGCAACTCGTAGCCGAAACATCGTCCAAAATAGTTGAGGAAACCCAGTGACTTCCGGTACCGATCAGTCAAGTGCATTTGATTCCAAAGTGGTCAATGGGCCGATGCGCTCCGACTACGCCGGCACCCTTACCGAATCGGATATCGGTCGGACGGTCGCAGTTTGCGGATGGGTCGCTCGCCGTCGCGAACACGGCGAACACCTCGCGTTTATCGACGTCCGAGACCGCACCGGAATCGTGCAATGTGTCGTGGCAAATGCCCACGACCTTCGACACGAATACGTCGTGCGAGTTGTTGGTGTCGTTCGACGTAGGCCCGATGGAACCGCGAATGCCAATGTTGCGACAGGCGAGATTGAACTGGCTCCTTGTGACGTTGAGGTGTTGAGTACGTCGGACGCGTTGCCGTTTCAGATCGATGATCGGGTCGAAGTCGATGAGACCATCAGACTTCGCCATCGCTATCTCGACCTTCGTTCTGATCGGATGCAGAGGAACCTTGGCCTACGCGCAAGCGTCAACAGCGCGCTTCGTAAGGCAATGGAATCACAAGGTTTCACTGAGATCGAAACACCAATGCTGATTGCATCTACGCCCGAAGGTGCACGAGATTTCGTCGTTCCGTCTCGTTTATCACCCGGGATGTTCTATGCACTTCCTCAAAGTCCTCAGCTATTCAAGCAACTGTGCATGGTGGGTGGGGTAGATCGCTACTACCAGATTGCTCGATGCATGCGCGACGAAGACTTGCGATCCGATCGGCAATTTGAGTTCACCCAACTCGATGTCGAGGCAAGTTTCGTCGGCCAAGTCGAGGTGCTGGCGTTCATCTCTGAAGCGGTCGCGCTTGCAACTGAGGTTGCGACAGGATCGCGTCCTGATTCGGTCGGCCTCGGATCGGCGATGTTTCCACAGATGACGTGGCTCGAAGCACAAGAGCGCTTCGGTAGCGATAAGCCAGATGTGCGTTTCGCGATGGAACTCGTCGAGTTAACGCCGGTTTTCGCAACCACCGAATTCAACGCATTCAAAGCGCCGTGCGTAAAGGGCATTCGGGTTCCAGGTGGCGCTGAAATGACGCGCAAACGACTCGACGAAATCACCGAGCAAGCGAAACTTTGGGGTGCCAAAGGCTTGGTGTGGATGCGGGTTGAAGGTGGCGTCGGCGATACGTCGATTCCGACCTTGCAGTCGCCGGTCGCCAAGTTTCTCAGCGAAGCCGAATTGGCCGGCGTGGCATCCGCGCTCGAAGTAGAGCCGGGCGACCTCGTACTCATCGTCGCCGACACCCGCGTTCGAACGCGCCATGTGCTGGGGCTTCTGCGGCTTGAACTCGGTCGACCCCGAGTGAGCGATGGCGGTTTTCACTTTTTGTGGGTGGTCGACTTCCCATTATTTGAATCAATCGCCGAGGACGGCCGACCGATTTCGGCCCATCATCCATTTACGATGCCGCACCAAGACGACTGGCATCTGCTCGAAAGTTCTGACCCCGAGGACCTGCTGAAGATTCGCAGCCAGGCCTATGACCTTGTCTTGAACGGTTGGGAACTTGGGTCTGGCAGCGTGCGAATTCATCGGTCGGACATTCAGTCGCAGATTTTCAATTTGCTGGGAATTGGCCCTGAAGAAGCGAAAGGCAAGTTCGGTTTTCTGCTCGATGCATTTCAGTTTGGCGCGCCGCCGCATGCCGGGTTCGGGTTCGGAATCGACCGTTTAGTGGCGCTGCTAGCTGGTGAAGAAAATATTCGAGAAGTCATCGCGTTCCCCAAAACGCAATCGGGTTCTGACCCTCTTACGTTGGCGCCGTCGCCAATCGAGTCGTCGCAACTTCTCGAACTGGGCCTTCGCATCTTGCCAACGATTTAGGTTGAGAATTCCAAGCCAACTGATCCTTGCGTGGCAATTGGAAAAACGCGGTCGAGCCCGCGGGTCGCGGTCCAAGGCTCGGGATACAACGTCACCGTTATGTCGATGTCGCCTTTGCGTGCCCGCAATACGGTTTCCGAGGTACTGGAAAGCACGAAGCCCAACCGCTCGAGTTCATCGCCAATCGCTGATCCGACCGCCGCAGCATCGGCGTCGCGTGTGAGAAATGAAACCCGAAATGGATCGGGAATCGCTCGGGTCGGGTCCACACTTGGTGCAAGGCCACTGGGCATGGCGATTCCGGTGAGCGCGTCCGCTACTGGAATGCGTTTGGGACTTGGCGGAGATGCCGCAACCTGCTTCGGCGCGAATAAACCAGTGCGCCCGGAGTTTGGATCGATGATTGGTGCGGTCGGCTGATCGGCATCAACAGCGGCAGCAATATCGATATCAATATCGACTTCGGCAGCGAGATCGTCATCAGGAGTGGGGTTTGGCCGTTTGACGCGCCGATAGATGAACGCACCAAGCGATCCAAAGACCCACACCCAAAAAAGCATCGCCACCGGAGCCGGGAGCACGGCGACTGTGCTGAATGATTCACTTGGGTTTCGAGATAGTGCGTGCCAAAGTTGCGATGAAACGACCAACCCATTCATGGGACTCATAGTGACACCTTCGGTGATCAAGGGGTAGCCGGTAGCCTCGCGCTCATGTCGGGAAATGGAAGTCCCCAGGACCTGTTCGCTGCGGCAGCCGAAGATCGCCTTACCCGCCAAGCACCGCTGGCGGCACGACTGCGACCGTCAACGCTCGACGAGGTTGTCGGTCAGGAACATCTGTTGGGCCGAGGCAAGCCATTGCGTACCCTCATCGAGGCCGATCGACTGTCGTCAGTTATTTTGTGGGGACCTCCCGGTACGGGCAAGACCACCCTTGCGCAGTTGATTGCCCATACGACATCGAAGGCTTATGTCCAATTGTCGGCTGTTTCCGCGACCGTAAAAGACGTGCGCGAAGTAGCCCAGGGCGCGAATGAACGTCTGGGTCAGCGCGATCAAGGAACGATCTTGTTTCTCGACGAGGTGCATCGGTTCAACAAAGCGCAACAGGACGCGCTGTTGCCATCAGTAGAGTCGGGACTACTCGTTTTGGTAGGCGCCACAACCGAGAATCCGTTCTTCGAAGTGAATCCGCCGCTGTTATCTCGTTCGACGTTGTTCCGACTCGAACCCCTGAGCCCCGATGCCGTGTCGACACTCTTGCACCGAGGTTTAGCCGCGGAAGGCGCGACGATCGCCGATGACGCGTTAGCTCATTTGGTTGAACGCGCTGCGGGCGATGGTCGACATTGTTTGACCAGTCTTGAAGTTGCGATCGCGCTGGCCCACGAGCGCTCGGAACCTCCATTTGTGACGTTGACTGATGCCGAAGCAGCGTTGGGAACCAAAGCGCTTCGGTATGGGCGTGATGATCATTATGACGTCATCAGCGCGTTCATCAAGAGTATTCGTGGATCAGATCCGGACGCGGGTTTGTATTGGCTCACCCGCATGCTTGAGTCGGGCGAGGATGCTCGGTTCGTGGCTCGGCGTCTGGTGGTCTTGGCTTCAGAAGACATTGGTGAAGCCGATCCGATGAGTTTGTTAGTCGCGAATGCCGCGGCACATGCAGTCGAATTTGTAGGGCTCCCTGAAGCGCAACTCAATCTTGCCCATGCTGTTGTGCACCTGGCAACCGCCCCGAAATCCAATCGAGTCACCATCGGTTTAAGCCGCGCCCGCGCCGACGTGCGTGAGCGAGGTGCTGGCGAAGTTCCCAATCACCTGCGAGACGGCCACTATCAGGGTGCGAAAAGTCTTGGCTACGGGACCGGGTATGACTATCCCCATGACCATGCTGCTGGCTGGGTGAACCAGCAATACCGCCCCAGTGAGCTGGAAGGGAATGTGTATTACGAGCCGTCGACACACGGAGCAGAAAAAGAAGTTGGCGAGCGAATGAAGGCCTGGAAGTTCCCATCGACATCACCTGACGAGTGATTCGCAATCTCTCGGTCCAGGTAGTGCTCGCGATCCAGGTAGTGAAGGGTTGAGTGGCGCACATTGGCTAGGGTCGCGCCATGACCGTTGGCAGTCGGGCGAGCAGTCGAACCGGTAGGGAGTTCACTCGATGACCGCGAGTGATTTAGCCGCGATGGTTATTACTCTTGTGATGATCGTGGCAATCATCGCGCTTGCGCTTTTGGTGCAATCGTTATTGCGGGCGATTCGAGATGCACAAGCCACACTCGAACAGGTACGGTCTGAAGCGATGCCACTGATGGCTGAATTGCGGGCGACAGTGCGCCAGGCAGGACTGGAGGTTGAGCGCGTCGACGACTTGCTCGATGCTGCAGAGTCCATTTCGGCAACGGTGGATTCGGCCACTCGATTGGGCTACCTCGCGTTTCGAGCACCGGTGATTCGAGTGGTGGCGTTTGGTCGTGGCGTAGGACGCGGCACCCGCGCACTCACCGGTCGACCATCTGAAGGCGAGCGCCGGCGAAAGTCGAGGCGACTACGGACTCGAAGAAGTGTTGCGCGCCGAGCGATAACCCGAAAGTCTGTCGCGAAGAAAGATGCAGCGTGATGTTCGTTCGAGGAGCCTTACGTGTTTAAGCGCACTATTTGGTTTGCGGTTGGTGCAGCGAGTGGGGCGGGTGCCAGCGTCTATAGCTATGTCCGGTTACGTGAAGTTCGCGGAAAGTTGGCTCCAGATCGTGTGGCTGACACGCTTGTGGATACCGCACGATCCCTCGGTGAGGGGGCTAGAACGGCCACAAGCGCAATTGGTAAATCGGTGCGTAGTGCGATGTGGGAGGGCCGAGCAGCGATGATTGATGCCGAGCTTCGGATAGAGGCCGAACTCGATTCGCGGCCCAGTGGCATGCGCCGGCTTGGCGGTGGCGAAGTTGCTGGTGATGTCGTGCCGCTCCGGCGTGATCGGCCATCGGCGAGCCCCATGCGGCGCGCTCAGTAAGCTGACAACCACATGAACGCGATGACTGCTAACGAACTTCGACGCGCTTTTTTGCACTTCTTCGCCGATCGCGGTCACACCGTGGTGCCCTCGGCGAGTTTGATTCCCCACGACCCGGACCTGATGTTCACCGTTGCCGGAATGGTTCCGTTCAAACCGTTTTTCTTGGGTGACGAGCAGCCCCCCTATCTCCGCGCGACGACAGTTCAAAAATGTGTGCGTGCTGGCGGCAAGGACAGCGACCTTGAAGAAGTAGGCCGAGACAACAGTCATTTGAGTTTTTTCGAAATGCTGGGAAATTTTAGTTTCGGCGACTACTTCAAACCCGAGGCAATCCCCATGGCGTGGGACTTGGTTACCAATCTATTGGGCCTGGACCCTGAGCAACTTTGGGTCACGGTTCACACGAGTGACGACGAGGCTGAGCAAATTTGGATCGATGAAGTCGGTGTTCGACCAGATCGGATCCAACGAATGGGGGCCGACAACTGGTGGGGTCCGCCTGGCGGTCCTCCTGGACCATGTGGACCATGTTCGGAGATTTATGTCGACCTTGGTGCAGCAAAAGGCGAAGGTGGCGGACCAGCGATTGGCAGCGATGCCCGATTCCTCGAAATTTGGAACCTTGTCTTCATGCAGTTCAATCGCGATGTCGGCGGGGTCGATACCGAGTTGCCGAAAAAGAACATCGATACCGGTGCTGGCCTCGAACGGATCCTCGGTGTATTGCAAGGTAAGGATTCAGTTTGGGAAATCGACGTCATGGCCCCGCTGGTTGAATCTGCTCAATCGGTGACCGGACGGATACTTGGTCGTTCGGACGCCAACGATGTGTCCTTGCGCATCCTCGCTGAGCACGCCCGAACTATGAGCTTCTTAGTAAGCGATGGTGTATTTCCTTCAAACGAAGGTCGCGGCTACGTGCTGCGTCGAATCATTCGACGCGCAGTGAGACACGCGTACCTCCTTGAAGTGGACCACCTCGTTACCCCTGCGTTGGTTGACACAACGGTCGAAGTTATGGGAGAGGCTTACCCTGACTTGGTCAAAAACCATGATTTCGTGCGCAATGTTGTTGCTCGAGAGGAAGAACGTTTCCGGCAGACCCTTAAGCAAGGCACCTCCATTCTTGATGGCGAACTCGATGCCCTTGCCGATGGACAGGTGCTCTCGGGAGCAACCGCATTTTTATTACATGACACGTTGGGCTTCCCACTTGAACTGACGCGCGAGATCACTTTGGAACGCGGAATCGATGTCGACCAGGACGCATTCGATGTCGAGATGGCTGAACAAAAGCGCCGCGCGAAAGACGCCCGCAAGAGTGGTTCAGGCGGCTTGGAAATCGAGCGTTATCAGGACTTAGCTGAACAATTCGGTGCCACCGAGTTCACGGGTCGCGAAGCACTTGAAGTAACGGCACGAGTGCTCGGCGTATTCGAAGATGGCGATGAACTTTCTGTGGTCTTAGACAAAAGCCCGTTCTATGCCGAGAGCGGCGGGCAAGTTGGCGACACCGGAACAATCGTCAATGACAGTGGCCGGCTGGAAGTCACCGATACTCGTTATGTGATCCCGGGTTTGCACCGCCATATCGTTCGGGTGGTTTCGGGCGAGATTTTGCTAGGCCAAGAGGTGGTTGCGGCGATTGACGTCGATCGGCGCAACGCAATCCGTCGAAATCACACCGCGACCCACCTGCTGCACTGGGCGCTGCGCCAGCATCTCGGAGAGCACGTCAAGCAACAGGGATCGCTCGTCGACGCTGATCGCCTCCGTTTTGATTTCAGTCATTACGAAGCGGTTACGCCCGACGAACTCGATCAGATCGAGAATCTTGCCAATCAGGCCATTCTCGACAATGAACCCGTTCGTCACTACGAAACAACGAAAGATTTTGCCGAGCAACTTGGCGCGATTGCGTTCTTTGGCGACAAATATGGCGACATCGTTCGAGTACTTGAGGCGGGTTCGCATTCGACCGAATTATGTGGCGGTACTCATGTGAAGGCGACCGGCGACATTGGTTTGGTGCGGATCGTAAGTGAAGGCTCGATTGGGTCGAACATGCGGCGCATTGAGGCGGTAACTGGCTTCGGTCCGGTCGAGCGGCTGCGCCATGTCGACGAGCGACTGGCCCAGGTTGCGGCAGCATTGGGTGTTGCCGATGACGATGTGGTCGAAGCAGTCGAACGTCGCGTGTCCGAGGTGAAGGAGTTGCGCGACGAACTACGTGACTTGCGCCGCCAAGCGGCACGAGGACAAAGCACCGAACTCGTCGCAGCGGCAGTCGACGGCATTGTGGTGGCGAGGGTCGACGGAATGGATCGCGACGATTTACGCGAGTTAGCGCTGGCGATTCGCGATCAGGCTGGTATCCGAGCCGTGATTCTCGGCGGTGCGCCCGCAGGCGGCGGCGCGGCAATCGTCGCCGCGGTTCGTGCTGACAGCGGACTACACGCGTCAGAGCTCATCGTGGAAGCCGCGAAAACTGTTCAAGGCGGGACCGGCAAAAATGCTGAACTCGCCGTGGCGGGCGGAAAAGACCCTGGCTCACTCGATCAAGCGCTGGACCAAGTTCGTGTGGCCGCCGGCATCGGTGTCGTCGGTTGACTCGATTGATTCGGTTAGCGCGTTTGGCTTGGCCCGTGAATCGGGCGAGGGGATCGATGGCCAGCGCGGCAACCCGATGAGAGTTTTAGGGATTGACCTGGGCTCTAAACGCATTGGCGTCGCGGTGAGCGATTCAGGGGGACTCATGGCATCGCCCTATGAAGTGGTAGCGCGCTCGGGAAGTGAAACGCTCGATCATCAACGACTCATTGAAATTGCCCAAGAAGTAGGTGCCGAGCGATTCGTTGTGGGCTTGCCGCTTTCTCTTGACGGAAGTGTTGGTCCAGCTGCCGAAACGGCGCTTGCCGAGGCACACCGTCTGGGTGCCACCACCGACCTGCCTGTCGAGCTCTACGATGAGCGTTTCACGACCGTGTCCGCCGACCGAAGCCTCATGGAACGAAATATGAAAGCTGATGCCCGCAGGCGGATCATTGACAAAGTGGCCGCCGCTGTCATGCTGCAAGCCTGGCTCGATGGAAAGCGCGCCAGTGGATAACGCTCACATGAATCGGTCGAATTCTCACGTCCTTTCCGATGAGTCAATGTGACCGATAGTCATGAAACAGGTGGCGAGCCTTCGGTAGCGACCAGCGTCGACGCGGCGGGCAACGCCGGTGAAGCGTTTGTCTACTTGCCGCCGGAACGTAGTGCGTTGAGGCGAACGCTCTATGGACTCGGCGCACTACTTGCAGTTTTCGTCGTGTTGGCGGCGCTAGGCGGATGGTGGGGGATTCGGCAAATAAACCCACCAGGTGCAGTTGGTGATCCAGTGGCACTCACCATTCCAACGGGCACAAGTACTGCCCAAATTGGCACGTTGCTCCAAAATCAAGGAGTGATTAGCAGCGCGCTGGTGTTTCAGTACTACCTGAAATTTAAGGGCGTGGATCGATTTAAAGCAGGTGACTATGACGGGCTGTTTGAGCGGGACTCGATGGCGTCGGTTGTTGCCCGATTGAAGAAGGGCCCATTGGCACCCAAGACTCGCGAGCTGTTGATCCCGGAAGGATTCACCTTGGCCGAGATCAAAGTCAAGATCCTTGAGACCTTTCCGGAAATGAATGCGGCTGAGCTCGACACTGCATTCCAAACGGTTCGGTCCAAGTATGAGCCTACCGATAGTACGAACTTGGAAGGTCTGCTTTTCCCCGCAACGTATGAAGTGCTTGAGACAAACGCAGTTGACGAAAAAGGCGTGGTCGAACAGATGGTGGGCAAGTTTGAGCAAGTCGCCGCTGAGATTGGCCTGGATGATGCTCAAGCATCGGTAGGACTCGACCCCTACCAAGTAGTCATCGGGGCGTCACTTATTGAGCGGGAAGCAAAAGTCAGTGGTGACCGTCCAAAAGTTGCGAGGGTAATTTTCAATCGCCTCGCAGCCAAACAACGGCTCGAGATTGACGCGTCGCTCGAATATGCGCTCGGGGTCAAAGGTTCGGGCCTCACCACGTCACAGTTGAAGACCGCATCGCCGTTTAACCTTCGCCAAGTCGCCGGCTTGCCGCCGACTCCAATTTCGTCACCGGGAAAAGACGCGTTGCAGGCGATGTTGGCGCCTGCTCCCGGTGATTGGCTCTACTACGTGCTCGCCGACAAAAACGGTAGTCATACGTTTTCGTCGAGTTACAACGACTTCCTTAAAGCAAAGAAGCGCGCTCAGCAACTCGGTCTGCTCGGGGGATGACGATGCCGACTGGAACGACGCGACTGGCCGCAGTGATTGGCGATCCCATACGACACTCGTTGTCACCGGCGGTTTTCAACGCTGCGTTCGATTTTGTCGGTCTCGATTGGGTCTATGTCGCGTTTGAAGTCGCACCGGATGCGACGGGGGCCGCAGTCGAGGCGATGCGAACACTCGGTATCGATGGACTATCGGTGACGATGCCCCACAAGACCGAAGCCGTTCGCTATCTCGACCGCCTGAGCGAAACCGCTCAACAGCTTGGTGCGGTCAATTGCATCGCTCGGGACGGGTCTGCATTAGTCGGTCACAATACCGATGGCGCTGGATTTATTGCGGCGCTCAAACATGATGGTGGGTTTGATCCTGTTGGCCGCTCATTCGTGGTGCTAGGTGCGGGCGGCGCCGCTCGGGCGGTGATTCTCGCCCTCAGCGATGCCGGCGCAGGCGAGATTGTCGTGGTGAACCGTTCGGCTGAACGCGGTGAGTTGGCCGCCGCTCTCGGCGGTTCAGTTAGCCGGCTCGGACTGCCCGGTGACGTGAGCAATGCTGATGTCGTCGTCAATGCCACCTCAGTGGGGATGGGTGGCGATGGGATCCCCATCAGCGTTGAGTTTTTGCGGCCGGGGCAACTCGTAGTCGATTTGGTTTATCACCCCGTGCGAACACCGTTATTGGAAATAGCTGAGTCGAAGGGTGTTTCGACTCTTGATGGAGTCGGGATGCTGGTACGCCAAGGTGCAGCGGCGTTTGAGCTTTGGACCGGACAATCTGCTCCCGTCGCTGCAATGAGCAATGCTGCTCGAACTGCCTTATATGCCGGTCAGTAATTGGCCCATTCGTGAATTCGGGGAGTCTGGTTGGTGGCGAGCGGGTCCAAATTTGGGTAATTCCTCCACCCAACGCTGAAAGCTGCCGATAGAGACCTATCGTTTTGACTATTCGGAGGTCTCCGTGGCGCTTCAAGGCACACTCGACAATTTCTCGCTTCCCGATGTGCTTCGCCTATTGGCATCAGCACGCAAATCTGGTCAGCTGGAACTCACCGCCGACGAAGGCACCGCCAGTATTTGGGTCGCTGACGGATTGATTGTCGAAACTGTTTCGTCGCTCACCGCTGAAGCAATCGATGTTGTTTCGGTAATCGTGCAACTCCTTGGTCTGACCCACGGCGAGTTCGTGTTTGAAGAAGGAATTCGCGCCTTGAACGCAGGAGTGCCAGCCGATATCGACAAAGTGCTACTCGAAGCCGAGGAACAATTTCGTGAACTGCAGGCCGCCGGCATTGATCACATTTCACTCGACCAACGAGTGGTCTTGGCACCGACACTTGCCACCAAGACGGTCACGCTCAATCGGTCCCAATGGTCGATGGTGGCGGCTATCGCCGACGGCGTGAACTTGGGCGCGCTTGGCGAACGCTTTGATCAGGACGCGATTTCGATCCTCGGCCGGGTCAATGACTTGTGTGAGCTTGGCGTCGTCGAGTTGGGGAGTGCACCAACCGATGGCGATTTTGGCGGCCAATTTGAGCCAGCCGTTTTTGAACGGATTACCTTTATCCCACCGGTCACCGACCACGAACCATTCGAGCCCGACATATATGAGCGCCCGTCAGTCATCGCTCCCGCGCCGTTAACGATCGTGGAACCGGTCGATCTTGCTGATGCGCAGATCGATTCATTCGATCCGCAATCGGTCGAACTGGAATCCGAGCGATGGAGTCAGGTAGGTCGCTTGCCATCGGCCCCAGTCGAGTTGGTTGGGTTCGAGTCGGACCCGATCTATCTGACTGAATCGTTGGGCGCCGAGGGCCCAATCGCTGACCCACCGGAGAGTGATGCCGTCGAGATCGCACGGCAATTGTCGAATCTGAGCCCGAAAGCAGCCAAAGCCGTCGCCGCCGCGGCGCGAGCCACTACCGAAGATGAGCGCGAGGCAGCGTTGGCGGGGATTGATGAACAAGACGAATCCATAAGCCGTGAATTGCTCTTGAAGTTCTTAGGCTCATTGAGCAGCTAGGTAGCAAAAACTCGCTGATACCCGATCGACGACCCTGCGGCCGGTACGGTCGCGCCTCGTGAGTATTTCTGTTGCAGCGTGTGCCCTGGTGGCATTGCCGGTTGCGTGGTTCGGTGGCGTCCTGATCGATCGGGTCCCCGACAAGGAACCGCTGCGTCCGCTCCCTGGTGTGAGAGTCGGTGGCTGGTACCTCGGACTCGGAATCGCAATGATTATCTTGTTCGCACTGCTTGGCGTGCGCTTCTCTGGTCAGCCGCCATTGTTCGTCGCGGGGTACTTGCTCCTTGCAGCCATGCTGGTCACCGTCTCGGTAATTGACCTGCGGTGTTATCGACTGCCCGATCGAATCGTTATCCCAACGTTTGTCGCGTCGGTGTTGATCGTCATCGTTGAATCAGTTCGAGTCGGGCAACCCATTCGGATTGGCTATGCCTTTGCCGGTGGAGCGGTTTACTTCGTTTTCCTTCTGATTGTGCACTTGATCTCGCCACGGGGGATGGGGTTCGGTGACGTCAAACTCGCAGCGGTGATGGGGCTCTATCTGGGATGGATGGCCGATGAATACATGACAAGTGTCGCATTGGTGTTGTGGGCGATGCTCGTCGGATTCGTACTGGGGTCGCTAGCTGGACTTGGATTCTTGATTGCTCGACGTCGAAGCGCAGCGATTCCGTTTGGACCATTCCTTGCGTTTGGCACGCTCACTATTGTCTTGCTCGGGCCTCATCTAGTCGCGGCTCCGATGATCGCATGACCGTACCTGTAGATCAGTGTCACTGCCGAAGTCCGCAAAAGGCTTCAAGTGACCTGCCCCTGACCGGTACATTGGAACAATGCTTCGCTTCCTGACCGCCGGCGAGTCGCACGGCCAAGCCCTCATTGTGATCGTGGAGGGGCTTCCTGCGGGCCTGCGCGTCACCGTTGAGGACATTCAGGCCGAACTTGGCCGTCGGCGACTCGGCTATGGACGCGGTCCGCGCATGCGTTTTGAACAAGACGAGGTGACCATTCTCAGCGGAATTCGCCATGGCCGAACCATCGGGTCGCCGGTGGCGATTGAAATCGGCAACAGCGAGTGGGCGCGCGGCAAGTGGTCTGAGGAAATGTCGACCGCTCCAGGCGTCACTGCCAATCCATTGACCGCACCCAGGCCCGGTCATGCCGATTTGGCAGGCATGGAGAAGTATGACTTCACCGATGCACGCGACGTCTTAGAGCGAGCCTCAGCACGAGAGACTGCCGCGCGGGTGGCGTTGGGCGCGATCGCGAAGTTACTGCTCGCGACTATTGGTGCCGAAATTGTGAGCCATGTCATTCAGATGGGTTCGGTTCGGGCCAACGTTGAACGGCGACCGCTCGCATCAGATTTGCCGGTTGTCGATGAGTCATCCGTTCGCTGTTTTGATCCAACGGCCGAGCAAGCCATGGTTGGCCAGATCAAGGCGGCAGCGGCGCAAGGCGATTCGCTTGGCGGGATTGTTGAAGTCCTCGCTTACGGCCTGCCCGTTGGGTTGGGCAGCCATGTGCACTGGGACCGGAAAATCGATGGGCTCTTGGCGCAAGCGCTGATGAGTATTCAAGCAGTGAAAGGCGTCGAAATTGGCGACGGTTTCGAGGTTGCTGGACTTCGAGGCAGCGAAGCTCATGATCCAATCTCATGGGATCCGGATACGTCGTCATACCGACGCCTGACGACGCGTGCTGGCGGTCTTGAGGGCGGCATTACGACAGGTGAAGTACTCGTGGCGCGAGTCGCGATGAAACCACTTGCGACGTTGAATCGTCCGACCCTTGGCACGGTCGACACGGCGACCAATGAGGAAACTGTCTCGTTCAAGGAGCGCACGGACGTCACGGCAGTGCCAGCCATGGGCGTCGTCGCCGAGACGATGGTGGCGATCGTTCTCGCGAATGAAGCGTTGCGAAAGTTTGGCGGCGATTCAATCGGTGAATTTTGCCGGAATGCTTCGTCGTTTCGCGAACAAGTTGCGGCGGCCGCAGTCAAGGTTGTCGATAACGATGTTGCAGCTGTCGATGCTCCTTTGAACTGGGACGAGGCTCTCGCTTTTGCCGACGCGGATATACCTGATGTCGCGAACGATCATGAATCATGATTGACGACGCGTTAACCGAGCCAGGCCATGTCGTCCTCGTTGGCATGATGGGCACGGGCAAGACCACGGTCGGTCAAGTGATCGCGACCTTGCTCGGTCGAAAATTTATCGATAGCGACCAACAGGTCGAAGAACGCACAGGCCAAACCGTGAAGGCACTGTTCGAACAGCACGGGGAGGCGTATTTCCGTGCCGAGGAGTCCGCTGCACTAGCCGAGGCGCTCGATGCGCCGGAACCATCGGTTATCGCTGCGGCCGGTGGCGTGGTGTTAGATCCAGCGAATCGAGCACGCATAAAGGCCGTGTCGGACGCTGGCGGATTTGTGGTGTGGCTCCTTGCGGATCCCGAGCTGCTTATTGCCCGGGTGGCAGAGGGCAATCATCGACCGCTGCTCGACAACGATCCGAAAGATGCGCTCATTCGTCTGTCGGCTCAGCGTGAACCGTTTTACGCCGAGGTCGCGGATGTGGCCATCGACGCGGCCGGCAATGCCTTGTCGATCGGTGCGCGCATTGTCGCTCAGGTCACGGGAAAATCCGTCGACATTGATCAGGTTCTCGCCGACACTTCGCCATCAGGTTCTGGATTGACGGTTGTTGAAGTTCCGTTGGGCGCACATGCCTACGACGTGGTCGTGGGTTCTGGAGCGTTGGGCGCGCTCACCTCAGTGGTGCCGCCGAGGGCGGGTCGAGCGGCAATTGTGACGCAATCGGAAATCGGGATCGAGGTCGTTCCGGGAATAGAAAGCCGAATTTTCCTGATTGATTCGGGCGAATCATCCAAGAACTTGGGGGCGATTGAGCAGCTTTGCCGCCAGTGGGCAGCTTGGGGATTGACTCGCGACGACGTCGTGATCGCGGTAGGCGGAGGCATGGTGACCGACGTTGCGGGATTCGCAGCAGCGACATATCACCGCGGCATTGACGTCATCCACATTCCCACCACGTTGCTTGGTCAAATTGATGCAGCAATTGGCGGAAAGACCGGGGTCAATTTGCCTGAGGGCAAGAACTTGGTTGGCGCCTATTGGCAGCCACGCGCCGTGTTGTGCGATACCGATTTGCTCACAACGTTGCCACCCCGAGAACTGCGAAGCGGCTTTGGCGAAATGGCCAAGTATCACTTTTTGGATGACGGATCGTTCGGTCCCGAGCCGCTCAATGTGCTCAGGTTGGACCAACAAGTCGCGCGCTGCGTGGCGATCAAGGCAGCAGTCGTTTCCAGTGACGAGCGCGAAGGTGGTCGACGGGCGATCTTGAATTACGGACATACGTTGGGGCACGCGCTCGAAATCGCCGGCCTCTTCGATCTCCGTCATGGCGAGGCCGTGGCGATCGGCTTGATTTATGCGGCCGAACTCGCTCACGTTCTCGGCCGAATCGACGGTAAACGTGTCGAAGAACACCGCCAAGTTGTGCGGAGCTATGGCTTGCCGATCGCGTTGCCGCATGGAAGCGACATCGACACATTGGTGACGTTGTTCGGTCGTGATAAAAAGGCGCTTGCTGGAATCACCTTTGTGCTCGACGGTCCCGACGGTGTTGAGACCGTCTCAGGTGTCGAACGCACCGATCTCGATGCGGCATTTGAGGCCATGGTTGCCCACTCGCTAGATGGTCGAAGCGAACCCGCAAGCGCTGCTGTGAACTCACCCACCGACGGATCCGGAGCTACGTGATGACCTCCCCAGCGATCTTGCTGCTGAGCGGCCCCAATTTGAATCTCCTCGGCGACCGTGAGCCGTTGATTTACGGCACCGCAACCCTTGACGATCACGTTGAGACGGCGCGTCAGGCTGCGGCCCCGCATGGGTTCGATGTTGAGCACATTCAAAGCAATCATGAAGGTGTCCTCATTGATGCAATTCATGCGGCGCGGGGGCGCGTGGCGGCGATCGTTGTCAACGCGGGAGCATTCACTCATTACGCGTGGGGCATGCACGATGCGTTGGCTGCATTCGATGGGCCAATCATCGAGTTGCATTTGTCGAACCCGGTGGCACGAGAGTCATGGCGAGCAACGTCAGTCATTGCCCCGGTGGCGACTGGATCGGTCAGCGGTTTCGGTGGCTTGGGCTATCGGTTCGCCATCGAAGGGGCCGTGAACGCAGTCAAGGACGCTGCATCGTCGTGAAGCTGAGTTTCTCTTGGTGCCCGTGACAACTTCTCCGATCGCCGTACCTGACCTATCTTCGTTACCACCGATGCACATGTCGGATCGGCTTGAGCGCTTACGTTCTTCGATGCAACAACTCGCGGCCGATGTGTTTTTGGTTACGCGTTTGGTCAATGTTCGTTACTTAACTGGGTTCACTGGTTCGGCTGGCATGCTGTTAGTGACCGACGAGCAGTTGGTTTTCGTGACCGACGGCCGGTATCAAGATCAGTCAGCGCAACAACTGGCCGATGCCGGCGTTGAGGCCTCGATCGAAATCTCAGGAACCAATCAACGCGAGATCATGAGCCGGAACGTAGCGAGTCTTGGTGCCCGTTCGGTGGCATTGGAAGCTGATGACATCACATGGAATCAGCAGCGTTCCTTTGCCGAAGGTTGGTTTCCGGGTCTTGAGTTGGTTCCGACGGGCGGATTCGTTGAGGACCTTCGCATCGTCAAAGACCCCGGCGAAGTGGCCCGTATTTCTGCTGCGGCGGCGGTCGCAGATGCCGCGCTCGCGAGCGTTCGTCCCTTGCTTGGAGATGGCGTGACGGAGCGCAGGTTTGCGCTTGAACTCGACACAGAGATTCGTCGCCTAGGGGCGACCGGAAACTCCTTCGAGACCATCGTTGCATCGGGTCCAAATGGTGCAAAACCGCATCATCGACCGAGCGAACGCCACATCATCGACGGTGACCTCGTCGTCATCGATTTCGGGGCAATGGTCGACGGATACTGCTCCGACATGACGCGAACGGTGATGATCGGCGATCCCAGCCCAACCCAAAAACGTATGTTGGAAGTGGTGACAGCGGCCCAGCAGGCTGGCGTCGATGCCGTGCATTCCGAGCAATCGGCTCGGGCAATCGATGTTGCCTGTCGGGAAGTGATCACCGATTCGGGTTGGGGAGATGCGTTCCTTCACGCGACGGGACACGGCGTTGGACTCGAAATCCACGAAGCCCCGAGGGTCGCTGCAACCTCCGATGCTACGCTTGCAAGCGGTTTCGTCGTCACTGTCGAGCCCGGCGTCTATCTCCCCGAACATGGTGGGGTGCGCGTTGAGGACACCGTCGTCGTTACTGAACACGGGTGCCTACCCTTAACACTCACTGAAAAAACCACCGCAGTCTGAGTAGCAAAACGCCACTGGCACGACGTGGCTACTTGACCTCCGCACCACTTTGGAAGCGAAAATCTTATGACGATGATCTCGACGAGCGACTTTAAGAATGGAATGACCCTGCAACTCGACGACGGCCTGTTTCAAGTCGTTGAGTTCCAGCATGTAAAGCCGGGCAAGGGTGGCGCATTCGTTCGTACCACGCTCAAGAATGTGCGAAATGGTGCCGTGGTCGAGCGCACGTTTCGGGCCGGCGAGAAAGTTGATCGGGTCATGATCGACAAACGGGAGATGCAGTTTCTGTACCGTGAGGGCGATGACTATGTCTTTATGGACAACGTGTCGTACGACCAAATGAATGTAGGTCCAGCATCGCTCGGCGACGCTGAGCGCTACCTCGTCGAAGGTTCTGCTGCGATTTTGCAGATGTTCGAAGACGAAATCGTCGGTGTTGATCTGCCCGCCGCGGTCGAACTCAACATCACCGAAACCGAACCGGGTGTGCAAGGTGACCGTGTTTCAGGCGCACGCAAACCGGCAACGCTCGAAACGGGCCTCGTGGTCCAGGTTCCGTTGTTTGTTGAGCCTGGCGACCGCATCAAAGTCGACACCCGAAGCGGCGAATATCTCACGCGGGCGTGACTGACTCAGATCCTGAGTCGAGTTCGGCCCGGGAGCCTTCGACTTATCAGGGCGGAATCGGTAGCCGCCGCGAAGCGCGAGAGCGCGCGCTCGGGTTGCTCTATGAAGCCGAAGCTAAATCGCTGTCATCGGTTGAGGTTGTGGCGGCGCAGATGGTCCCACCGGAGGATTTCGCGACCGAACTCACCCTGGGAGTGGGCAATCACCTGACCGAGATCGATGCAACCATTCAGACTTATGCAAAAGACTGGAGTCTTGACCGCATGCCGAGTTTGGATCGTGCTCTGCTGCGTATGGGTATTTTCGAACTGATCTATCACCCCGAAGTGCCAGTTGCGGTCGTCATTTCTGAAGCCGTTGAGTTGGCTAAAGAATTCAGCACCGATGATTCCGGCAAGTTCGTCAATGGGATGCTTTCAGCAATTGCCGAAAGTATTCGGCGTTCGTAGCGTTCGAGCTATTCGATTCAACGGTCGATTCAACGGTCGATTCAACGGTCGAGTCGCTTGGCGAGGAACTCGTGGTAGGGTCAACTTCTGAACGTTAAGTGGACTCTGTGAGGTTCACACGGACAGGAAGGTAGCGCCGCGATGGCCGAACGAGAACGAGGCATAACGCCCCCATTCGGGGGCGTTTTCTATGCCCGGACACAGGTCATGAGCCCTGACGACATGCAGCGTGCGCTCTGGCGAATGGCCCACGAAGTGATCGAGCGCAACCAAGGCGTGGACAACGTCGTGATTATTGGTCTGCAGACCGGCGGAGTTCCGCTTGCGCAATTGCTTGCCGAGGATCTCCAACAAATCGAAAACGTAGAGATTCCAGTCGGAAGTCTTGACGTGGCTTTTTATCGAGACGACATCGGATTGCGCCCAGTTTTGCCTGAGGCAGTGACTGACATTTCGTTCGATCTTGCCGGTCGAGTCGTCGTGCTCGTCGACGATGTGTTGTTCACCGGTCGCACTATTCGGGCTGCACTTGATGCGCTGACCGATTTTGGCCGACCGCGAGCAGTGCAACTTGCTGTGATGGTTGATCGTGGCCATCGCGAGTTGCCAATTCGACCTGACTATGTCGGAAAGAACCTTCCGACTCGGCGTGACGAAGCAGTTGATGTGGGGCCGCAAGGCGTTGACCTCGGGGAGGTGCGGAAGTGAAGCACCTGTTATCGATCGATGATCTCGGCTCGGCCGGTATTGACGAAGTTCTTGCGTTGACCGACAGCTTCGTTGAAGTCAGTAGTCGTTCAATCCCGAAAGTACCGGCACTACGGGGAAAAACGGTTGTCTCGCTGTTCTACGAAGATTCCACTCGAACCCGAATGAGTTTCGAAACGGCGGCTAAGCGCCTTTCGGCTGACACCATGACATTCTCGGTCGGTACCTCATCGGTGAAGAAAGGCGAGTCGATACGCGACACTGTGCAAACGATCGAAGCCATTGGCGCCGATGCGATTGTCGTGCGTCACCGCTCGTCGGGAGTTCCGGCACAGGTTGCCAACTGGGCTAGCGCTGCTGTCATAAATGCCGGCGACGGTTGGCACGAACATCCAACCCAAGCATTGCTCGATACCTACACGATCCAGAAACGCTTGGGGTCGCTTGAAGGACGCCACATCGCAATCATCGGCGACATTAAACACAGTCGCGTCGCTCGCTCCAACATCAAAGCCTTTCACGCGATGGGTGCATCGGTGACGCTTGTAGCGCCGTCGACGCTGCTACCTCCGAGCCTCGATGGCTGGCCCGTCGAAGTTTCGCATGACCTCGACTCCACCTTGCCCACCGTCGATGTCGCCTATGTGTTGCGGATGCAACGCGAGCGCATGTCAGAAGCGCTGGTGCCAACGCTACGCGAATACACCGAGCGATTTGGGCT
Organism: Actinomycetes bacterium; assembly: GCA_037138595.1. Lineage (GTDB taxonomy): Bacteria > Actinomycetota > Acidimicrobiia > Acidimicrobiales > Acidimicrobilacustridaceae > UBA4742. Next base: position 41,704 of record JBAXIB010000002.1, on the reverse strand, counting down.
CAATAGTCGGCGGGCGGACCTGCTGTCTCAAACCGCAATTGTCATGCACCCGGGCCCAATGAATCGGGGTGTTGAAATCGATGCTGCAGTTGCCGATCGTGCCAATTCGGTCGTTGTGGATCAAGTTCGAAACGGCGTTCCGGTTCGTATGGCAGTCCTGTTCCTCTTGCTTGGTTCAGGATCTGAAATGTTTGGATCAATCGATTCGTTTGCTAGCGAAATGGAGTCTGTGCGTGTATGACCTGGTGATCAAAGGTGGCCGGATCATCGACCAAACTGGCGATCGTTTTGCCGACGTAGCCATCAACGGATCGCAAATTGTCGAAGTTGGTCCGAACCTTGACCACACCGGCGCTGTCGTCATTGACGCTTCGGAATGTGTGGTCGGGTCGGGTTTGGTGGACCTGCATACGCATCTTCGGGAGCCAGGAAAAGAAGATGCCGAGACGATCGAGTCCGGTAGTCGAGCGGCGGTACTCGGCGGATTTACCGCTCTTGTCGCGATGCCTAATACCGATCCGACCGTCGATAGCGCGGCGGTGGTCCAATTCGTTCTTGATGCCGGCAAGCGTTCGCTTTGTGATGTTCAGACCTCTGCTGCGATCACCGTTGGTCGTCGGGGCGACGAGTTGGCGCCGATGGCTGAGTTGGCGGCACTCGGGGTGCGCATATTCACTGATGACGGAAACGGCGTGCAGAACGACCTCATGATGCGCCGTGCCATGGAGTATGCACGTGACCTCGATGTGACGTTGGCCCAACATTGTGAAATCGATTCGCTTTCCGCGGGCGGGCAGATGCACGAAGGCGAATGGTCATCGCGGTTGGGAATCCCGGGTATTCCCGCCGAAGCTGAAGAGGTCATGATTCAACGCGATCTCGCGTTGGCGAGTCTTACCGGTGCGAAATTGCACTTTCAACACCTTTCGACTGCCGGCGCCGTTGCGCTGCTGCGCGACGCAAAGACACGCGGGCTTCCGGTAACGGCCGAGGCGACGACCCATCACTTCACGCTTACTCATGCCGAAGTCGCGAGTTTTGATCCGGTATTCAAGGTGAACCCACCGTTGCGAACGTCAACGGATGTCGAGGCCATTCGTTTGGGATTAGCTGACGGCACCATTGACGTCATTGCCACCGATCATGCGCCACATACTCAGCAAGACAAAGAAGAACCCTTTGACCTAGCGCCACCGGGGATGATCGGCCTCGAAACCGCGCTTGGGCTGAGCTTGACCGAACTGGATCTGCCCATCGAGCGGATCTTGGCGTTGTTGTCGTGGCAGCCAGCAACCATTGCTGGACTCAGTCAAAGCCATGGCGGCCCGATCGTCGCTGGTCGAGCGGCCAACATCTGTGTATTCGACCCCAACGCACAGTGGAAGGTCGAAGAAACCGGAGGCGCGAGCCTCAGTCGTAATACGCCCTACCGGGGTCGAACGCTCACCGGCAAAGTCCGTCACACGATTGTTTTCGGTGAAGCTGTCGTGATCGATTCGGTGGCACAGCGATGACGCCCCGCATTGTTGAAGCATTGTTGGTGTTAGCCGATGGCACGACATTTGAAGGCGAGGCGATCGGTGCAGTTGCGTCGGATTTGTCTCAGACTGCAAACGACAGTGGCTGGGTGGCAACGGGCGAGGTCGTGTTCAACACTGTGCTTACCGGTTATCAAGAGGTGATCACCGATCCGTCATATGCAGGACAGATCATTACGTTTACGTACCCGCATATCGGAAACTACGGAGCCACCGATAGTGACAATGAGAGCGCCCGACCATTTTGTCGAGGGGTGATTGTTCGCGAGATGGCTCGGCGCCGAAGCAACTGGCGCAGTGAAGGCGACTTAAACCAGTTCTTGCAGCTGCACGGAGTACCGGGAATCGCCGGTATCGATACGCGCCGCCTGGCTCGCCACCTGCGCGATGCCGGCTCCATGCCGGGTGCATTTGGAACTGCCGACCACGCGACTCTTGCGCGCGCTGCGGCATTGGAACCAGGCACCGATGGCGTTGATTTGACTGCGGTCGTGACCTGCAATGAGCGCTATAGCGTCGGCAACGGTCTGCGGCGCGTGGTCGCCTACGACTTTGGGATCAAGCGAGCGATTCTTAGCCAACTTGCCGAGTTTGCGTCGGTTGAAGTTGTTCCTGCTCACACTTCGGCTGCTGACGTCCTTGCTTTGGAACCCGATGGCGTGTTTTTGTCCAACGGTCCGGGTGATCCGGCTGCGGTTGGACATGCGGTGACTGCGATCGGCCAGTTGCTTGGTGAGGTTCCTATCTTCGGGATTTGTCTCGGACATCAGTTGCTCGCCACGGCGCTCGGAGCCACTACTTACAAACTTCCATTCGGGCATCACGGAGGAAACCATCCAGTGCGTCGTCTCTCGACCGGTTCGATCGAGATCACGAGTCAAAATCACAACTACTGCGTCAATGAGGGATCGCTCAACACCGCGGACTTGACCCATGTGAATCTCAATGACGGCACGGTGGAAGGCATCGCAAGTCGGGATGTCCCGGCGTTCAGCGTGCAGTATCACCCTGAGGCAGGACCGGGTCCACACGATGCCCGGTACCTATTCGGATTGTTTGACGAACTCATGGAAACCAACAAACCCGCCTATGCCAACCGCAATGGAGGCAACGCCTGATGCCTCGCCGTAGCGACATTCAGTCGATTTTGCTCATCGGTTCGGGCCCGATCGTGATTGGTCAAGCATGCGAATTCGATTACTCCGGCACTCAAGCATGCCGGGTCCTTCGCGAGGAGGGTTATCGGGTCATCCTGGCTAATTCGAATCCAGCGACAATCATGACTGACCCCGATTTCGCCGATGCGACCTACATCGAGCCACTCGATGTCGAGGTCTTGACCGAGATCATCGCGAAAGAACGGCCTGACGCATTATTGCCAACCCTTGGTGGCCAAACCGCTCTGAACCTCGCAATGGAACTCGAAGCGGCTGGGGTGCTTGAGCGGTATGGAGTTGAAATGATTGGAGCGCGGGCCGAGGCGATCGCAACGGCCGAAGATCGCGAGCAGTTCAAAGCGGCGATGGCCGAGATTGGTCTTGATGCGCCAGCGTCAGCGATTGCCCACTCGCTCACTGAGGCGCTCGAAGTCGTGAAACGCATCGGACTTCCCGCAGTGATTCGACCGGCATACATTCTCGGCGGCCGTGGCACGGGGATCGCGTCGACGCCCGAGGAATTTGCGACCGCCGCAGCAATCGGAATCGAAGCGAGTCCGATTTCGGAGATATTGGTCGAAAAGTCAATCGCTGGCTGGAAAGAATACGAACTCGAAGTGATGCGCGATACCGCGGATAATTGCGTGATCGTCTGCTCGATTGAAAATCTCGATCCAATGGGTGTGCATACCGGTGACTCAATCACCGTTGCTCCTGCGCAGACACTGAGTGACGTCGAATATCAACTCATGCGTGACGCAGCGTTTGCCTGTATTCGTCGTGTGGGTGTTGAGACTGGCGGATCAAATGTGCAGTTCGCAGTTAATCCGGCGGACGGGCACATGGTGATCATCGAGATGAACCCGAGGGTTAGTCGGTCATCGGCTCTGGCGTCAAAGGCTACGGGTTTCCCCATTGCGAAGATCGCGGCACGACTCGCTGTCGGGTACACCCTCGATGAGATTCCAAACGACATCACCCGAAAGACGCCGGCCAGTTTCGAACCAGTAATCGATTACGTCGTAACCAAGATTCCGCGCTGGGCGTTCGAGAAATTCCCAGGCACGTCAGATGTGCTTGGCACCCAGATGCAGTCAGTGGGTGAAGCGATGGCCATTGGCCGAACCTTTCCCGAGTCGCTCCAAAAAGGTTTGCGTTCCCTCGAGCAAGGCCGTCTCGGCCTCAATTGCGATCCCGGTGAGCAGATCTTCGATGCCCTCGAGGATGACGAACTCGTTCGTCGCGCCGCAATTGCGACACCTGACCGACCGTTTCAACTCGAAGCAGCGTTGCGTCGAGGGATTTCAGTGGATGCGTTGTATGAAGCGACGCGAGTTGACCCGTGGTTCCTTGATCAACTGTTGATGATCACTGAAGAACGCGCTCATCTCGAAGCGGTGGGTTTTTTGGCAATGACGCGAACAGATTGGCGACGAGCGAAACGCCTGGGGTTTTCCGATGCTCAACTCTCGTATCTCTGGAATGACAATTCCCAACCTCGACATTCCGTGAACGAGTTCGAGGTTCGTCAGGCACGTCTTGATGCGGGTGTCGTTCCGACGTTCAAAACGGTCGATACCTGCGCCGCCGAGTTTGATTCGGACACGCCGTATCACTATTCGACCTATGAGGATGAAGACGAGGTCAAACCAAGCGATCGTCGCAAAATTGTGATTCTTGGATCTGGTCCTAATCGCATTGGACAAGGCATCGAGTTCGATTACTGCTGCGTCCATGCCAGTTTTGCGCTGCGCGATGCTGGGTTTGAAACCATCATGGTGAACTGCAATCCAGAGACAGTTTCGACCGATTACGACACCAGTGATCGGTTGTATTTCGAGCCGCTCACCTACGAAGACGTCATGAACGTTGTTGACGCCGAAAAACCTGAGGGAATCATCGTTGCCTTGGGTGGGCAAACGCCACTCAAGCTCGCCGGATTGCTTCCCCGCGAGTTGGTGCTCGGCACCAGTCCGGACTCGATCGATCTCGCTGAGGATCGCGAGCGTTGGAATGTGTTGTGCGCGAAGTTGGAGATTCCCCAGCCAGCGGGCGGAACGGCAACCACCATTGAAGCGGCAATCGCGGTCGTCGACCGAGTCGGTTATCCGGTCTTGATGCGGCCGTCGTATGTGTTGGGCGGCAGAGCAATGGAGATCGTCTACAACGAGGACAGCTTGCGGTCAGCGATGACTGCGTTGGCCGGATTCGGCAGCCTCGGGAAAGAAGGCGGCCTTTCGGCCGAGCGTCCGGTGCTCGTGGATCGCTTCCTCGAAGACGCCATCGAGGTCGACGTAGATGCCATCCGTGATGCCACCGGTGAGGTACTTATCGGCGGCGTAATGGAGCACGTGGAGGAAGCTGGTGTGCATTCCGGCGATAGCGCATGTGTGCTGCCGCCACCCAACCTCGAATCTTCGACGATCGCGGTCATCGAGGAATACACCCGCCGTATCGCCGAGTCACTCGACGTCCGAGGTCTCATTAATGTGCAATACGCAGTGAAGGCGAATCAGGTTTTCGTTATTGAGGCTAATCCACGAGCATCGCGAACGGTTCCGTTTGTAGCGAAAGCCACTGGAGTGCCGCTGGCAAAAGTTGCGTCGAGGGTCATGATCGGCTCGACACTGCAGGAACTCCGTGACGAAGGACTCTTGGTTGAGCGAGTCGTAGGCGACCACATCGCGGTGAAAGAAGCAGTCTTGCCTTTTGCCCGCTTCCCTGACGCTGACTCGCTGTTGGGTCCAGAGATGCGCTCGACAGGTGAGGTCATGGGCATCGACCTCACGGTCGGACTGGCGTTTGCGAAGAGCCAACTTTCGGCTGGCAATCGACTCCCGGAATCGGGCGCGGTCTTCATGTCGTTGGCTGATCGGGACAAGGTGGTCGGCGTAAAGGCAGCCGAACAGTTCGTGGCGCTGGGATTTACGATTGCCGCGACGACAGGAACCGCAGCGTTTTTAACCGAACACGGTGTGCCCGTCGAAACAGTGGTGGCCAAGATTGGGGAGCCAGACGGCATCGATGCGGTGCAGTTGATTGCCAGCGGAGCCATTCAACTCGTGATCAATAGCCCGCGCGGTCTTGGTCCGCGTGCCGATGGTGCGCACATTCGCCGAGCAGCGGGAGCGAATCGCGTCCCGTTGCTCACCACCGCAGCCGCGGGGTTGGCAGCTGCAAACGGGATGGCGGACTGGGCACGTCACCCGCTACAAGTGCGGAGCCTGCAGGAATATCACGCTGGAATTGTTCGATGACGTTCCTCGGGCGCATCCGCATCCGCATCCGCATCACTGAGATGGGCTGCGAGCAGCGCGCTGCAGGTTCTTGCCGATGAGTCGCACGCTCGGGTCGCGACCAGTGGTCGACCTGACCACAACTGTCGGAACCGTGACGTTCCCGAATCCGGTGATGACCGCCTCGGGAACTTCTGGCCATGGCGACGAATTTGGTTCGTACGTTGATCTGGCCGCTCTCGGAGCTGTTGTCGTGAAATCGCTTTCCGCCGAACCGTGGGCAGGAAATCCTGCGCCACGTGTCCATGAGACCCAAGGCGGCATGATCAATTCGGTCGGACTCCAAGGCCCAGGGGTTGCTGCCTGGCTTGCATACGAATTGCCCCCGCTGTTGGCAACTGGAGCGCGAGTCGTGGCCAGCATTTGGGGTCGCACCGTTGAGGAATATGCCGCCGCGGCCCGACTGCTTGCACATGCACCTCGTGGTGTTGTCGCAATCGAGGTGAATCTCAGCTGCCCGAATCTTCACCACGGCCGTGAGATGTTTGCGCAATTACCGGAGACGACCTTCGAAGCTGTAGCCGCGAGCTTGGTGTGTGACCGGCCGGTTTGGGCGAAACTCAGCCCGAACGTGGCAAGCCTGATACCAATCGCTCGTGCGGCCCATGACGCCGGTGCCGAGGCAGTCACGTTGGTCAATACCGTCATGGGGATGGCGATTGATCCCGAAACGAGAACGTACCGACTTGGTGCTGGTGCTGGTGGTGGCGGGTTATCTGGCCCAGCCATCCACCCGATCGCCGTTCGAGCCGTCCACGATGTGTACCAAGCGATGCCGGAACTTCCAATAATCGGAGTCGGAGGAGTGTCGAAAGGTGTCGACGCCGTTGAGTTGATGCTCGCCGGTGCGTCGGCAATTCAAGTGGGAACGGCATCATTTGCTGACCCACGAGCAGTCGGACGAATTGCCAATGAACTACAAACATGGTGTCGGCAGCGGGGAATCGCTGCAGTCACCGAACTGATCGGAGATGCTCATGCCCGTTGATGCTGCTGATGTACCAGAGGCCATTCGGTCGAAGTTGGCGCTGGTACTTGATTTCGATGACCTCGTGCCCGCATTGCGGATGGCGCGGATGCTTCAGCCCTATTTTGGCGTCGCAAAAGTCGGACTCGAACTGTTCTCGGCCGCGGGGCCCGAAGCGATCGCGAGTTTGAACGGTTTGGGTTACGACGTTTTCATCGACCTGAAACTTCTCGACATCCCGACGACCGTAAATAAGGCAGCCAAAGTGTTGGGTTCGGTCGGTGCCCGCTATCTCACCTTGCATGCGCGTGGCGATGCAACCATGTTGCGTGCGGGGGTCGAAGGATTTCGCGAGGGCGCAGCGTTGGCCGGCCTGCCCGAGCCGTTTCCGCTGGCTGTCACCGTGCTTACCAGCGACGCGGGTGCGCCGCCACACATCCTTCCTGCTCGAGTTGCGCTTGCCGTCGAGACTCACTGTGCCGGAGTCGTGTGCGCTGCCGCTGACCTCCGAGAAGCTCGCCAGATTGCGCCCCGTCTGATCAAAGTCGTTCCCGGGATTCGTCCCGACGGCTCAGATCTCAATGACCAGGCCCGATCGGCAACACCGCGTCATGCACTCGACAATGGCGCAGATTTGTTAGTGATCGGCAGACCCGTCACCGCGTCTGACGATCCAGTTGCAGCGATAGAAGCCATTGTCGCGGAGATGTCCTGAACGAGTTCGGTTTCCCTCGCATCGGATTATGTGGATGGACAGGTGCTGTTGAGCGCGCGCTAGGGTGCGGCCATGCCGCTTCCGCCTTCGCTCACGGTTGAACAACGTCAAGCCGCACTCGCCAAAGCGGGTGTCGTCCGGCGCGAACGCGCAGAGATTAAAGCGCGTCTGAAGATGGGTTCGCTCAGCTTCAACGAGCTTTTGAACACTGCTGACGACGACGACATCATCGGAAAGATGAAAGTCGCTTCGGTGCTGACATCGCTTCCAGGTGTCGGAAAAGTTAAGGCCAAGCGCACGATGGAAGAGATTGGCATCAGCGACTCGCGACGCCTCCGAGGACTCGGTTCCCAACAGCGGGGTGCGCTCCTCGACTTGTTCGGCTCTGCATCTGCATGAGATCGCATTTATCGCACGTAGGGGGAGTGACCCGGCGATGATTTTTGTGGTTTCCGGTCCCGGTGGAGTGGGAAAGGGAACGATTGTTGCTCGCCTCATTCAGCGTGATGATCGCTTGTGGCTGAGTAGGTCTTGGACGACGAGACAACGACGGCCCGGTGAGGCCGAAGACGCCTATACCTTCGTCGATCGGGCTCGATTCGATCGACACATCGCCGAAGGGGGATTCCTCGAACACGCGGAATTTCTTGGCAACCTCTATGGCACCCCGCGGCCACCCGCCGTGTCAGGTCGTGATGTGCTGCTCGAGATTGACGTTCAAGGCGCGGCTCAGGTCAAACAGCATGACCCAAACGCAGTTTTGATCTTTCTCGAAGCCCCATCGCCAGACACACAACTCGAACGGCTCATTGCCCGTGGAGATCCACCCGACATTGCTGCTCGCCGGGTAGAAAAAGCTGATTTTGAAACAGAAGCTGGCCGGGAACTCGATGCCAATCTCGTGGTAAATGATGACCTTGAGACTGCTATTGGGGCCGTTGAAGCCATCATTGCGGCCGCGCGGGACCGGGGACCGCACTGACCCTGTTAGTCTGTACTGTCCCGCTTGACTGATCTACTTCTTGGAGAATTTCGTGGCCCAGGTACATGACTCGATGATGAACCCCAAGATCGAGGACCTCCTGAGCAAGGTGGATTCGAAATACACGCTGGTGACGCTTGCTTCGTTGCGCGCCCGTCAAATCAACTCCTACTTTGGTCAACTCAAAGACGGTCTCGGTTCAAATGTTCCGCCGCAGGTGACATCAACAGCCCGCAAGCCGTTGTCGATTGCATTCGAAGAGATCGCCGCTGACAAGGTCGTTTCGGTAAAGGTGAATGACGACGTAACTGCTGACGGCGATGACGACGCCACTGTCGCCGCGTCTAGCAAGTAGTAAGCCGAATTCAGTCTCATGCTTGCCGGGCGCACCGTTGTACTCGGGGTATCCGGAGGCATAGCGGCTTACAAAGCGGTTGAGGTTTGCCGACGCTTGGTCGATGCCGGCGCGCATGTTGCGCCAGTCATGACGCGGGGTGCAACCAAATTCGTGGGTGCGACTACCTTTTCGGCGTTGGCATCCGAGCCAGTTCAGACTTCATTGTTCGATGAGCGTGATCCAATTCCGCACACGCGCCTCGGACAGATGGCTGACCTGATCGTGGTGTGTCCGGCAACCGCTCGTCTCATAGGAGATTATGCCGCCGGGATTTCCCATGATCTGTTGACCGCGACGCTGCTCGCGACGCGGGCACCGGTGCTTCTTTGTCCTGCTATGCACACCGAGATGTGGGAGCACCCCGCGGTGCAGGAGAACCTTGACACCCTCCGACGCAGAGGGGTCTTTATCGTTCCGCCCGCTGAAGGACGGCTAGCCGGTGGAGACGTTGGTGCGGGTCGGCTAGCCGATCCTGTCGAGATCGTTGCGGCGGCAGAGGCGATTCTCGCTCCGGGAGACTTAGCGGGATTGCGTGTTCTTATCACCGCCGGAGGGACGCGTGAGGCCATTGATCCGGTGCGGGTCATTACCAATCGCTCTTCAGGTAAACAAGGGCACGCGCTCGCCGAACGAGCGCTGATGCGCGGGGCCAAAGTGACGCTAGTGACTGCGTCGGATCTTCCCATTCCCGTCGGGGTCGATGCCATTGAAGTAGTGAGCGCCGCCGATATGCAGGATGCTGTATTGCCGCGAAGTCTTGACCATGACGTGGTGATTATGGCGGCAGCGATTGCCGATTTCCGGCCCGCCGCCGTTGCTCCTCGGAAATTGAAAAAGGCAGACGGTCCACCAGTTCTGTTACTCGAGGAGACGCACGACTTCTTAGTTGATCTGGGGTCGATGAAGCCGGCGAGTCAGACGTTGGTGGGCTTCGCGGCCGAGACCGACGACCTTCGCCGAAGCGCTCGAATGAAACTCGAGCGCAAGGGGCTTGACCTCATCGTTGCCAATGACGTCAGCGCTCCTGGAGTTGGCTTCGAACACGATACGAATCAAGTGGTCATCATGGACGCGTCAGGAATAGACCATGATGTACCGCTGGGCGATAAACGAGTCATTGCTGATGCGATTCTCGATGCGATCGTTGCATGGAGAGCCGGTACTTCGGCACGTAACCCGGGCACGGACGCCCGCACCGAATAGGAGATGTTGTGACGAGCTGGACCTTTACGAGCGAATCGGTAACCGAGGGTCATCCCGACAAGATGGCCGATCAAATTTCGGACTCCATCCTTGATGCCATGCTCGAGCAGGACCCGATGAGCCGAGTCGCTTGCGAGACCTTCGTCACCACGGGACTTGCTATTGTCGGTGGCGAAATCACCACCTCTGGCTACGTCGATATTCCGCGCATCGTACGCAGCACGATCAACGAAATTGGTTACAACCGCGAGTCATATGGTTACGACGGCAACACCGTTGGCGTGCTCGTGTCGCTTGATGAGCAATCGCCCGATATCGCACAAGGGGTCGATGATTCTGAAGAGGTGCGGTCGGGAACTTCGGGCGAGGACCTGCTGAACAAGCAAGGTGCGGGCGATCAAGGGATGATGTTCGGCTACGCGTGTGATGACACGCCTGAACTCATGCCCATGCCGATCCATTTGGCCCACCGCCTAGCCGAACGACTGACCGAAGTTCGTCGCGCCGGAACCGTGCCCTACTTGCGTCCCGATGGTAAAACGCAGGTCACGATTGACTACGAAGACGGCAAACCGGTTCGTTTGCGGACCGTTCTCATTTCTACCCAGCACAACGACGGCATCGACCGAGACGAAGTGATCCGTCCTGACTTGATCGACCATGTGATTCGGCCTGTTATCCCGGAACAATTTGCCAATGATGATTACGAGGTTTACGTCAATCCAACCGGTCGCTTTGTCATCGGCGGTCCGGTCGGTGACGCGGGCTTGACCGGTCGCAAAATTATCGTCGATACCTACGGCGGAATGGGTCGCCACGGAGGCGGCGCGTTTTCAGGCAAGGATCCATCGAAGGTAGACCGATCAGCGGCCTATGCGGCTCGCTGGGTGGCGAAGAACATCGTTGCAGCTGGTGCGGCAACTCGATGTGAAGTCCAAGTCGCATATGCGATCGGCGTAGCCCATCCAATATCGATCATGGTCGAAACGTTCGGCTCCGAGACGGTAGAGAACGCGCGAATCGTTGACGCGGTCAACACCGTATTCGATCTTCGACCTGCAGCGATTTTGCGAGACCTTGACCTTCGGCGGCCGATTTATAAGCGCACTGCGGCCTATGGGCACTTTGGACGCCCCGCCGAAGATGGCGGATTCACCTGGGAACGACTCGATCGCGTCGACGCCATCAAGTCAGAGCTTGGCCTGTGAGCGGTCGGCACCTCTGAGCCTTCCGTTTCCGCCCTTTCCCGACGATCACAACCCGTCGCCGGGGGCAGTGGACCATCCGCGTCCTATCACTGATGACCTCAGGAGCAATGACGACGACGAACGAGCAGATCAACCGCGGGTGGCGCGCGTACTTCCCGATCCACCTGGGATCAATAAACGGTTCGACTATTCGATACCCGAGGCATTCCTCGGTGACGTTCGGGTCGGGACAATGGTTCGTATCGCGCTGCATGGCCGGCGGGTTGGTGGTTGGGTAATCGATCCTGATGTGGCCCCAGCTGCTGGGGTGACAATCCGGCCCTTGGCCAAGGTGACCGGGTGGGGCCCGTCGGCGGAAATCATCGACCTAGCGGAGTGGGCTGCGAGCCGTTGGTGTGGCCGAGTCGCTCAGTTCCTTCGCACGGCATCACCTGACAGTTCGGTCCGCTCGTTACCGAACGCGCCCCGGGAGGTACCACCAATTCACGTGTCCGCCGACGAGTTGGTCGCGGCTGCGTTCGCTCATGGTCGGTCAATTATTCGACTCGCTCCCGCTCACGATTCCTATCCGATTGCGTTAGCAGCAGCGGCGCGCGGAAATGTATTACTCCTTGTTCCATCAGTGTCAGGTGCGCGTTATCTCGGCTTGCGACTGCGGCGCGCCGGCCTGCCCGTCGCGATCATGCCTCGTGACTGGGCTCAAGCAGCCGCCGGAGGAACCGTGGTCGGATCGCGTGCCGCTGCGTGGGCACCGGTGCGCAACCTTGCGGCTGTGGTCGTTTTCGATGAACATGATGAAGGCTGGCAGCAAGAGCAGGCACCGACCTGGCATGCGCGCGACGTAGCTATTGAGCGCGCACAGCGGGCTGGCGTGCCGTGTGTCTTGGTCTCGCCGATGCCCACGCTCGAAGCACTTGGGTGGGGGCAGTTGTTCGCAGCGTCTCGGTCAAGCGAACGCGATGGATGGCCAATCGTCGATGTCGTGGATCGCCGGGACGAAGATCCGACTCGGGCTGGCTTGTACTCAGAGGCGTTGGTGTCTGCGCTTCGAAGCGATAAACGGGTTTTGTGTGTGCTCAACCGTCGAGGTCGAGCGCGATTGTTGGCCTGTATTTCCTGCGGTGGCATGGCCCGGTGTGAACGATGTGAATCGTCGGTGGTTCTTGAAGACGATGGTTCATTTTCGTGTCGTCAATGCGACTCATCGCGTCCGCAAATCTGTCTCGACTGCGGCGGGACTGCATTTAAAAACCTTCGTGCTGGCGTCACGCGTGTTCGGGAAGAACTCGAAGCGTTAGCGAAAAGTCCCGTAGTCGAAGTGACCGGCGATACCAGCGCTGCGAATTTGCCCGAGTCGAGGATCTACGTTGGAACCGAAGCGGTTCTGCACCAAGTTCCTGCAGCCGAAATCGTGGTGTTTCTTGATCTTGACCAAGAACTCCTAGCGCCAAGATACCGTGCCGCCGAAGAGGCTTTGGCGCTGATAGCGAGAGCCGCAAGAGTGGTCGGAGGACGACGTGGTGGTGGGCGAGTATTGATCCAGACCCGCCTTCCCGATCATGAAGTCGTGCAGGCTGCTCTGCTCGGCGATCCGACTCGTGTGTCATTAGCCGAGGCCGCTCGACGTTCGCTGTTGCGATTCCCCCCCGACGCCGCACTGGCGGCAGTCTCGGGACAATCGGCGCCGGCGTTTATTGACAACCTCCGCCAGTTGATCGCCAGTCAACTAACTGACGTTCCAACGGCGATCGAAATTATGGGGCCGAGCGATGGAGTGTGGCTCGTTCGTGCGCCTGACCACGAGCGTTTGCTCGCACCGCTCAATGAGACCGCGCGGCCTGCTGGGCGTGTGCGCATTGCCATCGACCCGCTTCGCCTCTAGTCGGCCGTGGTCCGGTCAAGATTGTTGCTGGTTCCACTCTTGGCGGCGAGCTTCGTACAACGCGATTGATGCAGCCGTTGCAACATTGAGCGATCCGATGGCTCCGATTTGCGGGATATAGGCAAGGTCGTCGCAAAGCGACAGGCAGGTTTTGGAAAGGCCACGATCTTCGTGGCCAACGGCTAGACAAATCGCGGGAGCGAGCTTGAGTTCGTGCATGGGAACGGCTCCAACGGCCAACTCGATTCCGACTAAGCGAAAGCCGGCACTATGGACATCGGTAACCGCTTCTTCGATTGATTCAACCGTGGTCCAGGTGATGAATCGCTGTGATCCAAGCGCAGTTTTCTGGGTCTTTGGATGGGTGGGTGATTCGGTAGCACCGACTAGCCAAAGATGCTCTACGCCGAAAGCGGCTGCGGATCGCAAAATTGATCCAACGTTGTAAGGAGTTTGCACGCTATCGAGCAGCATCGCGATGCGTCCGCTCGTTTCACGTCGGCGGTCACGATGCAGCCGTTTGAGTTCGGTGCTGGTCAAAGTTGGCATGTCAGGGAGTCCCGTCATTGGCAGGTGCGACAGTGTCTTGCGCGGTGGTGACATCGAGAAGTCGAAATCCTGAGCGGGACCCGATGCGACAAGTGGGCCATCCGGACTCGATGAGCCATTGGGCAAGCGAATCAGATCCAAGATGCTTCTGAACCACCAAATAGGCATGGCCGTCCGGAGTCAGGCGACTAAGCCAACCGGTAAGCAAATTTCTGAGTGCGGGTTTGCCGATTCGAATCGGAGGGTTGGAATAGATCGCGTCGAATTGAACCTCGCTTGGCATCCCGGCAGCGCTGGCATGAGAAGGGCTCGCCGCCACGAATGCACGCACGCCCGTGGCGCCGGCGGCGATGGCATTGGACTCGCAAAGCTTGACCGCACGTTCGTTCACGTCGACGGCCCATACCGTGGCTTGGGGAGCCCGCAGGGCCAACGTAATAGCGATTGGGCCGTAGCCACAGCCGAGATCGAGGAGGTTGGTTGCTTCGGCAGGAGGCTCTGGTGCATCAAGCAAGAGGTACTTTGTCCCGGCATCTACAGCACCACCGGAGAAGACGCCTGAATCAGTAGTAAGCCCAATGGTGCGATCGGGCAGCGTGAGTTGGATCGGCTTCGGTCGAGAGGCCGATTGGGGTTTTGGGTCGAAGTATTGCCTGGGGTTCGCGCCGTCCACTGCCCCGACGCTACCCTTGCGGCTATGTCAACCCACACCATCCGGGTGTTCGGCGACCCCGTTCTGAAGCAACGGGCCAGCGAGATCACCGACATTGATCAGGCTGTAGTCCGGTTGGCGGAAGACATGCTTCGCACGATGTATGACGCGCCCGGTGTGGGGTTAGCTGCGCCGCAGATCGGGGTGCAGAAGCGATTGTTTGTTTATGACATCGACGATCGGCCCGAAGTTTTAGTTAATCCGGTGGTCTCCGAGAGTCGTGGCGAGTGGGAATTCACTGAAGGTTGCCTCTCGGTGCCAGGCGTCTACTTCGACATCGTTCGACCAAAAGAGATTTACATCACCGGCTTCGACCTCGAAGGTAACGAGGTGGCAATCGAGGCTGACGAATACACGGCGCGAGTTTTCCAGCATGAAATGGATCATCTCGACGGTGTGTTGCTGCTCGATCGACTCGACGATGAGCAACGACGCGAAGCGATGAAGACACTGCGCGACATCGCACTCGCGAGTTCCCCCGAGCCGGTTGTAAAGTCGTCTCGCCTTAGTTTGCGTAAGTAGTCGGTTTGGTTCGTCTCGCGCGGTCGCGGTTATGACTTCGTCGGTTCCTGAATTTCCGAAACGGCTCGTGTATTTGGGAACTCCGGACATGGCCGTTGCTCCCCTCGAAGCACTCGTAGCTGCTGGATTCGAGATAGCGCTGGTGGTGAGTCGGGCCGACACCCGGCGTGGTCGTGGTGGGCAACCTTCACCGAGTCCGGTAAAGGCGGCAGCGCTTTCGCTCGGATTACCGGTGTCAGATCAGGTCGACGATGCTCTTACGGTCGGCGCCGACTTGGGTGTCGTTGTTGCGTATGGGCGGATCATCGCGGTTGACGTGCTCGAGCAACTTCCGATGGTGAACTTACATTTTTCGTTGTTGCCCAGATGGCGCGGCGCAGCTCCGGTTGAGCGCGCATTGTTAGCCGGCGACCAAGTGACCGGTGTGTGCTTGATGGAAGTATGTGAAGGCCTCGATACCGGGGCCGTTTTTGATCGCCGCGAACTAGCAATTGGTGACGAGGAGTCTGGCGATGAACTTCGCCGGCGTTTGGTCGCGGTCGGTAGCGATCTATTGCTCGATTCATTACGACGAGGATTGCGCGATCCGCAACCCCAAGTCGGCGAACCGATCTACGCCAAAAAGCTTGTTGCGGATGAATTGTGCATTGATTGGTCGCAACCGGCAGACAACGTTGGTCGAGTGATCCGACTTGGTGGAGCGTGGACGACGTTCCGCGGTAAGCGCATGAAGGTTTGGGAGGCACGCGCCGATACGGAAAACCTCCGGGCTGACCTTGGTCCAGGTCGGATCGATGGGGTGATGGTTGGAACCGGGACCACGGCAATTGAGTTGATCGAAGTGCAACCCGAGGGTCGAGGTCGCCAGCACGTTCAAGCGTGGCGAAATGGATCACAGCCGACTGCCGATGAACGGTTTGCCCAGTGAGTTCGAAACGTCGACCCGTGAAGAGGGTGCCCACCGAACCAAGTGGGGTAGCAGCGCGTCGCGTAGCGCTCGACGCAATGATGCGAATCGACCAAGAAGGCGCGTATGCCAACCTGGTTCTTCCGGGGGTGCTCCAGCGCTCAAACCTCGATGAACGCGACCGGGGATTTGTCACCGAGTTGGTCTACGGAACGACGCGTATGGCGCGGGCGTGCGACTGGCTAGTTGACCGTTTTGTCATGCGCGAGCTTGATGCACCCACACGAGCAATCTTGCGTCTTGGCGCCTATCAGTTGGTGTTTCTTGCGACGCCACCCCATGCGGCAGTTAGCGCAACCGTTGAACTCGCACCGATGCGCACTCGCGGGCTCATCAACGCCGTACTTCGCCGAGTCGCCAATGCGCCTCATGTCTGGCCTGACGACGGTACCCGTCTGAGCTATCCGGACTGGATGCTGGAGCGCATGGTCGACGATCTCGGTCGTGATCGAGCGATTGCTGCCCTCGAAGCCATGGATGAACGCGCGACGGCGACCGAACGTGACGACGGTTATCACCAAGATGTCGCTTCGCAATGGGTTGCTGACGAGGTTTGCGCCGAAGTCGGGGAGCGGGTGCTGGACCTCTGTGCTGGCCCTGGGGGCAAGGCGACGCGCCTCGCTGGAACTGGCGCGTTCATCGTTGCCGCTGATTCACGTCAGGTCCGGTCAGGTTTAGTGGCAGATAATGTCCGGCGACTCGAGCAAACAAACGTGGGCGTGCTGACTGCCGATGGTAGTCAGCCTCCGTTTCGACAAGGCTCGTTCGACCGAGTTCTCGTCGATGCGCCGTGTTCCGGCCTCGGTTCGCTTCGTCGTCGCGCCGATGCTCGATGGCGAATCCAGCCCGAAGACATCGAGTCGTTGTCGGCGCTTCAGCGAACGCTGCTCAGCCATGCGTCACAATTGGTGCGGCCAGGAGGGACGTTGGTGTATTCGGTATGCACCTTGACTAATGCCGAGACCATCGACATCGATGCGTGGTTGGTTTCGCAGTGTCCTGACTTCGTGGCAGTTGCCTCGCCGGGCACACCTTGGGTCCCGCATGGTCGGGGAGCGCTGTTACTTCCGCAGTTTTCAGATTCGCTGAGCGGCGCCACTGACGGAATGTTCTTGCTGCGATTGGTTCGGTCCGCAGCCTCAGCGTAGGCGCTAGTAGTGTTGACGAGCCGCACCACGCCCTAGAGTTTCACCATGACCGACCATGATGTGAGCGAACTGTTGGCGAAAGTACTCACGGTGTCTGACGGGGTCGCAGATGGAAATCGGGAGGACATTGGTGGTCGGGGAGTTGTTGCTCGATTAGTGGCTGGTGGCTACAACGTGCTGGAGCATCGAGTTGTGGCTGACGGCCGAGAAACGGTTGGTGAAGCTCTGGTAGACATGGCTGAAGATTTTGCCGGGGTGGTCGTGACAACGGGCGGCACCGGATTCGGCCCGCGCGATCTCACCCCCGAGGGCACCCGGATTGTGCTCGATCGTGAGGCCCCAGGTCTGGCTGAAGCAATGCGGCAGGTGTCGCCGCTCGGACGACTTTCACGAGCAGTAGCTGGCACGCGGTCAGGGGCTCTCATTTTGAATGTTCCAGGTTCTCCGACGGGAGCGATCGAGTGTCTTGAGGCCGTTCTCGATGTAGTCCCTCACATCTTGCGGCTTCAGGCCGGTCAGCCAACGAGCCATTAGCAGTGGCGAGATTGGCAGCGTTGTTGCTCTGACTTCCGTTTCCTAGCGGCAAGGCATAGGCTGGTCGCGTTTAGCCGTGGCCGTGGCCGAAAACGACCGATAGGTCGCAGGCTGGCCCACCTTCGGGCTCGTGAACGAGGATCACCCACGACTGGATCAGGGACTGACGACGACAGCGACCATGGACACTGCGACCGACGAGTACCACATGAGCCAAGCGGTGAGCGCTGCCGCAGCGGTGCGGCGCAGCGTTTCACCGCGGCCATGGGTCGGTGCGGTCGTCGTGCCGGATACGTCCATCACACGACCTAACTCGGATGTGTCGATATTCGCTGGCGCGACTCAAGGCCGCCTTGGTGCGCATGCCGAAATCGCAGCTCTCGGCTCGGCAGGCAAATACGCGCGCGGCTCGACGTTGTATACGACCCTCGAGCCCTGCTCTCATGACGGGCAAACCGGACCGTGCGCAGATGCGATTATCGATGCAGAAGTGGCTCGAGTTGTCATCGGGGTGCAGGACCCAGATCCGCTGGTCTCGGGACGAGGGATTGAGCGCCTACGGAGTTCTGGTGTCGAAGTGACCGTTGGGGTCGGCGCCGCTGCTGTTGAGCAGCAACTGCTGCCGTATCTCATTCATCGCCGCACCGGTCGACCGATGGTGATCGTCAAATTGGCTGCCAGCCTTGACGGTCGCAGCGCGGCTCCGGACGGCACAAGCCAATGGATCACGGGTCCACAGGCGCGACTCGACGTGCATCGCTTGCGCGCCGATAGTGATGCCATTTTGGTTGGCGCGCGTACTGTCCAAGATGACGACCCGTCGCTGACAGTTCGATTGGATGTCGGGGAGCTCCCGTTGGACTTCGTTCAACCGCGGCGGATTGTTTTGGGGCGATCAGCAGCCACGGCGAAGGTGCAACCAGCGCTCGAGCTTTCTGGTCCGTTGCCAGCGATCCTTGATTCGCTGGGCGAACAAGGTGTCCTGCAGCTTCTCGTTGAAGGCGGAGCGAGTGTCGCCCACGACTTTCACCAGGAGGGCCTCGTTGACCGCTACGTAATCTATTTTGCGCCCGCACTTTTCGGCGGGAGCGACGGCCGTGGATTGTTTGATGGAGCTGGTTCGGCATCGATCGATGACCTCTGGCGTGGTCAGATCACGTCGGTCAATATGTTCGGTGCCGATCTCCGAATCGATCTTGTGCCCAACCTGCGAGATAGTTACACCGATGTTCGATCGCAAGGAGGCTGAGCATGTTCACCGGAATCGTCGAAGAGTTGGGCACCATTGCCTCCCGCGAGGGAAGCCGTCTTCGCATCTTCGCGAACCTGGTTGTCAGCGATATTGCAATGGGCGAGTCGATCGCGGTCAACGGTTGCTGTCTGACCGTGGTGGCTTGGGGATCAGACGATGATCGGACATGGTGGGAAGCCGATGTGGTGGACGAAACCTATTCTCGTACAAATTTGGGTCAGCTTGGTGTTGGCTCGCCGGTAAACCTCGAACGTCCTGTTCGGCTCGCTGATCGACTCGGAGGGCACCTAGTTCAGGGTCATGTCGATGGCGTGGGAGTGATCGTGCAGTCGGCGCCGGACCTACAAATTTCAGCCCCACGAGCGCTCTTGCGGTACATCGTCGAAAAGGGCTCAATCACCATTGATGGAGTAAGCCTGACGGTGGTTGAACCGACTGAAGACGGATTTACTATCGCGATAATTCCTCATACGAGCGAGGTGACAACGCTCGGTTACAAGATCCCTGGTGACCTGGTCAACCTGGAAGTCGATGTCATTGCGAAGTACACAGAACGCTTGCTCGCTGGTCAGCTCGCAGCGATTTCAACAGATGTTGGCACTCAGGATGTCGGCCACCAGGCCAATTCAGAACGGAGCACGACGTGAGCCCCCCGAAACAGTCAAGAACTCCAGGCTTTGCATCGATACCAGATGCGGTTGCCGCCATCGCGCGCGGCGAGATTGTGGTGGTTGTTGACGATGAAGATCGTGAGAATGAGGGTGACCTCATCATGGCGGCGGAGTCAGCGACGCCAGAGAAGATCGCCTTTTTTGTGCGACACACTTCCGGCGTCATCTGCACGCCATTGATGGGTGAGCGCCTAGACGAGCTGGATATTCCCCTAATGGTTCATGCCAATACCGAATCGCAGCGCACCGCGTTTACCTACACCGTCGATTATCGCCACGGCACATCGACCGGTATCTCAGCATCGGATCGCTCGGCCACGATTCAGGCGTTGATCGATCCGTCAACCCGACCGGGCGACTTGGCGCGTCCTGGCCACATTTTTCCATTGCGCTATAGCGATGGTGGCGTATTAAAGCGGGCGGGTCATACCGAGGCCGCAGTCGATCTGGCTCGCATGGCCGGAATGTATCCAGCTGGCGTCCTCTGCGAAATTGTGAACGATGACGGAACAATGTCTCGCGTTCCGGACTTGCTCAGTTTCTGCGAAGAACACGGCTTGCTGCTCATTTCAATAGCCGAATTGATTCGCTATCGGCGCCAGAACGAGAAACTGGTCAAGCGCATAGCCGAGGCGAGAATTCCCACTCAGTGGGGTGACTTCACGTGCTATGTCTATGAGTCGGTTCTTGACGGCGAGCAACACATCGCGATGGTCAAAGGAGCGGTGCAAGGTGAGGACAACGTGTTGGTCCGAGTCCACAGCGAGTGTCTGACTGGTGACGTCTTTGGTTCATTGCGATGCGATTGCGGAATTCAGCTTGACCAAGCAATGAAAGCTATTTCCGATGAGGGACTTGGCGTGATGGTGTATTTGCGTGGTCACGAAGGTCGCGGTATCGGAATCGGCCACAAGATTCGTGCCTACAGTTTGCAGGACCAAGGTCGCGACACCGTCGACGCGAATTTGGAACTTGGATTACCGATTGATAGCCGCGAATACGGGATCGGTGCCCAGATTTTGGTGGACCTTGGTATAACGACCATGCGACTGCTCACCAATAATCCGGCGAAGTATGGCGGCATTGAGGGATTTGGACTCGAAGTGACTGGCCGTGTTTCGGTCGAGACGATTCCAAATCCCGAGAACCTCGAATACCTCCGCACGAAACGTGAGCGGATGGGTCATATGCTCGAAGGATTAGACGACCTCGAACCCACTTGAGTCGATCGGTCTACAGTTCTTCACCATGTCTTCGAACTTCAAAGCAGCACAGACAGTCACCGGCGAAGTTGACGGGTCCGGAATGCGAATTGCCGTGGTTTGCGCTCGATTCAACGACCTCATTACCAATCGGATGTTGGAAGGAACCCTTGGTGGCCTCGCGGTCCATGGGGTCAAGGAATCCGACGTAACAGTCGCGTGGGTCCCGGGGGCATTTGAGATTCCCGTTGCCGCGAAGCAGTGCGCAGGATCAGGCGAATTCGACGCGATTATCACCCTTGGTGCGGTGATCCGCGGCGACACGGCTCATTTTGAATATGTAGCCGGTCCGTGCGCCGAAGGCATCCAACTCGCAGCGCTTGAAACCGGTGTGCCAATCATCTTCGGCGTACTCACCACGGAGAATCTTGACCAAGCGTTGCAGCGAAGTGACCTCGACGGTGACAACAAAGGCGAAGAAGCGGCTCGCACCGCACTTGAGATGGTCGATCTCTTGCGTCGACTCCCGTCGGCGCCTTGAGACGATTACTCAATTAGCCGATCGAAGTACCAAGCACTTTTCCTACTGCGGCGGTGATCGCCATGGCCAAACCGCCAAGCAGCAGCATGCGGATCGTTGCTCGTTTGAATGGCGCCCCGCCAGCCCGAGCACCTGTGGCGCCGAGTACCGCTAATCCAATCAGTGCAACGACGAATGTAACGATGACGCGAGCAGTCGGGGATTGACCGGCAGCCATAACGGCAATGAGCGGAATGAGCGCGCCGACTGCGAACGACAGCGCTGAGTAGACCGACGCTTGGGTGGGGCGAGCGACTGTTTCATGGGTGATGCCCAATTCCTCAGCCATATGCACTGCCAGAACATCGCCCTTCGACAATTCGACCGCGACTTGGTGAGCCAACTCGGGAGTCAATCCTTTGTCGATATAAATCTTGGTGAGCTCGTTGAGTTCACGTTCCGGCATGGTCTCGAGTTCCATGCGCTCTTTGGCGATGTCGGCAAGCTCGGAGTCCCGCTGTGCGCTCACGGACCCATATTCGCCGGCCGCCATCGATCCGGCACCGGCCACTAGCGCAGCGAGGCCGGCAGTAAAAACCGCACTTCGGCTCGAACCGGCGGCCGCGACGCCGACAATGAGTGCAGCAGTCGAGGTTATGCCGTCATTTGCTCCGAGGACCGCAGCCCGTAGCCAAGTCGCTCGGTGGCTTCGGTGGCGTTCGATGTGAGATGTCGAGGATGGCATGAGTCCATCAAAGCCCGCATTGACCACATTTACAATCTCCGGTGGATGTCTCCAAGATGCCGGTGTTTGAAATTCGGTTCCGCAAAGCGGTTGTGCTTGGCTACGGTGTCGCCATGCTGAAGCTGGTACTGCCTAAGGGCTCGCTCGAGAAAGCCACGCTGGAACTCTTCGCCGCCGCAGACCTTCGCGTCCAGCGCGACTCGTCGGTGACGTACAAAGCCACGATCGACGATCCTCGCATCGACAGCGTTCGGGTATTGCGACCGCAAGAGATTGCTGGCTATGTGGCTGAAGGGCTGTTCGATCTTGGTATTACTGGCCGCGATTGGGTCGAGGAAACCTCAAGCGATGTGGTCAGCCTCGGTGAGTTGCGTTACTCGAAAGCCACAGAGAACCCGGTACGCATCATTGTCGCTGTCCCCGGCGATTCTCCGTGGCAACGAGTCGAAGACTTGCCAAATGGGGTTCGAGTTGCGAGCGAATACCCGAATCTCACTCAGCGTTTTTTCGCCGCTCGTGGGATCGAAGCCGACATTCGCTTGTCCTATGGCGCGACTGAGGCCAAAGTTCCCGACATTGTCGATTGCATCGTTGACATCACTGAAACGGGTAGCGCGATCAAGGCGGCTGGTCTCCGCATCATCGACACGATATTGAGTTCCTACACCGAGCTTGTTGCTAACCGAGAGGCATTTAACGATCCGGCGAAGCTTCACGCGATGCGACAGGTACACACATTGCTCGAGGGTGTACTCGAGGCCAGAGGCAAAGTGCTGGTCAAACTCAATGTGCAAGCGGACCAACTCGAAGGAGTCATTGCCTTGCTGCCATCGATGAAGGCACCAACGGTGAATGAGCTCTATGCGGGTCAAGGGTACGCAGTAGAGACGGTGGTCCCGAAACTTGCGATAAATGTCTTGATCCCTGCACTTAAAGACCATGGGGCAACCGACATCATTGAATTGCCCATCGCGAAAATCGTCCACTAATGCTGCCTGTCGACATCGTTCGTGGCCCGTCGATCGACGGAACGGTGGATGGCGCCGTGGTCACCTTCGACGACTCGGCGGGGTATGGAACGGTGGGCACACTTGACTCATCAACGCAGTGGTTTTTTCACTGCACCGCAATTAGCGATGGAACTCGGCTGATCGAAGTGGGTGCACCGGTGACCTTCGAAGTCGTTGCTGGACGCTTAGGGCGCTTTGAGGCAATCAATATCAAACCGGCCTTGTGAACTAGACAGTCACGCGCGGTTGTTCACTTAGTCATCGTTTCCATCGTCAAGGTCACTTTCATTTCTTACCTGAATGAAGACCATTCGGAGCTGATCGAGTCCTTGTCGAAGTGCGGGTCCATCGGGTCCGAGGCGTGATTCAACGGCATCGAGTACCGCACCCATGGCGTCGATCGCGAGGGATGCTTCGGCGAAGTTCGGTGGGGTTTGGGTCAGGTGAATGCGAGCAAGCTCGAAGAATCCACCGAGATGATTAGCGATGACCTGTGACGCGGGTGCTGAGGCAAGCTGTGCTTGCACTTCGGCCATTTCGAGCATCATTGCTTCGAGTTGTGCCCGCTCGTCGGCTGATAACTCCGCCAGGTCAATTCCCGCCGCCTTGGCCGCTTCTTCAAGTGCGGCTTCACTAATGACCGGAGTAGTTGGCCCACCGGCAGGATTTCCGGACGCTGCATCGTGTCCCGGTGTGCCAGCGGCAGTAGGTGATTGAGGTGCCTTATTTCGCTCTACGGGTACTTCGCCGCCTGGGGTCCACAGACTCATGGGTCATTCTCCGGTGTCATGGTGGCTCACAGATGCGTGAGTCAGGGGCTGAACTGTAGCGAGCCAACGACGCGATGGGCAGATCCGCGGTCCGCGAGCTATTTCGAGAGAAAGGCCACGCTGAGTCCGCCAGGTCGTATTGGCTGATGCGCCCTGCTAGGGTAATCGGGCTACAACTTACTGAAGCGGGGCTTGCCCCCACCTAGCCACCGAATCGTGCTTCTTTCGGGATGCACATTGCTACACAGGTGAGTTAGGTCGATCGAAGGTCACATTGGCATGGTCTTGCGGCCGCGCCAATGCGGGCGGATGTCGGCTTCCCGACGTCCGCCTTTGTCATTTGGGGCGTGCGTTTCGTATTGGACCCAGCGACGGAGAGGACCTTCGCATTGAAGAGGAGTGAGCGGCAATAGCCACGCCGGCGAACGACGAACCCCGGATCAACGACCGAATCCGTGCACGCGAAGTGCGCCTTGTTGCGCCTGACGGCGAGCAAATTGGTATTCGGCCGCTACCCGAGGCCTTAACCATGGCCCGTGAACTTGAGCTCGACCTTGTGGAAGTAGCCGATAAGGCCAACCCGCCGGTTTGTCGAATCATGGACTACGGGAAGTACAAGTACGAAGCAGCACAGCGAGCGAAGGAATCTCGGCGTAAAAGCACCAACGTCGTGGTCAAGGAAATGAAGTACCGGCCCAAAATCGGGCATGGCGACTTCGAAACCAAGACCCGAAAAGTCGAGAAGTTCTTGAGCGAGGGACACAAAGTCAAGGTCACGATTATGTTCCGTGGCCGCGAAATGCAGCACCCCCAGTTGGGGAAACGCATTCTTGACGATGTAGCTGCAGAGGTCATCGATACGGGTCGAGTTGAGGTTTTCCCGAAACTTGATGGTCGAAACATGACCATGGTGCTTGCTCCAGACAAGAAGGCTCAAGCGGCAAAAGCAGCAGAACGAAAGCGTGATCATGACACTGGCGCACCAGTGTCGGTACCCGTTACTGATGCACTTGCGCCGAGCATTGAAGCTGCTGACACGTCGCCAGTGACCGAGATCGTCGAATCACCCTTAGAAATCGAAGTTCTTGAAGCACCTGAAGTTCTTGAAGCACCTGAAGCACCTGTAGTGACCAAGGCACCGGCAGCCAAAAAGGCGGTCAAAGCTACGAAAGCTACGAAAGTACCTGCAGCAAAGAAGGTTGCGAAAGCGACTGCAGCACCCAAAGAATCCGATAACGAAGCCTGAGGTTCGGCATCACATCGATGCCGTAACTCATGCCCACGCTGGGTGTCGTCCATTCGGCCGACACTCGCCCCCACGAAAGAGCAGACGTATGCCGAAGATGAAGACCCATCGTGGCGCTGCCAAGCGCTTCAAGGTGACCGGAACCGGAAAGATCATGCGCCGCAAGGCAGGGATGAATCACATCCTCGAAAAGAAGAGCCCCGAACGCAAGCGCCGCCTGAACCGTGGGGCTGAGCTCACCGGTGGCGACCTGAACCACGTCAAACGCCAACTCGGCCTTTAATTGCTCTGACCGTCACTGAACGGTCTCGTTTCCGAATCCACTCCTGAAAGGAGCCTCTGATGGCAAGAGTCAAACGAGCTGTCGCCAGTAAGAAGCATCGTCGTTCAACCCTCGAACGTGCCAAGGGCTATTACGGCAACAAAAGCCGCTCATTCCGTGCCGCTAACGAACAGGTCATGCATTCTGGCCAGTATGCGTTCCGCGATCGCCGGGCCCGCAAGGGAGAGTTCCGCAAGCTCTGGATCCAACGTATTAATGCGGCGTGTCGAATCAACGGCATCAGTTACAGCCGATTCATGAGTGGTCTGCGGCTGGCTGAAGTTGACGTCGATCGCAAGGTTCTCGCTGATCTTGCTGTCGCGGAGCCAGATGCTTTCGCGTCACTCGTAGAGGTCGCTCGCGCTGCAAATGCCGCCGAGGTTGCTGGCGTAACCGCATCCTAAGCCGACGCTAGAAACCATTTCCGGCGCTTCCGTGTTCGAACTGGTTTCAGCGAAAAACTCGATTATTAGTGAACTGCGACGCCTCGCACAGCGTCGCAGTTCGCGTATCGAGCAAGGTCGATTTTTGATCGAGGGCGCAAACTTGCTTGCAGTTGCGCTTGATGCGGCAATACCCATCGAGTTGGTGCTCAGCGACGGGGCAGCAACCCTTGATGACCAAACATTGGCGATCGCTCGCCAGGCTAGAGACCTTGGGGCTCGTCTGATTGAACTCCCCGAAGGTGTGATGGCTCGTGTTGCCGACACCGTAAGCCCCCAGCCGATCATTTCAGTGGTGGCTAGGCAAACGGTCTCCCTTGCATCGATTGTTGAGCAGGCATCATCGCTGTTGCCAATTGTGGTGTTGGTTGGGATTGGTGACCCTGGCAATGCCGGCACGTTGCTTCGATCGGCAGAAGCTGCTGGCGCATCCGCGGTGGTTTTTTGTGATGGGTCAGTTGATGCTTTCAATCCGAAAACAGTTCGGGCGTCAGCGGGTGCGATATTTCAAGTTCCAATTGTCGACTCGATGAACGCCGAAGCGGTCGTCGCACAATTGACCGAGTCGGGGATTCGCACGGTCGGTTTAGTCGTGCGTTCGGGGGCTCCGCTTGACGACACAACGTTGTCAGGACCAGTCGCGATTGTTCTTGGAAGCGAGCCTCATGGCCTTGCGGACGATTTGTCCGTCACCCTTGACGAACTTGTGACTATCGAGATGTCCGGTCGCTCGGAGAGCTTGAATGTTGCTATGGCTGGCACCTTGGTGGTCTTCGAGGCTGCTCGGCAACGCCGGGCAGGAAACTGATTGGACACCACCACCCCTTCGGGCAAGGCTCGCCCCTGATGATTGAGGGGATTGCGCGCCTAGCAAGTGAAGCTGCGGACCGCATCAGTGGTTCGGCGTCTCTTGACGATCTGCGCCATGTCGAAGGAGAACAACTCGGGAAGCGTTCGCCGCTCTCCGAGTATAAAAAACTCCTTGCTGGCCTTGAACCCGAGCAACGAAAGGCGGTTGGTCTGGCGCTCAATGAAGTTCGCGCGTCGCTCGAACTATTGGTCGTTACTCGACGAGACGAACTTGAATCAGCTGAGCTAGTCGAGCGTTTCGGTTCTGAACGACTGGACTTAACTGAAGTCGAGAGTCAAGGCCGACGCGGTCACCTTCATTTGGTGACTCAGACTCACGACCGACTTGAAGATGTCTTTGTCGGAATGGGTTTTACGGTCGCCGAGGGCCCAGAGGCGGAGACCGATTGGTACAACTTCGAGGCACTCAATTTTCCTGCTGGACACCCGGCGCGGACCATGTACGACACCTTGTATCTCAACGTAGGCGAACCCGAAGGAACCGTGCTTCGCACCCATACTTCGCCGGTCCAAATCCATGTGATGCAAGAACAAGAACCGCCGATTTATTCGATTATGCCGGGACGGGTCTATCGCCGAGATACTGCCGATGCGAGTCACATGCCGGTCTTCCATCAGATCGAAGGACTCGTGATCGACAAAGGCATCACCTTTGGTGACCTTGCCGGAACGCTCGAAGCCTTCACTACTGCCTACTTCGGCGGTTCGATTCATTCTCGGTTGCGGCCGTCGTATTTTCCCTTCACCGAACCTTCTGCCGAGTACGACATCAACTGCATCTTTTGCGAGGGATCCGGCTGTCGTACCTGCGCCCAAACCGGATGGCTCGAACTCGGTGGTTGCGGGATGGTGCATCCGAATGTATTCCGTGCGGTTGGTTATGACCCTGAACAATGGTCTGGTTTCGCATTTGGATTCGGCACCGATCGCCTGTCGCTCATGCGTTATGGAATCGACGACATCCGGGACATGTTTACCAATGACGTCCGCTTCTTGGAGCAATTTTGATGGCGGCAATCTTGGTTACGATCGGTGATCTGCGATGAAGGTATTGCTGTCGTGGCTCAATGAATTTGCTCCCATAGATGGTGATCCAACGGTCATCGGTGATCAACTCAGCGACCTTGGCATGGCAGTTGAGTCAATCGAATACTTGGGGCAAGGTCTCGACGGAATAGTTGTTGCGCGTGTGCTGTCATTACGGCCTCACCCGCAGGCTGATCGCATTCAACTCGTCGACGTTGACCTCGGGGATGGCGAGGCGTTGCAGGTGTGCTGTGGGGCATTCAATATGGCGGTCGGCGACCTGATCCCTCTCGCAACGCTCGGCACAACTATGCCAGGCGGAATGAAGATCGAACGTCGCAAACTTCGGGGGGAGTGGTCTAACGGGATGCTGTGTTCGAGTCGCGAACTTGGGCTTGGCGATGACCACGAGGGCATCCTCGTTCTCAATACCGAGGTGGGCCTTGGTGAGGATCTCCGCACGGCCCTCGGGATCCAAAGCGATGTCCTCTACGACCTTGAGATCAATCCGAATAGGCCCGACGCGATGTCGGTCGCTGGTATAGCGCGAGACCTCGCGGCGCGGCTCAGCGTCCCCTTCACCCAAAAAGACCCAATGCCGGCGGTTGGCGCTACGTCGATGGCAGGCCGAGCGTCCGTCGAAATCCTCGCACCAGAGCTATGCGGACGGCTGTTTGCGCGAGTGTTCGACGATGTGACGATGAGCGCGTCACCCCAATGGCTCGTGAATCGACTGCGTTCAATGGGCATGCGATCGGTCAATCGTGTCGTCGATGTTTCGAACTATGTGATGCTCGAACTCGGCCAGCCAAATCACACCTACGATCTTGACCGCCTTGTATCGCACCATCTGGGAGTTCGATGGGCTCGCGAGGGTGAGCGAATCATGACTTTAGATGGAGTCGAGCGCGTCCTTAGTTCAGCTGATGGCGTGCTCGCGGATGGAAATGATGCCGCGGTTGGTATCGCTGGCGTCATGGGCGGCGCGTCAACAGAGATTACTGATCAGACCACTTCAGTCCTCCTTGAAATGGCGTGGTGGGATCCGATGACGATTGCTCGGAGTTCGAAACGGTTAAACCTTCGTAGCGAGGCATCAGCCCGATTTGAACGTGGAACCGACCCCGAAATACTCGAGCTTGCGACATTGCGTTTTGCTGAATTGTTGGCTGATTCTGCGGCGTTGGCCGAGGGTTCCATCAACGTTGAGGGAAATCGTCCCGCGGCATCGGTCGTGCGCGTGCGCACCGGCCGGGTCAATCACATCGTCGGAATCGAGTTGTCTCCCGATGCGATTGTCTCGCTTCTCGAACCAATTGGATTCGGTGTCGAGCCGATTGCGAATTCGAGCGATTTCGATGTCACGGTTCCGAGTTTTCGGCCCGACACTGAAACGGAGATTGATGTGGTCGAGGAGGTCGCTCGCCATTTTGGCTATGCGAACATTCCGCGCACCATTCCTCCATCGGTTCGGGCTGGCTCGCTTAGTGCTCACCAGTTAGATCGTCGTGTCACCCGGCAGGTGATGGTTGGACTCGGACTGAACGAGGCGATGCCATTGCCGTTTCTAGCCCCTGGCGACTTAATCGCTGCGGGCCTTGATGGGGATGCCATCACATTGAGCAATCCTTTGGCGGCCGAAGAATCTGTGCTTCGAACGTCGATGATTCCTGGGCTCTTGAAGAGCCTTTCCTACAACGCTTCGCATCGCCTTGACGGCGTTGGATTGTTTGAGATCGGAAAGGTGTTCCGGGTTCCGGCCGCGGGGGAGCAGCAGCCCGATGAACGAGAGTTGCTCACCGTTCTCGCTGCCGGTCGTGGGGCGCCTGATGCAGTCGAGTGGTGGCATGTGCTCGCCGACGCGCTTGGTTTTGTCGATGCGGGTATCGACCAGCGGCCTATTGCTGGCATGCATCCGGGGCGGTCTGGGGTCCTGAGGGTTGGCAACGACATGATTGGGTCAGTCGGCGAGATCGATCCACGGGTGCTGTCAAAGTTCGCGCTGAGCGAGTCGGTAGCCGTTGTGGAAGTCGACCTCGAACACCTGTTGAGTTTGCCGCACGGGCTGCAGGCGTATGTGTCAGTTAGTCGCTATCCATCGAGCGATATTGATCTGGCATTTGTCGTCAATGATGACATCCCTGCATCCGCGGTTCGCGAGACGATTCGCCGCTCGGCGGGCGAATTATTGGTGTCACTCAGCCTGTTTGATGTGTTCCGCAGTGATGCACTTCCGTCCGGGACCCGCAGCTTGGCCTTTGCCCTTCGTTTGCAGGCACCGGACCGGACATTGACCGAACAGGATGTGGCGACTGTCCACGCGGCAGTCATCGCCTCGGTCGAGTCGACCCACGACGCATCGCTGCGGGCCTAGGACCTCGGTTGGCCAGCCGCGTTGCCTCGGGTGTTAGTTGGTCTTGATGAGGTACTCGCTCATAGCGGCAAGTCGAATGCGGTCGAAGTCAAGAAAAGCTCCGACGCTTGTCAACATGATGTTCATTCGCTCGGCCAAGAGGTCGTCGTCGCCATCGGCGAGATAAAATCGCATCGGATCATTAACCGTTTCAATTGACGGCCACGCTTCTTCCACGATTCCTCGATACGGAGGCGCTCCCGGGGTTAGCGGTCGAGCTACGGCATTTCTAACGTAACGAATGCGGGGCTGAATGTCAGTCGACATTGGTGTCTGCGTGCCGTACCAGTGTTGATACCACTCGTCAGAACTCAACCGGGTCGGTTTTTCCATCAACGTGAGCATCACCACTCCAGGTGATCGTTCGCCATCAGGCCAATCTCGACGACTAGCCCATTGGTTGTCGCCATAGTCGGTGGGTATTGATTCGGTGACCAGATAGCCAGCGATTGCTTCGGCATGCGGCTTAAGTAGTGCCTCGAATCGAGTGCGGTCGTCGTGACAATTAATCCACAGTGAAACGAGGGCGAAGGGACTTGGTTCGTCGGGCGGCGGTGGCAGAGGGACTTGCACCGACGATGCATCATCGTCGGCAAGATCCATGGTGAGCCCAGCCGGGTTCTCGGCGAGTAGTGCTTGGGCAACCGAGCCAAGCATGGTGCGAACAAGCTGCTTGTCGGCCCTGCCTGAGCTATTCCAAAGCAGATAAACGATCTTTTCCATTTGACCTCAGCTAGCAGCGGGATCCCGCCGGGTTCGGCAATCTTACTGAAACCACATGAGATGGTGCTTGTATGTTTATGCGTGTAGTTGTATGATCATGAAATGATTACGGTTGGGATAATCGGCGCATCAGGCTATGCGGGTGCGGAGTTATTGCGTTTGTGCGCGGGTCATCCCGAGGTTTCGGTGGCTTGCGTGACCGGCGACACCCAAGCGGGCACCTTGGTGCGCGACACCTACCCGAACCTAGCGGCGGCTTATGGTGACTTGGCGTTTGAGTCCTATCAATTGTCGACGTTTCCCTCGGTTGACGTGGCGTTCCTCTGTCTTCCGCACGGAGCATCGCAAGCAATCGTTCCCGCCCTTCGCAACCACGTTCGTTGGGTAGTAGATGTCGCCGCCGATTTTCGACTTCACGATGCCGGTCTCTATCCGCTTTGGTACGGCGAGACCCATTCCGCTCCCGAGTTGCTCCCCGAATTTATCTATGGGCTGCCCGAGTTATTTCGTGATGCCATTTCTGACGCAACCGCGATTGCCGTACCGGGTTGCTATCCCACCTCAGCGATTCTCCCACTCGCTCCGTTTCTTTCAGCGGGACTGGTGGAGCCAACGGGATTGATCGTTGACGCGGCGTCGGGCGTATCGGGTGCCGGTCGGCCCGCGAAAGCAACGACAACGTTCTGCGCCGTCGACGAAGACTTCACCGCCTACGGATTGCTTAATCATCGGCACACGCCCGAGATCGAACAAGCACTCAGTGACGTTTCCGGCATGAAGTCTGGCTCGGTCCAGGTCCTGTTCACCCCGCACCTTGCACCAATGAATCGTGGCATTTTGGCCACCTGTTACGGCCGGGCGAGTGCGCCGACTTCTACCGCCGAACTACTTGCCTGTTTGCACGACACTTACGATGACGAGCCATTTGTTGTCGTGACCGATGGATCTCCTTCAACCAAGGCTGCGCTCGGTAGCAACGTCGCCCATGTGACCGCCAGATTCGACGAGCGCACGGGCATGGTGCTTGCCATTGGTGCTATCGACAACCTGGTCAAAGGCACAGCGGGTCAGGCATTGCAATGCGTCAATATCCTCGCGGGCTTGCCGGAAACGACGGGTTTGCCAATCACCGGGGTGTATCCGTGAACGAAAACATGACAGGACAGCAATCCACGCTTGGGCGTGCGGAAGTGTTGATCGAAGCGCTCCCCTATATTCGGCGGTTTTGGGGCAAGACGATCGTGGTGAAATTCGGTGGAAACGCAATGATCGATACTCAGTTGGCTGATCGTTTCGCTGAAGACATTGTGCTGCTTCAGGCGGTCGGAATCCGAGTCGTGGTCGTCCACGGAGGAGGTCCACAAATCGGCGAGCTGCTAGCTCGGTTGGGGATTACCTCTGAGTTCCGCGATGGACTCCGGGTCACTGACGCCGACACCCTTGACGTCGCCCGGATGGTGTTGGTCGGCAAAGTGAATCGTGACATTGTGTCGTCGATCAACGTGCATGCGCCCTTAGCGGTCGGCCTATCAGGCGAAGATGCCGGGTTGATCACGGCGACGGAACGGGCTGGCGATCTCGGGTTTGTTGGTGATGTGGCAGCGGTCAATCCGGCAATCGTTGAACGACTTCTCGCCGAGAATCTCATTCCAGTCATTTCCACAATAGGAGCCGACCTAGCGGGTCAGGCATACAACATCAACGCGGACACCGTGGCCGGTGCCCTTGCCGGAGCGTTAGGTGCCGAGAAAGTGATTTACCTCACCGATGTATCAGGTCTGCTTCGCGATAGTGACGATCCAACGAGCCTGATCGCCAATATCGCGGCACCGGAACTCAACAGTTTGGTGTCCGCCGGTGTAATGAGCGGCGGAATGATCCCGAAGATTGAAGCGTGTCTGCAAGCACTTGAGAGTGGTGTTGGGTCTGCTCATCTGCTTGACGGCCGCATTCCTCACGTTGTGCTGTTGGAACTTTTCACCGATTCTGGAATCGGGACCATGATCACCAGCGAGATTGCGACACCGTCGTGAGCGATCCGTCTTCGAAAGCGGCCGGCTTGCCGGCCGCACCACCCATGACGCAATCTGGCCCGCAAAGCAGCGTGCACCCGCCAGTCCCAGCGGTGCCACCGGGGCTTGACCATTGCCCATTTTGGCCCACCTATGGCGCGCCAACCGTTGAATTTGTGCGAGGTGAAGGCACGCAACTGTGGGACACCAACGATAAGCGGTACCTCGATTTTCTTACCGGTCTCGCGGTGGTCGGCCTCGGTCATGCTCACCCGGAAGTTGCCGAAGCCCTCAGTCGACAAGCATCGACATTGCTGCATACCTCGAACCTGTTTGCTACGGCGCCTGGAGCCGAACTTGCCGTAACACTCGATCGACTTCTCGGTGGCGGCGGGCAGGTCTTTTTGTGTAATTCGGGAGCGGAAGCCAACGAGGCGGCGATCAAACTGGCACGTCGATGGGGCGGCCGAGGCAAACACGTCGTGGTGAGCGCGTATGGATCGTTTCATGGCCGCACGCTGGCGACGTTACATGCCACTGGACAACCAGCGAAGCACGAAGCGTTTCAACCGTTGCCCGAAGGATTCCGTCACGCACCCTGGAATGATCTTGATGCGCTGAGAAATGCTGTTGACCCATCGGTTGCGGCGATCCTGCTCGAATCGGTACAAGGTGAGGGCGGTGTGAATCCGGCTGATACGGCGTACATGCAAGGAGCGCGTGCGCTCTGCGACGAGCGTGGCGTACTGCTGATGATCGACGAGGTGCAAACCGGTCTCGGTCGCACTGGCCGTTGGTTTGGTTTCGAGCATTACGACGTGCAGCCAGATGTTGTGACCATGGCGAAGGCCCTCGGTAATGGGGTGCCGATCGGTGCTTGTTGGGCTCGACGGGAGATCGCAGCCGCAATGTCCCCCGGCGACCACGGAAGCACTTTTGGCGGTCAACCATTGGCATCAGCCGCGGCCAACGCGGTGCTGTCGGTCATGGAACGTGAGGACGTTCCAACTCGCGCTCGCGAGCGAGGTGCGCGTTTAAAATCGGAACTCGAACGACTCCCTCAAGTTCAGGAAGTGCGAGGCTTGGGACTGCTAGTAGCGGCAGAACTCGTTCCGGGAATCGACGCGAAACAGGCAGCGTCAGCAGCGCTAGATGCTGGCCTCATCGTCAATGCTGTAACCCCTACCGCACTTCGGTTCGCGCCGCCGCTCTTGGTCAACGACGACGAGATAGCTGAGGCAGTCGCTCTGCTGGCTGTGGTCTTGCAGAACATCGGAGAAGCAACATGAGGCACTTACTTGAAATTGACGACCTTTCCGTCAGCGAACTCCAAACGATTCTCCAGTTATCGGAACGCACTTCGGTAGCCCCCGTGTTGGCGGGCCAAGGGATGGCGCTGTTGTTTGAAAAAGCATCGGCGCGCACTCGCAACTCGATGGAGATGGCCGTATCACAACTCGGTGGCCATCCAGTGACCATCCGAGCCGACGAGGTTTCACTCGATGTACGCGAAAGCGTCGAGGATTTAACGAAGACCTTGGCTTGCTACCACGCGGCGATCGGTGCTCGAGTCTTCGATCACCGGCACCTCGAACGAATGGCTGAGACCAATCTTGTTCCAATCGTGAACTTATTGTCTGACGAAGGCCACCCGATGCAAGCACTCGCTGATGTGCTCACCATGCGGCAGCATTTTGGGTCACTTGATGGTCGGGTCTTGGCCTATGTGGGCGATGGCAACAACGTCGCTCGGTCTCTTGCGCTCGCGGCTGGCATGTTGGGCATGTCGGTACGAATCGCATCACCATCTGGCTATGGATTGAGTGATCGCGCCCTGTCCCGTCTTGGGGCGGTTGGCATCGAGCCATTCCTGACCAGCGATCCGGCTACTGGAGTTGAAGGTGCGGACGCCGTGTATACCGACGTCTGGACGTCGATGGGACAAGAAAGCGAAGCGAACGTGCGCCAGCAGGCATTTGACGGATTCACGGTCGATACTGCGTTGATGTTGCACGCGGCCCCCAACGCGGTGTTTCTCCATTGCTTGCCTGCACATCGTGGTGAGGAAGTGTCGGGTGATGTTGTAGACGGACCAGGAAGTCTCGTGTGGCCCCAAGCCCGCAATCGCATGCATGCAGCTCGAGGACTTCTTTCGTGGATCATGGTGCAGTCATGAGTACCCGTCGAAGCGCG
The DNA here is from genome assembly GCA_037138595.1 of Actinomycetes bacterium. Lineage (GTDB taxonomy): Bacteria > Actinomycetota > Acidimicrobiia > Acidimicrobiales > Acidimicrobilacustridaceae > UBA4742. The sequence goes on along the minus strand of JBAXIB010000002.1, from coordinate 6,509 downwards.
CCTCGCGCTGCAAAGCCCGTCGCCACGGCGCGCTTGGGTAAGGCGCAACGGCAACACTTGATTGGCAAGCTCATTGAGCGCAATTCGGTACAAAGTCATCCGCAGCTTGTGGAACTTCTCGCTGCTGAAGGTTGCCTCGCGACCCAAGCAACGGTGTCTCGCGATCTTGCCGATCTCGGCGCGATCAAAGTACGAGTTGCCGGGGGCGAGAGCGCGTATGCGATTCCGGAAATGCCGGCGCATCAGGTTGCGCCAGAAGATCACCTCCGTCGCGTCTTTGGTGACTGGGTTGTCGAAGTCGCGTACTCAGCGAATCTCGTGGTGTTAAGAACTCCGCCTGGTTCGGCTCATGTCGTTGGTTCTGCACTCGATCGGGCCGGGTTGCCCGACATACTCGGCACGGTGGCCGGAGACGACACCCTTATTGTGGTGGTTTCGGAGTCGGCTGGTGGCGCAGCAGTAGCTGATGCCATGACTGATCTTGCGGGGTTGTAATGCACATCCCCTCCACGAATGTGATCGTGCACGGTTCACCAATTTCAGGAGTCAACCATGGCTAATCGAGTAGTGCTTGCCTATAGCGGCGGCTTAGATACCTCCGTCGCGGTTCGGTGGATGATCGAAGAACTTGGCGTCGAGGTGATCGCAGTTGCCTGCGATCTTGGCCAAGGTGGCGACTGGGAGGCCATCGAGGAACGCGCGATTCGCGCGGGTGCCACTGACGCGGTCGTCGTCGATTGTCGTGAAGAGTTTGCGCGAGATTTCGTGGCGCCGGCGCTGAAGGCAAACGCGCTTTACGAGAATCGTTATCCACTGGTCTCCGCATTATCGCGTCCGGTGATCGTCAAGCACCTTGTCGAAGTTGCTCGGCGGTTCGATGCTGACGCTATTGCCCACGGTTGCACCGGAAAAGGAAACGACCAAGTTCGTTTTGAGGTCGCAACGCGTGCTCTCGCGCCTGATCTTGAAGTTGTCGCGCCAGTGCGTAATTGGGGCATGACCCGGGCTGATTCAATCGAATACGCCGAGCGGTACGCGATACCAATCAAGGTGACCAAAGAACAGCCCTACTCAATCGATGACAATTTATGGGGTCGGGCCATCGAGTGCGGTGAAATGGAAGATCCCTGGGCTCGGCCACCCGAAGGCGTGTGGTCGATGACCAATGCGCGGGTCAGCGAGTCGCGCGAAATCACCATTCGATTCGAACAAGGAGTGCCGGTTGCATTAGACGATCGGCCGCTCCCACTCTGGGAACTCGTGACGATACTGAATGACATTGTCGGTTCGTATGGCTGGGGCCGACTCGACATGGTCGAGAATCGGCGGGTTGGAATCAAAAGTCGCGAAACCTACGAAGCACCGGCAGCGCTGGCACTCATCATGGCTCACATCGATCTGGAAGGCATCTGCCTCGAGCGCGATCTCTTTCACGAAAAACAGCGACTCGAGGGACGATATGCCGATCTGGTCTATGACGGGTTTTGGTATTCGCCGCTCAAGCAAGCGCTTGACGCATTCATCGACGAAAGCCAGCGGTTCGTGACTGGTGACGTTCGGCTTCGGCTCGAACCGGGTCGTTGTTTTGTCGTGGGACGGCGCAGTGAGTGGAGCCTCTATGACTATGGACTCGCGACCTACGAAGCGGAAGACACGTTCAATCACGTCGACTCGGAAGGTTTCGTCAAACTTTGGGGCTTAGGTGTTCAGACCTGGGCGGCCAAGCAATCGCAAAAGGACGCAGCGAATGCACGGGACGGGCATCCGACATGAGCACCCTTTGGCATGGTCGTTTTGATGGTGAACCGTCAGCCGAATTGTTGGCCTTCACCGTGAGCCTGCCGTTTGATAAACGGCTCGCTCACGATGACCTCGTGGGGTCGAAGGCGCATGTACGCGGACTAGTACTTGCGTCGATCTTGACCGACGATGAAGGCACTGCGGTACTTGCCGCACTTGATCAGGCTGGCGACGAGCTAGTCAATGACCGGTTCGTTTATTTGGATTCCGACGAGGACATCCATACCGCGATTGAGAGGCGTGTCACCGAACTCGCGGGACCAGCTGGAGCGAAACTCCACACCGGACGCAGCCGCAATGACCAAATCGCCACCGATCTACGGCTATTCGCCAAACGTGAGATTCAGTTGGTCGCCGGTCGCGTCCTGATGTTGCAAGAGGTCTTAGTCGAATTGGCTCAGGCCGCCGGCGACGCGTATCTACCTGGTTACACCCATTTACAACGAGCGCAACCAGTGTTGCTTGCTCATCACTTGTTGGCTCATGCATGGGCACTGGCACGCGATGTTGACCGGCTGATAGACACCCGGCGGCGCCTTGACGTGTCGCCACTAGGTGCAGGCGCACTCGCGGGTTCTTCGCTTGCGCTTGATCCGCCGTCGGTTGCCGCCGATTTGGGTTTTGCTGCCGCGTTCGACAATTCGCTCGACGCCGTAAGTGACCGTGATTTCGTTGCCGAGACGTTGTTCGACCTCGCCCTGTTGGGGGTGCACCTCTCGCGCATTGGCGAGGAAGTCATTTTGTGGTCAACCGTCGAGTTCGGTTTTTTGTCGTTGGCGGACGAGTATGCAACTGGCAGCTCGATGCTTCCGCAGAAGAAGAATCCTGATATTGCCGAGTTGGCTCGGGGCAAAGCTGGTCGGCTCATCGGCCATCTGACCGGGTTTCTGGCAACCCTTAAAGCACTTCCCCTCGCTTACAACCGTGACTTGCAGGAGGACAAAGAGCCGCTTTTCGACGCGCTTGATCAGGTCAATTTGGCCCTCGCTGCGATGTCGGGGTTGCTGGCATCGTCAGTCTTCGATACTGAGGCCATGCAACGCGCCGCCGACAGTCCGACAAGTTCAGCCACAGATCTGGCCGAATATCTCGTTACAACTGGAGTGCCTTTTCGTGACGCACACGCAATCGTTGGTTCGCTGGTTCGGGACGCGATCTCCGGCGATGCGACCCTCGAGGACCTCGTCGCTGCTCACGACGCATTTGGTCCTGATGCCGTTACGTTATTGGAACCCGGTGTCTCCGTGCGGCGGCGAACCACTCGTGGCGGAGCAGGTCCTGAGGCGGTAGCCGAGCAGTTTGAACGATTCCGCCTTCGGCACGCAGCCGACCAGGCCCGCATCGCTGCAGGTTCTTAGTCCGTAATGTCCTTGCGCGACGCCATGAATCTGAACGCGTCGCTGCAATCTCGTCAGTGGGTTCTGCACGCTGCTCACGACGTGGCGATGCAACCGACGTCCGATCTTCGCGATGCGCGCCGATTGTTGACCGCCTTTATGAGTGATGACCCGCAACAACTGCGAGTCCGCAACGAGATGGTGACTTTTCTTGATGCCCACCCTGACGCGTTGCACCGCTCGAGTGTCGACGGTCACCTCACCGGGTCGGCAGTAGTGGTTGATGCACATGTCGAAAATGTCCTGCTGCTGTTTCATCGAAAATTGAAGCGCTGGTTACAGCCTGGCGGTCACGCTGACGGCGACAGCAATTTGGCGGGTGTTGCGCAGCGCGAAGCATCTGAGGAAACTGGCATCGAAGACCTTCGCGTGGTGCAACCAGCGATTGATCTTGACATCCACGAGGTCAGTCCGCCAGGGGAGGATCGGCACCTTCATCTCGATGTTCGCTTTGTTGTGATTGCTCCGCTCGGCGCAGTTGGACGGCGCAACCACGAATCCGATGCCCTGCGATGGATGTCTGTCGCCGACCTCGAAAAGGACGCACGATTACTCGCCCTTGATGTCGGTACCGTTCGTCTGATCGAGCGCGGCGTGATCGTTGCGCGTTCGCTGGTGTGACGGCCGGTTGGTTCTGACCGCGGCAACTGTCAACGCAACGACCCGCGACAGGGTGCACCTAGTTGCACAATTTTGCGCGGTGTGGGTTACGACATGTCTTTCGGGGTGTCACATGAGGGCATGTGATTGACATATGCGAAGCGATCAATTGGCTTGCTGATCTGTTCCGATGCCGAGCTTTTCGGCGTTTCGTAAAAACGTGCCATTTCATCGGATCGCAAGCGCGTGGCGTAGTCCTCGCGGTTAGCGATATAGGTGGCCCAGTCGCCGAGCCATTCCTGAGTCATCATTCCGTCGCGTCCATTCGCAGGCGATCCCACTGAAATCTGGTCGAGGAGCGCTCGAAGTTGAAGATTTGATTGCGCGACGACATCGGCACGCGCAACATGGTCGGTGGTTTCGAAGGCCTTAGGAAGCGCGTCAAGTTGTTGTTTCGCCGACGCGCACAATGTCTCGCTTTGTTCCCCGTACGAACGATCGTCCAACGTGCCCGGCGCGGTCTTGTCAAAGAACCCGAAGAAGATTCCGCCCCACATGGCGATCAATAAGACGACCACGAGTCCGAGCGAAAACCGGCCAACGCGGCCCCAACGAGACCGTGCTTCGCCGTCGCCGTCGAGAGATTCGTGGCCGGATTCGGCACTGCTATCAACCGTGGTCATCGGGTTCTATGGTGGCGCGTCGAAGGGCGTTTGACCGAATCGAGTTGACGGTGGCCGATTGTGCGGCGAACGTGACCGGATGAGCGATGGAATTCTTGCCGATCTCGCGGCGCGTGGCTTGATCCATGACAGCACCGACATGGATCGCCTTCGTGAGCGTCTGAGCACAGGTCCAATGGCCGTGTACAGCGGGTTTGACCCGACCGCCGACAGCCTCCATATCGGTAATTTGGTCCCGTTGCTCCTCTTGCGGCGATTTCAAGATGCTGGACACCGGCCAATTGCCGTAGCCGGTGGCGCCACCGGAATGATCGGTGATCCAGGCGGCCGTGCCGATGAGCGTTCCCTGTTGGACCAAACCGCCATCGACGAAAACCTGGCCGGAATTACACCGCAACTCGAGCGGTTCCTGGATTTCTCGGCGGGTGATTCGGGCGCAGAAGTCCTAGATAACCGCACGTGGACTGCTCAACTGTCCATGCTTGAGTTCTTGCGTGATGTGGGCAAACACATCACGGTGAACGCAATGTTGGCGAAGGACTCGGTCAAGGCACGGGTATCGAGCGAGAACGGCATTTCCTACACCGAGTTCAGTTACATGCTCCTGCAAGCCAACGATTACTGGTGGTTGCACGGCAATCGTGGCTGTGAGCTTCAGGTGGGTGGATCTGATCAGTGGGGCAATATTACGGCCGGGATTGACCTGATCCGGCGAAGGTCAGGTGCAGCTGCCCATGGGTTGACCGTTCCGCTGATTACCCGAGCCGATGGTGCGAAGTATGGAAAGAGTGCTGACGGAGCTATTTGGCTCAGCCCTGCGAAAACCTCGCCCTATGCCTTCTACCAATACTGGATGAACGTAGATGATCGCGATATCGAGCGGTTCTTGTTGCAACTGACTTTGCTCCCGGTCGGGGAGGCAACGGCGGTCGCGGCTCAGCACGCGTCGAGTCCGGAATCTCGAACGGGGCAACGACGACTAGCCCATGAGATGACGGCGCTCATACACGGCCAGGAAGCCGCCGTTGCTGCCGCAGGAGCATCCGAGTTGCTCTTCGGCGGCGGCGCAGGTTCAGTCGACGCTCAGTCCTTTGTCATGTTGGCGGCCGAGCTGCCCACCGCCGCTGTTGAGCGATCGCAGCTCGCGGCTGGGATCCCTGCCGTCGAACTCGCCGCGCTCACCACCCTCGTCACATCGAATAGCGACGCCCGTCGGGGCCTTGATGCCAACGAATTCGCGGTGAACGGCAAGCGCCTATCGCTCGAGGACACCGTGAACGAGCGCGACTTGGTTCACGATCGTTTCCTGCTGGTGCGCCGGGGCAAGAAGCGATTCGAACTTCTTCACTGTAGGTAGTCGTTCGGCGACGTTGACGATCAAGCTTTGCTTGGCGTCGTGGGGTGCAACCGGTGCATGCTTATCGTTTGGCTACATTGCTGTCACGGTCAATCGGTGGTAGGGTGACAATCCGCAAACAAGGCGGGGGCTGCACATCGTGTGGCTTGCAATCGTTAAACCCCCCGGTTTGACGCACTGCAATGAGCCCCGCTAAGTTGGCACTCCGCTTCAAACCACATGTCCCCGCTTGTCGGGAATAAGGCTGCAGGTGAAGCAGCCGGCTCCGGCCGGTGGACATCACTACGGTGATGGCCGCGAATTCGAGCTTGACTGTTGAGCGCGGATGTACGCATCCACTCAACTTGGTGCTCCTTGAAAACGGAATAGAGGACGAAAAAGCTAGTGCGGGCGATCGCGTCCCGAACTCGAGCTTCCAGGCTGATGCGCTTGCGCATCGGTTGCTTGAGATCGTTGCGATCGTTGAAAACAGCACACAGCACCAAATAACGGACAAGTCAGTCTGTTCTGGTGCCAGTCGGTGAACCGAGGTAGCCCCTCGACACCGGCTCTCCAATCGAAGAAATGAACATGGCCTTCCGGTTCGCCGGCAGGTTGTCGCCATTTCTGAGATTTCGACGGAGAGTTTGATCCTGGCTCAGGACGAACGCTGGCGGCGTGCCTAACACATGC
>JBAXIB010000001.1:0-171345 GCA_037138595.1 Actinomycetes bacterium | reverse complement strand
GAAAAGGGAAAGGTAATGCTGCTCGACCTGTTCGATCCTGGTGACGGAAGTTGCTCGTCATCGTGCACCGGATTCACCATGCAATTCCGCGGCCCACCAAGTGGTACTCCTGCGTCTATTCCAAACGATTTGGGTTATGCCTGGCCTTGTACCTACAACAGCGTTCCGAGTGCGTCGGCGGGTGGCGCGACCCTTGATAAATCAAGTTCGACTTGCACGATTCCCACCAAGATTTCCGGTAGCAGCGCAGGTATTTATAACAACGGGTGGCTGCGCGTTCGCATTCCGCTGCCGGCTACAGCGGTCGGCGGAGTCCCGGCTTATGCCTGCAGCGGAACCGACTGTTGGTGGACGGTAAAATACAACTTCAGTACCGGTTCACCAAATGACCGAACGGTCTGGTCGGCTGGTGTGTATGGAGACCCGCTGCATTTGACGAGTTAGGCCGTTGTCCTCACTCGCCTGGTCTAGGAATTCGTGAGTGCCGGGATTTCGGTCGTCCGGCCCTAGTCTGGGTGTCCTATGTCCGGTTTCGTCGACGAATGCAACCTCAATGTGCGCGGCGGCGATGGCGGAGCGGGCTGTGTCTCAACCCGTCGTGAGGCGCATGTGCCTCTCGGCGGTCCCGATGGGGGTGATGGCGGCTCTGGAGGCGACGTCTGGCTCGTCGCCGATCGCAACGTCGCCTCGCTGCTGTCATTTCGAGATCACCCTCATCGTCGCGCGACCAACGGCGTGCATGGGTCGGGGGCAAAAAAGCACGGCAAACGTGGAATCGACAAAATCGTGCATGTTCCCGAGGGAACATCGATTTTTGATCAGTCCGGTGCATTGCTGGCCGACTTGTTGCATCAAGGAGACCGATGGCTCGGGGCGGCTGGTGGTCAAGGCGGAAAAGGCAACGCGCGCTTTTTGTCAAACCGCCGTCGCGCCCCGTCGTTTGCTGAACAAGGCGAGGAAGGCGAGGAGCGATGGCTACGGCTTGAGCTCAAACTCATGGCTGATGTTGCGTTGGTCGGATTCCCCAACGTCGGCAAGTCGACCCTCATTTCGCGAATCTCGGCGGCAAAACCGAAAATCGCTGATTACCCGTTCACGACGCTTGAGCCCAACCTTGGAGTCGTTCGAACCGACGAGGACCACGAATTCGTCGTCGCTGACATCCCGGGTTTGATCGAAGGCGCAAGTGAAGGCAAAGGTCTCGGTCACCAGTTCTTGCGTCACGTCGAACGCGCTCGCGTCTTGGCTTTACTGATCGACCTCACCGACGACGGTATGCAGATGGCTTCGCCGGCAGAACAAGAACGCGTGTTATTGCAAGAGTTGGGCGACTATCGGCCCGAGCTACTCGATCGGCCGCGGGTGGTGGTGGGTTCGAAAGCTGATCTACTCAGAGGCGAGTCGCTCCAACCGGATTTGACGATGGGTCCTGACGGAGAGCCTCCAAGTGGATCACTGACCCAAGATGGGGTGCACCTCGACGTGAGCATCTCGGCGATTACCGGCGAGGGGCTGCCGCGTGCGGTCGGGCTTATGGCCGATGCGGTTCGGGGCGTGCGAACGAGCGAACCAGAGCCCGAAGCATTCATTGTGTACCGCCCAGTTCCCGAGGGGATCAAGGTCGAACGTGCCGAAGATGGCGGTTTCCGGGTGCTTGGGCGCCAAGCGACGCGAGCGGTTGCACTGTCTGATCTGACCAATCTTGAAGCGCTTGACCATGCCCATTCGCGACTACGTAACCTTGGCGTTGATAAAGCGCTGGCAAAGGCCGGCGCGAAGCAAGGTGACCTGGTGTACATCGGTGCTACCACGTTCACCTATGACGAGGACGGCATCTAGATGATCGTGGTGGCCAAGATCGGAACGTCATCGATCACCGATTCACAAGGTGACATTGTCGTTGCCTCGATTGAAAAACTTTGTAGCGAGGTAGCGACCCTTCGATCACAAGGTCACGTGGTGGTCATTGTGACGTCGGGAGCAATCGGCGCAGGGTTGCCGGCGCTCGGACTCGGTGGAACACATCGTCCCCATGACCCCGTGACCTTGCAGGCGGTATCGGCGGTGGGGCAAAGCCGACTCATGGCGGTCTATAACCAAGCGTTGTCGACTCATGAAATCGTCGCTGGACAAGTTCTCATTGCGTCGCTGGATTTTGTCGACCGCCGCCAATACTTGCAAGCCCGAGGCACGCTGCTTCGACTGCTCGAGCTAGGCGTCGTCCCGGTTGTCAATGAAAATGATGCGCTCGCTGACGATGAGATTAGATTCGGCGACAACGACCGCATTGCTGCACTTATTGCTCAACTTGTCGATGCTGACACCTTGGTGTTGCTCACCGACACGCCCGGTTTGCATACCGCTGACCCTCGCCTTGATGCGGGAGCATCATTGATCGAGGAGATTGTCGAAGTCGATAACTCCTTGGAACAACTTGCTGGTGGGTCAGGGACGAATCGGGGAAGCGGAGGCATGTCGACCAAGATTGCGGCGGCGAAAATTGCGGCGTGGTCGGGGGTGCGGACCGTGATAGCCGATGCGGCCCGCGAACACGTGCTGCCGGACGCAGTCGCCGGGATGCCGGGCATCGGAACCGTGGTGTTGCCCCACGATCGCCGGCTACCGGCGCGAAAACTGTGGATCGCGTTCGCAGTTGGTTCACGGGGACAAATCACGGTTGACCAAGGAGCCAGGGCGGCACTGTTGAGTGGCGGCAACTCGCTACTTGCCGCGGGAGTGACTGGGGTCAGTGGGACATTCGACGTTGATGACCCAGTTGAACTCGCTGGTCCTGACGGCATCGTTTTTGCCAAGGGCTTGAGCCGTTTGGATGCAACGGTGGTCGCTCAAGTGGCGGGGCTTCGTAAGAGTGAAATGCCGGAGGGCATCGCGGCATGGGTTGTGCACCGCGACGACCTCGTCATGCTCCCCTGAAAACGCTCAGCTGCACACCGCAGCACGACGGTTTACATGTGAGTATGTCACCCCGAACTGAGGTTGGGCGATGAGGTAGGTCGCGCCTACGGCTGGGGGTTCTCGGCCGGTTTGGCCGCTGGCTCGGTCGCTGATTCGGTCGGGGTAGCGAGCTTCGCTGCTTGATCAAGCAGCGCTTGGCCATCTTCTGATGAAGGAGCTAACCCGAGTTGCGAGCGGATCTCCGAAAGTCGGGACTGAGCTTCTACGTTGATTGATGCACTCTCGACTTCCATCATCCGGCTTTCGACCGATTCGCCGGTCAGTTCCGACATGCCTTTTGCTTTGGCATAGCGGGCCTCGATCTTGTCGCGGACTTCGTTGAATGTCGGAACGTCTTCGCCAACGGTTTCACCGATCGCCGCCATGGCAGTGTTCATTTGCTCTTGCATCTTGGCTTGATCAAGTTGGCTCAGCAGTTGTTGGCGCTCAGCGAGCTTCTTTTGCAGCGCCGCCGAGTTTTGTGAAACCGCAGCCTTTGCTTGTTCAGAAGCTTGTGTCGATTGAAGGACTAATGCTTTTGTCTCTTCAATCTCATGCTCGAGGGCGATGAGGCGGTTTGCAAACGCTTCAGCAGCAGTGCCGAACTCGGTTGCCTTTGCGTTGTCGCCAGCGTTGGCCGCTTCATCGGCCATGATGACGGCCTGTTTGGTGTTGGCCGTCAGTTTTTCGTATTCGGTCATTTGCCGATTGAGACGCATCTCTGTTTGTTTCTGGTTGGCAATGACGTTGGCCGCTTGTTCGCGAAGCCGGCGGTGCTGGTCCTGGGCCTCGCTAATAGCTTGTTCAAGTTGGACTTTTGGGTCCGCTTTCTCATTGAAACTGCTATTGAGCTTGGCGGTGAAGTACTTCCACCATTTTTTCATCGACTTAAACATGGGCGAAGCCTAGGGCATGGACGCAAGCTTGCGACGCCTGTTTTGCTAAATGCCGTCCGGGTGAGAGTTAACTCCTAAGTGCGTTCCGGTTGCGCTCGGTGAAATGTGCGGGTGAGGCCAGCAATGTCTTCGGACCGCAACAGGATCAGTGCACCGAAATACACCGCACAACCAATGACGACGCCGCTAACGCAAAGCACGATCGCCGCGCCGTTGGTGACCGGTCCCACCAGTGCGACGAGGCCTCCAACGACAAGTCCCATTGCTAGTGCGGCGACCAGTGAGCGTCCGACTGAAGCGGCCGCTGCTGCATTCCAGATTCCTCCGACTTTGCGGGCAAGGAAGTACAGCGCGCCGATCGCGCCGATGGCATAGGCGGCGGTGTAGGCGATTCCCAGGCCGGTAGCCGATAGGCCCCCGACGAGGGCAAAAGCGAGCACGATATTGACGGAGTTTTCCGCCAGGTTGACGAAAAACGGGGTGCGAGTGTCTTTGAGCGAATAGAACCCGCGGAGTGTGTACAGGTAGAGCGAGTATCCCGGCAGCCCTAGAGCAAACGCGGTCAAAATCGCCGCCGTGGTTGCTACGTCTGCTCCGCCTATTCCTTTGCCGTTGGTAAGTGGCCCGAGGAGGCCATCCATCAGCGGATGGGCCAGCAATGTGAGACCCACCGCTGCTGGCACAACGAGCAACACCAGCAGCCGAGTGCCTTCCATGAACCGTGAGCGAAACCCTGCCATGTCGCCAGCCGATGCGAAGGTGGCTAGATCGGGCATGAATGTGGTCATGAGCGACACGGCTAACAGCCCATGGGGGAGTTGAAAAAAGACGAACGCGAGGCTCCATGCCGACAGATTTCCCTCTCCGGAATCGATGAGCAACCGCTGCACGATAATGAGCGCGAGCTGGTTGGCGATGACGTAGCCAAATGTCCAACCTGAAAGGCGAGCAACCGTTCGCAGTGCCGGATGTCGCCATTCCAATCGGAAGTGCAGCCGAATTCCAGCTCTGCGCATTGCGGGCCACAAGACGACGGTCATAGCGACAATGCCGGCGGTGGTGCCGAACCCGAGAAGCAACAACAAGGTTCGGTCGTTGAGGACCTGGTCGATCGTCGGCACTCCTCCAGCGAGGTGGTGCACCTCGATCAAGATGACGACCAACACGATGTTGTTGAGCACTGGGGCGAATGCTGGTACTGCGAAGCGGCGGCGGCTGTTGAGTAACGCGGTTCCGACCGCGGTGAGTCCGTAAAACAGAATTTGCGGCGAGAACATGCGCAAAAATGGGACGGCAACCGAGGTGAGCGATGGATCGTTGGTATAGATGCGAATAATCCAAGGAGCTGCGATCAATGCAGTAAGGGTGAGTACGACGAGCACGATGCTGATCGCCGTGACTACGGCATCGATTGCCTCGTCGTCCTCGTGGCGCCGAGCGTCGACGAAGACTGGGATCAATGTGGCTGACAGAACACCACCAAGCAGTAATTCATAGATGATGTTCGGAGCTGTATTTGCGAGGTTGTACGCATCGGTGAGATGGGTGAGCTGGAGCGCGTAATACAACGCGAGTACACGAACCAGTCCCGAGAGCCGACTCAGGCCGGTACCAACCCCGACAACGGCACTTGATCGAAGCAACCGTCGCCGATCGGTGATGGCACTCGATTGCAGGGGTTGCTGAATTTCAAACGAGTCAGTTGGTTCGCTGGCCTCAGCGGATTGTTCGACCTGCATCGATTGGCGTTCGTCGATGAGCAGTTCTTCGCCAGTGGCCGAAGTGGGATCAGGCAGCATCGGAGCGAAGTCCGACGACTCCTCGTAGTCGTGGCGTGGCTCGTTTGGCGTCGTCACGTTGCAGGTGGTGGCGGACGAACGGCGGGAGGTTCGTCGACCTCATCCAGGCCGAGCCGAAGCGATTCCATGTCGTCGACAACTACATCAACGTCGTCGCCTAGACCCCGAACTTCGTCAGGACTTTCGGCGCGAGCGGAAAGCTCAACTGCTCGAGTTACGGCCTCATCAAGGCGGGCATCGAGAAGTCGTAACCGATCGGCAGTATCGGCGATGACGGCATCCATGCGGGAAACCGCGGCAAATTGCGCGTCGAGCGCTTCGACCGTTCCGGCTGAGGGACTTCCGGCAATTGCCGCGGCATTCGGATCGATGTGTTGCCGTTGGCGAGTGATATCGGCAAGGTCGATCTGGCCGCGAGCAATAGAAAGTTCGTTTCCTGCTTGGGCGACTTTCCATACTTCCTCGACTCCAGAAGCAATTCGATCAGCGATTGAAACAAGGCTTTCACGAAGCGGCCCAGGCGGTACACGCTTCAGCGCCCGAGCGAACAGTTGCTGGGCTTGTTGTGCCTCGTGCACAAAGTTGCGCCACGGCTCTTTGAGTCGAGCCGCATCGATCCGGGGGCCGTGGGGATTTCTTGGCACGGCGATCGCAACTCTGGCAGCCCAAGCCAGCGCGCCAACCCCTGCAACGGCGACAACGGGTAGCCCTACCAAAATCGCTGCGGATGCTCCCGTCGCAGCAATGATGATGCCACCAGGAGAAGTGATCGCCCGAGCCACTTGCGGCGTCAGGAATCGATCACGAAACGAATGTGAACCCATGGCTAGAAGTTGCTCACCACTGCAGTGAATACTTTGGTGATGCTCTTTGGGTCACTGGCGTCGTAATAGGCCCCATTGGTGGCTTGCGACATCTGTTTGAGTACACCCAAGTCGGCATCTCGTCCGTAGCCAATCGCGAACAGTCTGACCGGACGACCATTTTCGCCCTGGCTCTGTTTCGCCAGGTCGGCCAATGCCGCTTCCAACTGGGATTTGTCGTCGCTTTCGGTTCCGTCATCGTTGCGTCCGTCAGTCAAAAGCACCACCGCATTGATTCTGGCCGGGTCGTAGTTGGTCACCATGTCGTTGAAGGATTGACGGGTGACATCGTAAAGCGGTGTTCCGCGAGTGGGAACGAGGCCGTCTATTTGTTGGCGTAGTTGCGCCACGTTTTGGGAAATCGGAGCGATGGAAACCAGATCTAGAAAATTTTGGCCGCCCTTCGGGCCGAGGTCGGTCGAAAATACTCGGAGGCCGACTTCGTCTTCTGGCTTGAATTGGTCAAGGGATTCGATTGCTGCGCGCTTGGCAAGGTCAAGTTTGGTGTCGGATGAACCGGGACTCGCCGGGTCTTTCATCGACCCCGAAACATCAATGACTAACAGGGCCCTGGCACTCTTACGTTGGCTGCTCCATCGGTGAAGGAGGTCGACCAGAACACTCGGGCTTGGAACTTGGAGCAGCGTTTGCGGTTGGGTGGGATCTACGCCATTTTCGGCGGTAATTGGAGCACCGATGGCAACCTGGGGATTGCCAGGCCGGAAGTTGTATTTCAATACTCGCTCTTGATTTTCCGGTCGCTGCACAAAGTCTTGGAAGAGCTGAGCGCCTTGGCGCATGTCGTCGGTGACCCACGGCGCATTGAGGATGAAAAACGGATTATCGGAAAAGAGTGTTCCTTCTTTTGGATAAATCGCGACGAGCGGCGTTCGAGGTGGGCGTGGTTCCTCGCCAGGGTCGAGCTTTCCATCGGGGTTGCCGGTGTTGTAATCGATGACCGATTTTTCCTCGACGGCAAGTGCAGAGGTGTACTGCAGCGCAGTGCCCTGTTGGTCGGCTCGGTACCAGTTGTTGAGGTAGGTCAAGGTGGTATCGCCGTAATGGTTTACCGATGATTCCACTGCGATGTCGTAGGCATTGACGCTCGGCTTGGCTAGGTCTTCGAGTGTGAGATCGCGAGTCTTGCCCGCCGCGGCATAGTTCTGGGCGATCAATGCCGAAAGCCCAGAGGTGGAAAAGTTCGGATTGGTTTTTCCGAGGCGGAATGGGCCCCATTCGGGATGTCCATACGCGGCCCAGCCAGTTTGGCTTTGACCCAACGAGAGAATGTCGGACCATCCAAGTGATTTCGCTGGCCAGCCCAGTGCTTCGGCCATCGGCTTCGGCATCGCTATGACTAGCGGCGTGTTCATGAACGGTGTGCCCGGTCCCGCGAGCGGGGCTTGACCACTCGACACCCGGCTTTCATCCACGATTGCGCCCCAGGCGCTTGATGCTGGTGTCCAGATGACTGGTGCGGGCCCATTGGTGTCGGTATTCCATCCTGCTGAAAGCGCTTGGGCTCCGGCTCCAGATGCCAACGGCGAGGGGTTTACGAAGACGCATTTTCCGTTGACTTGAGCTTTAGATTGGTTGAACGTCTGAGCGAGCGAGGTGAGCAAGTCAATCTTCTCGGTCGACATCGACAAATTGACGACGGTGCAGTCACCGGGATTGCCGAATCCCGACGCGTCGTTAGCCGTCTTTCCGGAACCAGTTGCGCAGGCAGACAGGGTCGCGATCACAACGATCGCCAATGCGATCGCACCCAGGTAGATCTTGTTTGGGCGTAAACTCGCGGGATTGGATGGCGTTGGTTTGGTTCGAGTCATCGGATGACCTCGGTCCACAATGCACGCAAGGCTTGCAACACTCCAGCTCGGGGCACGTTGCTTTCGGCTCCGAGAACCGGCACGTCAGGTATGCCAGGCGCTAGGGGCTGCCCTTCGACTCGCCATCCAGCTTGGGCCAAAGCTTGGGCGCCCTCTTGTGACTTCACCAGTTTCATGAATCGGTCTCCTGATTGTGATCCGGTCACCGGTGTCACCACGACATCAGCTGTTGTCAATGGCTCAGGGTAGAGGATGCTTAATCGCGCGTTGTCGCGGGACGTTTCGATCTGAGGCGCCGCAGTCGATTCCAGCGTGCCTGTAAGATCGAACGCCGCCGGTCCAGCAAAAAGCATCTCGTCGAGCGGCGTTCGTGGTGGCACCGGGAAAACCGGTATCGCTCGTTCGAGGTGATCGAACCATGCTCGAAACGCGGCATTGTCGAAGTCGTTCGATGCATACGATGACGTTCCGAACCAACTTGCGGAGGCCTCTCCGAGCACCAGCAATCCTTCAGCGGTTTGGTCGGGGACCGGATGACCAGGCTTGACCGAACCCCACGAATTAACGGGCGATTCCGACCCCCACGGTGTTCCCGCTTCTCTCCCGATGCACTTCCAGGTGATCGTCCCGTTTTCGCAACGGCGCTGCAGTGCGTCGCGGCGGTCATTCCACATTGCAATCACGAGCGGCGACCGAGCCAGCACTGCCGACGGCGGTTGCAAAACACCTACCCCGGATCCACTTCGAAGGCGCTGCTCGGCCACCATCTGCGGCCACGGCTCGGGAACCAACCATGCATCGATCCGGCCTTCGCCGCTCATGGTGGCGGAATCGAATTCGGGCGAGGCAAGGCGGGTCAGCGTCACCTGAGCTTCTTCAATGCGAATGTGGATATCGCGGTGAGTTCGGGCAAGTGTGTCGCACACAGCACGTAGCTCCGACGCACAAACCAATACACCGTTGGCCGTTGCTTGGTCCGCAGCGGTTGTCGCTGCCTGGTCGTCCATGCGTCCTCGGAATTTCACCGCAACGACGACCATGGCGATCGCGAGAATCACTGCCGCCAGTCGTTTCATGTTGCTACGCGCGAACTTGCTTGGCTCACATCGTCAGCCGTGAGTGTTGTGAGCTCGCGATCGGTGGGCTCAACAATGGTCACTACTCGACTGGCCTGTCGTTCAATCGCCCGTTCAAACCAGTTGCGCGCTACGCGGCCGTTTCCGAACCCTTTGAGCCGTGGTTCGGACGCGAAGGCTTGGTGAAGCGAGGTAATTGCTCCAGCATCACATTGGTAGCCGCCTTCGGCGCATGCCGTTTGGAAAATCTCGACCAACTCTTCAGTCGAGTAGTCAGGAAACGTGATCGTGCGCGGAAACCGTGACGGCAAACCCGGGTTGGCGGCAAAGAACATGGCCATCTCATCGGGATATCCAGCAACGATGACAACGAGACGGTCCCGTCGGTCTTCAACCAACTTGACGATGGCATCGATCGCCTCGCGTCCAAAGTCGCTATCGGTACCCCGAGCGAGCGAATAGGCCTCATCGATGAGCAATACACCCTCGTCGGCAGCATCAAACGCTGCGGCGACCAGCGGAGCTGTTTGACCGACGAAACCAGCGACGAGGGTGGTTCGGTCGCTCTCGATGAGTTGGCCGCGAGATACGACACCCATCGTTCGGTAGATCTGAGCGAGAAGGCGGGCGACGGTGGTTTTCCCCGTTCCCGGATTGCCAGTGAAAACCAAGTGTCGACTGGATTCTGATACTGGTAATGACCGTTCGCGGCGAAGCTGTTGAACCTGCAGCAGATCGGCTACGAGTCGTATTTCGCGCTTCACCTCATCGAGTCCAATGAGCGCGTCAAGTTCGCCGAGCAATTCTTCAAGCGAACGGATCGGCGGGTCACCTTTTACTGCTGGTGTCGCCGCAGTCGCCGTCGCCGAACTCGTATCGCCCGATTGGTCGCGAGCAGTGTCGAGGTGCGTAACAGTCTTGATCGCGTTGAGTAGCAGCCCGCGAAACGTATCGAGTGCCAGGAGTTCGTCTCGACTTGTATGGGCATCAAGTGCGGCAACCGAGTGCGCGAGCGCCATAGCGTTGAGGTAGTAGCGCATTGCAAGATCGGAATTTTCGCGACGATCTACCCCGATCAAGATCTCAAATAGGTCCGAGGTCGATGCTGTCCATGCCAGAGCACCATCGGTTAGCTGCTGGTCGCGAAGGTCTTTTGGTTGAGCATCGGCTAACTCGGGGCCGACGGCTGCGCCGAAAGTGCCGATGAGCGCCCACAGTTCGTCGTCGCTGGCCTTCTGGTCCGCATCGATAAACGCCTTGGTGAGATTGAACGCCTCGGTCATCGCAGCATCTCGCAATTGCTGCGGATCACTTTCCGGAAGAGATTTAGTGGCAGCCGAAAGTGCGTCAGCGATGGCTTCGACAAACGATTGGACGGCGAGATCGAGTCCGCGATCAATCGTCATGCGGGTTGGGCTCTCGCCGTCACCACTGATGCCCCTGTCAACATGTCGCAAGGATAGACGGCGACCCGTTCGTCTCCGCCGACCCTTTCGATAGACCCTTTCAACAGACCCTTTCAACACTTAGGGGCCAACGCTAGGTGTCATTCGGGGATTGGTCCGACCGGTAACCTGTTCGTGTGAGCACAACCGGAGGACAAATTGCTGGCTCAACGTCGATTGCCGAGTTGGGGAGTCGAGCAAAGGTCGCATCACGGTCGTTAGCGACGGCCTCGACGGAGCAGAAGAACGACGCGTTGCATGCCGCGGCCGATGCCGTCATCGAAGCGGCCGATTCGATCCTCGATGCCAACGCACTGGATATTGCATCGGCAATCGAAAGCAAGGTGTCGGAAACAGTCATTGATCGGTTGCGCTTGTCGAAACCCAAGCTTGACGCAATGGCCCAGGGGCTTCGCCAGGTGGCGATGCTTGCCGACCCAGTTGGTGAAATCATTGACGGTTGGACCAGACCAAATGGGTTGCGAATTCGTCGGGTCCGCGTGCCGTTAGGTGTGGTCGGGATTATTTACGAAAACCGCCCGAACGTGACCAGCGATGCAGCGGGACTCTGTCTCAAATCGGGCAATGCCGCGTTTCTTCGTGGATCATCTGGTGCGATCCAATCGAACTTGGCGATCGCTCATGCCTTGCGCGAGGCCGTGGAAACGACCGGTCTTTCGAAAGATTCGATCGTGTTGGTAAGCGACACCAGTCGAGATGCAGCGGTTGAGTTCATGCAACTGCGTGGCACGATCGATTGTCTGATCCCTCGGGGCGGGCCATCACTCATCAAATCGATTCTTGAACACGCGACGGTTCCGTATGTCATTGATGGCGATGGCAACTGCCATATTTATGTCGACGAGTCAGCTGATCTCACTATGGCTCTCGACATCATCGTGAATGCCAAGATGCAACGTCCGTCAGTCTGTAATGCCGCCGAATCGTTGGTTGTTCATACCTCAGTCGCATCAACGTTTCTGCCTGACGCAGCCGCCGCGTTAGTCGGAGTCGAGTTGCTGGGCGACGAAGCCACCCGAGCGATCGTCCCAACCGCAGGGATTGCCGACGATGAGGCTTACCGCACTGAGTTTCTCGACCTGCGACTTTCGGTGAGGGTGGTTGATTCGCTTGACGACGCGATTGCCCATGTGAATGAGTTCAGTTCGGGTCACAGCGAAGCGATTGTCACTGAATCGCTCGAAGCGGCTGAACGATTTACGCATGAAGTTGATGCCGCCGCGGTTTTGGTCAACGCATCGACACGGTTTGTCGACGGCGAGGAATTCGGGTTTGGTGCTGAGATAGGCATTTCAACCCAGAAGCTTCATGCCCGAGGTCCTATGGGCCTTCGCGAACTCACCACTGCAAAGTATGTGGTCCACGGCACCGGTCAGGTTCGATCGTGACAATGACCACGCGGAACGATCCATGAGTGAACGAATTTTCCGCACCTTGCCCGCCATGTTATTTGGTGGCTTGAAACGCACTCGAAAGAAGGTGCGGAGCGGGACCAGCAGGCTTGAGGTGCACGCCCTGATTCGCGTCGACGAGTTGGCAGCTCGCCGTGATCGGGTTCAGTTTGGCGAGGTCAAACGGTTTTGCTTGTTTGTTGGGTTTCCGCGTAGCGGGCATTCCTTGGTAGGAGCGATGCTCGATGCTCATCCAGACATGGTTGTTGCCCATGAATTTGGAGCGCTTGGGTTTGTCCAACGAGGATGGACGAGATCCGCGCTGTTCGGCGCAATCATGAAGAGTGATCGCAAATTTGCGGCAAGTGGATAGAAAAATACGGACCGGTATGAGTATGAGGTTCTCGGTCAATGGCAAGGACGAATCCGACAGTTACGGGTCATTGGTGAAAAAAGCGGCGGGGATTCAAGCCCGCTACTTAACGCGAACCCCAAACTTCTTGATCGCCTCGCTGAGCTGGTCGGCGTTCCGCTCGGGATCGTCGTTGTTGTGAGAAATCCTTATGACAACATCGCAAGGATCGCCCGCCGAGACGAATCGACTCTGCTCGCCGCGATCGTGAAATACGAAGTTGGGGCTCAGGCAGTCGAGATGGCGCTGAAGGTGCTGTCACCACATAAAGTGATTGTTTGATATCACGAAGACACGGTCACTGATCCGCGAGCTACGCTCCGGCGCTTGGCAGCCTTTTTTGAAGTTGATTCGGATGCTGGCTGGATAAACGATTGCGCAGCGTTGGTGTTGCCACAGCCGCGGATCGCTCGGTTCGACGTTGACTGGAGTCCGGCTGAGCGACTTGCAGCTGATGAATGCATCGAACGCCACGAGTTTTTGGCGCGATATGAGGATTCTTGGGCTACCTGAACGGCTGGTTTGCTTGCTTTGGCTGGCTGGCGAACGAGACCGATAGGGTGGCGAAATGACTTACCGCTTCGACACAGTCGACGACGTACGAACCCGTCTAAAAACCGCTGATTATCTCTCTGATGAAGGTATCGCTGGCGTCATCTATTTAGCTGATCGCCTTCAGAAGCCGGTGCTCATCGAGGGTCCGGCCGGCACCGGTAAAACGCAACTAGCGAAGTCGGTGGCGGAGATCACCGGGGCACGTCTGATTCGGTTGCAGTGTTACGAGGGTCTTGACGAATCCAAAGCGTTGTACGAATGGAACTACAAAAAGCAACTCCTCCGAATTCAAGCTGAGCGAAACAATGAGACCAAGTGGGAAGACATCGAGACCGACATCTTCTCCGATGAGTTTTTATTGACGCGGCCACTCCTTGAGGCGATTCGCGCCGAAGACCCTGTGGTGTTGCTCATCGACGAAGTTGATCGAGTTGAGGTCGAAACTGAGGCGTTGCTGCTGGAGATACTTTCTGACTACCAAGTGTCAATTCCTGAACTCGGAACTGTTGAAGCGAAACAAATCCCGCTCGTCTTTCTGACGTCGAACAACACCCGCGAGCTCTCTGAGGCACTGAAACGGCGTTGCTTGTTTCTCCACATTGACTATCCGGACATGGAACGCGAAAAGGAAATCGTCCTTACCAAGGTTCCCGATATCACTGATTCATTGGCCGACCAGGTGGCGCGCATCGTGCGCTCGCTTCGCCAACTTGAACTAAAGAAGGCGCCGTCAGTTTCCGAAACGCTTGATTGGGCGCGCACCTTGGTGCTGCTCGGCGTGGAATCGGTCACTGAGGCCGATGCAATCGGCAATCTCAATATTCTGCTCAAGTACCAAAGCGATATTGCCAAGGCGACCAAGGAACTAACCGACGACAAGGCGGGGACGCGTCGACCAGGCGTCGCCAACACCGCACCGTGACCAACGGGGCATTGTGAGCGACACGATTGCGGCCTCAGGGGGTCGAGCTGCTGGCGAACCTAAAGTTGGTGGCGGTCCAATGCTTGATCTTCTCGGCGGGTTCATTCGCGAACTGCGAGAAGCTGGCCTTCCAGTAAGTCTCACTGAGAACCTTGATGCGATGCATGCGGTGAAGCACATCCCGCTCGAAGATCGTGAGGCCTTCAAATACGCGTTAGCGGCGACGTTGGTTAAGAACAACACACACTGGCGTGCCTTTGAAACGGTCTTCGAAGTGTATTTTTCGCTGCGCGGGCGAAAGTTTCATCTCGGTGAAGACGGCGAATTGGTTGCTGGCGAAGATGACCTTGATGGCCAAGAGCAACCTGATGGTGCCGATGGGATGACTGGATCGGGTGCAGGTGGCGAAGGATTATCGCCCGAAGAACTCGCGGCGATGCTCTATAAAGCGCTGCTTGAAGGCGACGATGCGCTGATGCGGGCACTCGCTCGCCAAGCGGTGAAGCGATTTGCCGGGATGGAACCCGGCCGGCCCGTCGGCGGTACTTATTACCTCTATCGCACGTTGCGAAACCTTGACCTTGACGCGGTCCTCGACAAACTCATGCAACAAGCGCGTGATGATGCGCCTGACCTCACCAACCTTGAGGAGCGTTTGGAGCAAGACGAATACGAGCATCGAATTGATCAACTAAAGAAGGAAGTCGAAGCGGAAATCCGCCGTCGACTGGTTGCCGACCGCGGGGTCGAGGCCATGGCGAAGACGTTGCGTAAGCCGCTTCCCGAAGACGTTGACTTCATGCACGCGAGTCGAGACGAGATGGCATCGCTGCGAAAAGCGATCTACCCATTGACTCGCAAACTGGCCGTTCGATTGGCGCGGAAACGCCGCCACGGTCGCAAGGGTCCACTCGATTTTCGAAGCACTGTCCGCCACTCTTTAAGTTATGGAGGCGTGCCTGCTGAACTGAAGTTTCGCTATCCGCGTCCAACTAAGCCAGAGATCTTTGTGATTGCTGATATCTCTGGTTCGGTCGCGGCGTTTGCTCGGTTCACCTTGCACCTGGTGTACGCCATTTCAGGTCAGTTCTCGAAAGTCCGATCGTTTGTCTTTATCGATGGCCTTGATGAGGTGACGCGATTTTTTGAAGGTGTCGATGACATTGGGGAAGCGGTGCACCGAGTGAATACCGAGGCCGACGTGGTTTGGGTCGACGGCCACAGCGATTACGGGCATGCACTCGAGGTCTTCTGGCAGCGACATGGCCGAGATGTTTCGACCAAGACGACGGTGTTGATTCTTGGCGATGCCCGGAACAACTATCACGCCTCGCAATCGTGGGTTGTAAAGGAAATTCAGAAAAAGGCGCGCCACGTGTTCTGGCTGAACCCCGAACCGAAGAGTTACTGGGATACTGGTGATTCAATCGTTGGCGAGTACGGGGTGAATTGCGACGGGACGTTCGAGTGCCGAAACCTTCGGCAACTCGAAAAGTTTGTCGAAAATCTGACTTAGCCCGGGGCGGCAGTGACCCGCAGGTCGGCACGGCCTACTGGGGGCACGCCGGTCGCCCCATTTGGTTCGCCGTCGATCAGAAAGCGGACCTTTTTCACTTGTGAAAATTGGGTCAGCGTGTACACAACTTGCGCTGTTTGTGGTCGGGTGTCGGCAGTTTCAAATTTTCTGGTGAAGTCGACGGTCGCTATGCCGTCATCGCCAACAACCAGTGAATTGATGAAAGCATTCGACGCGATTGCGGTGGTTGCACCGAACGCCGTGTCGGCGGGTGAGGGGCCAGCGAACAGGATGTCGAGCGCAGCTCGAACGGGATCGGGCCCGCCTCTGGGCCACGCGATCCCCGGTGTGAGCGTGTCGCCAATGAACCACCAAGGCCGTGTTCCGACATCAGTGCTCTCGACGAGCGAATTTGTGGTGTCAGTCGCTGTTTGATCTGTGGCCATAGTCGAACCAAGAGTGCCGTCCGACGGTACTTGTTTCGAGGCGCACGATGCTGTCGCGGCGAAGAGCGCGGCCAGGAGTGCGATGCAAGCAAGAATTCGAATCAGCGCAAGACGTGGTTTGGCGAGTGTAAACAATGTGCGCATCGACATCAGTCAATCATTTCGGTGACTGGGAAATGGCGCGCGACTCATGGAATCTTCTCGACCACATCGTCGAAGGGAGCGAATAGCGCTGGTTTGTTGTGTTCTTCGCGAAGGAGGATTCCGAGTCGTCGGCTTCGGGCTAAAACGTCGCGGGCTTGGCGTCCAATCCACGGCCGGGGGAGAAGTTCCGGAGGGAGTAACGGATCGATGCGGAAGCACTCTTGGAATTTGATGCCTATGACTAGCGATCCGGGAAGAAAGTCTGCCTCGGCCAGTCGTCGCTTTGCCTTTCGCATTGCTTCGAGAGATTCAGGAACACCCGCGTAAATCTCTACGAATGCGTGATAACGCTCCGCTACGTCGTCGAGTGGCCACAGTCGAGCAGCTAGACGACGAGGATCTCGTTCGCCACCAATCTCGAGGTCATCGGTGCCTGCGATGGTCAGATGTTCAATGACGCCTAGGCGCTCGGCGGCTGCGATGACGTCGGATTCCCAGCGATGGGGAGAGATATACAGGCCGTTTTGAATCGCTGCGCCGCCGAGATCACGAAGTTGGTCGCGGAATGAGTCTCGAGCGGCACGTTTCGCCTCAGGAATCGCGAATGCCACCAGATGCCAGGTCCGGTCCCAACCGCGCCCAGCCGCATCTTGGGCGTAAGCCAATCGCGCCCGCTCCATTGTCGACCCAAGCGCCCGAATCCCTGTTTCTGTCGCATGGTAGACCGACATTTTTCCGTCGCCGATGCGGATAAAGAGACCTTCAGCTACGAGCCTTCGCAAGCATGATCGAACTTGGTCATCAGTAAGTCCGCAGGCCGTAGCAATGGGGTAGAGCTCGTCGCCGACGATGGTGCCGTCGTGGTGGGCCATGCCAAGCACCAAAACCCGTGTAGGAATCTCAAGTTCGCCAGATGAGACTGCAGCGGTCGATTTTCTCACGGTCGCTACTCTTCACGACCGACTGGTAGCGGTCAAATATGCGAGTAGGAAATTCAGCAGCAGCGACGAGTAAACATTGGCGCAATGTGCCTCACATCATGTGCAGGCCGCACTCAGTGCGGTCTTGGCCGGACCAACGACCTGACCGACGATCAGACGGGTCGGTACTTGGCTCGGTACAAGGCATGCACCCGATCGACAGGTAACCCTTTTCGACGAGCGGGTTAACCGGCACATCATTGTCCTTGATGTAACCCGCGACATCGTCGTCTGACCACATCGCGATGGGGTTTACTTTGATGAGTCCGCGCAGGTCGCGCGCTACGAGTGGCGCAGTGACGCGGCTGTCGGCTTCGCTTCGTCGCAGCCCGCTCATCCACGCTGATTTGCCGAGCATCGCCCGATCAAGCTGGCCCACCTTGACTGCTGAACAACAGTTTTCTGGATCGGTTTCCCAGAGGGCTTCATCTTGGCGAGCGACGGTCATGATCTTCATGTTGAGGCCATAACGCCGACGAACTTCTTCGACGGTTTCAAGCGTCTCGGGAAAGTGGTATCCGGTATCGATGAAGACAACTTCGATGGCCGGATCCACCCGAACGGCGAGGTCGATCAGTACGGCATCGGTCATCGACGCGGTGAGCGAAAGATGCGGTGCAAAATTGTCGACTGCCCACTGAATCACCTTGCTCGCGGGCAGCCGTTCGAATTCGATGCTTAGAGCTGCGAGCTCGACATCGGTGAAATCGTCGGCACTCTTTGGGTGTTGGTCACTGGTGTTGAGTAGTTCGGTAGCGAGTATCGATGGCCCCGTCATGTCGCACACTCCGACTCGCCAATCTCGGCGCTGTAAGGGCTTGTCTCGCCGAAATCGACGTAGAAGTCAGGCCCGTCGGTCGGCGTCGGGAACTGATCGAGGTCTCGGAGCGATTCGGCCAGAACTTTTACGCCGCCGGCACGAATCATCCAGGTGCGGAAGTCTTCGCCCGCGTGGCGTCCTTCGGCGAATTGCCGCACGACTCGCACGGTTGCTTCGGGCGCGTTTCTGGCAGGTACACGAAGCGCTTTTTGCGCAAAGTGCATCTGAGATTGACCGATGTATCCGCCTAACAACATCTGATAGCCAGGAGCTGATTGGCCATGTGCTCGCCGTTCGGCGCCGAAAAATCCAATGTCGACTGCGTGATGTTGCCCGCACGAATTGGTGCAGCCTGAAATGTTGGTTCGGATACCGCCGACCTCGGCCAAACCAGCCGACTCGAGCGCGACGCCAATTGCATCGGCCAGACCACGCGATTGTGTGACCGCGAGATTGCAGGTGTCGGCCCCCGGGCACGCAACCACGTCGCGTGCGAGCTCGGCTCCGGGTTCTGCCATGCCGATGCTTTCGAGTCGGGCGAACAGGGTTGGGAGCTGTGACTCGGTGAGCCCCCGAAACGCGATGTTTTGTCGATTCGTCAAGCGCACATCAAGGTCAAGTTCGCGGGTGATGGACGCAAGTTGGCGGAATTGATCGGTGGTGATGTCACCAAGCCGGGCGTAGGCAATTGCTGAAACAGTGCCTTTCGCTACACCGCGAACGACGTTGGCGTCGCTCCACCGTTCGAATGGCTTGGTACCGCGCAACGTAACTGGCGTGCCTTGCCCGATTGGTGTTGGCGTTGCGCCAGTTGCGATACCGGCTGGCGCATCGCCGCGTTGGCGGACGATCTCGGGAATGCCTCCGGGCCAGCTCGACGACGCAACCAAAAACTTGCGGGTGTTGAACACTCGCCGCCGCAGTTCGTCAATGCCGAGCTCGTCGACGACCCATTTCAAACGGGCGCGAAGCTTGTTATCCCGGTTACCGGTCTGTTCGAACACCCGCAGTACTGACTCGATCGTGGCGAGCAGATCTTCTTTGGGGGTGAATTCTTCCAGCGCAAGTGCGGGATGCGGATTCGCACCCAACCCACCGGCGATGAACACGCGAAAACCTTGTTCGACGGTGCCATCGTCGGCGGTTCGAGTAGCGCCGATTACCCCGACGTCGTTGAACATCGCTTGCCCACAATCGGTTTCGCATCCCGAGAAATTGATCTTGAATTTTCGGGGAAGCCGCTGCCCGAACGGGTGTCGAAGGAAGTGAGCGAAGGTCGCTTCAGCCCATGGACTGACGTCAAATGCTTCGAATGGGCAGGCCCCAGCGAGATGACACGCCATGACGTTGCGCACGACATCTCCGCACGCCTCGCGGCTTGTAAGGCCAACCGATGCAATGAGTCGCATGAGTTCGGGAATCGCAGTCAGTTCGACAAAGTGAAATTGAATGTTTTGCCGGGTCGTGATGTGTCCCCAGCCACGCGAAAAGTTCTCAGACAAATGCGCCATCATGTCGAGCTGCTCGGCAGTGATGGCACCAAATGGCGCTTTGATCCGCACCATCTGACTTTGCCCACCTTGGCGCTGGCCGTAGATGCCGTTGTTCAATCGGAACACACGGAACACGTCTTCGGGAAGGTCGCCGGTGAGGTAGCGCTCGAGTTGCTGTTCGAATTTGACGATGTCGGCTGCTGCTTCGGGATCGATTACTCGCTGCTGCATGAATTGCCTTCGCCTGCGCTGGGGAACTGGATCCGTCGGTGATGAAACCGTCCTGGGCTCCACGGTTTAGCAAATCCTGACCTAATTAGTCAACAATTGCGGCGAGGTTGCACAGCTGGTTTCGTTCGGCGAGTTACCGACGCAGCAGGTCAGCCACGCGAAACGCAAGATCAAGCGATTGGCGGCCGTTAAGTCGCGGATCGCACATGGTTTCATAGCGAGAACCAAGGTCGGCATCGAGAATTTCCTCGGCTCCGCCGAGGCATTCAGTGACGTTGTCGCCGGTTAGTTCAATATGCACGCCACCAGGCCAGGTACCTGCCGTTGCATGGGCATTGAAAAATCCGACAATCTCGGCGAGGACGTGATCGAAATGCCGCGTCTTTCGCCCGCTGGGGGCAGTGAAGGTGTTGCCATGCATTGGGTCACAAGCCCACACGACTGGGTGGTCGCTGTCGCTGACTGCTTGCAACAGGGGAGGTAGGGCGGTTTCGACTCGGTCGGCACCCATCCGGGAAATCAGCGTCAGGCGACCGGCCCGTTTGTCGGGATTCAGCGCGTCGCAAAGCGCGATCAATTCCTCAGCGGCGATGGTCGGGCCGATCTTGACTCCGATCGGGTTGCCTACGCCGGACAAGAATTCGACGTGTCCGCCATCGAGTTGACGGGTCCGCTCACCAATCCACAGCATGTGAGCCGAGCAGTCGTACCAGTCGCCCGTCAGCGAGTCGCGCCGAGTAAGCGCTTGTTCGTACCCAAGTATCAGCGCTTCATGGCTCGTCCAGATGTCGACATTGTGAAGTCGCTCCTCGCGCGCACTGTCGATTCCGCAAGCTTTCATGAATCGGAGGGCGCGGTCGATTTCGTCGGCGATCTTTTCGTAGGTCTGTCCTTCGCTTGAAGTCGCGACAAACTCTTGATTCCATGCGTGCACGCGAGTGAGATCAGCGAAACCGCCATTGGTGAAAGCCCGTAATAGGTTCAACGTCGAGGCCGATTGTTGATACGCAGTAATCATGCGCTGCGGATCTGGAATCCGAGCCGATTGCGTAAATGCAATGTCATTGACGATATGACCGCGGAATGACGGTAACTCGACACCGTCAATAGTCTCGGTTGGTGACGATCGCGGCTTGCCATATTGGCCCGCGATGCGCCCGACCTTGACGACCGGAACGCCTGACGAATACATGAGCACTACGGCCATTTGAAGAATGACTCGCAGTTTGTCGCGGATGGTATCGGCTGAAAATGCTTCAAATGACTCGGCGCAATCGCCAGCCTGCAGCAAGAACGCTTCGCCGCGCGCAACTTGGGCCAACTTGTCCGTGAGATTGCGGGCTTCTCCGGCGAACACCAACGGAGGCATAGTCGCCATGGTGTCAAGCGCAGCGGTCAGCGCGGCTGCATCAGGCCATTCGGGTTGCTGGGCCGACGCTCGCTGGCGCCACGAATCGGGAGTCCAAGTGTTTTCCACAATGCCCTACGTTGCCGGACATAGCCCGCATACGCAAAGCGATTATCTGAGCGAAGCCCGAGATGTACAACTGGAACCTGCCAATGGCGGTAGCTGCGAGCAAGTGTTAGGCGGCGTCAATGCGAACTTGAGCCTCTTCGCGAACGGTCGAGACGGCACGTTTCACGAGGCGTCGAGCGGCTTCAGCGGTAACTCCGAGTTCGTCGCCGACTTCGCGGTAGCTGTGTTTGCGTCCATCGTGCAATCCGAATCGTTGCTCCACCGCAAATTTGGCTCGGGGTTCAAGAATTGAAAGTAAATCGGTCATCATCTCTTGTTCAGCGCGCTCCATAACCAATGCTTCCGGCCCCGGTTTGGCGTCCGGCAACAGGTCAATCAATTGATTGCTGTCGTCTTCACCGATGGTTCGATCGAGTGAGGTCGGTGTCGTGAGGCGGTGGAGTCGGGCATGTTCGGCGTCGAGTTCTTCGCCCTCGCCCGAGACCTGCCGAAGTGCGGCGCGCAAGCTCGCGGAACGGTCACCTGGTAGGCGTACGAGTG
This sequence comes from Actinomycetes bacterium, assembly GCA_037138595.1. Classification (GTDB taxonomy): domain Bacteria; phylum Actinomycetota; class Acidimicrobiia; order Acidimicrobiales; family Acidimicrobilacustridaceae; genus UBA4742. Next base: position 149,531 of record JBAXIB010000001.1, on the reverse strand, counting down.
AGGCTTTTTGGTCGAGCGCTCGACCGATCGCTTGGCGAATCCAGAATGTTGCGTAGGTCGAAAACTTGAATCCCTTGCGCCAATCAAACTTGTCGACGGCGTGCTCCAACCCGAGGTTGCCTTCTTGGACCAAATCAAGGAGTTCCATGCCGGACGGGAGCGGGTAGCGACGGGCAATCGAAACGACGAGGCGGAGATTGGCCCGGATGAATCGGTCCTTGGCTTCTGCCGCTTTGCGGACTTGGCGCTTCGTTTCGATGGCTCGATCGCCAGATTCAATTCGTTCCGATGCATCGCGCCCAATCTCAATGATTTGCGAGAGATCACGTTCCTCTTGCGCGGTGAGGAGAGGGACGAGTCCGATTTCGTTCAAATATTGACCGACTGAATCACTCATGGCTGCTCCAATTGACTCCAGCGAAAAGCCACTGGGTCGAAAGTTTGGGGGGATGTGTGGGGGGGAGGGGGGGTGTGAGCATGTCCGTCGCCAATGTGGCAGACCAGGTCGGACACTGTGTTCAGCCCCAAATGGAGCCAAAGGATTCCTCAGAATCTGGTGACTTTCGTCACCCACATACTGCGGTATCGGCACGATTGCGCAAAGAATTGATACATAACTAGGTCAACTGTCGCTGTGACAACGGCACCTGGGTGCCATTCGCCCCGCTCGGAAGGCTTCTACACTCCAGCGGTGACCTACGGGACTGGCGAGCGCGTTGGCATCTTCGGGGGGACCTTTGATCCGCCTCATATTGGGCATCTCGTTGCTGCGGTCAACGTTCGTCACGAACTTCGCCTTGATCGGTTGCTGCTGACCGTCGCAAATCACCCATGGCAAAAGGCAGGAAGTCGCCCACTGAGTGCGCCGGAAGATCGATTGGCGATGGTGATTGCTGCCGTCGCTGACTTCGATGGCATCGAAGCATCTGACATCGAACTTCGCCGAGGTGGCGACTCGTTCACTATCGACACGATCAACGAATTGCTCGATGAGGATGCATCTCGGCAGGTGTTTGTCGTCGTGGGGCAAGATGCCGCGGCCGGCCTCGATACGTGGGAACGGATTGAGGACATCAAGAAGCGATCGCAAGTGGTGGTGGTGGAGCGCCCGGGTTTCGGTGGCGACCTTCCACCGGGCTGGGACGTTGAACGAGTGCAAGTACCTCGACTTGAGGTTTCAAGCACCGACCTGCGAGCTCGAATTCTCGATGGTCGACCGCTCGATTTTTTGGTCCCGGATGCAACGATTGCGGTCATCGCTGAGCGTGGCCTCTATCGTGACGGCTTCTGATGACCTATTCGCTTGCTCTCGATCGACAGTTTCTGTGCGGGACATCAACATGACGACCCCAGTTGACGACCCCGGCGTCCAGGCTGACGAGGATGCACAGCCTGCGGTTGCAAGCACGCTCGTTGAATTGCTTGACCTGAGTGAGCCACTCGCTCCAACGCCGAGTCTTGAACGTGAGCGCGCTTGGTGGCGGATTGGTTTTCCAATCGTGTTGGTGGTGCTCATCACTTGTGTCCCCGTCTTGATGTATTTCGGAGCACGAGTGGTGTTGCAAAGCGACAACGGCCGATTGATCCTTTCTCCGAGTGACCCAGCCAAGCCAGGATGGGAAGCGGCAGTCGAACCGACGCCCACCGGTTCACTCGCTTCGGTCTCTGACCTCGGACAACTCTCGAGCGTCGCGATGATGTCATTGACGAGCGACGGCGCTGGGTCGGTGATTTTTATTCCGGCGTCAACGCGAGTCCCGAACTTGCCGGATTACCAAACGCTGACTGACGCGTTTGCCGCCGGAGGTGCACCAGGATTGAAGGCAGGGCTCGATTCGGTCCTCGGGATTGATGCGGGTTCAGTCACGGTGGTGAACCGTTCCAATTGGGAGGACCTCGTTTCGCCGGTTGGTGCCATAACGGTCGCGAATCCTGACAACGTGAACGCCAACGGCGAAGTATTTCCTCGCGGTCCACTCGAACTAGCGCCCGACCGAGTCGGTGCCTATCTCCTCGCTGGGAATTACGCGGAAAGCGATACCAATCGACTTCTGCGGCAGGAAGCATTTTGGGGGGCATGGCTAACCAAGGTGGCGGCCAATGGGAGCCCCGACGCAGTTCCGGGCGAGTCCGAAACGGGGCCCGGACGGTTTCTTCGTGCCTTAGCGTCCGACCAAGTGACCTATTCGGTCTTGCCAGTAAAGGTGCAATCAAGACCCGACATGTATGCCGGGGTATTCGTGCCAATCACCGACGAAGTGAACGCGCTGGTCGCTCGGTCAGTACCGTTTCCGACTGCGGCACCACCTGGTTCACGCCCTCGACTACGGGTATTGGACGGCACCGGAAAGCTTGATCACGGACTTGCCGCCGCGCTCAGCTTGGCGGCCAATGGCGCGCAGATCGAGACCATTGGAAACGCATCAACTTTTGGGGTGACCGCGACGCAGTTCATCATCACCGATGAACTGCAGCGTCAGCGAGCCGAGCAACTTCGGGCAGCTCTCGGTGTTGGCGAGATTGTGATGAGCGGTGATACCGGCGATTCTGTCGACATCATGGTCATAGTAGGAACCGATGCGATTGGACTGCCGTCGACGGAAGGAACTGGCGTTGGCGCTGGAGCAGGCCAAACTACGACAACAACAGTTTTCGCTTCGACGACTTCAACGAAACCGACAACCACGAAAACTACGGTGACTAAGAAAGCTGGCGGGGTTCGAGGTGGCTGAGCGGGTGCAGGTTTCTAGCGAGATGGTTTTGGAGTGGGCGCGGATCGCGGCGCGATCAGCGGCATCGAAGACCGATGAGCAGACGTTGTTGCTCGACGTTGGTGACGTGTTGTCGATCACCGGATACTTCGTCATCACTGGCGGAAGAAATGCGCGCCAAGTGCGAAGTGTGGCCGAAGAAGTCGAACAACGCCTTCATGCCGAAGGCGGCCCGCGTCCATTACGAGTCGAAGGGCTTGACTCGCTGCGATGGGTCCTGCTTGATTACGGCGATTTTGTGGTCCATGTGATGCTTGATGAGGCGCGGGCATATTACGAACTTGAACGCCTTTGGGCTGATGTCCCGCGACTTTCCTGGGCCAGCGAAACCGAAACTGATTCTGTCGGTGACGTCTCATTGCAAGCCGAAGAGTCGCCCGCGCCTGAACTTCGGTGATGAGGCGCGCGCCGCAGCGCTAAGTGGAGCTAAGGAGAATCGAACTCCTGACCTCTTCCATGCCATGGAAGCGCTCTACCAACTGAGCTATAGCCCCATCAGGACCAGTGACCTTACCAGCTGCTTCAATGCGGTCGAATCGACATGGTTAGGGATTTCGCCAAGACCGTGTTGATGGAGTTCGCCGCGGGTTACCGTCGCGAACGTCGCCGTCAGTACCATGCGGTCATGGCAGAGCCCTATGACGTGCAGGCGATCGAAGCAGCGTGGCAGGTCCGCTGGCAAGACTGGGGTACTTACCAAGTCGAAAATGACGACCCGCGGCCGCACTATTACACGTTGTGCATGTATCCCTACCCGAGCGGGGCAGCGCATATGGGCCACGTGCGTAACTACACCTTCGGTGACCTCATCGTGCGTTATCGGACGATGAATGGCTACGCGGTATTGAGCCCAATGGGTTTCGACTCGTTCGGGCTGCCGGCTGAAAATGCTGCGATCAAGACGGGAGTTCATCCACGCCCATTTACCGATGAGCGCATTGAGATGCTCCGACAATCGATTAGCCGAATCGGTTCGGTGTATGACTGGCGACGAGAGGTCAAAAGTCATGATCCGGATTACATCCGGTGGACGCAATGGATCTTCTTGCAATTTCTCAAAGCGGGCCTTGCGTATCGAAAGAATGCGCCGGTTAATTGGGATCCTGTCGACCAGACGGTGCTTGCGAATGAACAGGTACTCGCTGATGGCACTGCAGAGCGGTCAGGCGCAGTAGTCGAGAAACGTGATCTTGAGCAGTGGTTTTTTAAGATCACCGATTACGCCGATCAATTGCTCGATGACCTCGATGATCTTGATTGGCCCGAGCGAGTGAAGATCATGCAGCGCAATTGGATCGGTCGATCCCATGGCGCGGAGTTCGCGATGGATGTGGTGGATGTTGATGGACATCCCCAAGTTGGTGTCGGATCAGTTGCAGTGTTCACTACGCGACCGGACACCAGTTTTGGCATGACTTATGCGGTCATGGCACCAGAGCATCCCATGGTTGCGATGGTGACAACTGCCGAGCATCGGAACGAGGTTGAAGCGTTCGTGTTGCGAGTCGGTGAGACAAGCGATGTCGATCGCATGAAGTCTGAAGGAGGCCTGGACAAACGCGGCGTATTTACCGGTTCCTATGTACTTAACCCATTTACGCAAAGGCCTGTACCGCTCTATCTCGCCGATTACGTCCTCATGGGGTACGGCACCGGTGCGATCATGGCGGTTCCCGGCGAAGACCAGCGAGATTGGGATTTCGCGACGCTCCACGGACTGCCGATCATCCGAACGATCGAGCCACCGGATGACTGGAATGGCGAAGCGTTCACCGGCGAAGGCGTGCACATCAACAGCGACTGGCTCGATGGAATGGGCAAGAATGATGGTGTTGAGGCGGCAATATCCTGGCTCGAAGAACACGGCCTAGGCACGGGGTCGACAAAGTATCGTTTACGGGATTGGTTGTTATCGCGACAGCGGTTTTGGGGCTGCCCGATACCAGTGATCTATTGCGATGATTGCGGAATCCAGCCGGTTCCCGACAATCAATTGCCAGTGCTTGCCCCTGACGATGTCGAGTTTGCGCCGACCGGTCAATCGCCGCTGCAACTCCACGCGCAGTTTTTGAACACAGTTTGCCCATCGTGCGCTGCTCCGGCGCGACGTGAAACTGACACGATGGACACTTTCGTTGATTCATCTTGGTATTACCTCCGTTTCACCGATCCGTGGAACCACGACGAACCATTTTCATCTGCTGCGACTGATTCATGGATGCCTGTTGATCAATACATCGGCGGGGTCGAACACGCGATTTTGCATCTCATGTACGCGCGGTTTTTCACCAAGGCCCTTTCGGACCTCGGCATTGCGCCACCGTCGCTACGCGAGCCGTTTTCGCGGTTATTCACGCAAGGGATGATTCGACTTGATGGCGACAAAATGTCGAAGAGCAAAGGGAACCTGGTTGCACCCGAAGAGATCCTTGATCGGGAGGGTGCCGATGCATTGCGACTCGCGCATCTGTTTGTCGGGCCTCCCGAGGATGACGTCGATTGGGAAGGTGTCTCGATCGACGGCACGGCTCGATTCCTGCAGCGCTTGTGGCGATTGGCAAATGGCGACGTAGTAGGCGCTGCGCCTTCGGTAACTCGTGACGCGTTGCCGGTTGATGTCGATATTCAAAAAGCCACTCATCGGCTGATCGCTCGGGTAACCGACGACTATGAGCGTTGGAGTTACAACACGGCGGTGGCGGCCTACATGGAATTCGTCAATGTGTTGAATCGGTATGTGCTCGCCGACGAAGGCAGTCGAACTGCGACACTCGATGAAGCGCTCGACACCCTGTTGTTGCTGATGGCTCCGATGGCACCGCATATTACGGCGCAGCTTTGGTCGCAGCGCCATGCTCCCGATTCGGGAAGCGGGCGACCTGCGCACATCCATGAACAGTCCTGGCCCAAAGCGGATAAAGCAATGCTTGCGGTCGAGACGATGACCATGGTGGTTCAGGTAAATGGCAAGGTTCGTGACCGTATCGAGGTGTCAGCCGAGATCAACGAAACTGATGCCGAGGCGCTGGCGTTGGCGTCGGACAAAGTGCAGCCGTTCCTCACCGGGCCGCCTCGCAAGATCATCGCAAAGCCACCCAAGCTCATCAACATTGTGGTGTGAGCAGCTACGGAGCCTTGATCGATGACATAACTGCCTGCCATCGGTCGGGATCGCTCCGGTAGGGAGCGTAAAAACTTATTCGATCGACGATGTCTCCATAGCGACTATGGAGCTTGGCTCCGAGATCCTCTGGCGACGCAACAATTGCGAACGCATCGAGCATGTCATCGTCGATCAAGGTGCCCATGGTGGTCCACTCGCCCTGCTTGGACAACGAATTAAGCTCAGCCTGCAAGTCGCCCCAGCCATGGAGTTCAAGCACGCCGCGATATGCCGGTGTTGATCCGTAGAACGCAATTTGTTGTCGAATTCCTTGTATTGCGGCTTCGATTTCTTGGTCGTTGGTTCCGGTTGCGACGAATGCTGGACCGGAAATCTCAATGTCGGCAAGGGTGCGACCCGATCGATCAAGTCCCTTTTGGAGCGACGGCAAGGTCACTTCACGGAGGTATTGCTCGGTAGTGAATGCATGACACAAAAATCCGTCGCACGTTTCGCCGGCGACTTCGGTCATGAGTTGGCCTACACCGGCGAGGAAAATCTTTGGAGTTCCGAAAGGGTTTGGTCCGGGGTTGAAAAAAGGCGTCATCAGGGTGTGGGAATAAAACTCGCCGCGAAAGTCCAGTGCAGTGCCGTTGTTCCAGCAGTCCCAAATTGCGCGAATCGCCAGGATCATTTCGCGCATGCGCGGTGCGGGGTGTGACCATTCCATACTGAAGCGTTTGGTGATATGCGGTTTGATCTGTGACCCGAGGCCCAAGATGAAGCGACCTTGAGACAACGAGTGCAAGTCATAGGCGATAGATGCCAAGTTCATTGGGTTGCGAGCAAATGCAACGGCGATCCCTGTGCCGAGCTCAATATGGTCGGTATGTTCGGCAGCGGTCACTAATGGAAAGAACGGATCATGGGATGTTTCAACCGACCAAAGTCCGTCGTAGCCCGCTGCTTCGGACTCGCTCGCGGCCGTCGCCGTTTCTGCAAGGCCAAGTCCTATGCCGATACCTCCGTCTACCTTCATAGCTGACTCCTCATCATCGATTCTTGTCCCGGGCCATTGGGCGCTCATGAAACGCTGCAACGCACTACTGTCAGCAAACAGGCCAGCGCCAAAGTGCTGGTAGTTGATTCCGTAAGGTATCCGGTCGAGAGACCGGACTGGAACAGACGGGGGATTCTGGTTGGTCGCAGCACTTGAGTCGCCACGCGCACGAATGAGTGTGAGCATGGTCGGTCCGGCCGCTGCGGTGATCGCGCTGCAACTCATCTTTTTCCCGCAGCCAGCAGGAGTTGCGTTCCAGGGTTTGATCTTGGGTCTTCTCGGTGCGTTAGTTGCCGTGGGAATGGGCCTGATTTACCGAGCCAATCGGATTTTGAACTTCGCACAAAGCGAACTCGGAGTCGCTCCCACAGTCCTGACTGTTTCACTCGTGATTTATGGCGGCCTGAATTACTTTCTTGCGGTCAGCCTCGGCCTTGTGGCTGCAATTGTTTTGGGAAGCGTGGTCGAGCTTGCCATCATCCGCCGATTCTTTCGTGCACCGCGATTGATCCTCACGGTTGCGACGATTGGCCTGTCGCAACTTCTAGCCGTCGGCGCGATTTTTATTCCCTCACTTTGGGGAGAACGTCCAACTTCGACGGCGGTTCACTTCCCGCTGTCGTTTCGATTTGAGATTCAACCAATTGTGTTCAGTTCGGACCATTTGGTCGCGCTGATTGTGGCGCCGATTGCGCTGATTGCGGTTGCGGTGATGCTGCGATCCACCAACATCGGGATCGCGATTCGGGCGAGCGCGGAACGGGCTGATCGCGCCAGTCTCCTCGGCGTGCCAGTAAAGCGGCTTCAAACTGTGGTGTGGGCCGTTGCTGCCACATTGTCTTTCGTTGGCGTGTTTCTGCAGGCCGGGATACTTGGTCTTCCGGTTTTACCCTCGTTTGGTTTCACCGTGCTGCTCACGGCACTCGCCGCGCTCACGATGGGCAAACTGACAGACCTGCCGACGATCGCCTTAGCGGCGATTGCGTTAGGCATCTTGGAACAAGGGATCCGTTGGAACGAAACCGATCCGGGTCTCATCGATCCGATTTTGGCTGTCGTAGTAGTTGTCTCGCTGCTGGCTCGCAAGATTGGTGCGACCCGGGTCGAGACTGACTCGGCTTCGAGTTGGCAGGCGGCTGACGAAGTTCGGCCGCTCCCACGCGAACTGCGCACATTGCCCGAGGTTCGGATCGTGCGGTGGGCTGGCGCATTCGTCGTTGGTGCATTGCTGCTTGCGGTTCCGCAGTTTCTTGCTGGCAGCACTGGGAACTTGGTCAAGGCAAGTGCGGTGGTGATTTTTGTGATCATCACGATGTCGGTTGGGGTGCTCACCGGATGGGCGGGGCAAGTGTCGTTAGGGCAGATGTCTTTCGTGGCGTTTGGTGCCGCTACTGGCGCGTACATGACTCAGACTTGGCACCTTGACTTGGGGATTGCGTTATTTGGCGCGGGATTGGTCGGTGCAGTCGTAGCCGTGGTGGTTGGGCTGCCGGCGCTTCGATTGCGCGGTTTGTTCCTCGCGGTGACCACTCTCGCGTTCGCGATGGCTACAACGAGTTTCTTACTCAACCGCCAATACTTTCGTTGGATCCCTGATGGTCGGGTCTCACGTCCGAAATTGTTTGGAGTTTTTGATCTGACGGCACAAGCGTCCTATTACTACTTGTGTTTGGGATGCTTGGTAGTTGTGGTGCTCGCGGTGCAAGGGATACGCCATAGTCGGACCGGCCGAGTGTTGCTTGCGTTGCGGGAAAATGAGCGCGGCGCGCAAGCATTTGGGATCAATGTGGTGCGTGCGAAGCTGACGGCATTTGCAATCTCTGGATTTCTTGCCGCATTTGCTGGTTGCCTACTCGTGCATCTCCTCCAGGCATTTACCGAGAATGTCTACGGCCCTGGAGAAAGTCTCGTGGTATTCACCTCCGCAGTAGTTGGCGGCTTAGGGTCGATGATTGGTGCGGCACTCGGTGCGTTTTACCTCCGAGGCGGCCAATGGTTTTTGCCCGGTCCCCAGTGGCAATCGCTCGCCACTTCAGTTGGTGTTTTGCTGGTGCTGTTGGTGTTGCCCGGCGGCCTGGGGGATTTGGTGTACCGACTCCGCGACGGCGCATTGCGATGGGTTGCAAAGCGTCGAGACATTGTTGTCCCGAGCCTGTTGGCTGATAGTGCCCCACCCGGCGATGACCCCGATCCCAAACTGATCGAGCACGTACAAGCCACCATTGAGAGCAGCGCGACTAGTGGTCTTGATCAATCACCGTCGACGGTGACGCAATGATCCCGATGCCGTCGCTCAACCCTGGCGACATGGGGCCCTGGCATCTGCGCCTTCGCGGCGCGTTGCGGCATCCCGGTGCATGGCTCACTGATCTCGCTGGCGGAGGGCCGGTCTATGGCCTGATGATCTTGTTTGGGCTGAGCATGGTCGATGAGATGGACCGCACGGCATTTGGCCTTTTGCTTCCGAATATTCGCGATGCGTTCAACATGTCGAATCAAGGGATTCTTTCGCTCGTGGCGGTGGCTGCGCTGCTCGGGCTGTCACTGCAAGTGCCAATCGCGCAATTGGCGGACCGCTACCGGCGGACGCGGTTGATGTTGATCGGCGCAGCGGTGTTTGCCGCATTCTCGGTAGGAACGGGTTTGGCGGTTTCGATTTGGATGCTGACACTGATGCGCGCTGGTTCCGGCGTTGGTCAAGCGACCGTCGGCCCGACTCACAACTCGCTAATCGCAGACTGGTTCCCGATCAATTCCCGTACACGCGTATTTTCTTTCCATCGCGGCGCTAATGCCCTGGGTGCGCTAATCGGACCGATTTGTGCGGGACTGCTCGCGGCATGGTTGGGTTGGCGGGCACCGTTCATCGTATTTGCGATTCCGTTGTTTATCTTGGTGTTGCTTGGTCTCAAGTTGACCGAACCAAGTCGTGGCATGCAGGAACGCTTAGCGATGGGTGTTACCGATGCGTTGCTCACCGAGGAACCGCCGCCGTCATTTGCTGAAGGATGGCGAATGGTTTGGAAGATCGAAAGCCTTCGGCGGATCTTCTACGCAATGCCCTTTCTTGCCGCAGCACTAATCGGGTTTTCGTCACTAGCCGCGTTGTTGTACGAGCAAAAGTTCGGGCTTGATTCAGTGCAACGTGGGTGGGTGGCCTCGGCGGCTGAACCAGCCCAAATCTTTGGCCTCGTCATCGGTGCTCGCATTGGAACCAAGTTGGTGATGCGTGACCCTGGTTTGCTTATCCGATTTATCGCTTTGACTTCGTGCATAACGGCAGTGATGGCGGCGATCTTCGCGCTTTCGCCGTACCTCTGGGTTGGAGTTCTCGCGAACATGGGAATCTCAGCATCGCTCGCCATTGTTGGTCCGGGGGTCTTCGCCGCATTGGCGCTGGCGATTCCAGCCCGCGCTCGATCGCTCGGGTTCTCTATGGGCGCGATTTGGGTAATCCCCGGTTTGCTTATCCTTCCGGTCGTTGGTGCGATTGCCGATTCGATCAGTATCGAAATCGGGATGCTGGTGATGACTCCCGTGTTTTTGATCGGCGGGTTGGTTATTGCGTCTGCGGGTCGAGTTATTGATCGCGACATCAAGCAAGTTTGGACAATGGCCGCGGCGCGTTCCGAAGTGCTCTACGAACGTAGGCAAGGCCGAGTGAAACTTTTGTTAGTCCGAGGTTTGCAAGTTTTCTACGGCAACGTTCAGGTCCTTTTTGATGTCGATTTTGAGATTGACGAAGGCGAGATTGTTGCGCTCCTTGGGACCAACGGGGCAGGCAAGTCGACCCTCCTCAAAGCAATTTGCGGAGTGGTCGAGGCCGATAAGGGTGCCGTAATTTTTGACGGCCGAGACATCACTCATGCGCCACCTAATGAAGTCGCAGCACACGGCATCACATCGGTTCCGGGTGGCCAAGGCGTGTTCCCGAGTTTGTCGGTGGCAGAAAACCTTCGGGTGGCAGGTTGGCTCGATCGACGGAAGACCGAACGAGTCGCTGAACGCACCGAAGAAGTACTTGAGCTGTTTCCTGTATTGCGTTCCCGATTAGGAGAGCCGGCCGCGAATTTGTCGGGTGGACAGCAACAGATGCTCGCCTTAGGTATGGCATTTTTGGCGCGGCCACGGCTGCTACTCATTGATGAACTCAGCCTTGGCCTTGCACCGGTGATCGTTGAGCAGCTTCTGCCAATCGTTGAGGCGATCCGCGCCCAAGGCACCACGGTGATCGTGGTTGAGCAGTCAGTCAATCTCGCCTTGACGATTGCCGAGACGGCGTTCTTTATGGAAAAAGGTGAGATCAAGTTCCATGGTCCGACCGCGGAACTTCTGGCGCGACCCGATATTTTGCGTTCGGTCTTCCTCGAAGGAGCTGCGGCAGTTGATGCCGAGGTTGGTGTTCATCAGTCTGATATCGGCGATCGTGAGCTTGAGAAGCGCAGCGAGATCGGCCGAGTTAGAGATCGGTCCGAACAAAACGATGTCGCTTCTCCGACTACGCCAGTCACTCCGACGGGGCCGGTGCTCACGGTTGAGGATGTCGCAGTTCGGTTTGGCGGCATCCAAGCCGTGGGTGGCGTGTCGTTGACGGTGGAGCCCGGCGAAGTTGTCGGCATTATTGGTCCTAATGGAGCGGGAAAAACCACCATTTTCGACATTATCTCAGGGTTCACCCGAAGCGATTCCGGTCGAGTTTGGATCGGTCGCGATGAGGTGACTCGAGCCGGATCTGACAGGCGCGCGCGTCTCGGTCTCGGTCGTTCGTTCCAAGATGCTCGCCTATTCCCGGCGCTTACTGTCGAGGAGACAATCGCAGTTTCACTGGATCGTTGGGTGGATGTGAAAGATCCAATTAATTCGGCTTTGCACATGCCGGCATCGTTTGATTCGGAACGCCAAGTGGCCCGGCGCGTTGATGAGCTCATTGGACTTCTAGGACTCGAAGCGTTCCGTACCAAGTTTGTGCGCGAACTGTCGACCGGATCGCGACGGGTCGTCGACCTAGCGTGTGTAGTTGCCCATCGACCATCGGTCGTGCTGCTTGACGAGCCATCGAGTGGCATCGCCCAGCGCGAATCTGAGGCACTGGCACCATTGTTGTTGCGTATTCGTGACACTCTTGGTTCTGGAATGGTGGTCATCGAACATGACATGCCATTGATCACCGAAGTTTCCGATCGCCTCATCGCCCTTGATCAAGGCCGGGTCATTACTTCGGGCGAACCTGACGTTGTGCTTCACCACCCGGTAGTCATCGCTTCGTACCTTGGCGATACCGAAGCAGTGATCGCCAGATCAGGGGCTCGCTGAGCTAGTGCCACTTTTTCGGCGCCGATGAGACGGCGTCGGTACTATGTGTGCCAGATGTCACCAACGGAGGAATGACTATGGAAGCCAGCTCGTCCCCGCCCGCTAAATCAGGAGCAATGCGCCGATTTGGGCCGATCATCGCCCTCGTGGCCGTCGTTGCCATCATCGCGGCAATCGTCGTCGTGAAGGGCGGTAAGAGTGACAGCGGCTCATCGTCAACGGCGACCACGGTCGCCACGAATACTCGTGCGGGCGCAGTCTCATGGGCTGACGCGCAAGCAGCCGGCACTACGGGCTCGATCAACTGGGGACCCCGCTGCAACACGGAAACCGGCCGATTGATGTACCCGAGCTACTTCGCCGGCCAATGTTACGCACCCTTTTCTGGGGACAATGGCGGAACGACGGCAACGGGTGTAACGGCTACGAGTATCAAGGTTGTCTTCTATCAAGCTCAAGAGTCTGACCCGGTTTTGAATTACATCACCTCGGCGGTCAAGGTCGAAGACACCAACGCCCAAGTTGCCGACACCATGAAGAAGTGGATGGAGTTCTACAACTACTTCTATGAGACCTATGGCCGAAAAGTTGAGCTCGTCCCGTTTGTCGCGACGGGCGCTTCAACTGATGAGGTCGCAGCTCGTGCCGATGCAAACACCATCGCTGAAGACATCAAGCCATTTGCCGTATTCGGCGGTCCCATTCTTGCGACGTCGTTCGGCGACGAACTGGCTGCGCGCAAGGTGCTTTGTATCTCTTGTGGCCCCGGCGCGACCTATGACTACTTTGACAAGGCATCGCCATATTTGTGGGGACTGACCATCTTGCCCGTGCAAGCACAAGAACATGTCGTTGAATACCTCAGCAAGCAGTTGAATGGTGCAAACGCAAGTCATGCAGGTGACCCGACATTGCAGAACCAAAAGCGGTCATTCGGCATGGTGTACATCTCGACTGGCGCTGATAGCGAGAAAGCGATGGACGTCTTCGAGCAAAATCTCAAAGACAATGGCGTGACCCTTGCAGCAAGGGTGGCCTACAAATCTCCGGTCGATCTCCAAACCGATTCGTCGGGCGTCATTGCGAAGTTGAAATCTGCTGGCGTGACCTCAGTGTTGTTTTCCGGTGATCCAATTGCCCCTCAACCGCTCACGCTCGCGGCGACGACGCAGGAATACTTCCCCGAGTGGATCGTCACTGGTTCAGTGCTGGTCGACACCGCAGCATTTTCTCGTACGTATGACCAGAAGCAGTGGGCACATGCCTTCGGGGTGAGTTTCGGCGCCGCCCGGACCGATCCAAACACCTCGGGCACCAAGTTCCTCTATCGCTGGTTCTTCGGGAGCGAGGCCGCTTCGAAGCAAGCGGCGGCTACGTCAGTCATTAATCCTGGGTTGCTCTTCCCCGTATTACAGGGGATGGGCCCGAATGTGACGGCGCAAAACTTCAAAGATGCGCTGTTCGCCGCGTCGCCGACCACACACGCGATTACGGCGCCGTCGCTCTCCTATGGCAATAAGGGCTATTGGCCGCAGCCCGATTACGTCGGCGTTGACGATGGTACCGAGGTTTGGTGGAACCCGACGGTTGCTGGCCAAGATGAGATTGAACGCCCGGGTGTGGGCTTGTGGGAGTACGTCAACGGCGGGACTCGGTATCTACCTGGTGAATGGCCAACTGAACCTAGTAAAGCGTTCGACCCGACCGGCGCGGTCACGATTTACAATCCGGCCCCCGCGAGCGAACAGGTTCCCAACTATCCGCCATGTCCGACCGGTTGCCACTAGGCAAATGCCGCCAACGTGACGAACTCATGCAGGATGGCCGGCGCCCTCGTAGTATCGGAGGCGGCACTCGGTGCTGCCTGTCGTTGGTGGCTACCGGTCATCCTGATCGCGTAAGAACCGCTCAAGTTCAGCGGCCAGCTCGTCTCCCGAGGGAAGGTTTGGGTCGTTAGCAGCGATCGCGTCGACTTGCTCTTCGAGTTGGCGCACAAGTTGTTGATGTTCGTCGCTGTCGGCAATGAGTCCGTCGAGGCGTGATCGGGCGGCAACGCCATCGTCGACGAGGCCACCGGTGCCGAATCTCAGTCCGGCGACGTCGTTCAGCGATTCGATCAGCGCGGCGCCGGCCGCGGGATAAGGCATTGCCGAGGCGTAGTGGGGAACTTGCGCCCACAATCCCACCGACGGCATGAGCAGCTTCGCGGCTTGCTCCTCTATTGCCGCTTGGATTCCAGCTGGAACGTCGATGTGGCCGTGGATGATGCCGACGCGCTCGGCGAGTTCTCGCGAAGCGGTCGTGGCGACGATCCGGGTGGGTCGAGTGTGGGGGACAGGTGCCGGATAGGCGCCGAGCCCGATGCACATGCGGCAATCAAGTTCCATAGCGAGATCTATCACTGATGCCGAGAATGCCCGCCAGTGGTGATCAGGTTCAGCGCCGATTAGGAAAACCACGTCGTTTCCGTCGAGATCGGTACCAGCCTTGAGCTCAATGCTCGGCCAGGTCAAGCCGGTCTGAATGCCATCTTCGATGTGCATCGTGGGGCGGCGAGCGCGATGATCGAGAAGGCGGTCGGAATCGAAAAAGGCGAGCAACTCGAGCGCGGAGTTTGCGGTAATGGTTTCCAGCGCGGCACTGGCACCGAGACCAGCGTCGATCCAACCATCGAGCACGACGACAAGTACTGGTCCATCAAGGTCGGGATTGGTGACGAACTCGTACAGTCGACCATCAGGTATCGCTCGATCTGGCTGCTCAGCATCGCCGAACACGCCGCTCATTCGAGCCGTCCGATGGCTTGGCGCGCCGACTCGACGAGCATCACAACTTGCTCGCCAAAAAAATCGAACTCCCCGGGTGTTCCCCGATTGCCCATTGCTCCACCGATGTAGCGCGCATACACACCTTCGATGATGCAGGCCAACTTCCAGTAGCCAAACGCGACGTAAAAGTCGATGTTGGACAAGTCGCGACCGGATACTTGGGCGTAGCGTTCCACTAATTGGTCGCGACGAAGGAACCCGTCAAGCGTTGTCGCCCCACCTACGGCCGCAGGCCGGGGATCGTCGGGATCGTTCCAGTACACCTGGAGCAGACCCAGATCGGCGAGCGGATCGCCAAGCGTGCAGATCTCCCAGTCAAGCACCGCGCGAATCGAGCCGTCATCGCCGATCATGCAGTTGTCGAGTCGGTAATCGCCATGCACGATCGTCGCCGGCCCCTGATCTGGGATTTCGCTCATGAGTGATTCGAATACTTGGTCGAGCACGGGTAGGTCGCGAGTCTTTGAGCTTTCGAACTGTCCATACCAGCGCTTCAATTGGCGTTCGATGTAACCGTCATGTCGACTCAGGTCAGCGAGCCCGATGGCGTCGAGATCAACGGCATGAATGCGGGCCAAGACATCAATGATCGATTCGCTTGCGCCGCGTCGTTGTTCAACGGTGAGAGATTCGCCAACGGAGATATCGCGGACGACAGTTCCTTCGACGAGTTCCATCACATAGAACGGCGAGCCGTTTACTTCGTCATCAGTGCACAGCCCAACGGTGAGTGGCACCGGAACATCGGTTGGAGCAAGCGCGGTGATGATCCGGTACTCGCGAGCCATATCATGTGCGGTCGCGAGGACTTGTCCCAGCGGTGGACGGCGCAACACCCATTGGTGGCCGTCGGTATCGCTGACCTTGAAGGTCAGGTTTGAGTGTCCGCCAGTAATCAGGTCAAACGTAAGAGGACCGCTGCCTTCCGGCGCGTGTTGTTCAAACCACCTCGTGACGCCGTCGATTTCGATACCTTCGATCGGCTGTGCGGTTTCCACGGGAGACCCCCTTTTTGGAGCAGCCACAAAAGCTGCTCTGCCCGTAACGTGTGAAACCGCCACGCTATCGCCCTATCCTTGGTCGTTGTGACGATTGATGTGACTGACGCGACATTTGAAGTTGAGGTTCTCGCCCGATCCGGCGAGATCCCAGTAGTGGTTGATCTTTGGGCTCCGTGGTGTGGTCCTTGCACAACCTTGGGACCAATCCTCGAACGAGTGATTGACGCGACCCACGGAACCGTGGTGCTCGCCAAGGTCAATGTCGATGAAAATCCACAGATTTCTGAGGCATTTAAGGCGCAAAGCATTCCAGCCGTCCATGCGCTTCGAAATCGTGCCGTTATCGACGGATTCGTAGGCGCCAAACCGGAGCGCGAGGTCCAAGCATTCGTTGATCGGCTGCTGCCGTCAGCGCAGGACAACGAAATAGCCGAACTCGTGGCGACTGGTAGTGAGGAATCACTTCGACAAGTCCTTGAACTCGAACCAGACCACTCTGGGGCTATCGTCGCTCTTGCTGAATTGCTGATTAGCGATGGGCGAAACGATGAGGCGCTGACGCTTCTTGCCCGCATTCCTGAGACCCTCGAGACCCGTCGTGTCGCGGCGCTGGCTCGAACGGGAAATGTCGTAGGCGATTCCGATGAGATACCGGGACGTCTCGATGCGTTACTCGACAAGGTGAAGGGCGATGATGAATCCCGACAACAATTCGTCGACTTGTTGGAATTGTTAGGCCCGGATGATCCGCGCACATTGGACTACCGACGCAAGCTCACCGCTCGACTCTATTGACCAAACTCTCTTGACCAAACGGACCAAATGTTTCGGTGGCATTGTCATCGGCTGTCACCTAAAATTGGCCCCTAATAGTTAGCGTGCGCAACCATTCATCCTTCCTCCTCGTGAACCGAAATGATTCCGCCAGGAGGCGATTGTGGTGTCGAATGTCCTAGAGAACGAGGCCGCGCCTGGCGGTCTTGGAAGCACCGACCAGCGAGAAAATAGTGGCGGGATTGGTGCTGATCGGCTGGCACCATTGCGCACCGCAACCCAAGTTCCGCGAGCCGATTGGCACCAAGTTGTGCATTCCGTGGTTGAGCGTGTTCGCAGCGGCGGAGATCGTCGAGTGGGGTTCGCCTTTCTTGTCGGGGCCGTCGTAGTGGCGGCTGGCGGTGTGGTTTACCTGGGCGCTTCGAGTCAATCTGTTGGCGGTTCGTCCGGGTCAAGTCTGTTGCCGTTCGCGAATTCATCCGAGACGTCAACCAGTGGGTCATCGTTGGGCGCGACTGCGAGTGGTGCGGTCTCAACGTCGTCGACGGTGCAGATCATTGTCCACGCCGCTGGTGCGGTGATGCAGCCCGGCGTGTATCGCATCGACGCGGCGGCACGGGTGAGTGACTTGGTTGCACTCGCCGGTGGCCTGGCCCCCGATGCCGATGTCGACCGCGTGAATCTGGCGGCACAGCTGGCCGATGGCGCTCGGGTGTATGTGCCACATAGTGGCGAGCAAGATCCGCCCGCAGTGGTCAATGACGCTACGGGATCAACCCGGGCCGCAGGCGGGCCGACTGCTGGTTCTGGCACATCTAGTTCTGCCGCTCGCATCAATGTGAACACTGCGACCGTCGACCAACTTGATTCGCTCCCAGGTGTCGGGCCATCAACAGCGGCCGCGATACTTGACTACCGACAACGACATGGCCCGTTTCGTTCCGTCGATGAACTTGGGCAAGTTCGCGGAATCGGCCCGTCGCGACTTGCTCAACTTCGCGACTTGGTTCGGGTGTGAGCGTTGAACCCGCTCATCGGTTCGAACGGGTCGACTACGTAAGCGATCTATCGGCGATTGCCATGGCCGGTGTTGCCGCCGTGGGTTGTTGGTGGCCGTTTCCGTTCCCGGTCGGTCCTTCCGTGCTGTGTTGCGGCGTGGCATATATCGCAAGACGCCCCGCTCTTGTGGTTCTTTCCATCGGACTCGTGGCTTCGGGCCTCAGCGCACGCGCCTGGGCGGGTAATCATCCAATTGCACCCGGGTCGGTCCGTTCCAGTGCCACTCTCGCTTCTGATCCGACCCGTCTGAGTGGCGCAGTTCATACCGATGTGGTCATTGACGGTCACCACCTAGAGGTCTGGGCCCGGGGGCGGGCTGGGGCAGTGCTGTCGAACCGGGCTAGTGGTCAACAGGTGATGATCACTGGTTCTCGGGTACCGCGAGCACCGGCAGATGACCGGGCTGCTCGTCGGCACATTGTGGGAACGATAAACGCTACCGAGGTCGTTGCCTCCGGAGATGGCAACGTGTTGGCTCGCGCCGCCAATGGCGTGCGAAGCGTTCTGCTCCGAGGAGTTGATTCGATGCCACCGAACCAGCGCGCGTTGTTCGGTGGGTTTGTGCTGGGCGATGATCGTGGGCAATCCGCTGTCACGGTGGATGATTTTCGCGGTTCGGGCCTCACCCACCTGTTGGTGGTCTCGGGCGAAAATGTTGCATTCCTGCTGGTGGTAGCGATGCCGGTGCTTCGCCGATTGGGGCCTCGCACGCGCGTGGTCGGGACCTTGGCAGTTGTCGGATTCTTCGCACTCATGACCCGATTCGAACCATCGGTGTTGCGCGCGACCGCGATGGCGGCAATCGCAGTAGTCGCTTGGTCTTTCGGCCGGACAGCATCATCGGTTCGGGTGCTTGCCCTTGCGGTGACGGCGGTGTTGCTACTTGATCCGTTGATTGTCGGCGTCCTTGGTTTTCAACTTTCGGTCGCAGCCTCGGCTGCGATCTTGGTGTTCGCTAAGCCGATCGCTGAGCACCTGCCGGTTCCGAGATTCTTGGCGGCACCGCTAGCGGTGGTCATGGCAGCCCAAGCGGGTGTTGGCCCGTTATTGGCGAGTCGACTAGGCGGGATACCAGTGGCAACAGTTCCGGCGAATCTCCTCGCGGAACCTGCCGCAGGCTTCATCATGGGGTGGGGGATGACCGCTGGTTTGGTGGCCGGACTGTTTGGACAAGCTGCCGCAGCGATCATTCACCTGCCGACACGGGTGCTTTTAGGTTGGATTGAATTGGTTGCGCAGTGGTGCGCTCGATTGCCATTAGGTGAGCTCTCACTGATTCATATTGCTGCTGCGGTGGTGGGGGTGATGGTGGGGATCATTGGGTCGCAACGGTGTCAACCCTTGCTGCGTCGGGCGGGATGGATGCTTGCGGTCGTCGCGTTGGTTATGCCAGCTTTCACGCGGCCGGTACCAGCGAGCCGAACCGACTTCGGTGAATCGGCAACGATGTGGCGAGGCCGAGTATCGGGTCGTGAAGTCGTCGTCGTGGTGTTGAACTCGTCGCCTAGCCCTAGCGACGTGTTGGCTGGCTTCCGGCGAAATCGAGTCGATCATGTCGATGTGATGGTCGTTCCTTCTCTCAGCCGCACATCGAGCGATTTGATTCGAGCCGTCCGCGAGCACACCGCGATTTTGCGGCTGTGGGCTCCGATGCCGAAGGCCGATGATTCCGGTCAGCCGGGGGTCGTGCTTAGTGATGCTGAGACGCCAACCCTTGGCACGCAGCTCGATTTGGATGGCTTTCGACTCGAAGTAGTGAGCATCGATCCTCGGGTTGAGGTGGACGTGGGGCCTGCCTCATCGAGACCATCGGCCGCCGGTGTAGTTTCGCCCCGTGTACCTCGCTCTTGGCCCCCACCGTTTCAATATTGCTAATCGAGCCGTCGTCATGGGGATCTTGAACCGAACCCCTGACAGTTTTTACGACAAGGGAACCTATTTTGAGTTCGACGCGTTCCTTCGCCAGGCCGACAAGTTGGTGGCTGACGGCGCGGACTTTCTTGACGTGGGTGGTGTGAAGGCTGGGCCGGGGGAAGACGTGACGGAGGCTATGGAGCTCGAGCGGGTCGTGCCAGCCATTGCGGCATTACGACAGCGATTTGATGTGCCGTTATCGGTCGACACTTGGCGGGCATCGGTGGCGCGGGCATGTTTCGAAGCCGGTGCGGTAGTCGGAAACGACATCAGCGGATTTGCTGATCCTGCGTACCTTGCAACGTGCGCGGAGTTTGGCGCTTCGGTGGTTGCGACTCATATCCGTCTAGCTCCGCGTGTTCCGGACCCCGATCCTGTTTACAACGACCTGGTTGCCGAGGTCTGTGACTTTCTCGCTGATCGAGCTGCAAGAGCTGAAGCGGCTGGTATCCCATCGGAGCGAATCATGGTCGATGCCGGTCTTGACTTAGGCAAGACCGAAGCCCAATCGTTGATCTTGTTGCGCAGTTCTGATCGCCTTGCGGAACTTGGCTATCCCGTATTTTTGTCGGCGTCGAATAAACGCTTCTTGTGGAAGTTGCTTGACGTTGAGGTGCAAGATGCTGCGCAGGGAACGATGGCTGCCCATGCATTGGGAATCGCGTTGGGCTGTCGCGTGTTGCGATCGCATGATGCCAAGGCATCGCGTCGAGTCGCCGACGTAATGGCAGCGATTATGGCGGCGGCGTGAGTACGCCATGACGCAGAAGCGAGGATCAGCGATTGACCACGGCGCGCCCATTCATCTGATCAAAGGCGATGACCCAGTCATCGTCGGCGATGCGGTTCGAGATCTAGTAAATGAACTTGTCGGCGACGGCGATCGATCTCTGATGGTCGAGGAACTCGCCGCATCGAATTACGAGGATGATCGTGGCGAATACTCCATTGGTCCTCTGGTTGATGCGGCCCAGACTCCACCATTTCTGACCGACCGGCGGGTGGTGATTTGTCGCGAAGCATCGGTTTTTTCCACTGGTGATTCGGTGGGGCCTTTGGTGGCATATCTGTATGATCCACTGCCGTCAACGTCGCTCGTCGTCGTCTGGGAGAAGGGGCCAAAAGTCGGCGCCCGGACTGCAACAATTCCAAAGAAGCTGAGCGAGGCCGTCGCCGCTGCATCAGGTGTCGTATATGACACCAAAACCGGAATGGGACGGCAGCGGACGGCATGGCTCGACGAGCAATTGGCGGCGAGTCCAGTCAATCTGGATGCATCTGCTCGAGCGCTACTCACTTCGCATCTCGGCGAGGATGTCAGTCGGCTGCGTGGCCTTTTGGCGACGTTGGCGAGCACATTTGGTACATCAGGCAAACTTGATGCTGCAGCAATTGAGCCATACCTCGGTGATGCGGGTGACGTCGCCCCGTGGGACCTCACCGATGCAATTGATCGCGGTGACACCCGTGCGGCGCTGGACGTCCTTGCCCGAATGCTTGGGGCGGGTCGTCACCCGTTGCAGATTTCAGCCACGTTGCATGGCCACTACGGTCGCATATTGCGGCTGGATGGTTCTAACGCCAGCAATGAAGCCCAAGCAGCAGAAGTCCTAGGCATCAAGGGATCGACGTTTCCGGCTCGCAAGGCGCTTGACCAAAGCCGCTCACTAGGTTCGGCTCGCATCCAAGAATTCGTCTTGCTGCTTGCCGACGCTGACCTTGACCTTCGGGGTAAGAAAGCATGGCCACCCGAATTGGTGGTCGAAGTGCTGGTGGCTCGTTTGGCGAGCCGCTCGCCGAAAGCCTCGGGCCGAGGAACGTCAGGCGCTCGTAGAACCGGCCGCTAACAAATGCCGCCGATGTCCGCCATGGTTACTCGGTTGCTGCGGTGGCCTGGAGTTTGTTCACCTGTTTAATCAGGCGCGACTTGCGCCGTGCGGCCTGATTTTTGTGGATGACACCCTTGCTGGCTGCTTTGTCGATGTTCTTCAAAGCCTGACGGATGAGTTCCTCGACGTTCTCACCGCCTTGTTCAGCGGCCGACGTCACCACCTTGGTGCGGGTCTTTAGCTCGGAGCGCACTGCTTTATTGCGCACGCGGCGCTTTTCATTTTGCTTGTTGCGCTTGATTTGGCTCTTGATATTGGCCACGGGGAATCCTGGATCTCGGGAACGGATGGCCGAGCACCTTTGCAGGCGTTCGGCACGGCTGGACGATGATAGCGGCCCAGCGCTCCCGAGTCACACTCGGACCTCGGTCATCACGATTCGAGCTGACCGCTACGCTTCAGAGCCGTCCGACCTCGCGACCGTGATGAGCGGCTGTACGACCCACTGAACCGAAAGTTTGCTGTCCCGTGCCTGATCCCGCCACGACTGCGCTGAACCGATTTCGATGCCTGAGCATCATCGCGCACATAGATCACGGCAAGTCGACCTTGGCCGACCGGATGCTCGAGATAACTGGTGCTGTCCAGGCTCGAGACATGCGGGCGCAATATCTCGATTCGATGGACATCGAACGCGAACGTGGGATCACGATCAAATTGCAGAGCGTGAGGCTCAACTATCGCGACCATGTGATCAACCTCATCGACACGCCTGGTCACGTCGACTTTGGTTATGAAGTTTCGCGTTCGCTAGCCGCGTGCGAGGGAGTGATCCTTTTAGTTGACGCAGCCCAAGGCATTGAAGCGCAAACGCTGGCGAACTGTTATCTGGCCCTCGAAAACGATCTCGAGATCGTTGCCGCACTCAACAAAGTTGATCTGCCGGCTGCCGATCCTGATCGCTACGCCCAAGAGATCGAAAATGTACTCGGAATCCCGGCGGACCAAATCCTGCGAATAAGTGCCAAGACCGGCGAAGGCGTGCCTGAGTTACTTGACGCGGTCATTGAACGAATCCCACCCCCGGTCGGTGACGCCGATGCTCCGCTGCAAGCACTCATTTTCGATTCATATTTCGATCAGTACCGGGGTGTTGTTAGCTCGGTGCGCGTGATGAATGGCCGACTGCGTACCCATAGCAAACTTGAGTTTGTTCAAGCGCGTGCCAACTATGACGCTGACGAAGTTGGCGTTCGGCTTCCTGAGCCAACGCCAGTTGAAGAGCTCGGCCCTGGCGAAGTCGGTTACCTCATCGCGGGGATCAAAGATGTCGGCGAGGCTCGGTCCGGTGAAACGGTGACCGAAGCAGGGCGACCGGGAGAAGTTCTTGAGGGGTATCGCGACCCCAAGCCGATGGTCTTTTGCGGGCTCTATCCAGTTGAGGGCGATGACTTCGCCAACTTGCGAGATGCACTTGAGAAACTGCGGCTGAATGACTCGAGTTACACCTATTCCCCTGAAACTTCCGGTGCGCTTGGGTTCGGTTTTCGCTGCGGGTTCTTAGGCCTACTGCATATGGAGATCATTCGCGAGCGACTTGAACGCGAGTTCGACCTCGCGCTGATCGCGACGGCACCGTCGGTGGAATATCGGGTTCATCGTGCGAGCGGTGATGACCTCATCATCGACAATCCAAGCGATATGCCCAACATGAGCGAGGTTGAATATATCGAGGAGCCTTACCTCACGATCACAATTCTCACTCCAACTGAATACGCGGGCACGCTCATGGATCTTTGTCAGACGCGTCGGGGCGAGATGAAAAAGATTGAGTACCTTTCGCCGGAAAGAATGGAACTCGTGTACCGCGTTCCGTTGGCTGAGGTCGTCATGGATTTCTTTGATCAGATGAAAAGTCGTACTCAGGGTTATGCGAGTCTCGATTATGAACCGGACGATTATGCGCGTTCCGATCTGGTGAAGGTCGACATTTTGCTGAATGCGGTTCCGGTAGATGCATTCAGCACGATTGTTCATCGCGATACGGCCGAGGTCTACGGCAAGAGAATGAGCGAGAAGCTAAAAGAGTTGATCCCACGGCAGATGTTCGACGTACCAATTCAAGCGGCCATCGGCGGGCGAATCATTTCGCGCGAGACGGTAAAGGCCAAGCGAAAAGACGTGCTCGCCAAGTGCTACGGCGGTGACATCAGTCGTAAGCGGAAATTGCTTGAGAAACAGAAGGCGGGAAAAAAGCGCATGAAGAATATTGGTCGAGTCGAGGTACCGCAGGAAGCATTCATCGCGGCACTGAAACTCGATGATTGACCGCACGATTCGCAGGCTTCGCCGAGGCCTGGTCTGCAATTTGCGGCTGGCAGTCGGTAGCATCGAGTGCCAGAGCGTCTGCCCTTATCTAGCAACATTGACTCGATTCCATGACTGATCCCATCACAACCTCGCCCACCGAGTCAGCCGAACTTGGTCTCGATTCGCGAAAGTCGACCATTCTGCGCGCCGTTGTCCAGGAATACATCGAAACAGCGTTGCCGGTTGGCTCAGGCCACATTGCGAAAGCGCCTGGAGTCAACGTTTCATCGGCAACGGTTCGTCATGACATGGCCACCCTTGAGCTTGACGGCTTTCTCCAACAGCCCCACACCAGCGCGGGCCGGGTGCCCACTGAGAAGGGGTACCGCTTTTTCGTCGATTCGATTCAAGCTCCTGCGGTTTTAGCAGCTGCCGATTCCCAACAGATCCGCTCGTTTTTCGATCAGGCTCACGGTGAACTCGAACAGATGTTGGCCGATACGACCCGCTTGCTGTCAGGACTAACGCATTACGCGGCAGTCGTGGTCCCCCCGGCGCCGGAAGCGGCAACTATTCGGTCGGCTCATCTTGTTGGACTTGCGCCAAGGGTCGCGTTATTCGTGGTCGTGTTATCCAATGGCGTCATCGAGAAACACACCATCGACTTTGACTTTGATGTTGATGAGCTGGTGTTGTCGGCCGCGACGGTGGAGCTTGGTCAAAGTCTTGCGGGATTAACGCTGACTGCTGCGGCACATTTAGGGCGAACTGCATCGTCGCATCATTCGGGTGGCGACGATGGCAAGCAATCGATGGCAGGCGCGGTCACTGCCGCACTCGCAACCTTGATGAATGACGATTCACCAACGTCGGATCAGATCTATATCGGTGGGACTTCGCAAATGGCATCGGCGTTTGATGCGGTTGCAACAGTCAGCGAAGTGTTGCGAATCCTTGAACAACACTATGTCGTCGTGAGTTTGTTGAATGACGTACTTGATCGTGGTTTGCACGTCGCGATTGGAACCGAGACCGGAATCGAACCACTGGCTGATTGTTCAGTTGTGGTGTCGACCTATGAAGTTGAGGGTGAGGCAGGCGGCACCATCGGAGTCTTAGGGCCAACGCGGATGAACTATCCCCAAGCGATGGCCGCAGTAGCTGTCGTGAGTCAGCGGCTGGGCCGCCGATTGAGTGAGGGCTAAATGAAGGTTGACCGTGGAAACTGATTATTACGAGCTGCTCGAAGTTTCTCGGACTGCTACTGCTGATGAACTCAAGCGGGCCTACCGGCGCCGTGCCCGACAACTTCACCCTGATGCAAACCCTGGTGATCCAGCCGCCGAGGCGTTGTTTAAGCAAGTCGCAATGGCGTATGAGACTCTGAGTGACCCAGAACGTCGTCAGCGTTACGACAGATTTGGTGCCGAAAGTGCTGGCCAAGGCAGCAATGCCGGCTTTGGTGGCGGTCTTGGAGACCTCTTTGAGACGTTCTTCGGTGGCAATCCTTTCGGTAACGGTGGAGGATCGGCTGGACCGCCCCGCGGTGCCGACCTTGAAGTTGTTTTAGACCTCGCTTTTGAGGAAGCCGTTTTCGGTACCCAGGCTCCCGTGACATTGAAGGCCGCGGTTCCATGCGACGTCTGCGAAGCAACGGGAGCCGAATCGGGAACAACAGCCGAGACGTGCAGCGAATGTGGTGGCGTGGGCCAAGTGCGGCGCGTTCGCCAATCGATCCTTGGACAGATGATGACCACTGGCCCGTGTACCCGCTGCTCCGGGACCGGCACGCTGATCGCGTCGCCGTGCCGGACCTGTCGCGGTGAAGGCCGGACCGTCAAAGAGCAGACTTATACCGTTGATGTCCCAGCCGGAATCGACACTGGGTCCACACTGCGGCTCACCGGACGCGGTGAAGTCGGACCGCGTGGCGGCCGCATCGGCGACCTCTACGTACACCTGCGCGTGCGGCCTCATGAGCGTTTTGTCCGTCACGGCTATGACCTTGCCCATGAACTGCACGTATCGATGACTCAAGCGACGTTTGGAACTCACATTGAGTTCGAAACGCTTGATGGCGTCGAAGACCTCGTCATCCCGAGCGGTACCCAATCAACCCGAATTTTTCGGCTTCGTGGTCGCGGGGTTCCGCACGTTGAAGGCCGCGGCCGTGGTGATCTTTTGGTGCAGGTGATGGTTGACACGCCAACGGCGCTTTCAGAAGACGAAGAAACGCTGCTTCGGTCGTTTGCTGAAATGCGCGGCGAGGAATTATCGCCAGTCGACGGCGGCTTGTTGTCAAAAATTCGTTCGGCATTTAAGTAATTCCGTGAGCAAGGAAACAGAACCGTTGCCATCGCCGGGCCAAGAACCCGATGGTCGTCATGGCCCCCATGTGTTTGTTGCCGACCTGCATGACTTAACTATTTCTCATGACGATCGCCATCATTTTGAGCGCGTATTGCGCCTACGCGTGGGTGACGAGCTCACTGCCTGTGATGGCGCTGGAAGTTGGCAAGCGTGTCGGTTTGGTCCCGCGCTTGAACCAACCGGCCCCATTCGGTTCGTGCCGCCGCCTTTCCCGCCTATCGCCATTGCGTTTGCACTGGTGAAAGGCGGCCGTCCCGAACTTGTAGTGCAAAAACTCACCGAACTAGGAGTCGACGAGATCATCCCGTTTTCTGCTGGTCGTTCGGTGGTTCAGTGGGACGACGACAAGGCTCGTCGTCAGGGTGAACGGTTTCAACGGGTAGCGCGCGAGGCATCGATGCAATCTCGGCGTTGCTACCTGCCAGTTGTCCTCGACCCCGAGACATTTGCTTCGGTCGCCATACGAACGGGAGCAACATTGGCTGAACGTCATGGCGCTCTTCCAACGCTTTCGCAGTCTCCGTTGGTTGTCATGGTTGGGCCTGAAGGGGGATGGACCGACGAAGAACGGCGAGCGGTACCGCGCCAATTTGGGTTCGGATCCCACGTATTGAGGGCTGAAACCGCCTCAATTGCGGCCGCAACCATCTTGGGAGCGATCCGTTCAGGGGTTGTCTCGAACGCCTGACGCCAATCCGTGTGGCTGCAACCTTGGCTAGGGGGTAACGTCTGTGACCGTTGTCATGAAGTACACGGATTTGGCCACATTGGGTGTGAGGTAGGCATGGGGGAGGTGGATTTCATCGAGAGTATCGACCTGACGATGGATGACCTCGTCGCCGAATCCACCTACAGCAGTCAGGTTGGCGATCGTTTGCGCGCCATTCGTCGACAAAAGCGCTTGTCGCTCCAAGAGGTCGAAGCGACCTCAGGCCTTGAGTTTAAGGCGTCGGTTCTCGGTGCCTATGAGCGAGGCGAGCGCGCGATTTCAGTACCGCGACTTCAGCGGTTGGCTCGCTTTTATAGCGTGCCCGTTGACCAACTTTTGCCAGCTGATGATGGTCCTGCGTTTGTTGATGCTGGCACCGGAAACGAAACTGACGCCGTCACGATCGACTTACGACAGCTAGAGGCGCTAGGCGGAACCGAGGCGGACATGCTGACGCGTTACCTCGCCATGATCCAAGTTCAGCGTCAGGATTTCAATGGTCGGATGCTGACAATTCGTCGTGATGATGTTCGGGCGATCGCGTGCATCTTGGGCGTTACTGTTGGTGGCGCAGGTCGTCGGTTAGATGACCTCGGTCTCAGCATGGTGTCCGGATAACAGTCAAGGTTTGTCGGGGTGGCAATGCTTCGGCCAGTACCCTTTGAGCGTGTCATCACGGACCGACCTCGAGTCGTCTCCTCGTTTTGGGGTCTATGTACATATTCCATTTTGTGCGAGCCGATGTGACTATTGCGCGTTTGCGACGTGGACTGATCGGCCCCAACTGATCGACCAGTACCTTGAGGCATTGGCTCGTGAAGTCACCCACGGCGTCGAATTGGGAATGGCGGCGGCCACATCGGTCTTTTTTGGCGGAGGAACGCCTTCACTTGTGCCCCCGGATGGATTGATGGCGGTACTCGCTTCGATTCCGCGAGTATCGGGTGCCGAGGTAACGGTCGAGTGCAATCCCGACACCGTTACTGATGTACTGCTCGCTACGTACCTCGACGGCGGCGTAACTCGGCTGTCTTTTGGGGTCCAGTCAATGGTCGACCATGTCCTGGTCGGGCTTGGCCGAACGCATAACGTGGCGAATGTTGAGCGGGCGGTCACTTCGGCCCGAAAGATCGGGTTCGACTCGTTCAACCTCGATCTGATTTACGGCGGAGCGAGCGAATCGTTGAACGACTGGCGAGTCACGCTTGACCGAACGATTGCACTTGAACCCGCCCATGTGAGTGCTTATGCATTAACAATTGAGGCGGGAACTCCGTTGGCGAATGACCCTGGGCGTCACCCCGACGACGATGACCAAGCAGACAAATACCTCATCGCGAACGAAGTCCTGGGTCAGGCTGGACTCGACTGGTACGAAATTTCGAACTGGTCACGGCCTGGGCATCGTTGCGCGCACAACTTGCTCTATTGGCGACAGGGTGACTACCGCGGGTTTGGATGCGCCGCGCATTCCCATGAAGCGGGGCGGCGTTGGTGGAATGTGCGGACACCGGAGCGCTACCTAGAAGCAGTGCATTCGTCCCAGCCAACCGAAGCGGGTTTCGAGGTCTTAGATGCACCAGCTCGACGAATCGAAGCGCTGCAATTGGCGCTTCGCACGTCAGATGGTGTGTCCGCGGATGCACTTGACCTCAGCGATCCGGCGCTGGAGGGACTCGTCGAAGTTTCTGATGATCAGGTTCGGCTCACCGTGGCAGGACGAATGTTGGCTAATGAAGTTGCGATTCGTTTGCGTTGAGTGGCGGCGGTGAATCTCACGAATCGGATATGGCGGGTAGTACAAAGACTTGGCCGGGCATGACCAAATCGGCGTTACCGGGGACAACGAAAAGTGTGTTGTTCGTCGCAATAAGTTTTGTGAGGTAGTCGACAACCTCGAGATTCGTTGGCCGGCGTTGCCAGTGTCGCCGAAGCGTGGTTGACGAGACCGCCCATAAGTGATCGCCAGGCGCGATTGTCCAGGTGGCCGTGGTGACTGGACTTGTGGTGTCCGAAATCGTGTTTCCGCGATCCCGGAGCTCTGGGATTGGGTTGATGCGCCGCATCGTCACGCCAGAGTCATCGCTACCTGCAGTCATGCTTGCGAGCGCAGCGGGGCGGGTCGCCCTCGGCGGAGCCAAAGCCAGGGCGTGAACTATCGACGCGTTGGATACTGACGTTGCTAGCAGGAATCCCGCCAGTGCTTGGGTAATGCGGCGGACCGACGGGCCGCTGATCGAACCGGCCATTCGATCCAACTCTGGGGCGGCTAGGCGGCGGGCACCGATGTGCAGCAATGTGACCAAACCGAGATAGGTGCCAATGATGATGACTGTTAACCGAATCGCCGTAACCAATGCGCATGCGGGGCCGATGCGATCAATCCAGTTGATCCAAACTAAGGGTTTGAGCGTGGCGGGTGGGGCTGGCAGGACGCGACCAGCGAGGACGAGGAAACCGACTAAACCAACAAACGTCACGCAACCCAGGACGAGACGCACTGCGCTGACCGATGTTCGGTATGCGGGTTGAGTTGCATGCATGCAGGCGAACCAATCATCGACAATCACTGGCCAGCGACAGATGATTCCCGAAAATACATGAAAAAGCAAGAAATACCAAGAAAGTACTTGGGCCGAATACCCGGGCCTGCGACGACTTAGTTCGGACTTCGAATGGCGCCAAGCGCCTGTTCAGTTCGGCGGAAGGCGAGCGGCAACGCGAGCAACACAAAAAGAAAAGGCAACACTTGTACGCGTTCGCGGCTAAGAATCCCAAAGTTGGATAATGCGGCAAACGCATAGGTGAACATAGCGACAAATGACACTGCGAAGGTCAGGTAAGGCTGCGATCGCAGCCTGCGAAGTGCGGTCCAGATGCGACGCCAGCTCGTGGCAACAAAAGCGAGCAGCGCTAATCCCTCCAGGCCTGAAAGAAGTCCACTAATACCTGACACCTCACCGGGGAGCGGCCTGAACAGCACGGTGATGACTGCCGCCGGATACCCGAGCGGCGAATTGGGATTGACTGCGCTAAACGCGGAGTTTCCTTGGTCAGTTCTCGCTTGAGTGTTTTCGATGGCATTGGTGATGCTGTTAGTGCTGAGGTCATCGACATGGAGAAAACTTGCGGTCGCGGGCGCAAGCAAACTTCCGGCCACTATCAGCATCACGATGCCGATGACTTTGGAGAGACCGGCCAAGCTGAACTGTCCTTGCGGTCGGTCATCGTGGCGCCGCCCAACGAAAAACGCGACGGCCAACGCGACGACTAAGAGGAGTGCAACGTGGGGCCGCACCAACGCGCACAACAACATCCCTGATCCAATGAGCACATAGCCACCTCGGGACCGGTTCAGAAGTCTGGCGGCACCTAAAGCCACCATGCCGGCCGTAAAAACCATCCAACTTTCCTTACCAATGCTGGTTGGCCAATACAGCAGCGAGGGCCACAGGAATATGAAACGGGCATATCGGCGATGATCGCCATCGGGAATCGCCGTTACGAATGCCCGGTAAAAAAACCAGCAACCCCAAAACGCGAGGAATCCAAAGACAAGTGTGCTGCCGAAGAAGTTGGAGTCGGTTAGGACATGAACGAGTCCCGCAATGATGCGCAAGACACCTGTGCCGGGTACTGGAGCATTTCCTACGTCGATGTTGGTGAAGACGAGTTTTCGAAAATCATCGGCGAAGACGGCGCCATCGGAGTCATAGACATGTGCGTCGGTCGCGCTCAGGAAACGGGGATAGGAAGCAAGTAATCGAAAGGCAAGCGAGGTGAGAAGTAAACCCCCAAGGTCAAATGAGCGTTCATCTGAAATCGGCCGACGTAAAACGAAAAAAGTCAGAGCGAGGCAGATTGGGGCGACAACGAGACCCGCACCGGTTCCCGCGGCCCATGACCACTCGCCGAGCGCGAATATTCCAAATGCGATGGCGAGAAGCGCGATGCCCGCAGTTGCCCACCCCGAGCTAAAAGGTCGAATTTCAGTTGAAGGAACTGTCGCGGCGAAACGCGCAAGCGGGACACGGTAACTGCTCGTTGGCTGCGACGTCGGGTTGCCGGAGGCCGACGCCTGGGTCACGGCTTCGATGAGAAGGTCTGCGTTGAGTCCAATGCAGTCTCTGCACCGTCGCCGCCGACCGTTGCCTCCGCGTCGTCGGTGGATTCCGATTCGGGCCGAATAAGCAGGTCAAATGATCGGGATTCAGCGCTCGATTGTTGCGAGTCTGCGCCATGTTCGGTTGCGTAGTAGTAGTACTGCGCGTTGGGCGTGTCGCGCGTGCCAAGCAGCGCGACACCAGCGACAGTCGCGTTGAGCCGCTTAAGCAACTCGGTTGATCGCTCGGCCGCTGCCTTGGTGGTTTTACCGGCCTGGGCAACGATCAAGACGACGTCTGAAAAAGCGACCAATTCACTGGCATCATTGGTGGTCAAAATTGGTGCGGTATCTAAGATCACCACATCGAACATGCCGCGTGCGGTCTGAACAACTTGGCGTTGTGCGGCAATCACTTCCGCCGGATTTGGATTCGGATTCGACACAACGTTGTTGACCATGAGGACGCCAGGGATGTTGCTCTGTACGACCTTCCGTGGCTCAGCGGATCCCCCAAGAAAGCGATGCAGTCGAGGGCGTCGAAAATCGCAATTGATGACGAGGACTGAATAAGAAGCTTCGGCGAAGAGCGCCGCGAGATTGGCGACCGTTGTCGTTTTTCCTTCGCTGGGACCGGCTGAGGTGACAAGGATTACCTGAGTGTTGCGCTGGTCATCAGGCGGGCCATCCAATTTGATCAACGTCTCCCTGAGGAACAACAGCGACGAGCGCAAGGCTCGATAGGCCTCGGCAGTTCGGCTCAGGGGGTGGGTGAATGAAATAACGTCGGAGTCGCCGCGCTTGGATCGAGCTACCGGGGGAACCTCGCACAGCACAGGCAGTTCGAAAGCCAGTTCGACGTCAATTTTTCGTCGCAATCGATTGTCAAGACGTTCGACCAAAAAGGCTGCCACGAGGCCGGCGAGGAGCCCCAAAAAACCGCCGATAAGCGAATGGGGAACAGGCCCACTCGGGATGTTCGATTTGGTGCTCGATTTTGCCGCACCAGCACCAGCCGTATTGTCCGTTGCAGTGGTGGTGAGATTGTTGTTTCCGAGCGCACCGGCTCGGATGAATTTGTTGTACTCCGAACTCGTTATCGGAAGCGCTTCTGGTTTTTCGAGCGAGGTAAGGGTTGGTCCCGGCGTACCCTGCGCCGCGAGTACCTGAACAGCTTCATAGGCAATCCGGTATTGGTTTACGAGAGCATCGCGCTCCTGGCCTTTGACCGACTTTGAGTCGAGTTTGAGCCCGTCGTACATCGCAATTTTGTCGCTTAGGTCGCTGACTCGTTTCTGTGCGGCGGCCGTGCGCTCGTCGTAAGTAGCGGTGTTGTTGGCTGAGCTGACAGTAATGAGATTGTCACCGACTTGAGTGGCCAGAGCCGCAGTGTCGAGCGGATCGGTTCCGACAGTGGAAATTCGCAAAGTGTTGAGGTTGCTGTTGGTAACCGCTTGAAGTCGCTCGCTCACTCGATTGACATCGACACCATTGGCTTGGGCGACCGTTGCCGGGATCCCACCGGTGGTTGCCAACAATCCAAGTTGGCTGATCGTCGCTGCGTTCGCATTTTTGTCAGCAGCGGCCGGTGAGTTGAAAACGAGGGTGTAAGTCGATTGCCAGAAAGTCGTGTGGTCGGTCGTCCCTGAAGTACCTATTCCAGTAGCGAAGCCGGCGACAAGCCCTATCAGAACAAAGACTGCGATCAGGATCCAGCGCCGCCGAATGATGTTCAGATACTCAACGGGTTCCATCCAAGTCTCCAGCAGGGTTCATTACCAAAGTGACATCGATGACTTAATGCCCGCCGGTACTGCGCTAGGTATCAAATCGGTCGATTGAGCCAAAAGGCGCGAACATGCACGCTACACCGGGCTGCCAGTGAGTGGATCGCGACGGCTCTTGGGCGCGGGTAAAAGTTGGCGAAGGAGTCCTTTCAGGGCAACGGCAGAAGGACGAGTCCGGATTGAGCGCCTGAAGTACCGGATCGAGAGCTGTCTTTGATCGCTCGATGCGGCCATGACACCCATGCGCGCAAAACGGAACGCCAGTGCGCGCCGATGGGCAGAAAAATAGGTCGCGTGATCGGCTAGGAGTTGCTCGCTTGCAGCGATGCGGCCAGCGACGTCAGTCCCATTGAGTCTGCGCGAGTGATGACGCCGCAATCTGCATCCAACTTCTTCAATCGTTGCCAACGTGGCCTGTTGCGCCGAACGCAGCCACCAGTCCAGGTCTTCCGCAGCGGCGTAGGACTCATTGAACGTCAGCAGACTTGCCAAGCGAATGGCCGTACCAGCGAGGTGGGGAACCGTTCTGTCGAGGATGGTGTCGGCCACGTTGCCATTGAGCGTTCGCCC
This sequence comes from Actinomycetes bacterium, assembly GCA_037138595.1. Taxonomy (GTDB): domain Bacteria; phylum Actinomycetota; class Acidimicrobiia; order Acidimicrobiales; family Acidimicrobilacustridaceae; genus UBA4742. The sequence goes on along the minus strand of JBAXIB010000001.1, from coordinate 116,031 downwards.
ACCGGGGGAATCTTGGTCCCAGACGCTCCAGCAGATCGCGATATCGATTCGTGGATCATAGAGAGCGCGCCGAGCAAGGTCGAGGCGCTGAGGTACATACCAATCATCGTCGTCGAGGAAGGTGATGGCGGTTCCTTGGGCGAGCGCGATTCCGGTGTTGCGGGCAGCGGCGGGGCCGCCTGGAACATCACGACGGATTAATCGAATCCGTGCATCAACCTCGGCGATTGCCTGCAACTCGGACTCTCCGCCGCCATCGTCAACGATGATGCACTCCCACGATTGGACTGTTTGCGCAATTACTGATGCGACTGCTTCAGCCAACATTTGCGGGCGGTGAAACGTCGGAATGATGACGCTGAACTCGGGCGAGTTCTCGGAAGTCTGGTTAGGAGTCGAAGAGGTGGTAGTCATGGGGTGAGTGAACATTCTCTACCTGATTCCGAGCCTGGGTGGCAGCGGCGGCGCAGAACAGGCAGTCGCGGCTATGGCGGAGCCGCTTCAGAAGCGTGGAATTCGTTTAGATGTCGCGATTTTCAGCAGCGATGATGCACTTCGTGGACCTATCGAATCCGCAGGTGGAAGGGTCATCAAGTTGGATGCGGATTCGATATGGACTCGAGTTACGCACATGAGGCGCCTCGTGAGCGAGCGGCAACCTGATCTTGTCCATACGACCTTGTTCGATGCAGATATACCGGGACGAATTGCCGCGAAACTCGCAGGTGTTCCGGTGGTTTCGAGCCTGGTAAATGTCGCATACGGGCCGGAACAACTAACGAACCCAGACCTCGTGTCATGGAAGGTTGAATTGGCGTGTCGGGCCGATCGACTTACGTCACGAATCCCGAGTCGGTTTCATGCGCTCTCTGATCATGTGGCGCTCACGATGGGTGCTCGGCTTAACATTCGACCTGAATTGATTGAGGTGATTCCGCGAGGGCGTGACCTTGGACGACTTGGGCAACTGTCGACGACGCGACGTGCTCGGGTGCGTCAATCGTTAGGTATCGATGACGAGCGTCCACTGATCATCGCTGCCGCTCGTCACGAATTCCAAAAAGGGCTAGACGTTCTGCTGCGAGCGTGGCCGATAGTTCGCCGCGCCGAGCCGACTGCCGAGTTGCGGCTAGGTGGTCGTCGGGGTGCCCAATCACCACTGATTGATGAACTCATCGCGCACGCCGGTCCGACCTCGGGCATCGTGGATATCGGGCTACGCGATGACGTGCCGGATCTTCTTTGCGCCGCTGACACATTTGTGGTTCCTTCGCGTTGGGAAGGCCTCGGAAGCGTTCTCATCGAAGCGATGGCACTTGGAACACCAGTAGTGGCTACCGGTGTTGGGCCGATCCCAAACATGGTCGGTGACGGCTGGGCTCGGCTCGTTTCCTCCGATGATGGTCAATCACTTGCTGATGGGATCGTCGCAACTATTCGGCAGTCTGCTGCCGAGCGTGACACTCGTGCGTCGGTCGCTTCTAACCGTTTTAGCGACTTGTACAGTATCGATGTTGTAGCGAACGCTACTTCCGCCTTTTACCATCGTGCCCTTGGCGGAGACTGACCGGTTTGGCTCGTTGTGGCCAGTCGATCGATTACCGAGCCTGGTCTCGTGGACTTGATTGGGTATGTCATCATGGGTCTAACCGATTTTGCCGCACCACCATGACTCGCAACTTGACAGACCTACTCGACAGATTCCACGGGCAATTACCCATCGTGATCAGACGTCCATGAAGAGCCCCCGAAAGACAATCGCCAATGTTTGGACCAGGTTGGATCCGTACGTCGGCAAATCCGTCAAACGATTGGCGTTGTTGGCGGTAACCGCAATTGTGGGTGGTTTCGTTGAGGCTGCGCTGTTGGTAGTGGTAGTGCGAATTGCGATCGGACTCACCGCTGGCAGTACCTCTATCACTACTGACACGAAAATTTTTGGCCAGCTCACTCTGAGCGTGCCGCATGTTTTTGAGTTAGCGGCAGCACTTTTGGTTCTCCGCTTGGTGTTCAATCTGGCAAATTCATGGCTAACCGCGAGGCTGAGTGTCGATGCCTTGATGGTTGCTCGTCGCAAGACTTTCCGATACTTCATTCGAGCATCTTGGAAAGTTCAAAGCGTCGAACGCGAGGGTCACCTGCAAGAGATCATGAGCAACCATGTCTCTAGGGTCTCGAACGCGACGCTGCTACTTGCCATGACGATGGTCTCAGGTTTCAACTTTTTTGCGCTGATGATCTCGGCGTTCTATGTGAGTCCATTCGCTTCGTTGCTCATCGTCGTGGGCGTTTTGCTGTTGTTTTTCGTTCTTCGACCGATGACCAAGGTCGCTCGACGCCAGTCGAAGCGCAACGCAGTAGCCAATGTTGAGTTTCTCGAGGGAGTGGCCGAGAGCATCGCGCTCGCGCAGGAGGTACGAACCTTCAACGTCGGGGACCAAGTCATTGCGCGAACCGACACTCGAATCGATCATTCAGCCCAGATTGCCTTTCGGACACGTATTTTGGGAATGACAATGCCAAACCTGTATCAAAACATCGCCGTCGGGCTTGTCCTCGTTGGCATGTTTGGCGTTTATCTGCAGGGACAAGCTGGTGTCGCATCGCTTGGTGCTGTCGTTCTGATTTTGATGAGAGCGTTGTCCTATAGCCAGCAGATGCAAACGAGTTACCACTCGTTGGCCGAAGCCGCGCCATACCTTGAGGAACTCACCGAGCGACAGGAACTCTACAAAGGCTCATTCGAGCCTGAGGGAGGTCGCGAGCTGCAACGTCTAGGGCGAATCGTGTTCGACGATGTGTCGTTTTCTTACTCGCCGGGTCGGCCCGTGTTGCGAAACATCTCGTTTGAGGTTGAGCCCGGTGAGGTGATTGGCATCGTGGGGCCGTCAGGCAGCGGCAAATCGACACTCATCCAGCTGCTGTTGAGATTGCGACATCCCGATTCGGGGACGTTTTGGGTTGACGAGATTAACGCTAGGGACGTCTCAACCGATTCGTGGTATCGCCGCATGTCGTTTGTGCCGCAAGAGCCACGGGTATATCGAGGTTCAGTGGCGGACAACATCCGATTTTTCCGCGATGACCTTAATTCCGCGGCTATTGAACGTGCAGCCCAGTTAGCGCACTTACATACCGACATCGTGACCTGGAGCGAAGGGTACGAAACGAGCGTCGGTGAACGCGGAGGTGCAGTGTCGGGCGGTCAACGACAGCGAATTGTGTTGGCTCGGGCCCTTGCCGAGGAGCCAGACGTCTTGATCCTTGACGAACCGACCAGCGCGCTCGATATGAAGTCGGAGTCGCTCGTGCAGGAGACTCTGAAAGATCTCAAAGGCAGGTCGACAATGTTCATCATTGCTCATCGACTTTCGACGCTGAACGATTGCGATCGCATCATGGTTTTGAAAGACGGAGCGTTACAGGCGTTCGATACTTCAAGCGCATTGAATGAATCGAACGAATTCTTTGCCGAGGCGGTGCGGCTTTCACAGCTGCGATGAGCCTGGTTTCGGAACTTCTTAGAACAGTTCGATGTCGCCCATGGAGAGGTGCCAGTCTTTTAGGGGCGGTTGAGAGCTCGCTGTGTTAATAGCCCGCCACGTGAGCACCGGACCGAGTCGAGGGATTGAAACGAGGCCGGGCTGGCGGGGACCCGCAGCTATGAGGTAGTCAGACTTGGACTTCCGCAAAATGTCGATGAGTAGTTTGCCGATTCTCGTTCGGTCGCTGTCGGGAACCAACACTTCAGCGATAACCGCTTCAATAGCGTGTCCTCGTTTGCGGGTCCGAAAGATGATGAAGCCGTGGTCGATTCCTTCAGGTGCAACTAGCGCTCGGTAGCCGAGTGGCTTGAACCCATAACGCCAAACAAGAAAGTCGTGTGTTCGGTCGGTCGTGATTCCAGGCGTGGCCAGATTAATTCCTGATGGGCGCAGTGACCGCACTAACGCCTTGGCCGCAGCGCTATCGAGGATCGTTGCCGCGGAATCGAAGTCGTCGTTTGGCAAAGACCACTTGTTGGCCGCCGTTCGCGATTGGGACATGCGCACGAAGCTGCTGACATTTCGTGGACGCATCGAAACAGGGACCGAACCAACTACCTGCCATCCCATTCGTAGGTAACCAGGGCGACTCTTTTCGTTTGGGGTATTGAAGATAAAATCAATGCCACTCGCGTCGAGTGTTTCGATCGCTCCTGCGGTCAGGCGCGAAAAAATCCCGCGACCTTGGAAATCGGGGTGGGTTGCGGTATCAACGGCTCGAACTGCGCGAGTTACCGATTCATCCGACGTGGTAAAACGCCAGTTAAGAAAAGCACGAAGGCCGACCACTGTTTTTTGTTTGGTAGCGATCCAAATCGGGGAGTGTCCGGCCGGATTTTCATAGTGCTTCCATCGAAAAAACGCTTCGGTCTGGGGACTTTTGTCCCAACCCAGTGCCGCTACCGCGAGATCGATTATTCCGCCCACGTCGGAGTCTTCGGCTTGCCGAATGTCGAGACCGGTTGGGTTTTGATGATTGAACGACGCCTCGGGCATGGGGAATCCATTATGGACTATGGATGAGGCTGTAGCGCGCGGCAACTACGATTGTCATGGAGAGCGTCGGCTGAGGAGCAGTTCCCGTGAAGAGGTCGAGATTGGCTGCGCCGCATAATCGCCGACTCGTGCACCTCACGACGACCGACATGAGCCTCGCCTGGCTTCTTGGACCCCAACTCCAAGCGTTTGCCGCTGCAGGCTTTGAGGTAATTGGCGTATCTGCGCCTGGCCCATTCGTCGCGTCGTTGGAAGCCGACGGGATTCAACATGTCGCGCTGCGAAACGCAACCCGCTCCATGGCGCCGTTGCACGACGTGGCAGCATTCGGCGAACTTATCGGTGTGCTGCGGCGGTTGCGGCCAGCGATCCTTCACACGCATAACCCAAAGCCAGGTCTCTATGGTCGGGTTGCCGGGCGGTTGACTCGTACGCCGGTTGTTGTCAATACCGTTCACGGCCTTTACGCGACAGCCGAAGATACTCGAATCAAACGCAGCATTGTCTACGGCCTAGAGCGAATTGCCGCTGCATGCTCCGACGGAGAACTGGTTCAGAATCCTGAGGACGTCGAGGTCTTGGCGAAATTGGGCGTGAATCGAGACCGGCTACATCTCCTGGGAAACGGCATCGACTTGCAGCGATTCAACCCCGACCGGTTTAGCGAAACTGACCGTGAACTTGCGCGTCGACAGATGGGTGCATCGCCGGAAAAGGTTGTGGTCGGCGTTGTCGGCCGTCTAGTGGAAGAAAAGGGCATCACCGAAGTAATCGGCGCGGCAAGACGCGCGCAATCCACCAACCCAGAGCAACTTTGGGTACTGATTGGTCCCACTGATGACGCGAAGGTGGACGCCGTTTCTGCGGCAACACTCGCCGAAGCTGAAGCCTGCGGGATCACGGTGATGGGCGAGCGAAGCGATATCGATTTCCTCTATGCCGGAATGGACATTTTTGTGCTTGCATCGCATCGTGAAGGGTTCCCGCGAGCGGCTATGGAAGCCTCGGCGATGGGACTTCCAGTTATAGCGACCAATATTCGAGGTTGCAGGCAAGTGGTTGATGATGGGGTGACTGGTCGACTCGTTTCCGTTCGAGACTCGGGCGCGCTGGGCGCGGCGGTCACCGAACTCGGCTCCAATGCGCCATTGCGGATGACTATGGGTGCGGCGGCGAGAATCCGTGCCCGAGATGCGTTCAATCAGCAGCGGGTCATCGACGTCACACTTGCGCTTTACGAGGAACTTCTCGCCCGTGAATCACGCTGAGGAGCAACCGGCAGATGCAACTCGAACAGTTTCGCATTCAGATCGACGCGTACTGAATGTCATCTCGAGTACTGATCGACGCGGTGCAGAGCTCTTCGGTGTGCAACTTCACGAATCACTGACGGCCCGTAACTGGCAATCAGAGGTAGTCGCGCTATGGCCGGGGAAGGCAAAACCTGCGCTTGCGCTGACAGCCCTCGGGTCCCGACGAAATGATCCGCGATCGGCACGAAAGCTTCGCAGATTGGCGAGTGACGGTGGCATCGTCATTGGTCATGGTTCGAGCAGTCTGCCTTTTGGGGCGATAGCTACCTATCGCAACAGCGGAGCGTTTGTGTATCGAAGCATTGGTGACCCACGTTTTTGGGGATCGAGTCGAGTTCGCCGAACGCGAGTTGGATTGGCACTCAGGCGAGCGCAAGCCATCGTCGCCTTGTGGCCAGGTGCTGCAGATTTCATCGCCGATACCTATGGCGTAGATCGAAGCCGGGTGTATGTCATTCCAACCGGTGTCGAGACTGATAATTTTCACCCGACGCCGCCCGATCAACGGATTTCGGCGCGGATGGCATACGGGGGCGCGATCGACCCGACTCGACCGACCGTTGTGTATGTCGGGTCCCTGAGCGCTGAGAAGAATCCGATGGCTGCGGTCGACGCAGTGGCGGGCCTGCCTGATGTGCAATTGATCATGGCCGGGACCGGTCCAATGGTTTCTCAAGTGGCGCAACGTGCTCGAAGCGTCGCCGCAGGGCGCGTGCATCTCCTTGGTTCGGTGACAGATCCCCGTCCCATTTATGCGATGGCTGATGTCGTACTCATTCCTAGCCGCACCGAAGGAATCCCAGCGGTGGCAATTGAAGCTGCGCTGTCGGGTTTGCCAGTTGTTGCATCTCGAGTTGGCGGCCTTGTTGATGTTGTCGTCGATGACCAGACCGGATATTTGATCGACGAATTGACCCCGGAGAGTGTGGCCAGAACTTTGGACCGAGCGCTTATGGAAGGCGGGTCGATGGGCACGGTCGCTCGAGAGCGTGCCGTCGGTCGCTTTGAACTTGAGCATGTGGTTAATCAGTGGACCACGATGCTCGCTACCATCGCATTGACATGACCATTATCCCCGGCGAGCACCAAGCGCCCAAAAAATCGAACGCAGTAAGTGATTGGGGACGCCAAGTAGTCAAAATTGGTGCCGCGGCGTTCGATGGGATGCATGCGCTTGCACCTGGCGTCGTGGTGCTGATTTATCACCGCGTCGGGCAACTCACGTCCGGCACCGTCGATCTGCCAATGAGTCTTTTTGAACACCAAATCGCGGAATTGGCAGCATCTGGTCGGGTGATCACGCTTGACGAAGCGATTGATCGCTTGACGGGGATTCACGTCGATCCCTTGGGGCACGACGAGTTTGGTGCACCGCCAGTAGTCGTCACCTTTGATGACGGCAGCGCTGATCTTGCTGATCTCGCTACGCCAGTCCTTGACACTTATGGGGTCCCAGCTTCGCTGTATTTGGTGACCGACGCAGTCGACAATGCACGCGCTCATTCTGGTGGGCCCGCGCCGCTGTCGTGGTCGGCACTTCGCGAGATGGTTTCAACGAGTCGATGGACGATTGAATCGCATACCCATTCACACATGCTTTTGGATCGATTGCCTGAAGCAAGTATTTCCGATCAGTTGGACCGTTCGATAGACCTCATCTCCGAAAACATTGGGCGGACCCCGCAACACTTTGCTTATCCAAAGGCCCTTCTCGGATCGCCGGCAGCAGCGCAACAGATTCGTGAACGATTTCGTTCAGCCGCCATTGCCGGGACCCGCGCCAATCGTTTTGAGGGAACCGACCCATGGGCGCTTCACCGGTCGCCGATTCAGGTTGACGATGGAATGAAATGGTTCCGGCGAAAAGCGCTCGGTGGGATGCGACTCGAAGATGACCTGCGTCGAGCGGTTAACCGCGTTCGGCACGCATCGCGCACGAGTTAGACAGACGGGCGAGCAGTGCCCCGGATGATCTCGATGACCCGATCGATTTCGGATTCGGTGATTGAACTCCCACTCGGAACACATAACCCTCGAGAAAAAATGTCTTCTGCCACGGTCTCGCCGAGAAATGTCGATCCGGCATAAGCCGATTGCAAATGCATTGGTTTCCAAGCCGGTCGTGACTCGATGTCTTGAGCTTCCAGCGCTAGGCGAACGGTTTCAGGGGTCGCACCGAACAATTGCGCATCTATCTGCAAGACGGTCAGCCAGTTGGTCGGCTCACCGTCGGCGTTATCGGGCATGAGAGTCATCCCTGGCAGGTCGCTGAGCCCAGAGCGATAACGATCTTTCGTCTTTTGGTGGTGCAGAACTCGTGTGCTCAACGTGCGCAGTTGGGAACGACCGAGCGCGGCCAAAAGATTGCTGAGGCGATAGTTAAAACCAATTTCGCTGTGCTCATAGTGGACAGCCGGCTGGCGTGCTTGGCTCGCGAGGTAGCGGGCTCGTTCGATGAATTCGACATTGTCGGAAACGAGCGCGCCTCCTCCGCTCGTCGTGATCATCTTGTTGCCGTTAAACGAAAACACACCAAGTGGCGCGAGGGAACCGGCGGCCCGACCTTTGTAAGACGCCCCTATCGCCTCGGCGGCGTCTTCGATCAACGCGACACCGTGATGATCACATGCCGCCGCGAGGCGATCGGCGTCTGCGCATTGTCCGTAGAGGTCCACTGCGATAACGGCAGCGGGCAGTTCGCCGACCTTCGATCGCGCGGTGAGATAATCGGCGACGAGTTCCGGATCGATATTCCATGTGCTGGTCTCAGAATCCACGAAGGTGGGTTTGGCGCCAACGTAGGTAACGGCATTGGCGGTCGCAGCGAAGGTCAACGTCGGTACGAGGACCTCGTGTCCAGGTCCTACCCCTGCGAGTAACAGTGCAAGGTGAAGCGCCGCGGTCCCACTTGCTAGTGCAGCGGCCGCAGCAACTCCGGCCACCTCCGCTAGTTCGATCTCAAATGCATCCACGTCAGGACCGACTGGAGCGATCCAGCCACTGTCGAACGCGTTGAGCAATGCATCACGATCGTTTGGTCCCACCTCCGGTGGTGACAAATAAAGACGACTCATCGTGCCATTGATCTGTTGAAGTGGATCACGGCGAATCGATTCCGGCGACGAAGTCTCACGGCATAAATCTACTGGTTTTGACGATTGGATTTGGGCAGGTGACTACTCATTGCTTGGCGATAGACAACTTCGATTTCCGGGGCCGAGCGATCAGTCGAGAATCGTTGCGACGCGGCGAGCGCCTCTGCTCCAAGTCGTTTTCGTTCAAGGGGATCGTTAACGAGTGACTCAATAGCTATAGCGAGGAGGTCGGGTCGGTGAGGCAGGACCAATCGACCCGAAACCCCGTCGATCACAATTTCTGGCAAACCACCTACATCGGTAGCGACTACTGGAACCCCGGCAGCGAATGCTTCCATAACCGCAACGGGTAATCCCTCGTGGTGAGATGCCAAGACGAAGATGTCGGCTGCGGCGGTAATTGTCATCGCATCGGCTCGGTAACCCAAGATGTCAACGCGCGAACCGAGCCCGAGCCTTGCATGCTGTTCGCGGATAGCGCCTTCGAGGGGACCTTGCCCAATAATCAAAAATTTGACCGATGGAGAGCGGTCGATCACCACCTTTATCGCCTGAAGGAGGTCGGGATAGCCCTTCTGGGCGCGAAAATTCGCAACCGTAACTACGAGCATTTCCTCGTCGGATACCCCAAGTGTTTTTCGCGTGCTATCTCGCTCGGCCCTTAACGCAGTAATAGCCGTGGTATCGATTCCATGAACAATGACTTGCGTCTGATTTCGACACCGTTGAGTCATCGAATCGCACACTTCGCGAGATACAGCGATGGATGCGTCGTTCAAACCGAATGTTGCTGCGTTCGCAAGTCGAGTGAATCGATCGTGGGATTGCCACCGGTTGTGCTCGGTATAAACGAAACGAGGTCGTGATCGCTTTGGGATGGTACGCGTGATGATGCGCGCCAATGCCGCGGGCGCCGGCGAGTGCGCGTGAACGATGTCGAATTGGCCGCTCACGATTAACGATCGAAGACGTAAAAGCCATCTGGGGTCGAAAATCTGGGGAGCTGAGAGGCAATGCGCAGTTACCTGTTGCTCTGCGAGTTCGCCTACGAGGTGATCCTTGTAGGGGAGCAGGTACGCGACGTCAAATGCAAACTGCTCGTGGGAGGTTTGAGTGGCATGGGCGACGAGCAACCGCTCGGTTCCGCCAGGACCGAGCCCCTTGACCAGCCACAGAATCCGGAGCGGGGCAGTAGACACGGTCTGTGTCTAGTCGAATCGAGCCTTTTGGTCAGCTTCGCTTGCTGACCTAAGGATGTTGGGGTGCGTTACCCATTGCGTTGCCTTTTGTTATGGGGGAACCGCTGGCGCCGCTTAGGCGCTTCATGATCGCGATTTGTGCGTCGTCGTTCAGGTCATGCGGGTTGAATTCGGATATGGCCGATTTGGCGAGCGGTGGAACAACGACCTGAGAAATCAACGGGTGGGAGGGGCGACTGTCTACCTCGTCGGAGGCGAGCAAGGCTTCATGGAGTTTTTCACCGGGCCGCAAGCCGGTATAGGTAATTTCGATTGGCCGACTCGCTCCACTGACGAGGCGTTCGGCAACGGAGGCGATTCGCACGGGCTCGCCCATGTCGAGAACTAAAACTTCGCCGCCGCGCCCAATCGCGCCGGCTTGAATGACAAGTTCGACTGCTTCTTCGATCGTCATGAAATATCGAGTGACTTCGGGGTCGGTGACCGTGACTGGTCCGCCAGCCTGGATTTGGGCGTGGAATGTCTTCAGGACGCTGCCGCTGCTTCCGAGGACGTTTCCAAACCGCACACTGAGGTAGGCGCCGTTCGTCTCGAGTGCTGCATGGGCGGTGAGTCGCTCGGCGATCCGTTTCGTGAACCCAAGTACGCTTATGGGATCAGCAGCTTTGTCAGTTGAGATGTTGACAAATTCCTGAACCCCCGCTTCGCGAGCTGCATCGATGACGTTTTGGGTGCCGCGGATGTTGGTCTTTACGCCTTCGCCTGGATGCATCTCTAAGAGCGAAAGGTGTTTCAGGGCCGCGGCGTGAAATACAACTTCGGGTGCGTGTTCAGCGAAAACTTGATGGAGTCGGTCTAGGTCGCGGATGTCGCATACAACCAAACTGCGCGAGTCAAGGAGGGCGCGGCCTTCAAGACGAAGTTGTAGACCATGGAGCGCCGATTCATCCCGGTCAACCATGACAAGTCCAGCTGGGGCAAATCGCGAAATCTGATAACAGAGTTCGCTGCCGATTGACCCTCCTGCCCCGGTAACGAGCACTCGTCGACCAGTGAGATAGCCCGCGATGCTGTCGACGTCGGTGTCGACGACGTGGCGACCAAGGAGGTCGACTTCGTTGATCGGCCTGATATCGCCGAGTCGGATCGATCCGTCGAAGAGTTCGGAAATTGGCGGGAGCACAAAGACGCGCAGATCGGCGGCGGCAGCGATGTCGGTAATCTCTCGAAGGAGCTCGGAATCAGCGGCGGGAATGGCGATAACCACGGTGTCAACCGCGAATTTGGCTGCTGTCGCTTTGAGTTCGTCTCGACCGCCACTGACCCGCAGCCCCATAAAGCGTAAGTTTCGTTTGCCCGGATCATCATCGAGCATCGCAACGGGCACAAAAGGGCTTTGCGGGTTCCGCAACATGGCGGTAACGGTTTGGATACCGCCTTCGCCTGCGCCGTAGATAATTACGCCGATGGCGTCGATAACGGTTGGGCGCATCTGTCGATCGATCAACCAACGCCAGGTGTAACGCACTACTGCCATGACGATGAGTGCAAGGGCGCCGGCAGCGATCGCAACCGATGCCGGCACAAGCGACGGTATGAGCAGGAAATTCACAACTGTCAGGAATGCTGCGGCCGATGCGGCCGCGCCTAGAAGGTGGGCTGCTTCATCCATTGACCCGAAACGCCAGACACCCCGGTACAAGCCAAGGAAAAGTCCCGCAGCGGCTTGGCCACAGACGGCGATCGCCAACGCAATGAGCACGCCTTTGGGCTTAAACCCGGTCCATGAATTCGGGTAAAGCGAGTCGAATCGGAGAGACATCCCGGCGTAGATGCCAATTGCCCAAGCGGCGAAGTCCACACAAAGTTGCACAGTATGGCGATGACGCTCAAGTAATTGGCCTGCTTGAACGAAGAAGCTAGGTCCATCTTCGGGGTGCGGTTGGGTCATCAGCCTGGATTTTCGTTGCGATTTCGCGGCAGGTCGGCGGCGTCGAATGAAGCAGGAAAGTACCCGCTGAGTGAGCCACAGGATACTGCATGTGACATTTGACCGCACGAAATATTTTTGACGTTCGAGCAGGTGGTGAAGGCCTAGGCGAAGCGGTGAGCACTACGATCGGCCGTTGCTCATGGACATTTTGCCGCCTGATCTCGGGCCAATTCCCTTGGATTCGCCTTCTAACGGGGTCGATCGCGCCCCCTCGATCGACCTCGATGCGCTTGACGCGGTAATGGCTCAGTCGACGGTCCGGCGTCGCCGAAAGCCTCCGGTTAACGCCACACCACCCGATTCGACTGCGGTTCCTGCCAATTCGAGCCGATCAAGTTCTCGGCGCACCTCGCCAAATGAACGACGTGCAGTTGTTGCCGTCGCTGTTGTCGCGGGGTTGCTCGCGCTCACCGCTAATGCCCATCCAACTGGATTGAGGTTGCCCGACCTGTTGCTTCAGTTCGGATTCGCGTTCGTCGTAACCCTTGCTGCGGCCCGCGCCCGGCGCGTGAATTGGCTCATTTTGGGTGCACTTGCGGCGCTCATCGCTTCGCCTGGGTTGTGGCAAGTTCTCGGTTTGTGTGGTCTCGTTTTGGCGATCGCGGCGACGATGTTGCCTCGGCGCCGGATCCTTGGAGCAGTCGTTGCAGCACTTTGTGTGCCGGCGATGTTGCATGCTCCGCCGTTCGGGTTCCTCGGGGCTTCTGCTTTGTGTGTTTGGATTGCCGTTGTCCCGTGTCTCTTTTCTGGATATCGGGTCGCTTCTCGGCGCTCTCGCCAACGAATGCGAACCATCGGCCGAGTCGCGTTGGTAGTCGCAATTGGCGGCACGGTCATTTTCGGATTGTCGGTGTGGGTCGCTTGGTCGGACTTGCATTCAGGGGTTGACGAAGCACAATACGGACTAGTGGCGATGAGGGACGGCCATGGCTCTGAGGCGGCTTCGCGTCTCGCCTCGTCGGCCGATTCACTTGCAGCCGCCAATGGGATTCTTGGCGCGTGGTGGACGGCGCCAGCGCGCCTAGTGCCAATGGTGGCGCAACAAGCAAACGCCATGGCAATACTGACTGATCAAGGTCGACGTATTGCTGAAGCTGGAGCGTTGGCTGCTTCTCGGGCTGATTACCGCCAGCTCCGTTCGTCGCACGGACAGGTCAATATTGAGCAGGTTCGACAGCTTCAACAGCCCCTTGATCGAGTGGCGCTCACCCTTGGAGGTGCGCGCACGGACTTTGCTGGCGCGAATTCACCATGGTTGCTTGGGCCGGTCGCCGCTGCCGTTGATCAAGTGTCAAGCGAGATCGACCGAACTCTCCCTCAGGCGGAAGTAGCGGCGCAGGGAGCCGCAATTGCGCCGGCGATGCTGGGGGGAGATGAAACCCGGCATTACTTTATTGCGTTCACCACGCCAGCCGAAGAGCGTGGTTTGGGCGGATTCATGGGCAATTGGGCCGAATTAACGGCCTCGAATGGCAAGTTGACATTGTCGAAGTCGGGCCGAACGAAAGACCTGAATGCAATTCCCGCCGCCAAAGACCGAGTAATTACGTCACCGATTGATTATGTCGCGCGCTATGGACGTTTCGACCCGGGAAAGTACTTCCAAGATGTAACAGCGTCACCGGATCTGCCGAGTGTGGCCAACGTGATTGGTCAGCTCTATCCCAAAATGGGTGGCGATCAGATCGATGGTGTTTTCGTGGTTGACCCATTTGGTTTAGCCGCATTGATGAATTTCACTGGACCAATCGAGATCGCGGGCAGCACTGAAGTTCTGACGGCGGACAACGCGGCCGACATTCTCATCCGTCGGCAGTATGTGGACTTTTCTTCGAAACAAGATCGACTGGATTTTCTCGATGAAGCATCGCGGGCGACGTTCGAGAAACTGACCACGGACGACTTGCCGAGTCCAGAGATGTTGGGCTCGGTGCTTGGACCGGCAGTCGAGGCACGTCATGTGATGTTCTCGGCGGTTCGGCCTGATGAGGAGGCGTGGTTTACGCGCATTGGAGCAACCGGAGCGTTCCCGACCGCTGAAGCTGATCGAGATTTTTTCGCCGTGACGAGCCAAAACGCTGGCAATAACAAGATTGACGTGTTCTTGCATCGAGAGATTTCTTACAACGTGACCTACAACCCGGCGACGGGCGCGGAAGTCGCACACGCGACGGTGAAGTTGACCAATGATGCACCGAGTTCAGGATTGCCTGATTACGTGATTGGTAATCGGGATCAGATGCTCCCAACTGGCACGAATCGAATGTATTTGTCCTTCTATTCTCCGTTTGCGCTGTCAACGTCGCGCATCGATGGAGTTGATGTGCCGTTTGAGTCGCAACGCGAGTTAGGTTTTCGGGTGTACTCACATTATTTGAGTGTTCCGCCCGGTGGCACCGTGACCGTAGAACTTGACTTGGCAGGATCGTTGGATTCAAACCGTGACTACCGATTGGCCGTGGGGATGCAGCCAACAGTGACCCCAGATGCTGTGCGCTTGACGATTGTGCCTGAGCAAGGATTTGTCGTTGGACCGACCTCGGGAGTGCACAGCGATCTTGACCGGCAGCGAGCCACCTATGTGGGTCAACCGGGTCATGGCATTGAGGCTTCGGTCACCTTTCGACGGTCATGAACCCCTAAAACCAAAGGCTGGCGATATGAGCGCCAACATGGCTAAAACGTGTAGAGTCAAGTCGTTAGGTTTCCTTTGACCCACTAAATTCGAGGGTGTTCAATGATCCGAAAAATTCTCTCAGTCACCGCAATCAGCGTCGTGATGATGGCAGCGTTGGCTGGCACGGCTCATGCGCAGTACGTCCCTGGTGAGCCCGGAATCATCGTGACTCCTGGCTCCGTGTCCGTCGATGGCAAGATTGCCGTGCAAGGCTCAGGTTGTCCCCGTAGTTCTGTTGTCACCATTTCCGTCGGCGACGTGGTGGTTGCGACGACGACGACTTCGGCGTCCGACGGCACCGGCTCGTTCGACGTGACGGGCATTGTGCTACCGCCGGAAATTGTTCCAGGCGAGTACACGATTCATGCTCGTTGCGGCACCCTTGACCTCACGTCGGCATTAACTGTTGCGGCACCGACGACGACAACGACGGCCGCTACTGGAAATCTGCCGGTAACCGGGTCTGATTCGGGGCTGTTAGTCAAGATGGGTATCGCTCTCGTGGCAGCTGGTGGCTTCGTCCTCCTCGCGACACGGCGTCGTCGGGCAACGCTCTAGCAACTCATGGTCACGCGGCTGCCGGCGCACGTTTCGCGCCCCGGCAAAAGTCGTCGATGAGTTGACAATATGGTCCGGGTAGTCCAGCTTGATCATTTCGTTTTGCGAGTTGCTGATGCGCGTCGATCGTGTGCTTGGTATCGCGAACATTTTGGTTTTGAAGTACTTCGTTTCGAAGAATGGGAACGCGGCGATGCGCCATTCATCTCCTTGCGGATTAACGACATGATGATTATCGACTTGCTCGAGAGCGTTCCAGACGGAACCAATGTCGACCACTTCTGTGTAGTGGTAGATACGGACGATCTCGATGCAATCGCCGCGTCGGGTGACTTCATCGTGACCGCCGGTCCTGGCGATCGTTTCGGGGCACGGGGTATCGGTCGGTCATTTTACGTCGAGGACCCTGACGGAAATGTCGTCGAAATTCGCAGTTACGAATCATCGAAGGCGAACAAGTCAACCTGATTGGGTTGTTCATGCCAACGGTTTGACGGCCGAGTTGTGCCTAGGCTGCCGGAATGGATTTTCGTCATTACAACCTCGCTGAACTCGTTGGGCTGGTGCAACGACGGTCGGTGTCGGCCCGCGAACTTGTGGGTCATGCGTTGAGTCGAATTGAGCAATTGGACCCGCTCATCAACGCGTGGGCAGCGGTTGATCCCGATCGAGCGCTGGCTGAAGCGGCTGGACTAGATGATCGATTAGTTCGCGGCGACCTCGTTGGCCCGCTGGCGGGTATCCCAATCGGCGTCAAGGATCTTGAACCGGCGGAAGGTTTTCGAACCAGTTTTGGTTCCGCGTTACATCGTGATGATCCACCCGCGGTGTCTGATTCGGTCGTAGTGGCTCGATTGCGTCGCGCTGGCTGTGTCGTCATTGGCAAGACGACTACTCCCGAGTTTGGTTTCCAAGGCGATACGACCAGCGTTGCGTTTGGACCGACCCGAAACCCGTGGTCGACCGATCGTTCGCCAGGTGGATCGTCTGGCGGTTCTGCTGCCGCGATCGCTGCGGGGATGGTGCCATTGGCCACTGGCACTGATGGTGGCGGTTCTATTCGAATTCCGTCAGCGTTGTGTGGGCTATCGGGGATGAAGACTTCGCAAGGTCGGGTTCCGAACGGAGGATCGACTCCACCAGGCTCGGGACTCTTCACGGTCAAAGGTCCAATGGCGCGTCGAGCCTCGGATATCGCGTATGCGCTTGAGGTATGCGTTGGCCCCGACCCCACTGACTTCTTCTCGTTACCGGTTTCGGGTGAAGGTTGGAACTTGGGATCGGTCGAAGGTCGTCGACTCGAGAAGGTGTTGTGGGCACCTGCACCTGGATTTGAGGTTGATGCAGAGATCGCAGCGGTCTGTGAATCGGCGATTGCGTTGTTGTCGTCGGGCGGTACCGAGATTGTCGAGATTGATCGGGTCTTTTCTGACGAGCCACTCGGCGATTGGTTCACAATGTGGACGGTGTATTGCGACCGACGTCAAGGTCACCTGCGCGGCACTGCCGATTGGCAACTTATCGACCCAGGGTTGCGCGGTTTAATGGATCATGCGAAGGGTCGCGTCGACGCGGTGATGTTCGCGCGAGCGATCGATTCTGGGCACATGCACAGTCTTGATTTAGCGGCACGATTCGAGACCGCACCGATCTTGCTTTGTCCGACTGTCGCTGGACAAACGGCAAAGATCGGTGAACAGGGGACAATAGGCGGGGTCGAGTCTCCGTTCTGGGCTCCGTTTGCCGCGGCGTTCAATCTGACTCGTCATCCAGCAGGGACGGTGCCGGTCGGATTTACTGCCGATGGGATGCCGGTCGGATTGCAGGTGGTTGGCCCTCACCTTGCTGACTTGGCAGTCTTGCGCGCCATGGCGGCGATAGAGGATGTTGTTCAACTCGATTCGGCAATGATTGCACCTTCGTTGTAACGACTGGAGCTGGTAGGTCACCGGATTGTGTCGAGTTGACCAACGACTGTTTGCCCAACGACTACTCTCGTCAAGCGCAGTTAGGGCGATTAGCTCAGTTGGTTAGAGCGCTGCCTTCACACGGCAGAGGTCAGAGGTTCGAGTCCTCTATCGCCCACTCGAAAACATCCAGGTCAGAGGTAGTTTTTCGCGAGACGAGAAAACGGTTGTGATGCGTTTTTTCGCTCGTGTACCACGAGAGCGCCGAGTCAGCGTTTGCCGCGGGCACGGTCAAGGCCGAGGACTTCGGTGCCGGGCAACAGGTGCCCGTAACGGTCTGACGCCGTGACCACCGACGAAACAAACTGGACCGTATCGGCCTGACGGACAGCGGCGAGAAGACCAACCCATCGACGTCGAGCAGCGCCAGGTGCTTGGCCAGCTCTTCGGCCAGGAACCGTGGGATGGATACCTATCGCCGACCCGCCCGCGTCTTCGGTGGCCCGATGTGATGGTGCGCCTTCACTGTCGGGGGTAAGGCAGCGTGGCCAAATGTGAACGCGAAAAAGTGCTGAAGGAATATTGGCGGGAAACCGAACCTGGCCGCTGTTTATTTACAAGGCGTTGACTGTTTGTTGCCGTTCCCACATGTCGTGTCCTGCCAAGTCACACCGACGAGGTTGGCGTTCGTCAGGTTGGCGTTAGTCAAGTTGGCGTCAGTCAGGTTGGCGTTAGTCAGGTTGGCGTTAGTCAGATCGGAGTCGGTAAGGGTCGCACCGGTGAACTTAGCTCCAGAGAGATTGGCTCCAGTGAGATTGGCAAAGTTCAGGTTGGCGTTCGTTAGGTCGGCGTTCGTTAGGTTGGCGCCGGTTAGGTCGGCAACGGTCAGGTCGCAACCGTGGAGGTCGGCTCCGGTTAGGTCGGCATTTGGCAGGACATCACCGCCCTTGCAAGTGGAGGCAGGTGGGCTTCCATTCTGGGTTGCTGTTGTGCTGCTTTTACCGCAGCCGGCGAGGGCCACAACAAGGAAAAGCATCGCAGCGGCATGGATTCGACGGGAACGCATTTTTGTAGTTTCAGGCACCTCGAAATCCTATACCGCGATAGACGAAGACGCGCGAATAGCCGTGTTCAACGCTCGAGGCGTCGGTCGTCTATGTCTGGTTGACGTTTGGTGCAGCCCGCGTTTTCCGCTGGTGGTTAGCCGGTGAAGGCGGGGGTAGCGGTGACTGCTGCTGCTGCAGCGGGGGGAGCGGTCGTGGTCGGCGCAACCGTCGTGGTTGTGGTGGGTGCCACGATCGGGATCGACTGCCATGCCGGACGGCTACTTTGCCCTCCGGCGGCATTGTTAGTGAGGCGAGTTTGGCCGGTGCCGTCCGCGTTTATTGCCCAGATGTTGCCGCACTCACAAAAGTTCAACTCTTTGGTATAGGCGATTTTGCCGTTAGTTCCGGGAACTGACCGGCACCAGCTGGCGTAATGCCCGACAGTGCGATGATCCCACTCAGCAACGCTAAAGCGGCAACGGCAGCGACGGCACGAAAACGTTTCAAGTCAACCCCTCAAATGTGAACACAAAAATGTGATGCAGGAAACTCAGCGGGAAACCGATGCTGAGGAAAGCGGTTCGATGGCGTGTGGTCGGTTTCGCTGGAGACGAAAGGTCACTGCCCCGCACAGCGTTCACCGACCGGGCGTGCCATTGGGGAGCGTGTTTAGCGAGATGAGCGTCGCGTTGAACGCCAACTACTTGATGGGATTTTCTTATCGACTCAGGAGATGGATGAGACCGTTAACAACGAGCCGTCGGTCATCATTGACCCGGGCGTTATCCGTTAGACGGTTTCTTGTTCGGGCCTTTAGTATCGGGAAGTGAGCAAAAATCTCGAATTAGTGTTCGATGGGGACTGTGGTCTGTGTCTTGCTTGCGTGAGGTGGGTCCTGCGGCGGGACAACGATGGGCTCATTACCTCGGGCGCTTCACAGATGTGCTCGTGGTCTGATGCCAGCGAGCTTCCTTTTCTCGACACGGTGGTTGTCCGGAGCGACGACGGGACGACGTTTCTGAGGTCAAGCGCTGTTGCAAAGACGTTGAGTGCATTGCCTGGCTTTTGGGGCATTTTCGGCAAGTCGGTGCTTTTTGTGAACTTGTTCGCACCATTTCGCAAAATCAATGATTTTCTGTATGACTTTGTAGCCAAGAACCGACAAACATTATCCAACGGCCTTGTCAGGTGCGGGTTGCTTGATTCGAGCTGCCGAAGTGCTCCAAGCCAAAAAAGCTGAAGTGGCCTTATCGGTAGCAAATATTCCGATCATGCGCCAGACATGGAGCAACATTATTTGGTGCCATTGGCCAGTTGAACCAAGTCAAGTGGCTGCAATACTTCCCGAGGGACTCGAGCCTGATCTCTACGAAGGAGAAGCGTGGGTGGGCCTCATCCCTTTCTCAATGCACAACTTGCGTTTTCCTGGCCCCTTCAGCGTTCTCACCAAACTCTTGCGGGTGAGCAGTTTTGGTGAAGTTAATGTTCGAACTTACGTAATAGGACCAGACGGCAAGTCTGGAGTGTGGTTCTGTACCCTTGACTCTGACGACTGGCTCGCCGTCAAGACGGCAAATATTGCCTTCGGACTGCCTTACCGCTTTGCCACAACACGTTTTGAACAAACTCATGCAATAATGAACTGGACTTCCCAACGAAAGGGTGACCTAGCTAGAGCTGAACTTGTTATTCGCAAAACAAGCGAATCATCGCGTGATGCACTGCCTGGTCTTGAACAGTTTCTTGTTGAACGCTATGCGCTTTATACTCTTCGCCGTGGAAAACTTTTTAGGGGCCGACTTAAGCATGCAAAATGGAAAGTCAAGAGCGCATCGCTGGAACGCGTTGTCCATGAGACTGTGAATAGCGAAGGAATCTCCGTCGTTTCTGGAGCGCACATACTGATAGGTGAACCTGTCGAAGTAACGGTCTACCCGCTGACGCGCGTTCGTTAGCTGGGATGAACTCGACATCGAACCCTCCGCTCGCATGATTTAGCTTCCAGGGTTCCCGTCGCGATTGCGCGGGACGAAGTGTGAAATCTTCGGTCCTGCATTCCGTTCGCCGGATTTGAGTCGGTCCGGTATCGGGTGTGCATCGGGTGCTGGCGTCATCAGAGAAACATCGCAATCTTGCAACTTTTGATGATTCGGCTGATCCGGATTTCAACGGTTGAAATCGCCTCGCGTCAGAGATCGGCGCGTGGCCGTCATCACGGGACCGCTTGTGACCGGAGCTGCGCTCGCCTGCTTGGTGACGATCGTCAACGGTTCCTGCCCGCATGAACAATCAGTTTCAAAACCCCTGCAGTTTCACGATCATCACCACGGTTCGTCTTTTTTCCCAATAGGTCCACTGAACAATCCACACTCCCAGCTGTCGGTTTGTCGGTTTGACCCTGGCTAGCTCCGGCAGCGCCGTTCAAGCTTTGCGCTGGTCGCAAAGACGATTGGCGCTTAGCCGGTGAATGCGGGGGTAGCGGTGACGGCGGCTACGTCGGCGGGTGGCGCGGTTGTGGTTGGCGCAACCGTCGTCGTTGTGGTGGGTGCCGCGATCGGGATCGATTGCCACGCCGGACTGTTACTGCGCCCCCCGACAGTAGCTGTGACTCGGGTTTGTCCCGTGCCGTCCGCGTTCATCACAAAAATCTCGTCATTGCGATTCCGGTTGCTGGCGAATGCGATCTGGTTGCCGTCGGGTGACCATGTCGGCGAATAGTCTTCGGCGGCATCGTTGGTGACTCGAGTTTGTCCCGTGCCGTCCGCGTTCATGACGTAAATCTCGCCGTTGCCATCCCGGTTACTATTGAATGCGATGTGGGTGCCGTCGGGAGACCACGACGGGAAAACGTCAAGTGCGGCGTTGTTGGTGATGTTGGTTTGTCCCGTGCCGTCCGCGTTCATCACAGCGATCTCAAAGTTCCCACTGCTGTTGCTGATGAATGCGATGTGGGTGCCGTCGGGTGACCATGT
The DNA here is from genome assembly GCA_037138595.1 of Actinomycetes bacterium. Taxonomy (GTDB): domain Bacteria; phylum Actinomycetota; class Acidimicrobiia; order Acidimicrobiales; family Acidimicrobilacustridaceae; genus UBA4742. The sequence continues at coordinate 94,730 of JBAXIB010000001.1, read as the reverse complement.
CGGCACAACGTCGAATGAGGACGGGTTGTTGGTGATGTTGGTTTGTCCGGTGCCGTCAGCGTTCATCACATAAATTTCTTGGTTCCCATCCCGGTTGCTGGCGAAGGCGATGTGGGTGCCGTCGGGAGACCACGACGGATAACCGTCGCCTTCGGCGTTGTTGGTGATGTTGGTTTGTCCGGTGCCGTCAGCGTTCATCACATAAATCTCTCCGTTGCCATCCCGGTTGCTTTGGAATGCGATGCGGGTGCCGTCGGGTGACCAGGACGGGTAATTGTCGTCCCCAGCTATTGAAGATATTCCGAACGTGAGTTGGTTGTCGCTGGAGCCGTCTGCGTCGATTACCCAAATGTTCCCGCAGTCACACCAGTTCGAAATTTTGTAGTATGCGATTTTTCCGTTGGTTCCGGGGAACTGACTGGCACCAACCGAGGTAGTGCCCGCCAGTGCGACGATCCCACCCACGATCGCTAAACCGGCGGCAATTGCGGCGGCACGAACACGCATCATGTAAACCCCTTACGCCGTCTGCGAAAAAGATGCAGTAGCGAACCCTAACCCGCAACCCACATTTGGCCGCAGAGTTTCAGCGGCAACAGTCAAACTGCCGTTTTCGACGCGGGCGTGAAAACAGGCGACTTCCCCGCACGGAGCGACCTCTCATGTCGTCGGGATAGCGAGGTGGAAGTGCAACCTTGTTCTTGATTGGTTCGCGGGGCACGACTCCAACCTTTATCGTCATCGGCGTCACCGCCAACGCGTCATCGCCGGACCTATTTCAGCGGTTGTTGTCCTGTTGAATTGGGTCTGCTCGAACGGGCGTAGGGGCCCTGTCATCGATAAGACCCTCTTCGCGAAGTGCTGCCCAAAGCTCATCCGGAATGAGATAGTCAATCATTCTGACGTTGTCAGCGACCTGCTGAGGCGAGTTCCCACTAACAAGCACACAAGCAACCGCAGGGTGCGCAAGTGGAAACTGCGCGGCTGCTGCTTTGAGCGGCACGCCGAATCTGTCGCACACAACGTCAAGCCGTTTGGCTTTCTCAATGACTGTCGGCGACGCTTCGGCGTAGTCGTAGGTGGCTCCGGGAGCGGGGTTGGTCAAGAGTCCTGAGTTGTAGACGCCGCCAATAATGATCGACGTGCCGCGACCTTGACACGCCGGAAGCAGGTTGTTCAGCGCACCCTGTTCCAGCAGTGTGTACCGACCAGCGCAGAGAACTGCGTCCAGCGGAAAAGCTTCGACGAGATCAGTGAGCATCTGTGCTTGGTTCATTCCGGCACCGATTGCTCGCACGACCCCCTCTTCTCTCATGCGAACAAGTTCCGGCATCGCCGTTGCGAACGCTTCGGAGCGATGGTCGTCTGGGTCGTGTAACAGTGCGAGATCGATTGACCGCACGCCTAATCGTTGACATGATTCTTGAAGTGAGCGACGTATCCCTTCGCCGCTAAAGTCCCAAGAGCGGCTCCGCCGAGGAGTATCCACAAATCCTTGGCCATCCAGTTCGCCATCAGTTCCCACTTCGTGAACAAGTCTTCCGACCTTGGTCGACATGACGACACTGGAACGGTCACGAGGTGCAAGCCATGCGCCGACTCGCTCTTCGGCCAGTCCTACCCCGTAGTGCGGGGCGGTGTCCAGATAGGTAAGACCAGCGCCGTGGGCGGCATTCAGCGTGGCCGTGGCCACTTCAGGAGAAACAGAAGTAAACAGATTTCCGAGTGACGCAGTGCCGAAACCGAACCTAGGCACCGCAACGGTGCTGGGACCAAGCATCACGGTCTCCTGGGAATTCATGGGGCAAGACTACCGACTACAGCTAGCGAACTACTGCAGCCATCGAGAGGTTTGACATGACAAGACGTCATTGCCTGACACTGAACCTGAAAGATGATCCGGCTCTCATCGACCAATACCGCAAGTATCACGAAGGTGTCTGGCCGGAAATTCTCGAAAGCATTCAGGACTCGGGCATCGAGGGTATGGAGATCTACCTCCTCGGCACTCGAATGTTCATGATCATGGAAACCGCGGATGATTTCTCGTTTGAGGCAAAAGCTCAATTGGACTCCGCGAACCCAGTTGTACAGAAATGGGAAGCATTGATGTGGAGTTTTCAAGAGGCACTGCCTCAAGCGAAACCAGGTGAGAAATGGTTGCCGATGGAGCGCATCTTCTCGCTATAGGAGCACTCGTTCGCGTCATCAGCGCAGTACCACGCTCGGCCCTCAACTCGTCCAACTCAACCCGTTCGAATGTCGGGGCTGTTAACGCCTTCCGCCACCTTCGGATCGTTGACGTGTAGCGGTATCGGGGTGTTCTCTCGGGTGTGTGGGCTTTAGTTGATACGGTTGGGGTATGGACTTTTCGGCGGAAGAGTCTGATCAGGTGGTGTGGTCGGGTGGCGGTGACACGGTTGAGTCATCGAAAGGGTCTCGGCATCGTCGTCGCCGTCAACACATCGCCATTGGGGTGTTCGCAGTCTTTGTTGTTGTTTCGGCGGCCGTTGGTGTGGCGATTCGGGTTGGTAAAACGTCGTCGGCGGGCACGTTGGTGACTGCTCCGAGTGGTGCAAGTTGCGATTTTCAAGTGAGTGGTGATTGTCAAAAGATGGACTTGCATGGTGTTGTCGTGCGAGGCGTCGATCTGACGGGAATGAAGTTGAACGGTTCATCGCTTAACGGGGCTGACTTCACTGGTTCGACGTTGACGAACACTGATTTGACTGACGCGACGTTTATTGGAGCGACGCTTGACGGGGTCAAATCTGGTGGTGTGATCGGCACGAAGTCGTTGAAAACAGCGTTCCCCAGCTACCTCATAAATCCAGCAACGTATGATTACAACTACGTTTATGGGTTTACGACGGCCAGTGAGTGGTTAGATACTGGTCAATACGGTTACTTCCCGAATGGCGACCATTTCTGGGACCAATTCTTTGTTCGCGACTTGCGAAAAGAGTGGCTTCCACCTGCGTGGCAACTCATTGGTGGTTACCTTGTTGGGCCCCACGCGAATTTGGCTGGGGCGCAATTTGGTAGCTCTGACCTCAGTTTCCAAAATCTTGCCTACGCTGATCTCAAAGGCGCAAACTTAACCAATGCGTTTATTGATCTGGTCAATGTGGCCGGCGCTGATATGAGAGGTGCGGCCTACCCAGACAAGGATTGGGCCCAAGGAAAGCCGTATTGCTGGGATCATTGTTGGTGGAATCGAGTTTCAAATTTTGCCGGAGCGATCGTTGATTACGGCAGCCACATCACTCAACCTGCATTGTGGTGGTGGGGTATCGACTGGCGTTACTCCCAAAACAATCCTTCCGCTCCTCCGCAAACCGCATCAGGCGCGTGCGCGAAAACCTTTGATTTAGCGGGCTCGACGTTTATCGACTGCATGAGCGCACCTGCGCCGACTACAACGACCCTCCCGCCCACGACTACAACGACCCTCCCGCCCACGACTACAACGACAAAAAGATGTGGCGTAGTTGTGTGGAGTGGCAGCAGCTTCAAATTCGTCCGCTGTTAGGTGACTAGAGCTCTTAACCCGCAGCCTCAAGCAGTCTGGAGGTTGAAGACTTCGGCTTCGTGGGCGACTACCGGATTCGGGAATCCTCCCGCGACGGGTTGGGCTGAAAGCAGGATGTCATTGACGAAATGCTGCTCGTGCGCTTTCGAGTCCCAAATGGCGATGATCAAGAATCCACCCTCTGCTGGACCAGCGGCGTGATAGATCTGACCTTCAGGCAAGCCGTTTGGCGGGTGCACCGCGGCTACCTCCGCTAGATAATTCTCCTCGGTGGCGCCGGGCCAGAAGTGACTGAGCATGTAAGCCATTGATTTCCAATCGTTTGGTTGTCTCGTTTGGCCAGATGGCAGCCTTGCGCTTTTAGCATCCACGCAGAAACTTCGATGACGTAGCAATCCATTTGGGTGACGTCCCTTGAAGTTGGGGCACCGTAGCACACATAAGGTGTCACTGGTCTGGCGTTCCCGCATCGCCGGGCCTTCCTGCAAGTGCGTGGCCATGTTCTCGAAAGTGGGCCCAAAAGAGCCAGGAGCCACAAGCTGCCGTTGCCACAGCACCGCAAAGGACCAGTGGGGCCCGCGGGCCGGCGCTGTTGGCCGCCCAAGTCATCAGCGGGGAACCAATGGGGTACGAACCCCAGAGCACGACGAACCAAAGCGCCATCACTCTTCCGCGCATCTCGGGTCGACTCGACACCTGCAGCAGGTCTGCACTCATCGAGACGAACCAGAAGGTCAGCACCCCGACGATCACACTCACTGCAGCTGCCTCAGTCAAAGTTGGGCACACGGCCATCACGAGTACCGAGAATCCGAAAAGTACGCCGATCCAGCCCAGCCGCTTCAGATCAGGTGATGACTTGCGAGCCGCCAACAAGCTGCCGAATCCGCCACCGAAGCCCCAGCACGCGAACAGTACTGCGAAACCTGCCTCATCCACCCCAAACGCCCCTTTTCCCAATACCGCCAGCGTGATCGCGAAGTTGAAGCAGAAGATTCCCATGATGACGAGCAGGATGAGTGTGATTTTGAGGTTGTGGGTCGCCCAGACGTGGCTCAGCGCAGCGCGTACCTGCCTGTGTTCGCGTGGAATGTGGACCGCTGGGTACATCTCTGCTGGGCGCATCGCGGCTAAGCACGCTAATGACACCGCAAACGTTGCGGCGTTCACTAAGAAACACGCACCGAAACCAAGTGTGGCTAGGACGATGCCTGCGACGATTGGACCGACGACGCGAGCGAGGCTTACTAACGACACCGTTAGCCCGACCGCTCGCGTCAGTAGATCTTCGCCGACAAGCTCGCCCAAGATGCTCTGGCCTGCTGGTTGGTTTACGAGGTTTGCGAAGCCAAGCAGGATAGCCAGTAGGTAGATCTGCCAGATTTGCACGGAGTTGGTGAGCACGAGAACCGCCAAGATCAATGCGAGCACACCGCCAAGGGCGTCGGTAGCGAAGAGGAGGCGCCGCCGATCGAACCGGTCGGAGAACACGCCTCCCCATGCACCGAAGAAGAGCATCGGCACATACTGAAACGCCACCACCACCCCGAGAGCGGTGTAGTCATGGCTGAGTTGGAGTACCAACCATGCCTGAGCGACGTCCTGCATGAATGAGCCGCTGGTTGACGTCGCTTGGGCGAAAAAGAGGAGCCGGAAGTTCCGGATCTTCAGGGGCTCCATCACCACCGATCCACCGAGGTTTCGGGGTTTAGGAGTCCTTGGCACGTTGAAGATAGTACTAACGAAGACCATCACCTGTAGCCCTCGGGCAATTCTGTAATGGTGGAGATGCGCACACGTCGCGACGACATGCACGACTGGATCCACTATGGCTGACGATCAACTCACGTGCCTTGCCTGCCAAGCGATCGACCGGTGGGATGGAGACGCCGATGGGCACCTTTTTACCCATACGAAATATCACGTACCGAATGAGTCAAGCGTATGGAAATCCTTAAAACGAAGCCAAGACCACGCCGCCGACAAAGTCACCGGCTTCGCGGGCTCACTGAAGTTCGTTTATCTCCACTCGGCATGGTTCGCGATCTGGGTTTTGTGTGGCATCGGAGTTTTCGGTGCGGCACTCAAATTTGATCCGTTTCCATTTGGGTTGCTCACGATGGTCGTCAGCCTTGAAGCGATCTTTTTGTCGACATTTGTCATGGTTAGCCAGAACCGACAATCGGCGCGCGCCGACCTTCGCGCTGAGCTTGATTTTGAAACAAACCTGCGAGCAGAGATCTGGGCGGTGCACATTGGCGCGGCCCTAGGTATTGATCACGATCATGTCGAAGAGATCGTCAAACAAGCAGTAATTGCATCGAAGGAAGATGAAGACACGACTCCAGTTGAGACAAACTCGTAGTTTGATCGCATGCACAACGAGTGATCTTCGAATCGCCTTCCGCCATGATTTGCGCGCGTAACTCAGCAGTGAATGTGTGCTCGCCACATGAGCGCAAGGTGAGCGATCCGAAAGTCAGGTGGTACTCTCCGGCGAGGTGAGACAACGGCATGGGGTGCTAGGCAATGGACGCCTTTGAAGACTTTGAGTCGAACGTCCGCTTCTATTGCCGACGCTGGCCTGCGGTTTTTACTTCTTCACATGGATCAGTCTTAATCGATGAGGATGCAAATGAGTACTTGGATTTCTTCGCTGGCGCCGGCGTTCTTTCCTATGGGCACAACCATCCCGAACTCGTAGAAGTCGCGATCTCACACCTGCAGTCGGGGAAAATACTCCACAGCCTCGACACCTTCACTGCCGAAAAACGGGCATTTCTCGAAACGATCAACCGCCTCATCTTGGAGCCTCGCAATTTAGACATGGTTGTCCAGACGGTTGGCCCAACCGGCGCAACTGCAGTTGAAGCGGCATTGCAACTTGCGCAACGCATAACGGGCAACCGCGCCGTCATTGGCTTTGACGGCAGCTATCACGGCATGACCTATCGCGCAGCGTCAATCTCCGCGACACTGGCAGATCGCAAAGTCATCTCGCACGTTGGCGATTTCGTTGCATTGCCGTTCGTGGACATCATGAGCGACCTGGATCTTGATCTGCTCGACAACGCATTACGTCACGGCGTGAATGGCGAAAAAGTTGGCGCCATTATCGTCGAGCCAACCCAAGGCGAAGGTGGGGCTCGTCCATTCTCATCGGCGTATTTGCAAGCGCTCCGCGAGAAGGCCACTGCACATGGGGTGCTGGTCATCGCCGATGAGGTTCAGGCGGGCGTTGGTCGCACTGGTTCGTTCTTCTCGTTTGAAGGATCGAACCTCAATCCCGACATAATCTGCATCTCCAAAGCAATGAGTGGCCTCGGGCTCCCTATGGCGATAAATCTCATTCGTCGCGAACTCGATACGTGGGCGCCAGGCGAATTTTCTGGAACTTTCCGAGGCAACAACTTGGCCTTTGCCACGTCAACCAAAATGATGCAACTCTATTGGAGCGACGAAGTTTTTGAGAAGGACATCGACGCCAAGGGCATATTGGTCCGAGATGGTCTCGAGGCAATCGCCAGTTCCTACGGGTCACTTGACTTCGACGTGCGAGGTAATGGGCTTCTTTGCGGCGTCAACGTAAACAGTGCCGAGACCGCAGACCGCATAACCCGGGCGGCATTCGATCGACGTCTCATTGTTGAGACATGCGGGACCGATGACACGGTTGTGAAACTGCTCCCGCCACTCACCACGGATCGCGAAGAACTGTTCGATGGCCTCACTCGACTCGCCGAATCATTTGCGGTGGCACTCCGTTGAGTGGCAGCCAACGCTGGCAGGATGCAGTTGTCGAACTGAATGAGACTGGCATCGAGCGGTTGGAGCAAGCTGCAAGTGCGGCGATCGCGAGTTTGCGGCGACCAATCGGGCCACGAAGTGATCTCAGTCCACTGCAATTGCATGATCTGATTTGGGACACGCCAATTTGTCCCGAGGAAGGAACGCCGCTCAATCAGGTTCTCGACCAATTCGGCGAAACTGTCTGGGCCCATAGTGTCGTCGCTTTTGACCCGAACTGTGTTGCTCATCTTCAGCCACCAACTTTACTGGCGAGTGTGGTGTCCGAAATGACGATTGCGGTCATGAATCAGTCGATGGACAGCTGGGACCAAGCACCGGCTGCCACCGAAGTCGAACTCCATCTGATGAATTGGTTAAGCGCGTTGATGGGGATGGCCGAGACTGCTTCGGGAGTAATGACTTCAGGCGGTACCGCATCCAACATGCTGGGTATGACGCTGGCGCGTTCATGGGCTAGTGCACAGTTGGGCGTTGACGTCTTGCGAACTGGCCTTCCCGAAGAAGCGAAGTCGTGGCGCATCGTTTGCTCGGACCAAGCGCACTTCTCAGTGCAACGCGCCGCGGCGCAGCTCGGCCTTGGGCGTGACGCAGTCGTCACCGTTCCGAGTAATGACATTGGCGCCATGGACATTACGAGTCTTGACGACATCTTGAATCAACTCATTTCGCTCGGATCGACGGTCATCGCGATTGTCGGAACCGCCGGTACAACTGACCTTGGGGCGATTGACTCACTTGATGACATCGCGACTCGATGTGAACGCGTCGGCGCTTGGTTTCATGTTGATGCCGCGGTCGCTGGCTCCTACCTCATGTCCCAGCGTTTGAGTCCAATGCTGAGCGGCATCAGCCGAGCCGACTCGGTCACCATTGATTTTCACAAACTCTGGTTTCAGCCATTCAACGCCAGCGCACTTATCGTTCAAGACGTCAAGAGATTCGATTTGCTTCGTGTGAAGTCGAAGTACCTTGATCGCGGTGACGAAGTCGAAGGAATGACCAACCTCGTAGGAAGGTCGCTCGATACATCGAGGCGTTTCGACGCGGCCAAGATTGTCGCAACACTGCGCACATTGGGCCGAGCATCGTTAGCAGAGATGCTTGAGCGAGTCATTGACTTAAGTTCCTACGCGGCAAACAAGATCGCCGCATCTGACGAGTTGGCGATGGTTGCCCAACCGACGGGTGTGATGTGCGTCTTTGATGCACCTGGCTACCTCGCAACCGATCTTCAACGAGTGCAGCAGAACTTGTTGATGCGCGGAGAAATCGTGCTCGGTCGTACGGAGATCAAGGGCCGTGCGGCGCTCAAATGTACCTTCATGAATCCGCTTGCAACGTATCCCGACGTGGACCGACTTATTCATGCTTTAATTGATGAATTGAATTCGAAACTTTGACGGTCCCGCCGAGCGTCTGAACAAGTCCAAGGAAAACAATGAAAAAGTCGTTAGTAGTCTTCGCAATCGTAATTTCGGCAGTGGTGATCTCGTCGTGTGGCGGAGGAAGTACGGGGTCCCTAAACACGGCCGACACTTCGACGACCGCAGCGAACTCGACAACACTGGCGGATCAGGCGAGCACCACAATCACGGTGTCAGTTCCATCGGCTGCGGGGTCGGTTGATTGCACGGCAAGGGGCGAGAAAGTGAATCTATCCGACTGCGACCTGTCAAACACCGATCTCAGCGGGGTCAACTTGACCAACTCGACGTTGCGGCAAACAAACTTCAGCGGGGCGAACCTGACCGGAGCGAACCTCAGCTATGCCCAGATGCACGGAGCGAATTTTACCAACGCAAACTTAACCGGAGCGAACCTCTCAGCTTCGCAATCCAGTGCGGCAATTTGGTTAAACACCACCTGCCCGAATGGTGTCGTGCAATCAACAGCGTGTGCCAAAACTTGACTTGGAACGCACTATTTCTGGACGCGATACCATAACAAATATTTATGCCATTGCTCTGGGATACTCGGGGTACCTACTTCGACCATTGGCAAGAGAAGGTAACTATGAAAGATGAGTTAGGTCGAGAGGAAATCACGATGCCGGACGGGCGAATGATCTATTCGCTTCCCGATGGCCTCTGGCAGACCACTTTTCAGGACGGTAGGGACGTAAGGATTTACCCCGACGGGATGACCCACACGAAATATGCCGATGGGCGCGAGGCTTGGACTCACGACGACGGTAGGACCCATACGAAGTACCCCGACGGACGCGAGATCTGGAGCCATTCGGATGGTGCGACTCACTCTGCGTATCCCGATGGCAGGACCATCGCGACATTCGCAGACGGCTCCACCCTCCACACCTATCCCGATGGTCGCGAAGTTGCCACTGATGCTGCCGGAACGATGTCGATTGTCAATGGCTAGCTCCTCAGTGGTGCTCGCCTTCGTGCCGAGCACCGCTGGACCAAACCATTGAGCGAATCTTCGGTAGACGAACTCGTCGAAGTCGTCGAGCAAGCCGATGACCCCGGACTGAAGCACTATTACTGTGAGCAGCGTTACCGCAATGAGAGCGGCCAGCGAGTCGCGATTTGTGGCGTCATCCTCGATGGGGCCCACATCTGTCCGAGAGACATGTCATGCGGGTGCATCCTGTGTCCAGATTGCGATGCCATGTCGGGACCAAATTGTCCGGTCCTCGGCGGACCTTGTATCTGTTGATACTCATCGCCAGCACAACATTTTTGATGGGACGGTCTCAATCCGCCGTGCGCGGCGGTTTATTTTTTGGACTTGGATTTGTTGTGTTGCACCGCTGATTGCACGAGCGCTTTCAATGCTGTTTCATCGATTTCGTCACCCTCGTGAAAATCGATAGCTCGACGAGTGTTGCCTTCGAGACTCGAGTTAAATAGCCCCGAGGGATCGTCAAGAGACGCGCCTTTAGCAAACGTCATCTTGACAACGGTCTTGTAGGTCTCGCCGGTGCAGATTTGGCCGTCGTGCTCCCAGACGGGAACTCCACGCCACTTCCATTCCTCAATGACGTCGGGATCAGCCTGTTTAACCAAGGCACGAAGCCGGCTAAGCATTTCGCCCCGCCAGTCGCCTAACTCTCTGATCCGAGCATCGATCAGCTCGGAGGGTGGGTCGCTAGCTGATGACATGAGGTTCTCCGTTCGCAACAGTATTTGACCGATTGGGTGGTGATTCGTTCATGAGCGCCCAAGCGCGTTTCGCATGATGGTCTGGAATTGGTCGTTGAGCGTTGACGCTCCGGCGATACTCAAATGTCGGGCATCATTAAACAACAACACGCCGTCACGACGGGCGTAACACGCATCGGGGGAACACAGGTCATCGGTAAAATCGACCGCAACTGATCCTGGTACTTGGGCGACTGCACGATCTTCGGCGTCTCGGGTGGCTCGTTGTTGGCGCTCAACGCTCGCGCGGTCGACGGCTCCGAAACCGCACGCTGATCGATAGATCTGGATAGCCGGACAGTTCTCTGGGTGGAACTCGGCAGCGTCTTGATGGGGGACTGAGTGGATCAAAACCGTGGGTATGCCGGCAGCTTCTAACTTGCGCAAGACGGTGGCCGTTCCGTCTTCCCAAAGTTGTGCTTTTCCCTCCGGGGTAGCGACAGGCTGGTTGGTCTGCGGATCACGAAAGGCCTCCGGGAACTCCAGGTACTGCGTTGAGGCGGCCAAAATCACCATCGCTGGAGGATTCAGTTCCAGGGCCGAGGCCGATTTGGTGACAAAGCTTAGGCATGCCGCGCCGGCTGTTCCCGAGGACCCGCCGCGATTTGGTCGCAGAACATCAACCATCGGACAACCAGGCGGCGTCGCTGCTGTGAGGTTGTAACCCAATGCGTTAGCGGCATTGGCTGCCACCTCAATGAAGTGCCCGGCGTTTGAATCGCCAATGAGATAGATGGTTCCTTTCGGATTCGAAACGGTCCAGGTGCACGCCGTAGGCGACCGTTCGCCAATCGGAGTCAAATTGGCGCATTCATCCTTGCTATCGGCGTGGCGTTCTCGGGCTACAGCGAAGTCGTGAACTGCTTTCGTATGTGACTCGAATCGATTGATAACGAGTAGACCGACACACGCGAAAATCGGTAGTGATACACAAATGACGACGAGTCGAATGATGCGACGTCCAACAATCCGATCGTTGAATCGGATTGGATTTTCTATCCACCGGTATGACAACAACGTCGGTACTAGGGCCACTAACGCAGCGGCAACCATTGTCATTTTATTTCCGGGCCACAACGCCACGGCGAAAATAATCAGCGGCCAGTGCCACAAGTACCAGCCATAGGAAATATCGCCGATCCACACTGCTGGCCGAAGTGAAAGCAGCGAGCTCACTCCCCAGTTAGGAACCATTCCGGAAACTAGGAGCAAGGCAGTGCCGGTGACCGGCACCAACGCGGCGACACCCGGAAACAACGTTGCATTGGTGAACGACCGCGCGCAGTACATGATGAGCAACGCACCGATCACGCCGAGCACGACGGCAACCGACCGGGGGATTCGAATCAATCGGCTTGAGAACCACGCGACGAGTACTCCGACGCCGAACTCCCAAGCCCGCGTCATCGGCGAATAGAAGGCAAACTTCAATCCGAAGAATCCGCTCGGATGAAAAGTCGCGAACCACGACAACGCGAAGGATGCCAAGGTCGCGACGATCACCAAGATCGGCACGGCTCGCCGGCGGCCGTTCGGTCCGCTGAGCCGGCCGGCGACGCGCCACACAACTAATAAGAAGGCGGGAAACGCAAGATAGAACTGTTCCTCGACCGACAACGACCAAGTATGCAGCAACGCGTTGGCGGCAACCGGTGCGAAATATCCGGCGCCCGACACCGAGCCAAGTTGCAGATTGGCGGAGAAAAGTGAGGCGGCAATCCCGGTATGAGCGGTTGCTTGTTGGGCGCCGAATGGGCTGAGCAGGACTGTCGAGGCCGCTGCGACAGTGAAGATCAAAAGCGCCAGAGCTGGTAACAGTCGTCGCAACCGTCGGGTATAAAACGATCCGAATCGCAATGTCGCGGTGGCTCGAAGTTGCCGTAGCAACATCTGACCGATGACGTAGCCCGAGATAACAAAGAACATGTCGACGCCGACGTAGCCACCAGGAATCGGAAGCGCAGCGTGAAAGGCCACAACCAAACCAACTGCAACCGCGCGCAGGCCCTGGATATCGGCCCGTCGATGTGACGTGCCGGCGTCATTTTCGGCGATCGTCGGTTCGACTATGGTCATGAACGGCTCCATAAAGACGCCGGATCAAAGACGGGTTCGGCATTGACGATGAGCTCCTGCACGTATGCGTGTACTGCATCGTCATCGGCGTCGGCTAGCGCCCACCAATGGCTAACCAGGTCGTTGCCGATTCCGCCGGCGCGCAATCCGGCGACTCCATCTCTTATTTTGCGAACCATTTGTTCACGTGAGCGATAGCGGAAGTGTGCAATGCGAAGGCCTGCTTGTTCGCGCATGTCGGGTAGGTCAACCCAATGATTTCCAAGTCCGATGCGAGCCAACCAATTCGCACGGAAGGCGAGTTTCTTATAGGGCTCAGGTTTCAACTGGCGATAGCCATGTCTCTGTGCGAAACCCACGCCATCTTGTTCGTTGACAGGTAAAAACTGCCACCATGTTGCGGTAACAATTGTGGCCGAGGTGGATCGCAGGACTTCAGCAACTGTTCGGCTGCCCTCGCCGAACCACAGTTCATCAGCATCGAAGGGGACAATCCAAGATGCTCCGAGACTGGTTGCAACTTGAGCGAGCCTTGTCATCTTTTCCGCCTGCCAATATGCGACTAATGGATCATCGACAATGATGATTGGCAGGTCGCGGGCCAATCGTTCGAGAATCTCTCGCGTAGCATCGGTCGAATTGTTATCAGCCACGAGTATCTGGTCAATGCCCTGTGCGACAAGTGTCTGGATCGTCTCTTCGATGATGTCGGCTTCATTCTTGACCATGGTCACTGCCCAGATCGGCCCAGACGGATCAGGGTTACGAAGTATCGAACTCATCGCACGCGCGCTTCGGCGCGCTAATGAACTTCGCGACTGCACATGCTTGATATTCACGCTTCGATTTATCTGGGAGGCTCGATGCCGGTGCTCACGACGAAACGTGTTGACGGAGCGACGTAATGTCCAAATCGCCCTTCGCCCAACGTGACTTGTCATCGCCGAACCCTAGTCACTGATCGATTCCATAAAGAAGTCATCGTAACGTTTCGTCTCACATCGAACGGCGTCGAAGATGGCGCGGCAACGGCCGTCTAAACGTGTCGTGAGCCTTCGAGATATCGAAGTGACCAAAGGTCGATGACTTCGCCAAATTCCGGCTGTTGGAACAGAAAAGCGCTGCATTCGCTGGGTTGTGATGAGCACTCCGTCGCAGTGGTTGGTTACGGCTGGATGTTGGCGCGTTCAAGCACCGCAGCAGACTTCAACACGTTGTGGGCCACAAATGAACGTTCGTCCGCGGCGCGACTCTCTAAAAGGTCAGCTTTGCGGCGGTGGGCTTCGGTGGGATCTCCATCACCAGACAAGAGGACAAAGTCAACGAGATGCAGAGCTCGTTGTTGTTCGGCGCTGGTGCCGACCATGAGTTCGTCGACGCGACTCAAAATGGCGTCGACACCACCAGCTAGATCCACTATCTCGCGAGCGACTTCAGCACGAGGCGATGGAAACAACCCTGATGGGTTGCCGTCGTACCAACCCATGTAGCGCCGCAATAGGTCGCGGACGGCAAATGCCGTACATCCATAGAGCGGCTGAAGGTAACGACTTTCGGATAGTTCGTCGGGAAGCTCAACCTCAGCCAATATCTGTTCTTGCCATTGGCCGTCATTAATACGTCGCACGACTTCGCTATCGAGCCACCGCAGTGAGCGTGCCGTCGTGAGCAACATGTCGGCAGCGTCATCGGTGAATACGTCACCATGTCCACTCACCACGGCTAACGGTTCGACCGAGGCCATCTCCTCGAGCGCTTCGGCCCATTCGAGAACGTAGCGCTGTACGCGAAATGGCGTGCCAGCGTTGGGGAGCGAAGACACGATGAAATCCCCACCGACGATCACCCGCGAATCGGCAATCCATATCCAGGTGTGGTCGTCGGTCTCGCCCAAGCCGTGTCGACATTCGATCGATCGACCACCAAGTCCGTCGAGAGTAATGCGGTCTTGGTAAGAAATCGTCGGTGGACAGTATTGGGCTGATCGGACCACGTCACCGCCGCCAGGTCCCCAGCTAGCGAATTGCAAGTCAAATGTCTCGGCCAAATGCCCCGAAGTCTTGGCGTAACGCTCAAAACGGCGCCCAACATTTACATGTCCAACAATGTCGGGAACGGCGTGACCTCGCGCCGCAGCATCTTCAAGTAACGCCGGTGTTCCGAATGCATGGTCGAAGTGGCCGTGGGTATAGATCACATAGCGAATCGGTAGTTCGGTAATGGCCCGAAGTTCATCAACAACTCTCGGTCCGTTTATGAATAAGCCGGGATCAACAACTGCGACACCATCGGTGCCGATGATGAATGTCGTATTGCCAAACCCGGCCAAGAAAAACACTCCCGGGGCGATCTCGCGTGCTTCCTTGAGCCGTGCGGATACGGTTAGTGCATCGGGTCCTTGCCGTTTATCGCTCATTGAATCTTCCGATCGATTGATGTTCCATGACGGTAGTTCCCATAGCTTCCCCTATGGTTTTTCCATGAAGTTCGCTGCATTCCGTCGCACGAATATCCCGGCTATCACCGCGGGGTCGATTCGACTCGCATCTGGTGTGTCTTTTCTCGTGGCTCCAGATGCCGCCAACCGATTGTGGGGAGACGATCAGGAATCCGGTCCAACGGCCAGTTTGTTGTTGCGATCAATGGGCTACCGAGATGCACTCATCGGAGCGATGCTGCTGGTGAGCGGCCTGCGCGGGGATTCATCGGCAACCTGGTGGTTCCTCGCGTCGGCCGGCGCTGATGGCGCTGATTTGCTGGGCGGGCTCAGCAACCATCAACGCTTGACAACCCAGCAGCGAGTTCGGGGCATCGGTGGAGCTGTCTTTGGGATCGTGGCTGGGCTTTCAGGGGCAGCGCGATCGCATGCACGTGCTCGCCGAAAGCGAGCGAACGACTGACATGATTGGTGCCAACGACACGCTGTTGGTGAGTCGAAATGTCACACATATGGCGTACTACTAGGGGACGGAGCAGATGCTTCGCATGCTCACTGCCGCTGCAACCGGCTAGGAGTTAACCACTGAAAGTGCGTGATAGGTATGCCACTGCCCAATGGATATGGTGACGATGCTTGGCTCTATGGCGAGATTGTGGGCGACCCGATTTCAGACTTAGCAAACCTTAGCGAGCAACCTGAATCGGGTCGGTTTCAGGAGGCATTCGATGGAGCGCTTCTGGCCATCGAAGTGAACCGAATTAGCGCAAACCGTGACGCCGGGAACGCCGCTATTGATTGGTTGATGGCGCTTGGGCTTGTCCGCGAGATCGAGGAGATTCGCCAAACCGAAGCGGTGATTCCTGCACCCGGCCTCAATCGATGGCTGCACGAAGCTGAACTTGCTTCGAACGCGGCTCATGCTGCGGCCGATCGGGCCGCGATGGTGTCGGGCGCCATTTCGATAGAGGCAATCGGCGAACTCGGTCCGGTCAGTGACGCATCGGCCGCTGTCGCGTTGGACTGCCGAAGCGTCATCGGTGTCGCTCTGCGTCAGATCGCACAGATTGGTTTGGGTGTTGGGTCGTTTACCGATGGCGACGACCAAGTGTTGCGACTCGAGCGAGCGTGCACAGAGATCCTGTTCGTCGCACCTGATGACAGTGAAAGATTCGATCTCGCCGACGACGGACCGACATTGGATGGTCCAACCCAATCTGATGCCGAAGTACAACTTGCCGGCATGCTTTGCCGATTGATTCTCAATCGCCAGGTGGTACTCACTATTGACACAGCACAAGGGCAGATGAACATCACGCGAGCCTCAGACGGTGGACTACTGGCGCGTTTTGAACCCGATGGCGAATTTTCGGGAGCATCGCTCGATGGACAGGGGTGGTCTCGTCACGGCGCAGTATGGGTTCAGTCTTGGGAAGACCCGGTCCGGATCGCAGTTCCAGCTACCACGGTGCTGCGGTTGCTAGTCGAAGCTGGTGTCGACATCGCCGACTTTGTGGTGAGCGCGTCCTGTTGATCAGCGTTGTCGCCTCTTTGATCACTCATCCTGATTGAGGTTGCCAGCAATCGCCTTCTCACGTGCCAGTGATAAGAGTTGACGCTGCGCGCTTGACTCGACGAAAGACTCGATCAGGCAATGGCGCAGGTCGAGGGCGCCAGTGCGCGAACTCGGTTTCATCAAGGGTCGCATACCACTCGTCTCGAAAGGGATGGGTGCAACCCGCGAGCCACGGTCGGCCAAAATTCGATGTATTGAAGTGCACGATCGCTGGGTCGGCTAGTGCCTGTTTCAGTGCATCGGCAGATTCAATAACAGGTCCAAAACCAAGCCCCGGCATGAGGTGGGCGCCTTGAACGTTGAATGTAGGTGGGAGTTGAGCCCAGCGATCGATTAGCACCGTGTTGAGCGCGCACTGATCGGCATAGGGCAGTGGTGCTTTGCGAAGCACTTCGATGGTCTTGTTTGACACTTCGTCTCGCCGCCATGAACTCACGTCGATAAGCATCATCCCGGCATTGAAATAGGGACTCGCCGGGTCGACATCGAGGTCCCGCCATGGTGGCCCTTTTGGGGCACCAAACCAGGGCACCAGCGGATCGCGTACCGCGCCAATCACGGCACTCTCAAGATCGAATTCCCACAATGGTCGCAATCGATGACGAACCACCATGTCTGCATCGAGATAGATCACCCGATCAAGTTCCGATGCGACCAGAGTGTCAAGAGAAACGCGCCACAGCGATGACGGCTCAAGAAAGCTCGGCATCACCACATCGTCGGTCAAGTTGTCGGGAACCTGCACCCAGTTCACCGTTAGCTGGCTCGGCATCAATCGGGTCGATCGAGCGGTATCGGCATCAGTCAATACGGTGACATCGGGCAAGTCGCCCGCATTGCTCACCTCGATACTTCTGAGCAACGTTACGAGTTGGCGAAGAAATCCTGAGTCGGCTGATGTGACAATCTGGATCGTGTCTTTCGATCCGTCTTCAGCGTTACTCATGGAGTCTCACTGTACTCAGCGCACGGTTTCCCACGCCTATTAGCTGGCGTGATCCCTGCATGCAGGTGTGAGACGAGCAAGGTTGCGAGGCGGTGCCGGCTAACTCCAACTTGGTATGGCGTAACCTGTCGCATGGACAATCTCAGCGTTGATCGATCCACCGATTCTCCCTTTGGTTCATCGGAAAGTTCCGAACATCACCCGCCATCGCGCCATCGCCGGCGTCGACATCAGGTCATCGCTGCAAGCGTGGCGATTTGCGCATTAGTCGTTGCGATTATTGTCGTGTCATCGCACAACAAGTCGACTGGAACGTCAGGTTCAATGGTCAACGGCTGTGAGTTTAAAGACGGCGGTAGCTGCCAATCGATGGACCTGACCGATGTCGACGTGTCAGACAAACCTATGACCGGCATGAACCTGAGTTATTCGACTCTGATTCGGGCGAAGTTCATTGACGCGACGATGAACCAAGCCATATTGCGCAGCGCTACTTTGACCGATGCCGATTTTCGAGGGGCAAAACTCGATGGTGCCAATCTTCTAAATGCCAAATTGACCGGTGTCGTTTCCGGAAAGATTGAGGGGACACCTTCGCTTCCGGCCGGTTGGATGCTCGTTCATGGCTACTTCGTCGGTCCGGCAGCAAACCTCGACGATGCAAATCTCAATGGCCAAATTCTCATCGGAGCGGTTCTGGCAAACGGCACGCTTCGGAATGCGAAATTGTCTGGAGCCAAGTTGGGCGGCGTTGACTTTGCTGGTGCGGATCTTACGGGCGCTGACTTGTCAGGCGCTGATATGACCGACGTGATTTGGTCGGACACAACGTGTCCGAATGGTCAGAAACAATCGACGCCGTGCGAAGCACTTCCGACAAAGAAGCACGACTAGAGAACCTCCGATTTTCTCGCTGGGTCCAACTACGCAATCTCAACCTGATTGGTGTTCACATGTCTCCTTCGGATTTTGCTTCACAATCGCGTTCAATCGCCGATGTCGTAAGCGAACATATCCAGGCTGAGATCGATCTTGACCTCGACAAAACGATGGCCACGATGGCCGACAATCCACACTTGACAGTTGTGCCAACTCTGGCGGGAGCAGTGGGTAAAGACCTGGTTCGTCAGTGGTACGCCGATCATTTCATCGGCAGATTCTTGCCACCCGATGGCGAGATCATCAACATTTCACAGACCGTAAGCGACACCCAGGTGGTGAACGAAGACGTCGTGCGATTCACTCATACTGAGGTGCTCGACTGGATACTGCCAGGTGTTGCACCCACTCAGATGCCAGTCGAAATCGGCATGGTCGTTATCGTTGGCGTAGTAGACGGAAAAGTCACCCACGAGCACATTTATTGGGACCAGGCATCGTTATTGGCCCAAATCGGATTACTGGATCCATCCGGGCTTCCCATTGCACCCGATCATGCGGCGAAACTTCTTGATCCGAGTTTGCCGAATTTGGTGTATCCAACTTCATCTTGACTGAGATTGAAATAAGACTGTGAAAATCACAAAGATGTTGTCCGACTAAACCTTCTGTCGCTCAACTTCTTTTAAAATAGAAAGTAATTGTTTTTGTCATTCCATTTCCTGATTTGACTGGTCGTGGCGACCGCGCGTTACACTTAGGAGAACGCGCGCTGCGAAGCCCAATTCGTGGCGTCCCACGCAGAGTCATTTAAGGAGCCGTGACATGACTGAATCCGAAAATATCTCCGAACTGCAGGCTGAGATTGCTCGCCTTCAAAGTAAGCTCAAATCCGAACTTGCGGCCGCAGAACGGCTTGAGAATCGCAAAGCCGCAGCGGGAGAAGCCGAAAAGTTTCTTGCCTGGCTGCGGGGAGACGATTCGAAAGCACCTACGAAGGTCGGAATGGCAGTGATGTTGTCGGCTGTTGATGGTGCTCTGCTGCCGACAGGGCGTCCAGGGACTTCGGGGACAGGCGCGAAACGCACCCGTAAGCAACTTCCTGCCGTTGCCGATGTTGCTTCGGCCGTCGACCGGCAGACCGGCGAGTTTACGTTGAATGATTTAGCGGCGACGTTAAATGAAACCTCAGCTCGCCTTCGCAAACCTGTCGATGAGCTCATTGCATCGTCGAAAGTCACCGAGGTGAAAAAAGGTGGCCGAGGCCGGGCCGCTGTTTTCATCAAGGCCGGTATTTGATCAATCCGAGTGGCTGCACCGCTGCAATCTGCAGAACCAAACATTGTTAGACCAATCCGACTAGAAACGTCGTTCGTTGACTTTTTTCTTTGGCGGCGCGGTAAATGGTGC
This sequence comes from Actinomycetes bacterium, assembly GCA_037138595.1. Classification (GTDB taxonomy): domain Bacteria; phylum Actinomycetota; class Acidimicrobiia; order Acidimicrobiales; family Acidimicrobilacustridaceae; genus UBA4742. Next base: position 74,903 of record JBAXIB010000001.1, on the reverse strand, counting down.
AGCAATCAATGCCTCGAAGCGCGCATCGTCAGGCTGCTTAGGGTCGTTGAGCTGCCGGAGATATTCCTTAAGCGCAGCGCGCGCTGGAGCGACGTGTTCGCCTTTTGTGCCGACTGACCGTGCTAAAGCGTCTTTTGCTTTGCCAACCCGTTCGCGCCGGATCGCTTTCGCTTCTTCGGTAATGACCGGCTTTGCCTTATCGGCTGCGGACGCAGTTCCTCGAGCCTCGATTTCCTCGCGGGTTGTAAGTCGGCTGCTATTGGATGCCACAGAACCAATCCTTCTTGTCGGGGATGACATCAACGGTAGTCGATGGTAAAGCTTGATCCACATCGATCGGACGTGGGTCAGAAAATGTCATCGCGAAACTATTCCGCAATCTTTTCGCACCTTCTCGAGCGGTTCGTCGACTAATTCGAGATGCGGGATAGCCGAGAAGTCCTTGGTGCACGCGACGCCGCGACGAAAGCCATCTGCGAGCTCATCGGCAGCGCCTGGTCGGGTCAGCGCAAGCTCGGTTGGAAACAGTCCCGGCAAATACAGCGCTTTTGACTCGTTGAATGCGAGAGCCGCAATGAAACTCGAAAAGTGATGATCAAAGTTTGTGGCGCTCAGTAGCATGGCCTGAAGCGCGATCTCGCCCGGCGGGTCAGGTTCGTAATCGGCTAGTACGTGGGTGAAATCATGGCCCACCATGGTGTCGCCACCGCCGCCGGGCTCATCCGGGAAGGTGAGATTCCATCGTTGGTAGTGGTCGAAAAATGCTCGTCCTAGGCTATCGGCAGGACAATCTTCGAGGTGTCGGAATTGTGACTCGCCCTGGGGTCGTTCACCGTCAATTCCGGGGGTTACGGGCGGAGCAACCTGGTATCGCGACCAGTCCGCCAGTACGTGGTCACGTGCACCGATTTGGACGTCACGCGCAACAACGAGGAGTGGTTCATCGAGACCAAGTGCATCGGCATAGGTCTCGACGAGGTCAGCCTGTCGCGGATCGCTCGGATGACGACAAAATTCGATCAACGCCAACAGGTCGATGGCGCGATGACGATCGTTATCAGGGATGCCGCTTGCGAACTCTGCCGGCGATGCTGGATCCAATGTCGATAGGTCGACTTCAAGGCCCATGTAGCCATAAACCAAACTTTGCAGCACATTGATTTGTTCCGCGGTCGGCGACCCGTCAATAGCGGCGGCGCCGAGTAATCCACGAATGACGAGGATGTCATCTTCCATTGAAAAAACATACCGCAGGAAGAAGTGGATTTTGTCAATGGCGTCCGTCAAAGGTGCGCCGGACCGACCGTGCTTTCGTGGCTAGGAAGGTGCCGCAAACCAGTTCGCGTGAAACCCAAATGGCACTCGGCGGGGGAGTTGTACTCGAGCTATCGGCCCGCTCGCAACGTCTTGCGCATCGAATACACAGAGTTCGCTGGCGTCAGTCGAATCGTCATAGACAGCGTTGAGTAACCAGCCTTCGTTTTCACCAGATCGCTGCGGATCGGGAGCAAACACGCTCTCACCGACATGCCCAGTTGAACCAGCGTTCCAAATGGCCCGCCCGGACGTGATTGCGTCGTAATGGACGATTGCGTCGAAGTCACCGAGTCGTCGTGAAGGATCTACCATCGCTGACATGTAATGGTGTCGAGTACGGACACCATTGAGCCGATCATCGAACCGGCAGAAGTCTCCGCCAAGATCGTCGGTCTGTTCCCAGCCTGCCTTCCCCGTTGACAGATCAACCCAGAATCGAGCCGGAAACGCTGGTGTGGCGTCGGCGGTCGTTTCGTCTAAGGGGGCGGTGGGGTCAATGCCGAATTCGGGATGGTCGAACCGAGTGCCGCTGAATTCGATTCGATCGCCCTCGACCCAGCCATTCCAAAAATGTTGCACGTGACCCGCTTCGATTTCGAACCAGCGCACATCGGCCGCTGATCCATACCGAGGCATCACGCCAATACGGCAACCATTTTCCGGTCTCCACTGAACCAATGGACCAACGCCGAGGTTGGCAATGTCGAACACGATGGGCGAATCAAGAAATATGGCGTGCTGTTCAGTGATGATGAAGTCATGCATCATCACCGGTGCTGGGAGCTCGATGTCGACGCTGTGGATCAAAGCGCCGCTTGCATCGGCCACGTGGTAGCGAAGGTACGGCTCAAACAATGAATAGCCGAAAAAGAACAGCTCGCCAGAACGCGGATCAATTCGGGGATGGGCTGTCATTGCGCCAACCAAACGAGAATCGAAATCGTATTCGCCGATAGTTTCGAGTGAGGCGGTTACTTGGGTGGGAAGGCCACCTTCCCACAATGCGAGATAACGATCGGCGTGGCGAATGATGTGCGTGTTGGCTGGGTTCTTGACCGGTCCCGCGTCGCCGACGAGGTCAGCATCGGGGAAATGCATGACCTCGCTCAATCCAGGGTAGAGCGCTCGGCCTTGCTTCATCTCGGCGCCGAGACCTCGAGACTGAATCCAACGATTTCGGTAGAACGCATCGCTGCCGTCGAACGAGATCTCATGCAGCATGCCGTCGCCGTCAAACATGTGATAACTGCTAATTGGTTCGAACATGGGGTTTGGGCCATTGCGCAGGAAGGCCCCACGAAGTGCTTCGGGTAACTCCCCGATAATGGCGCATCGGACCCGGTCGAGTTCGGTTTCGACGGGGAACAGGTTGTCTCGAAGATCTGGCTGATTGGCGAGGTTCGTTACGGGGCCCATAGGTCGCGACATTACTACGTTGGAGCTCCGTGACCGATCGAAAACGCAGTTGACGGATCGATTGGCCGGTCGTTGATCCGAGTGTTTAACCGGTTGATTACCTGCCTTTAAGGCTCGAGCGCAACGTTCGCGAGGCCGGCCAGATTGAGCACAGCGACTTGGTGATCGATGACGTTGGGTTGACGTCCAACCCCTGAAAACAAAAGCTAAAGGTCGCAGCTTTTCGATCCGAATATATGGGGTGAGTACTGGTTTTGGCAGCTCGAAAGGCTTGAATTGCGATGAAACTCCCCCGGAAAACCGCACTTGTAGTCGCAGGTTTGGTCAGCGTTGCGAGTATGGGAGTCGGCTCAGCAGCGATCGTGATGGGCGGTCCATCAGGGCTTGCCTCGTCGTTGGCAAGTAGTTCGCGTTCGGGCACCGATGCGGCCGCGACTCAGGTGCAATATGACGATACCTATGCGGTGGTAGTCGACACGACAACGTCAACCGCGACGACTGCAGCGGATTCGTCATCCGACGGAGTGGCCACCGGTGACGTACCAAGCAGTGACTCGGCGCTCGGCGTAACCGAGTCACCGAGCGAGTCTTCGTCGGAAAATGCGGGCGAGCAATCACCGCAGCAAAGCGCGCCGAGAACTTCACCTCATCCGGTCGCGGCACCACCGGTCACCACTGTGCCGCCGACATTGCCCCCAGTCACCACCGTTCCAAAATCTCGAGATCGCGAAGAAGGATCTGCTGCCCATAGCTCTGGGTCAATCCCACCGATGCCGGCTGGCTGCGTCGGTGGCGAATTAGAAGACAACGGCGTCTGGAATTGTCAACACTGATGGCCGCCAAACCGAAGAAACGCCACGCACTAGCAAGTCGTGCGGCGCTGGCCGGAGTGAGTTCAGCGCTTTTCGTGAGCGGCTTTGCCGCATTGGCGATTCAAGATCCAGCAAGCCAACTTGGCAGCACCACAATTACTGAACCGCCGACGACCTCAACCACCGTCGTGATCGAACACATCGCACGGACGATCTACGTCGACACAGCAGGCAACGTCATCGCCGCTCCACCGGGACTCGATCCGGGGGCCGCAGGCTTGGCATCGTCGGCTGATCCGAACACCACCGTTTCGAGCGGAAGTTCTGGCGGGGTATCCGGCGGGTTAGCAACGCCAAGTGGCACGACGCGTTCGCCGTCGGGAACCGCTTCGGGCAGTTCGACCGGATCTACGCCGCGGGCGTCGACGAACCCGAGCGCGACTGGAACCCAAACGCCAACTCCGGGCCCGGGGCCAACTCCGACCCCTACGCCGACAACGCCTCGGGTTACGACACCCGCTCCAGTGCCACCACCCCCTACGGTTCCTGCATGCACCGGGAGCAAGTGCCCTTGACAGAACCCACGTGGGGACAACGAAGTTGGCGAGCGATGGGCTCGACAGCTGAGGTGGTCGTCTTTGGGTCCAACAGTCAGGATCTGGTGAATTGGGCGGTTTACGAAATCGATCGACTCGAGACTTGTTGGTCTCGTTTTCAGCCAGCAAGTGAATTGTGTGAACTAAATCGCCAGGCAGGAACCACGGTTCGGGTTTCTGAAACGTTATGGATGGCGTTGCTCGCGGCCAAAAGCGCATGGAGCGAAACCGGCGGCCTGTTCGATCCATCCATTCTCAGTGCATTGGTCGCCCTCGGTTACGACCGCACATTCTCTGACGTGGCGAACCAGCACGAGGCAATAGCGGCGCCTGCGCCCGCGCCGGGTTTTGGGTCAGTTCGGGTGGACCATGCGACAAAGGATGTGTTCGTGCCGAAGGGCACTGGACTCGATCTCGGCGGCATCGGTAAGGGTCTCGCCGCTGACATGGTTGTCGACGGACTGATTGCACAGGGGGCGCGTTCGGTTGCCGTGAGCATGGGCGGAGATATACGCGTTGCGGGCGAAGGACCACACGGAGACCGAGCCTGGCTTATTCCGGTGCATCGGCCAACCGATGACGTGTTGATCGGCACGTTCCCCCTCGTGGGGGAGGCGCTTGTGCAGTCGACGACCTGTTTTCGGACCTGGACTCGATCCGGACAGACCCTTCATCATCTGATTGATCCGGCGACCGGATGGCCAGCCGACACGGGCCTGGTATCGGTGATCGTGACGGGCCCTTCGGCCGCGAGAAGTGAAGCATTCGCGAAAGCGGCGTTGATCGCCGGGTGGAGCGCAGGTCAAGCGCTCGTCGAAGGCGCCGATCTCGACGGTTGGTTCATCGGTTCTGATGGGCAAGTGGTCGGTACAAGTCGAGTGCGCGATGACTTGGACCCTGCGTCGCCTGGCGGCGACCAGGTAGGAATTGCTGCCGGAATCGTGCAGGATACAACTCGTCATGTTTAGCGATCCGAAACTCTCATGGTATGTCGTTCGGTCGGCTGGATTTGTCGCATGGTTGATGTGCGCAGCCGCGGTCGGATGGGGACTCACCTTGTCTTCGCGTCTCGTCCGCAAAAAAGGCGCACCAGCATGGCTGTTGGCCAGCCATCGGTTTCTAGGATTGCTTTCGGTCATTTTCGTCTTGATCCACATGGCCGGATTGTGGTTCGACCACTATCAACCATTTCGTGTCGCCGACCTACTGGTGCCGTTTCATACGAGTTGGAAGCCGTTGGCGATCGCGTGGGGGATCGTGGCGTTCTACTTGTTGTTGGCAGTCGAACTGACTTCGATTTTTATGCGACGGATCCCGAAAAAATGGTGGCATCGGATCCACATGTCGTCTTTTGCCCTCTTGGTCCTAGCAACGGTGCACGTGCTGACCGCCGGGACTGATCGGGCCAATGCATTAGTTCGTTGGTCTGGACTCGTTGTCTCGGTTGTGCTCATTTTCGTAGCAACATTTCGCTTATTGAGTGATCGCAAGGCACAACGTGGCGACCGCTCTGCGGCGCTTGGCGCAGCTCGAGCACAGGCTGCACAGGCTGCATCGAGCGCACCGAGCGCGCTGAGCGAGTCCACCGAGGCAACTGTTTCGCCTACCGCACCTGGTGCTGATCCTGTTTGACGGCGAGGTCACCTAGGGGTCAGCGATTACGAAGTCATTCCACCGAGACCGACGAGTCCTCGAGCGAGTTCGATTTCACCCATGTGTCGCAGCCCATGTTGATAGATCCAGCACTCGGTAGCGTCAAGAATGGTAATGCCGGCTTCGCCAGCAACCCGGGCGCTGTAGGTGCTGGCAATTTGTTCAGGAAATGGTCGGGGGATGATCACTCGATCGAACTCCGCAGGATCGAGGCCAGCGAGCCAGTTCTCGGTTCGGTCAAACACTGCGCGCTGGTATGCCTTAAACGCATCGAAGTCGCCGATCCGTTGATGAATCATCTCGTCAACAGTGCGATGCTTGCCGTGGTCGTTAATGGTGACCTGGACTTTCTCTTGCCATTGGTCGCTCCACTCGGGCATGTTGCCCGTGATCATCACGAACGAGGAGTCCTCCATGTTGGTGAAGTGAAACAACGAAAAGGCGATGGGGAGAACTCCCTCACGTTCAAAGTGGTTCACATGGTCGAGGTCCATCGTGCTCACCGCTTGGTAATACAGCGAGTGCATTGCGGCCATGCGTCGTTGGAGAGAATCAAGTGTGAGATTGGTCATCGTGTCCTTTACGCCCATCCGCCGGCATAGGCGATGAACTGTCCGGTGGTGAATCGACTCGTGCCATCAATGAACGGCATGGAGAACGACGCGAATTCTGCCATGGTTCCGAGTCGCCCGAGCGGCACCGCTGCTTCGAATTGTGCACGTATCGCTGGGTCGCTAGAGCCAGTAGCGGCGTGAAATTCGGGGAAGTCCATGAAATTCGTGCCGATGGCGTTGACTTGGACGCCATTTCGGGCAACTTCGTCAGCCACGTTTTTGGTCAGCATGGTGGCGCCGGCGCGAGCCGCTGAATACAGCGGGGCGCCCGGCGTCGGTCGAGCTGCCGTCGCACTTGTGATGATCAGAATCTGGCCATCGCCCTGGGCGATCATTGGATCGACGACCGCTTTCAAAAAATTGTACGGCGCCTCGATGCACCCCGTCAGTACCGTCTTGAGATCATCAATAGTTGAATCCACAAATCGACCAGTCACGATCTGGCCCGAGAAGCAGACGGCGGAATCGATTCGACCAAATGCTTCCATCGCGGCCGAGATCAATGTGGGTGCAGAGTCAGGCCGGGCAAGATTTCGAACTCCGGAAACCGTAACCACTCGCGATCCGGTCGCTTCAAGCTCGGCAACCAGGTCAGGTCCGGGATCGCCAAGGACGAGGTCGTGGCCGCGCGCCGCGAGGTGGCGGGCGAGTTCGGGGCCAACATAAAACCCTGAGTCACTTACGACGGCGACTCTGCGTTGAGGATCAGGCATGAAGTTCCTTCTGGGTGGTTGTTGAATCGTCGACGATCAAGAGATCATCGCTGGTCATATTCGCGTCGCCGATGCGATCGAGCCGAGCAGAAAAGGTGAGGTAGGTCCATACCATCTGATCTCCATCACGCGATCGGGTGACTTCGATGGGTAGACCAACTGGCCGCAACACATGAACGTCATCTTCATAGGTTGCGATGACGGTAATAGGGGTGGAGAAGTCCATTTCGAGTACATCGTGGACACCGTTTGCTTCGGTTCCGTCACAGCGCATGTCGTGGATAATTCCGCCGGCGGTGACAACAAGCCGGTCACCACATTGCTCGATCCGTTGGATGTGACCATGAACGGGGTGACTCGGCGGGGCAGGCTCGCCGTCTACCTCTACTGAAGCGACTTTCCACATGCCGCGCAGATCAGGTGCGCCAGCAATGAGCGGCTCGGTGCACCCATCGAGAATTGGTGCTGGCATGACGGAGCCATAGCCACCCGGTGGCGTGTGGGCCACGGCAAAATCTGTTGCGGAACCAACTCCCCGAGACTGCACTTGCAAAGGCTAGGTTGTGGCAGTAAGTATGTCAATAGTCTGGATTTCGGGGTAGCAGAATGATTGGAGCCCTCGGAGTCAGCGGCACCTCATCATCAGGTAAAACACATAAGGGGCGAAGTGGAGTTACAAGGTCGTATTGCAGTTGTGACGGGTGCAGCCTCGGGTATTGGGCTCGCGCTTACCAAGCGGTTTTTGGCCGAGGGTATGTCAGTGGTGATGGCTGACATCGAAGCTGACGTGCTTCACGCTGAAGCGACCGCGTTGATTGATGGCGGAGCCAACGTTCGCCCGGTCGTATGCGACGTGTCGGACGCTGATCAAATTGCGGCGCTTCGCGACGATGCCGTTTCGGCTTTTGGATCGGTCCATGTCTTGTGCAATAACGCCGGCGTCGCGTCGGGCCGACCGTGCATCAAGACCAAACCGGCGGTATGGGATTGGGTCATCGGTGTCAACGTCATGGGCGTGGCATACGGCGTGAGCGCGTTTGCTCCCCTCATGATCGAGCAGGGCGAGGGTCACATCGTCAACACCGCGTCGGAAGCAGGGCTACTTCCATCGGCATTTCTCGGCTCGTACCACGTGTCAAAATACGCGGTCGTTGGGCTATCTGAGTCGCTTGCACTCGAATTGGAACACACCGGAGTTGGCGTTTCGTGCCTCTGTCCTGAATTGGTCAATACCAAGATTTTTGAATCCACCCGGAACGCACCACCCGAACTCGGCTATCTTCCGCCCGCGCCAGTTGCCATGGCTGACATCGAACGATGGATGGGAGCGGTGGCAATGGACGCTGCTGATGTCGCCGCTGACGTGGCCTTTGCTATTCGAGCCAATCGTTTTTGGATTTTGACCCACCAAGTCAGTCATGCCCGTGTGCAAGGACGCAATGATCAACTCGCAGCCGGGCACAACCCGACCGCGTCGGCCTTAACGAATACGTAATCGCCAGCATCACTAGTACCGCTGCTTATCGAAACCTCACCACAAAACCTCACGACAAAGGACCGTTCCATCATGGCAAGCACTGCAAAGCCCACATACGGCACGCCAAACTGGTCAATGATCAGTCGGTGGCTTGAAATTCCTGCCGAAGACGATGGCCCATTCTGGGCACTGAATCTGATGAAGTACCGGACGGTTGCCGCATACGGCAATGACGCTGGTTCCGACGGAAAAGTTGTTAGTGGGCGCGAAGCAGATGATGCCTATGCCCCGCTTGGTCCACTCGCGGCGATCGGAGCCATGGTCTCCTTTTTGGGTGACGTTGATTCACAGCCGCTGGGGGAACCTGGATGGGACCGTATTGGCATCATTCGCTATCCGAGCCGGGCGGCGTTCTTCGCGATGCAACAGCGCGACGATTTCAAGCAACAGCATGTGCACAAGGAAGCAGGAATGGAGTTCACCATTGTCATGGCGACGATTCCAACCTGGCACGCTGATGCGCCTGCAACTGAGGGCCGTTTGGTGCTGACGGTTGAGCGGCAGGCACAGGCGACGATGAGTGCCACTCCGCCGACCGGTATCGATCCCATTGCCACATTCGATCTCGAAGGCGTCATCGTCGGTGATGAGCGGACCTTCGACCGGGTGCGGTTTGATCGCGTTGCTGACGATGAAGCCTTGAGTGCTCTCGTCAACCTCTCGGCAGCAGCCGAAGAATCGCAGGTCATCGTGCTCGATGTAAAGATCGACAACTTGATCGAATCGATTCGCACTGCACCTTCATCCAAGCAAAACTAAGCAGGCTGGCAATGGAAGTTGTGCGAACTCCCGAGCAGCGTTTCGCGGCACTTGAAGGCTATGACTTTGCGCCGCACTATCGCGAGGTCACAGCCGACGACGGCACACAATTGCGGTTTCACTTTGTTGACGAAGGGCCGACTGATGCAGCACCGGTGTTATTGATGCACGGAAACCCTTCGTGGTCGTACGTGCATCGAAACATGATTCGCGGACTCGTCGCGGCAGGCCACCGCGTCATTGCGCTCGACCTCATGGGACTCGGCCGATCAGATAAGCCGACCGCTCGCTCCGACTACACATTGGCGCGCCATGTCGATTGGGTCGGGCAATGGCTCCAGGCCGAAGACCTCAATGACATCACGCTGTATTGTCAGGACTGGGGTGGCCTCATTGGCCTCATCGCCATGACCCTCGACCCGGATCGGTTCGCTCGTGTCATTGCGTCCAACACCGGATTACCGGTCGGGGAAGGTGTGAACAAGTTCATGAAACAGTGGCTTGAGTTCAGCCAGAACATCGATTTTCTGCCCATAGGGGATCTCGTGGCCGGTGGCACGACTCGCCCGTTGAGCGATGCCGAGAAAGCTGCCTATGACGCGCCGTTTCCAGACAGCTCCTATCAGGCGAGCGCGTTGCAGTTTCCGTTACTCATTCCGGTACAACCCGACAATGCTGGCGTTCCGATGGCTCGTGAGACTTGGGTCCGCCTTGCCCAGTGGCAGAAGCCGTTTTTGACCGTGTTCGGGTCGGCCGATGCCGTGGCGTTCAAAGCTCGCGCTCATCTGAAATTCCAAGAGGTTGTTCCTGGAGCGGCGGGTCAGGCTCACCGTGTGATTGAAGGTGCTAACCATTTCATTCAAGAAGATGCACCCGATGAACTCGTAGATCTCATCGACGCGTTTATCCCGAAAGGAAATCAGTAACATGGCTTCAGTTCGCCGTGAACTTACGATCCGCCGATCGGTCGATGATGTTTGGGCCCGCGTCGGTGATCCAACTGCGCTCAATACATGGTTCCCGGGTGTCGCCGAGTGTGTGGTGAACGGGACCGAACGGGTGATCACCACGGAGATGGGCTTGCCGATCCCCGAAGAGATCGTCACCGTCGACGACATCGCCCACCGGTTTCAGTATCGAATTACTGCGGCGTTCATCACTAACCATCTGGCCAGCATCGATGTATTCGAGCTTGAACCGGAACGCAGCCTCGTGGTCTATTCAACGAATTGTGAACCAGAAGTCATGGCATTGATCATTGGCGGTTCGACGGGTGCTGCGCTCGTTGAGCTTCGCCGGCAACTCGAAATCGATCTCGAACCGCTCGAGGCGACGTGGGCACGGCAAGGAGCGCTCTAGTGGGACGCAAGATTCTGTTCGTGACAACTGATCAGCAACGCTATGACACGTTGGGCTGTAACGGGGGAACGTTGGCCCGTACCCCCGTGATCGATGCCCTTGCCGGCCAAGGCATTCGTTACGAGCGTGCCGCTCCCCAAAACGTCGTGTGCATGCCATCTCGTTCGACGATCCTGACTGGCCAATATCCAAGCACGCACGGTGTTTGGATGAATGGTGTGCCACTGCCGGTTGACGCTCCGTCGGTCGCTTACGAACTGCACGAAAGTGGCTACCGCACTGCGCTCATTGGCAAAGCCCATTTCGAACCGTTGATCGATCCCTTTGGTCGTTTTGCCGAGAGTTCCCTTTCCCGGCTCGGTGTACCGACAATTGATGATCTGCGTGCCGACGGACGCATGGGACCCCATCGTGGATTCGACCATCTTGAGTTCGCGACCCACGGAGCGGCAGGCCCGGTTCACTATGCCCAATGGTTAGCGGCGAACCATCCTGAGGCGATTGGGATGTACTACCGAGCGATCGATGATGCATTCAACGTCAATGCGTTGGGCGGCGGAGAAACCGGTGCTCCGCAAGTCAAAGACAATGAGATTCCGCGGGAGTGGTACCACACTGATTGGGTAGCAGACCGGACCATTGCCTGGCTTGACTCGGTCGACCGCGACGATGACTGGTTTTGCTGGATGAGTTTTCCCGACCCACATCATCCATGGGATCCGCCAGCGTCGGAAATGGGTCGCATCGATTGGCGAGATGTTCCGCTTCCGGTTGGTTACCCGGTCGATCGCGCCGAACGCGAACGCATTCTTGATGGCAAACCGCGACATTGGCGCCAGTGGTACGACGGGACCTTGGTCTCAAACTATGAGGCTCCAAAAGAGTGGGTGCCTGCGACGTTGACGGACGACCAGGTCCGCGAAGTCAACGCTCGTAATGCAATTGAGTGCGAACTGATCGACGAAGCACTAGGACGGGTCATGGCGGCAATCGAATTACGTGGAGCAGCCGATGACGTTGATGTGATTTTCACCACTGACCATGGCGAGTTGCAGGGTGACTTTGGTTTGCTGTTTAAGGGTCCATGTCACGTTGATGCACTGATGCGGCTGCCACTGATTTGGCGTCCCGCGCCGAGCGCTGGAGTGGCGCCCGCAGTGGTGTCACAACCCGTGGGGCTGATCGACCTTGCTCCGACGTTTAGTTCTATTGCGGGGATTGCCCCCGCTCCATGGATGCAAGGTCAGTCGCTGCCAGTGACAAGCGCAGATGCTGAGGAGCGGGGATTTGAGCGAACCTTGACTGAATGGGACAGCGAATTATTCGGAGTGGGTGTCCATGTCCGAACGATTGCCCGTGCCGGGTGGGTCTGCACGATGTACCGGCCGGGGTATGTTCACGACGGAACCGAAGGCGAATTGTACGACCTCGAACACGATCCACTCCAACAACGCAATCTCTGGGACGACCCAGATTCGGCGTCAATTCGGTCGGACTTGTTGTCGGACCTGTTCGATCACCTGCCGCCGGTTCGAACGCCACGACTTGAGGTCGAGGCTCCAGTATGACGAACGCTGGCTACTGGGATAGTCCATGGCCAGGCGAAGACGGTGGCCCGCTTCGACTGCAGACATCACCAATGGTGAACGGTCCTCGGTTCGTCGCGGGCGAGGTGTCGGTCACCTCTCGCGAAGCGGTCGCGGCAACAATGTTGGTGCTGCGCGATCCCGGCGAAGTCTTTGTGTTGCGGCACACGGTTGGGCCTGATTCGTCGGGCTGGGTCGAACGGGTACATGCCGAGACGCTCGAAACAGAAGCACGATCGCCAGAATTGGTGGGCGGGCCGAACTGGCCGGGTGGATTAGCGGCGCATCGCAACGGTTCGCTCTATGTCGTGTTCGGCGAACATGCACATCGACTGTCAGCAAACCTCGAAATTGAGGCGACGGTTTCATTGCCCCGTCATCGTCCTTACAACAGTTTCGTCATTTTGCCTGACGGATGTTTGGCGACGAAGGATTTTGGTGGTCTGCTCCCGGGTCATGACCGCCAGAGTTTCGATCCGGTGCCGACTGAATTGTTGATTCTCGATCCAGAGGATCTTCGGATTCGCGCGCGATTTGAGTTGCCCGAACCATCAATCGCTCGTTTGTCCGCCGATGCCAACGACATCTATGTCGTCGGAACGTCGTCGTTGTACCGAGTGAATTGGAACGGCGAATCGCTTGCTCTGGATGAAACTTTCACTCCTCGTTATCGAACTATCGACGGGCAGACCTATGGGTGGGACTCAGTACTCGCCCTTGGCGCGGTGTGGTTCCTCGACAATGGCGAAGGGGCTGAGAGATATGTCGGTACGTTCCGGGACCAAGGGATCAACGTCGCACCGTTGCACCTCGTGCGAATCGACCTTGAAACCCAGGCCGTATCGCTCACTGAAATCTGCGGCCTACCGAATAGCGTCATTGCGAATCCACCGCTCATTGACCAGCAACGGCGAATTGCGGTGGGCTATGACAGCGGAAACGGAGTGATGACGGCATTTGATATTGCCGCGGACGGATCATTGAACCTTCGTTGGACTCGCCAGCAAAACCACGCCGCTCACATGCTGTTGTTCGCGGATTCCGGCGAGTTGGTTACGACGGATCACCATCGTGAAAATATGGCCGACGAGATTGTCGTGTTAGATATCGAGTCCGGAGACGAACGGTTGCGGGTTAACGCGGCGAGTCCGCTTCAGTCAGTACTTTTTCCTGCAGTCGGATGGAACAACGACTTTTATTACTGCTCTTTGCCGACGGTGACACGCGTCGCTGGCCGCAGCCTCGACGCCGGCTGATAATTTGGTCCGGCGGTCTGGTTAACCCGCTCGAGCAGAATTTCGCACGGTGGTTCGAACAGGTTCGCGAATTCGACCGACCGTTGCTCACCGATAAGTTCCCATGGCGTGGTAGTCAGCCGATCGGTTTCATCCTCAATGAGTTGTCGTAATGCGATGCCACGGGCATTCACATTTCCCCCGTCAACTAAGCCTCGATTTTCAAGCGCGATCCAACCTGCTTCGACATCTTCGGGCGTTGTGCCTCGTGATCGCGCGAGCCAATCGCGTTCATAACCAAGCCAGGCGTTATGCAGGATCGAAGCCTCGGCGTGGGTAAGGCCATTGCCGACCACGAGTGCCCAATGGGTGTCGCCCCGCCATTCGCGGATGCAGTTGACAGCATGCCAACCAGATAAAAGTGGGTCACGTGGTCGTGGCTGTGTGAGATGCGCGGCATAAAACACTCGACCGACTAACGGGAGCTGTTCGATCGCCGCCCAGAGTTCAGGTCCGAAATCAATGAGTGGCTCGACAATGTCGGGAGCGAAGCCACGCAGTCCCGCGTCAACCGCATTATTGCGTGCTCTCGAAAGTTCCATGAACTGTTCAGGCCCGTCGAGAAGATCGAATAGTGCGCGAATCGTCGAAGGACTGATTGAGCCAAACGCGGCAATCACGGCGTCTGGACCGGCACCCGCAAGAGGAGCACACCGTGCCGCCATGTAACCCAACGGTCCAGCAAAACCTTCGGGAAGTCGGGTCTCGGTCGCGGCGTAGCGCTCAATGGCTCCGGGGTCCCAAAATATCCATCCGACGGTGGTTTGGACGGAGCGAGCATTGCGCCGCGTGATGTCGAGCCATGCAGTCATTTGTGCGATCTCCCTGGGCGTCAGGCAATTCATTGGCCCGGACTGATGGTGATGCTAGTGGTTCCTCGGGTCGGTTTTCGGGGTTGAACTAGGTGAGTGAGCGCTCACTCACCTAGGGTGCAAGGGTGACAAAGTCGGCAATAAAACCAGCACCTCGAGCTGCTCCGAGCGTCCGAGCTCGAGCGAGCGCCTTGCCGCCGGTAGAACGTCGAGCAGTAATCGTCGAAGCGACGGTTGCGCTGCTGTTGAGTGATGGTTCGGGAGTAACGACTAGGCAAATTGCCAAGGCAGCCGGGATTGCCGAGGGAACGATATTCCGAGTATTCCCCGACAAGGAAACCCTCATTCATGCGGCTATCGAAACCGCATTTGATCCGGACCCGTCGGCGTTCGCATTGGCAGCGATCGACCCGAATCTGCCGTTACACGACCGCTTGGTGGCGGCAGTAGAAATTCTCCGACTGCGGGTCACCATTATTTGGAAATTGATGACTGCGGTAGGAATGACCCGGCCTCCCGCCGGTGCGGACGCTGCAGTAGACCCTCGCACACGATCTGACGTGCAGGCACTGGCGAAGGTATTCGATCCCGATAGCCAATACCTTCGACGCGAGCCTATGGAAGCAGCACTGTTGCTCCGTGGGTTGACGTTCGCGGGAACTCACCCCGCGTTAATTGCAGACGAGCCGTTGCCATCCTCGGAAATCGTTTCATTGCTCCTTGACGGGATACGAAATCTGGCTGGCGACCTCCCATGCTGACTCGTCTCGTAAGGACCTATTTGCGTCGCTATGCGTGGCTGTTGGTTGCCGTTGTCGTATTGCAATTCGTTCAGGTGATGGCTTCGTTGGTGCTCCCGACGCTTAATGCAAAGCTCGTTGACAACGGAATCGCCACTGGGAACACGCGATACATCATCAACGTGGGCGTCATCATGTTGGGTGTGACGTTGGTGCAAGTTGTGTTTGCCATTGGCGCGACCTACTTCGGGTCACGTACCGCGATGGGATTTGGCCGGGACGTACGCGGTGGCCTTTTTCACCAAGTAACCGACTTTTCGGCCCAAGAGGTCAACCATTTCGGTGCACCATCCCTGATCACCCGCATCACCAACGATGTGCAACAAATTCAGATGCTCGTGCTTATGAGTTGCACGATGTTGGTCGCGGCTCCGATCACGATGGTTGGTGGCATCATCATGGCGGTTCGAGTAGACGGGGGATTGACAGTCATTCTGGCCGTGTGCGTGCCGGTATTGATGATCAGTATTGGCTACGTCGTGATTCGGATGGTTCCGCAATTCCAGCAAATGCAGGTTCGGATCGATCGGTTGAACCGCGTGCTGCGCGAGCAGATCACCGGCATGAGGGTGATTCGTGCTTTCGTCCGCGAGCCTCACGAGGTCAATCGATTTGCTCATGCCAATGCTGATCTGACCGAGACTTCGCTTCGGGCAGGACGTCTCCAAGCATTTATGTTTCCGACGGTGCTACTGGTACTCAATGTGTCGAGTGTGGCGGCCATTTGGCTAGGCGCCGGGCGAATCGCAAATGGTGAATTGCAGGTAGGCCAACTCATCGCGTTCTTGAGCTATTTGGTTCAAATTCTGATCTCCGTGATGATGGCAACGTTCGTGGTTTCGATGATCCCGAGAGCAGCAGTGTGCGCTGATCGAATCCAAGAAGTGCTTGACATGCCACTTTCGGTTTTGGCGCCGGTTAACGCAGTGACAGAACTTGATGTCATCAGCTCGCTTGAATTCATCGACGTTGGTTTCAATTACCCGGGTGCGGTTGCCCCTGTGCTTGGTGGAATCTCGCTGCGAGTAGAGGCAGGCACGACAACCGCCGTCATCGGGAGTACCGGATCGGGCAAGACGACGCTTATCAATTTGGTACCGCGCCTGTTCGATGCGACCAATGGCACCGTGCTTGTTGATGGGGCCGATGTCACGGCCATTGATCCCGAGTTGCTGTGGAGCCGAATTGGGCTCGTTCCGCAGAAGCCATTTCTGTTTTCGGGGACAGTGGCCAGCAACTTGCGCTACGCAGACCCTGATGCAACCGATGAGCAACTGTGGGCTGCGCTTGAGGTTGCGCAGGCAGCCGATTTTGTTCGGGCAATGCCTGGCGGCCTAGACGAACGAATCACCCAGGGCGGAGCCAACGTTTCGGGCGGGCAACGCCAGCGACTTGCGATTGCTCGTGCCATAGTTCGCCAGCCGGGTATCTACCTCTTCGACGACTCGTTCTCGGCGCTCGATCTAGCTACAGATGCTCGGCTTCGTGCCGCTCTGGTATCGGTAACTGCCGAAGCCGCTGTGGTGATCATCGCCCAGCGCGTATCGACGATTTCGAATGCTGACCAGATTCTGGTGCTCGAGGATGGCCAACAAGTTGGCCTAGGCACTCACGCTGAACTTCTTGAATCGTGTCCTACGTATGTCGAGATCGTCGAATCGCAAATGACTGACGAGGAAGCGGCATGAGCGATTCCGACGGAATGGAGCAGCTGCCGGACGACGGTGATGCGAAGGTGGTCAAAGCGCCAATTGGTGAAACCCGAACCGCGCTCGGACCAAGACCTACCCTTGGAATGCCAACGGAGAAATCCGCCGACTTTCGCAACTCAACCCTTCGACTTGCCACTCGGCTTCGCCCCGAACGCGCCACGATGGTGGCAGTCATTTTATTGGCAGTCATCAGCGTCACGATGTCGGTGTTTGGTCCCAAAATCTTGGGTCGAGCCACCAACATCATCGTACAGGGCATCTATGGAAAGCGTCCCGGCGGCATCGACTTCAACGCGTTGTACCGAGTACTGCTTTTCGCACTGGTTTTGTACGTTGTCTCGGCGGTGCTGGCCTATATCCAGGCTTATATTCTCGCCGGTGCCGTTCAGCGGTCGATGAATCAATTGCGTTCTGACGTTGAAGACAAACTAAATCGACTACCTCTCCGCTTCGTTGATGGACAGCCTCGTGGCGATCTTCTGAGTCGGGTAACAAACGACATCGATAACGTCGCGCAAAGCCTGCAGCAGACGTTGAGTCAGATGCTGACCAGCACGATGACAATTGGTGGCGTGATGGTCATGATGTTGGTCATTTCACCGCTCCTCGCGATGGTTGCCGTCGTCACGGTTCCGCTTTCGCTGTACTCCATGAAGTTCATCGCCAAACGATCAAAGGTTCGTTTCGTTTCTCAATGGACTCACACCGGCATGCTCAATGCGCAGGTCGAGGAAGTCTTTACGGGTCATTCATTAGTTAAGGTCTTCGGTCGCCAGAGTGACGCCGAAGCTCAATTCCGAGCAACGAACGACGAGTTGTTCGTTTCGAGTTTCGGCGCACAATTCATTTCCGGAATCATCCAACCAGTGATGATGTTCGTGGGGAACCTCAACTTTGTGGCGATCGCAGTCATAGGTGGGCTTCGGGTCGCAGCTGGGGCATTGACGCTCGGAGACGTGCAAGCCTTTATTCAGTATTCGCGGCAGTTCACTCAGCCACTGACGCAGGTTGCGTCCATGGCCAACGTGTTGCAGTCGGGTGTTGCTTCGGCTGAGCGGGTTTTTGAACTGCTCGATGCTGAAGACGAATCGCCTGATCCAGCCTCACCACCGGTCGACAAAGTTCGTTCCGGGCGGGTTGAGTTTGACCACGTGTCATTTTCCTACGATCAGGCAAACCCGCTCATCACGGATCTGTCCTTACTGGCCGAGCCGGGCGAGACAGTCGCCATCGTTGGACCTACCGGTGCCGGCAAGACGACCTTGGTCAATTTGATCATGCGGTTCTATGAGCTTGACGGTGGACACATTTACCTCGACGGCATCGACACAGCTCTGATGGGTCGCAGCGATTTACGGTCAAACATGGGAATGGTGTTGCAAGACACATGGCTGTTTGGCGGCACAATTCGGGAGAACATCGCGTTCGGCAATCTTGATGCGACCGACGAGCAAATCATGGCGGCCGCGCGTGCGACCTATGTTGACCGATTCGTGCACTCGCTGCCTGAGGGTTATGACACCGTGCTCGATGATGAAGGCGGAACGGTGAGCACTGGTGAGAAGCAGTTGCTCACTATCGCTCGAGCATTTTTGGCCGATCCGACCATTTTGATCCTCGATGAAGCAACAAGTTCAGTTGATACTCGCACTGAAGTATTGATCCAGCATGCGATGGCGGCATTGCGTTCGAATCGCACCAGTTTTGTGATCGCCCATCGCCTGTCGACCATTCGTGACGCTGACACCATCTTGGTTATGGAGTCGGGCAGGATCGTCGAGCAGGGAAGCCACCATGAACTACTCGTTCATCACGGCGCCTATTACGACCTGTACAACGCTCAGTTTGCCGCCGCAGCGGTTGACGTCGTCTAAATAAACCATGCTGAATCGACGCAACTGCAATGATGAGGCAAGCTCACATCTATGTTGAGCCAACAAGAAATCTCCGACCGATTCGAGTTGATGGACCTTCTCATCAAGTATTCCGATGCAGTCGATACTCGAAACTGGGGCGCGTTCGACGAGATCTTTACCATCGACGCGATCATTGACTATTCCGCCTTCGGCGGTTCGATCGGCACTGTTGCCGAGACGAAGGACTACCTGGCATCGGTCATGCCCGATTTCCCAGCATTCCAACATTTGGTCTCTAATCCGCTGTTGGTGATCGACGGCGACACCGCTTCCGGGCGCACCATGTGCTTTAACCCGATGGCGGTTGCGCGAGCGGCTGATGACCCAGGTGAGCCGAGGGTGTTCTTCTGCGGGCTCTGGTACTTGGATCAATTCGTGCGAACCGATCAAGGTTGGCGCATTTCGGCTCGGAGCGAGGAGAAATCATGGGTCCACAACATGGGGCCAGCCTTCGGCGGCAAGAACTGAGTTCGACCCGCCTTCTTACAGTCGCTCAACGGCGATGGGCGTCACGATTGCGACCCCAGCTGCGTCAGATGCATCAAGGTCGACTTCGGTAACGATTGCCCATTCGTGGAATCGTTCGGGATCGTCAAGGGCCTGGCGGACGCGCCAAGTCTTGTCTCGCTCGTCGACCTGAAAGTGCGCGGCGCTTCGAGCGTCGGGCCCAATGCCTATCTCGTGGTGAAGTTCAAAATACGGCTCCATTGCGGTACGCCATCGCACCTCATCCCACCCCGAATCGCCATCGAGCTCGCCTAGTGCTGACCAATCGCGTGCTGCGGCAAGTTCGACTCGTCGAAAACTCGCGTTACGAACCATGACTCGAAATGCTCGGGGGTTTTCGGTAATAGGAGGGGTCTCGTCAGCGAGGACATCGAGATCGGAGCCAATGGCTGTGAGGTCGGACGTAGATTGCCGACGCATGCGTTCCCACTCGTCGAGCAGGCTTGAATCGACCTGTCGCACCAGCTCTCCCAACCACTCGGTCAAATCAACTACCTCGTCGGTCTTCGCATCCTCAGGCACCACTTGAGTGAGGCCTTTGTAGGCGTCGGAGAGATAACGGAGCAGTAAACCTTCTGACCGGGTAATGCCATAACGCCCGACGTAGTCGTTGAAGCCAAGTGCTCGTTCATACAGGTCGCGGGCGACAGATTTTGGACGGATGTTGTGGTCGGCCACCCACGGATGATGAAGTCGATAAGCATCGAATAGGTCGTATGTGAATTCTCGTAATGGTTTGGGATACTCAAGTTTGTCGAGCTCAGCCATGCGCTCGTCGTACTCGACGCCCTCGGATTTCAGCTTGGCGACCACCTCACCCTTGAGGTGGTGGAGTTGGGACGCGAGGATCGTGCCTGGATCATCAAGGGTGGACTCGATAACACTCAAAACGTCGAGCGCGTGGTTAGGTGACGCGGGGTCGAGACGAGGAAGCGCTTCGAGGACAAAGGGACTCAACGGCTGATTGAGAGCGAAATCGGCTTGCAAGTCAATAGTGACTCTGACGGTGCGGCCGCGTTCATCAGGTATGGGCAATACTTCGAGCGCTCCAGCAGCTGCGAGAGAGCGATACATCGAGATGGCTTGCAGAATGTGGGTCCGCTGAGCGGGACGCGGTTCGTCATTTTCGACGAGCAGCTGCCGCAGCGCCGCACAACCGTCACCATCGCGGTCAAGGACATTGAGGAGCATCGCATGGCTGACCTTGAAGCTTGACGTCATTGGTTCTGGCGGAGCAGCAACCAATCGTTGGAAAACTTCTTCGTTCCACGCGACAAATCCTCGGGGTGGCTTCGCCTTGACGATTTTTCGTCGTTTCTTTGCGTCCTCGCCCGCCTTGGCGACAGCTTGTTCATTGTCGATGACATGAGCGGGCGCTTGCACCACCACACTGCCTTCGGAATCAAATCCGGCACGGCCGGCACGTCCGGCAATCTGATGGAATTCCCGAGCACTGAGCAATCGGGTCGAGGTGCCGTCAAATTTACTCAACTGAGTAAACACAACAGTCCGTATCGGAACATTGATACCAACGCCGAGGGTGTCAGTGCCACAGATCACCGGAAGCTGTCCGGCTTGAGCGAGGCGTTCGACTAGCAAGCGGTACTTTGGCAACATCCCCGCGTGATGAACGCCAATTCCATGCTTTACAAATCGAGCCAATGTCTTACCGAACATGCTTGAAAAACGAAAGCGGCCAATTGTTGCCGCAATCGCATCTTTCTGTTGGCGCGTGCACACGTTGGTACTCATTAACGATTGAGCGCGCTCAAGCGCGCCTGCCTGCGTTGCGTGAACGACGTAGATCGGTCCTTTCCCGTCGGCCAACAACTGCTCGATGGTCGCATGAATCGGGGTACGAGCATAGGAATAATCCAGCGGCACGGGGCGGGTCGGCGACTTCACTGTCACCGTTGGTCGGTGCGTCCGCCGCGTCACACTCTGCTCGAGATGGCGGACATCGCCCAATGTTGCCGACATCAAAATGAACTGGCACTTGTGCATCTCAAGCAGCGGGACTTGCCATGCCCAGCCGCGTTCGGGATCGCCATAGAAGTGAAACTCGTCCATGACAACTTGATCGACCGGGGTTGTTTCACCGTAACGCAATGCCATGTTGGCGAGGATCTCGGCAGTGCAACAAATGACCGGAGCATCGGGATTTACCGCCGCATCGCCGGTCATCATTCCGACATGGTCGGAACCAAGTTGGCGGCAAAGCGTAAAAAACTTCTCGGAAACCAGCGCCTTTATTGGCGCGGTATAAAAGGTTCGTTGACCCTGTGCGACCGCAAAAAAGTGAGCACCAAGTGCGATGAGGCTCTTGCCTGAACCGGTCGGGGTATTGACGATGACGTTTGATCCCGATGCGATTTCCAGTAGTGCTTCTTCTTGGGCCGAATACAGACTGAGCCCACTTTGTTCAACCCAATCGGTGAACAGACCCAGGATGTCTTCGGCAGATCGGTCCTCTGCGAGGAGCGACATGAGGGTTGGCGGCTCACTGAGCGCTTCACTCATGGTGTCGCGTTAGGCCTTCTTTTCATCATGCCCGCCAAATTCGGAACGCATAGCTGAAAGAACCTTGGCCGCGAATTCTCCTTGGCCACGGGTTTGAAAACGCTCATAGAGCGATGTCGTAATGACGGGGGCGGGAACTCCCGTGTCGACCGCAGCCTGCACGGTCCACCGTCCTTCACCCGAGTCGGAAACTCGACCAGAAAACGCGTCAAGCTCAGGAGATTTTGCCAACGCATTCGCAGTGAGATCGACTAACCACGAACTCACAACTGACCCTCGCCGCCAAACCTCGGCGACTTCGGCAACGTCGATGTTGTACTGGTAGGCCTCGGGGTCGCGCAACGGAGTGGTCTCGGCATCGCTCGCCTCACTGGTAAGTCCGGCGTTTGCATGTTTGATGATATTGAGACCCTCGGCGATCGACGCCATCATGCCGTACTCAACGCCGTTGTGAACCATCTTGACAAAGTGTCCCGCGCCGTTTGGCCCGCAGTGGAGGTAACCATCTTGCGAGGTTCCGTCCGTCCGAGTGCGTGCCGGAGTTACTTCGGCCGATTGCGCTCCCGGAGCGATCGTCTTGAACAGCGGACCGAGGCGTTCAACGACGTCGGCTTCGCCGCCGATCATGAGGGCAAATCCGCGCTCAAGTCCCCAAACGCCGCCGCTTGTTCCGCAGTCGACGTAATGGATGCCTGATCCAGACAAGGTTTGCGCCCGTGTGATGTCATCGCGGTAATACGAGTTGCCGCCATCAATGACGATGTCCCCGGCATCGAGCAAGGGAATAAGTTGATCAAGCGTCGTTTGCACGATCCCGGCCGGCACCATGATCCAGATGGCTCGAGGCGTCTCGAGCGCGTTGACGAAATCCGTCAGTGAGTGTGTAGGCGTCGCGCCATCGACGACGAGCGATTCCACGGCACCCGCATTCACGTCGAAAGCGACGCAACGATGACCGTCGGACATGAGGCGGCGCACGAGATTCGCTCCCATGCGTCCGAGGCCAATCATGCCGAGTTGCATCGGTGTGTCAGTAGCCATGGTGTTGTCTCCTAGTCGTTTTTCATGGATCGATAGCGACGAATGAGGGCATTAGTCGATGAATCATGTTGAAGCGAGGGTTCTGCGTCGCTTGTCAGCTCGGGGACGATTTGATTTGCGAGCGCCTTACCGAGCTCAACACCCCATTGATCGAACGAATCAATGTTCCAAATAGCGCCTTGAGTGAACACGCTGTGTTCATAAAGCGCGACGAGCGAGCCGAGAAGCCGAGGCGAAAGAATTTCGGCCAAGATGACATTCGTTGGCCGGTTGCCAGGCATTACACGATGGGGGATCACCGCGCTTGGGGTTCCATCGGCCTCAACTTCGGCCGCGGTCTTTCCAAAGGCAAGCGCCTCAGACTGAGCGAACACATTGGCCGACAAGATGTCGTGATGAGCGCCCAATGGATTCAAACTCCTCGCGAATCCGATCAGATCAACCGGAATTACCTTGGTTCCCTGATGAAGAAGTTGGTAGAAGCTGTGTTGGCCATTTGTGCCCGGCTCACCCCAATACACTGCACCAGTCTGGTAATCGACGCGTTCACCATCGACGGTAACGCTCTTGCCGTTCGACTCCATCGTGAGTTGTTGGAGATAGGCGGGGAAACGCTTGAGGTAGTGGTCATAGGGCATGACCCCCATTGACTGCGCGCCGAAAAATTCGCTGTACCAGATAGCCAGTAAGCCCAACAGGACTGGCATGTTCTGATGGAGCGGAGCGGTGCGGAAATGCTGGTCCATGCCATGGAACCCATCGAGCAATTCACGAAATGCGTCGGGGCCAATTGCGATCATCGTGGAGAGTCCGATCGCTGAATCCATTGAGTAGCGGCCACCGACCCAGTCCCAAAATTCGAACATGTTGGCGGGGTCGATTCCGAAAGCGGTCACGCGGTCAGCAGCAGTCGAGACTGCGACGAAGTGGCTCGCCACTGACACTTCGGAACCCATTTCCCGGATAATCCACTCTCGAGCTGAGTGTGCATTTGTGAGTGTCTCGAGAGTTCCAAAAGTTTTCGAAGCGACTATGAAGATGGTCTCGTCAGCCGAAAGCCCACGTACCGCTTCAATGAAGTCGCTGCTGTCGACATTCGAGATGAACCGAAAACTGAGATCTTGCTGGGCATAATGACGGAGGGCTTCATAGGCCATCACCGGGCCGAGGTCGGAGCCACCGATGCCAATGTTGATGACGTTACGGATGCGCTTACCGGTGTAACCAGTCCAGGTGCCGGATCGAATGCGCTCAGCGAATACCTCCATGCGATCTAACTCGTGGTGGACCTGAGCAACGACGTCAACGCCGTCGATCACCAACGAGGAGGAACGCGGCATGCGAAGCGCGACATGAAGCACCGATCGACCTTCGGACCCATTGACGTGGTCGCCGGCAAACATCTGATCGCGTCGTTGAGTTAGGCCTGATTCTTCGGCTAAACCGACCAGCAGGCTCATCGTTTCATCAGTGATTCGATTTTTCGAATAGTCGAGGTAGAGGCCGGCGGCTTCGACGACGAGACGTTCACCACGGTCCGGATCGGATGCAAAAAGATCGCGCAAGTGCAGGGGTTGAAGGTCACGGAAGTGGCGCTCAAGCGCTTTCCAGGTGGTTCGTTGTCGAAGTGGCACTAGAGGCATGGGTTTCCCTGCTTGGAAGTCTTATTTGTCTAACGTAGAGCAGATGCGCAGCTGCCGAATCCGCAACTGTCCGCCAGGGGTGATGGCACGGCTCGAGATCATCGCGTGACGGACTTCGATGGTCTCGCAGAGCGATATCGAGATTCGGTCCAAGATTCGATCGAGTTCTCGGGTCAAAGCGTCGAATTCTTCTCGCGGCGCAAGGCCGAGCGGGTCCTCGAAATCACGGCGCGATTGCTGACCGCACCCAGCGAGATGTCGTTTCTTGACGTTGGCTGCGGAGTCGGAATGACCGACCGGTTTCTATCGGGTCGTGTCGGTCACCTCGTCGGTGTCGACGAAGCACGCCTCGCGTTGGCAGCAGGTGCTGGTGCCAATCCTTCCTTTAACTACTGCGGTGGTGATGCGCTCGCGTTGCCATTTCCTGATGGTTGTTTCGATGTCGCGTTCACCATCTGCGTGTTGCATCACGTGCACATTGAGCATCGAGCAGCATTTCTTTCCGAGATGACTCGCGTTGTGAGGCCTGGTGGGCTCGTTTTGGTATTCGAACATAACCCGTGGAACCCCGGTACTCGGGTGGCGGTCAGTCGCTGTGAGTTCGACGTTGATGTTTCATTGCTCGCCCGACGAACCGTGAGTCGATTGCTGCAAGCCGCCGGCCTGCAACCGATCGAAGCTCGCGACTTGATCTTTACCACAAGTGATCGGGCGTGGGCAGGTTGGATTGAAACCGTCATGGCACCGACTCCTTTTGGAGCGCAGCATTATGTCGCTGCCCGTCGGTGAATGCCGACCCAACTCGCTGGCGCTGACAAAGTGAGATCTAATGCGGTTCGATGAATTTTGATCTATCTGAAGAACATGAAGCATTTCGTCTCGTCGTCCGAGCTTTTGCCGAGCGAGAGATCGCTCCGTATGCCGAGGCGTGGGATCGCGACCATCACTTTCCGATTGAAGTCGTGCGCTCGATGGCCGACCTTGGCCTGTTCGGTTTGGTGTTCCCCGAAAAGTGGGGTGGTGCCGATGCCGATTTTACGACGCTGTGTATTGCGATAGAGGAACTCGGCCGGGTCGATCAATCGGTCGGCATCACTTTGTCGGCTGCCGTCGGCCTCGGGGCCAATCCAATTTTTCAATTCGGTGACGAGAGCCAAAAGGCACGTTGGCTTCCTGACCTCGTTCGTGGGCGAGCTCTAGGAGCATTCGGCTTGACCGAACCAGACGCTGGTAGCGACGCCGGCGCAACTAGAACCCGAGCAACGAGGGATTCGATCTCGGGCGAATGGGTGTTGAACGGAGCAAAAGCGTTCATTACGAATTCGGGCACTGCCATCACATCGATCGTTACCGTTACGGCGCGAACCGACGACGGTGGCATTTCGGCATTCGTCGTTCCTTCGGGTACTCCGGGCATGTCAGTCGAACCCCCTTACCGGAAGATGGGATGGCATGCGAGTGATACTCATGGCATCACGCTGGCTGATTGTCGGATCCCTGAAGATCACCTGCTCGGCAATCTCGGTAGCGGATTCCGTAATTTTCTCGCAATTCTCGATGACGGCCGAATAGCGATTTCTGCCCTCGCGGTTGGCTGTGCCCAAGCATGTCTTGACCTTTCGCTCGCCTATGCCAGCGAGCGCCAAGCATTTGGCGGACCAATCGGCCGGTATCAAGGAGTGGCGTTTCCGCTCAGCGACCTCGCTGTCGCAGTTGAAAACGCGCGCATGTTGACCTACAAGGCAGCGTGGTTGAAGGACCAAGGTCGACCATTTAAACAAGCTGCAGCGATGGCCAAGTTGTATTCGACAGAAGCGGCCGTGCATGCCACTCGCACGGCGACACAGATCTTCGGCGGTTCGGGTTTCATTGATGAGACTGTTGTGTCGCGTATGTACCGAGATGCGAAAATTCTGGAAATAGGCGAAGGCACGAGCGAAATTCAGCGGCTGGTCATCGCTCGGGAACTCGGATTACCGATCACCTAAAAGGCGATCAAGTCATAGTTTCTTCTTCCCATCCCATTGGTTGTGCAACGACGGGGATAACGAATCCGACACAGGCGCCGCCGCCCGCTCGCTGTTCGGCGAAGGTATGGCCACCATGGGCGGTGGCTATGTCATTCACGATTGACAGGCCGAGTCCCGAACCCGGTCGGCTACGGGCCTCGTCTGAGCGGAAGAATCGCTCAAATATCATCGATAAATCGGCATCGGCGATGCCTTGGCCTCGGTCGCAAACCGAAACTCGACCAGTAGCAACCGAGACAGCTATGGGTTCGACACCATCGGGATCGAACTTGGTGGCATTGTCGAGAAGATTCGAAACAGCGCGCTCTATTGCCAATGGCCGCCCAACGATCTCATTGACCGATCCAGATTCCACATGCAGATCAAATTGGCGGTCGGTGCGGCGCTGCGCCCGTTCGGTGATACGTGAGACGAGTTCACCGAGGTCAAGGGTCTCTGACTCCTCGACTTCTCGTTGATCGCTGGCGAGTTCGACAAGTTCATTGACCAGCGTCGTGAGTTCTTTCGTCTCGCTATCGAGGTCATCAAGGACACGGGCCCGGGCATCAGGCGGAAGGTCGTTATGTCGGCGGAGCACGGACACGTTGGTCCGAAGGCTTGTCAGAGGGGTTCGAAGTTCGTGTCCGGCGTCCTGAACCAGTCGTTTTTGTGCGTCCTTCGACTGGCTCAATGCAGTCAACATTTCATTGAATGCGACGCCGAGACGGCCTGCCTCATCGGTACCTTCGACAGGCACCGTGACGTCCAGTCGGCCAGTCGAGGCAACCTCTTCAGCAGCATTGGTCACCCGTACGAGCCGCCGAGTTATCTGTAGAGCAATCAACCACCCGACGCCCGCGGCTGCGCCCACGATCACGACTGCAGCAAGGAAGATGAAGTTACGCAGCGCGTTGAGGATGCGATTGGTCTCGGCCAAACTACGTACGACTTGAATTGCGCCGCGGTTGCCATCGATGCTCCGAGTGAGCATTTGATATGGCTCGCCGTCAAGCGTGATGACGCGGTGAGTAGAAAGTTCAGAACCGGCAGCGATTTGGCGGTCGATGTCGCCTACGGGAAGCGAGACGCCGCGCGTTCTCGCAGTGACGAGACCGTGAGCATCGAGCATCTGGACAAATAATTGCTCGGAACTCGGGACTTGGTCGTCACTGCCAGATGATTGACCCGGCAGTTCTTCAGTCAAAGACGCCTGGGATCCGTGCTCAATGAGTTCAGATCCGGTCTGCAGCGATCGATCAACCTCTCGGGTCAGTCGGTCGGCGGTCACTGCATAGCTAAACCATCCGATGCAAAGCGTGGCAGCCGTAGTCAGAACGACAATGGCCAAGACCAGTTTGACTCGCAAGCTCATGACTCGCGCACGGTATAGCCAACGCCGCGGACGGTGCGGATCAATTTGGACTCGTTGCCTATTTCGATTTTTCGACGCAGGTAGCTGATGTAGACCGCGAGGTTCTTTGACTCCGGGCCAAAATCATAACCCCAAATTCGGTCGTAAATTATTGCGCGGCTTAACACGATGCCAGCGTTAAGAATCAGCAGTTCGAGCAAATCGAATTCGGTCTTTGAGAGTTCAAGCTCACGATCGCCTCGCCATACTCGGCGCGATGAGGTATCCATGCGCAGGTCGGCAATTCGGATCGTTTCGTTTGGTAAGTCTTCGGCTTCATCGAAGCGAGTTCGTCGCACTAGTGCACGAAGTCGCGCTAGGAGTTCGTCAAGATCAAACGGTTTGGCAAGATAATCGTCGGCCCCAGCATCAAGGCCGGCAACGCGATCTGAAGTTTCAGTCCGGGCTGTCAGCATCAAGATCGGTGTGCGGTCTCGTTCGGCGCGTAATACCCGACAGACGGTGAGCCCATCTATCCCGGGCATCATCACATCAAGTACCAGCACTGCAGCGGGCTTGTCGCGAACGGCTGCTAAAGCGGATGCTCCATCTGATGCAGTGACGACCTCGTAACCTTCAAGTTCTAACGCGCGAGCTAGCGATTCCCGTATTGCCCGGTCATCATCAGCCACCAATACTCGATCACCCATAGGTTCATCGTGCCTTAACTGCGTAAGAAATCGGTGAGAATCGCAAGGTCGAATCAGGATCGTGTGAAGGCCGGGCTGGTTGCATCTTGTGGCACTCGGTCGAGAGGAACGGCAATTTCGGCAATTGTTGGCCCACTGACGGCGGCCAACGGAGCGAGTGCCTCAAGGTCAAATCCGTAGACGTGAGCAGCGTTGCCGGCAAGTATTTTTCGAATGGTCGTCTCATCCCAATCCGAAAATGCGAGTCGCATTGCTTCTTTCGAATAGGGGTAGGTCCCCTCGCGATGGGGATAATCGCTTCCCCACATGACGCGATCAATCCCTATGCGGTCGAAGTGCATCGCGTCCCGTGCACTAGGAAAACTGGCACCGACATAGCAATTTTGCGCGAAGTACTCACTAGGTCGCTGCGAAAGGGCGATCGTCGCTGGGCCAAGTTCGCCGCCGAATTTTCCGCTTGTCATGGATTCGTGCATTTCATCCATTCGATCAAGCGCTTCGGGTATCCAGCTACTTCCTTGCTCGGTGAGCACAAAAGTCAAACTAGGGAAGCGATCGAATACCCCGGACATGACGAGGTGGGCCAATGCACGATTGGCGAAGAAAGCGACCTCCATGATGTAGATCGTCATCGAGGCGGGAAAACGCCCGAAGTCGGGTACGCCGCTGCCGCCGCCGTGATGGGTTATTGGAAATGAAAGTTCTTCGCATAGCGCCCACAGCGGGTCGTAGGTTGGGGCAAAGAGCGGATCGATCCCGGTATGCGGTGCGACTCCGGGAAGTAAGACGCCAGACAGTCCGTGCGCTTTGGCCCATTGGATATCTTCGATCGCGTCATCAACGTTGTTGAGAAGGATCTGGGCAAGTCCTGCCCGTTGGGCGGGATACGCAGAACAAAAATCGGCAAGCCAACGATTGTGGGCTCGAATGCCTGCCAGTCGTGCCGGATATTCCTCGGCGTTTGGCGCCGGTGCGATCACGACTCCGGTTGGGAAAAATGGGGGAACCGTATTGGGAAAAATCACCTCGGCAACCACACCGTCGTCAGCCATCTCACGCAGGCGGCGTTCGTCATCCCAATTTCGACTGCGTCCATCATCTTGAAGATCGCGAAATGGGTTCTTGTACTTGCCGCGCCATGCGTCGAATTCGTCCCGCCATGCGGGATCGAGATACTCGCGGTAGTGCTGGTGGTTTCCCCCAGCATGGCAATCCGACGAAATGACGGTATAGCGATCGGATGACTGAGGTGACATGAGTGCTCCAACCGAACAGCAGGACGGGGTGACTTGTTCGATACTAGAACGTGTCAATAGGCCGCACTGCGCGTCAACTTGGTCGTGTCGGAGCCTGTCCTACACTGCGATGTGAAACGGAGGGTCGTTCGAGTGTTGCGCGAGATGATTCAAGGACTGCCCGGCGGTGGACGAACTCGTGATGCTCTTTCCGACCATGACGTCGACCTCAAGATTGCCATCCTGGGAACCGGATTCGGCGGCCTGGGTATGGCGATTCGTCTCGTGGAAGCAGGGATTAGGTCATTTACGATTTACGAGAAGTCCAATGGCGTTGGCGGAACTTGGCGTGACAATCGGTATCCAGGAGCCGAGTGTGATGTCCCATCACATCTGTATTCGCTTTCCTTTGCTCCTAAAGCTGACTGGACCATGCACTATCCCCATCAGCCGGAGATATTGGCCTACCTCGAGTCGTGTGCCGATAAGTGGAACCTTCGTCCCAACATTCAATTCAATACCGAAATTGTGTCGGCCTCCTTTGACGAACATGGCGCGAAGTGGCACCTCATGACCAAGGCGGGCGATGAGATCGTGGCTGACGTTGTCGTATGTGGGTTGGGACAACTGAACTTGCCCGCTATCCCAGACCTTGAAGGAATGGACGACTTTGGCGGCAAGATGTTTCATTCGGCGCGTTGGGACAGCGAAATCGACCTCGAGGGCGCGCGTGTAGCCGTTATTGGAAACGGTGCGAGCGCCGTCCAGTTCGTGCCAAAGATTGCGACCTCCACCCGACACCTCACGGTGTTTCAACGTTCAGCCAATTGGATACTCCCTAAGAAGAATCCTGCGTTTTCGCCTCGCATGAAGATGCTTTTTCAGCAATTCAGTTTGTTGGATCGGGCCTATCGCACGTTGCTGTACTTCACGTTCGAGGCGCGGTTCTTTTGGTTCCGTCGCAATAGCCGCTTTGCGCGAGTGATCGAGCGCGCTGCTTCAAAGTACCGTGCTGAGCAGCTGCCTGATGCGGAGCTTCGCATCAAGCTCAAGCCGGATTACCCCATTGGATGCAAGCGCATTCTCGCGGTTAGCGATTACTACTCGACCATGATGCGAGCCGATGTCGACGTCGTCACCGACCACATCGACCGGCTTTCACTAACTGGTGTGGTCACCGCTGATGGTCAACATCATGAGGCTGACACCATCATTTTTGCTACCGGGTTTGATTCGACGAATTTTTTGGCACCGGTCGAATTCACTGGACGCTCCGGTACCAAACTGCAGGATGTTTGGGCGGAAGGTGCCGAGGCCTACCTGGGAATGACGGTGCCAAAGTTTCCGAACTTATTTCTGTTGTACGGACCAAACACGAACCTAGGCCACAACTCAATTGTGTTTATGTTGGAATGCCAAATCGGTTACATCCTTGAGTGTGTGCATGAGCTCATCGAACGAAATCTTGCCTATCTCGACGTAAAACAGTCGGTTGCGGATTCATATAACCGAGCAGTGCAGAAACGCATGCATCAAACAGTCTGGGAATCTGGCTGCGAAAGTTGGTACAAAAATGAAGCCGGCAAAGTGACAAATAATTGGCCCACCTTCACGCTCGAATATTGGCTTGCGACCCGCCATCCTCGCTTCTCGGTCTTTGATAGTCGGACGCGAGCTTCGACGTCTCGGGGCGACAGTCATGCTTGACCGCGATCCGTTAACGCCGTCGCTTCGCAATCGGATTCGCAGCGATGTGATTACAGCCGGTTCAGAGTGTGTTCGTTGGGGTTGGGCGGCTATTCGTTCTCTCGGGGCGATTGGTCCCCGTTCTCGAGTCGCATCGCAGTTTGGGTCGTTTGGAGCCGGCAGCATCATTTGTTTCCCGGTAGACACCATCGTCAATGAGCATGCGATACATATTGGTGAAGGCACATTGATCAATGCCGGCGTCGCGCTGTCGGCCGGATGGATGCCCGGTCATCCGAATTTGCCTTCGCGCGTCGTCGGGATTGGCGATCGCTGTGTTATCGGTGCGGGGTGCAGTATCGCGGGCCATAACTCCATCGAGATTGGTGATGATGTGTGGACGGGTCGAGGTGTGCACATCACCGATATGAATCACGACTATACCGATAGGGCGATTCCTATTGGGCGCCAACATCAACCGGAAAACCCGGTGGTTATTGGTGAGGGTTCGTGGATTGGACACGGCGTGATCATTTTGCCGGGGGCGCAGATCGGACGACACGTTGTTGTCGGGGCGAACAGCGTGGTGATTGGTTCGCTGCCAGATTTTTGCGTCGCTGTTGGTGTGCCGGCTCGAGTGGTACGTCGCTATAGCGACAAGCATGGGTGGGTATCGGTCTCGCCTGTGCCGACGATTGCAGCCGATGATGACACTGAGGCACCAGCAACCTAATTGTGTCTTTCCGTTGACCGGCTTGTTGCGTTTGGGTCAGGGGTTGGTGCGATGCGGTGTGACGAGCACATTGAGCTGGTCAAGAGTTGCGCGCAATACTGCGAGACGCTGGGTTGATTCAGCATCCGCGTATTCCATCTGCTCAGGTGTCGGCGCCGGCGGCCCGATCCGCACAACTCGTGAAGCACGAAGCGCTCCGAGGTAGTCGGCAACTGCTTGATTGAGCCCGCCGAGCGTGCCGCGCGTGGCATCGTCAGGTACGCCAGCGGCGTTGAGGGCGGTGACCTCGTTGGCGAATGCTTGGGCCCGCTGCTCGATTGCGGTCCAGTGGGCGATCTCTTGTTGGGGAGTCGCTCCTGCAGGTCCGGCAGCTCCGAGGTCAATGACGGCACGGCCATCATTCAGCAGGCCATCAGCTCGAGTCCACCAATCGCCGCGTTTCGTCCGAGCGCGAAGGGCAAAGATCAGCACCAAGATTGCAAGCGCCACCAGAGCTCCGATCCCGATCCAAAGCAGGTGGGTCGAATCAGATGCGTTTGATGAAGACGAGGAAGTAGTGGTTGTGGTCGCCGCGGTTGTTGTCGTCGTCGCTTTTGCCTCGGTCGTTGTCGTCGCGCGCGCCGTGGTTGTTGTGGTCGCTGGAACCGTCGACGCACTTGTGGCAGTCGTAGGTGCCGCTGCAGTGGTCGTCGTAGGGTCGATCGCATGGGCTGCCTGGGCGAATCCCAAAGTGACGGCGATAGTTACCGCAACGATGGCAACTGAAACCCTGAGCGACGGTGAGTGAGTCTGCGTAGCATCAAGCAATTGAAAGTCCTTCTGACAGGTCGCAACCTCGGCGCAGCGACTGGTACGACGAGGGCTAGCGTTTGGGCTGTCCGATCGCGTGCACAGCCTAGAGGAGGCAAGCTCGCGAACCGAGTACTTCGCCAAGCTACGACGCGGCGAATCAACTAGGGGAGTTCATGACACCACGTCAAACAGATGTTCCGGCGTATGCGCAATTTGGCGGCTCAATCGGGCGAACGTTCGCTGGGTCGGAAGGCTGGTGGCCCGATCGTCCAATTCCGCCGAACGGTGCACCAAATGTGATCGTGATGTTGGCCGATGACCTCGGCTTTGCCGACCTCGGATGCTTCGGATCAGAAATCGAAACGCCAAATCTTGATGGCTTGGCGGCTAATGGTCTTCGATATACGAATTTTCACTCGACGCCGATGTGTTCGCCGAGTCGGGCATCGTTGCTAACCGGGGTCAACCACCACCTCGCTGGGTTTGGCACCGTCGCTCACGCTGATCCCGGATTTCCCGGTTATGCGATGGAACTTCCAACCAACACGGTCACCATGGCCGAAGTGCTCCGTGACGTTGGATACGCAACGATGATGGTTGGTAAGTGGCACCTCGCAAAAGATTCCGACTGCTCGGCGTCGGGGCCACAACATTCGTGGCCGTGTCAGAGGGGCTTCGAAAACTTCTATGGATTCCTTGACGCGTTCACGAACCTCCATGAACCGCATCGGCTGACCCATGACAATCACGCCATCGAAGTTGACGAGTATCCCGATGGCTATTACCTAACTGACGATCTGACCGATCGCGCTATTTCAATGATTCGCGAGCGTAAAGCTTCGAACCCTGAACAGCCGTTCTTGTTGTATTTCGCTCATGGCGCGGTACATGCCCCGCTCCATGCGGTCGCAGACGATATTGAGCGTTATCGGGGACGTTACGACCAAGGTTGGGACGAACTTCGTCGTGCACGGCATGCGAGGCAAATTGAAATCGGAGTTATGCCGCCCGGTACGCCGCTACCAGATCGCAACAGCGAACTGAATCACGATGTGCGTCCCTGGGTTGAGCTGACCGAAAAGGAACGCGAACTGTTTGCGCGTCACATGGAGGTCTACGCGTCGATGGTCGATCGTATTGACCAAAATGTCGGTCGACTTACCGACGCGCTGGCTTCCATCGGCGAACTCGATAACACCATCATTCTTTTCACGTCGGACAACGGCGCATCACGCGAAGGGGAGGAAGTCGGTACTAGTTCGTACTACGTTCACTTGCTGAACGGTGACGACCTCGAGGCGGATCGTGCACGGATGCCTCTTCTCGGTGGACCGCAGACCACGCCGCATTATCCGCGTGGTTGGGCGATGGCGTCGAACACACCGTTTCGGTTGTACAAGATCAACACTCATGCTGGTGGCCACCGTGTGCCAGCAATCGTTTCATGGCCAGCGGGCATGCGTGACGGACGAATGGCTGGTGCAAGCGAGATTCGTGATCAGTACGTGCACCTCACCGATGTATTGCCGACCCTCGCCGAACTCATCGGCATCGCGTTGCCAACAGAACGTTTAGGACAACCGTTGTTGCCTCGCTCGGGTACGAGTTTCGCGCCCACAATGCTTGATCCTGGTTCGGCAAGTACGCACCGCAGCACGGTCGAGGAAATGAACGGTCACCGGAGTTATTACGAGGATGGTTGGGAAATCGTCACGCTGCATCAGCCGTTGAGCCCGTTCGATGACGACGAATGGGAACTCTACGACTTGACCAACGATCCACTTGAACTCAACGACCTGTCTGCGGCTGAGCCTGAACGGCTCGCGTCGATGATTGACAAGTGGGAGCGCGAAGCATGGGCGAATCAGATTTACCCACTCGACGAGGGAAGTTCGATCAAATACCTGATTCGTCCGAGCCGCAGCGAGGTTTATCGGTCAAAAGTGACAATCGCGGCTAACACTCCGACACTTGAACGCTGGCGTTCGGTGCAATTGATTTGGTTCCGCTCGGTCACGATTCGAGCATCAATTCGTTTCGAACCAGGCGACCAAGGCGTCCTAGTTTCTCACGGCGATCAGGGCGGCGGTTACATGATCTATGTCCTTGACGATCACGCATGGTTTGTGCACAACAATGGGAGGGGTCGACTGATCTCGTGCGATGCCGGACTGCTTGAGCCTGGGACTCAGCATGTTTCGGCCCACCTCAAAGCGGTTGGCGGTGGTACCTGGAGTTTGACTATGGAAGTTGACGAAGTCGAGCGGGCGCATCTCGATGACGTGCCGTTGCTGTATGGAATGGCTCCATTTGAAGGCATCACCGTTGGTCGAGATCCTCGATCGCCAGTGCATTGGGGTTTGCGGGAGCGATTTGGATCGTTCGCCTATAGCGGCTCGCTGTCGTCAGTGAGTTATACCCCGGGTGATGATGCACCGGACTCGCCCGATAATCTGCTCGAAATGATTCAGACCATGGGTCGAGCTTTTGAGTAGGACCTAATGGTGTTCTCCTCGTCGACAAACTCTGATGACCTAGCGACCGTGAGCACAAAGGAATGACATGTTTGGATCCAAGCACGTGACAATGCCAACGCCGGACCAGGCGCTACCGGGGCGAGACGATCCGATGGTCGTTCCCAAAACCCACTTCGTTAATGGCCATGACCTTGAGCCGCCATACCCGACCGGTACCGAGACGATGATCGTCGGGATGGGTTGCTTTTGGGGTGCGGAGAAAGCGTTCTGGTCGCTACCAGGGGTATGGGTGACCGCAGTTGGTTACGCCGGGGGGTTTACGCCGAATCCCACCTATGAAGAAGCGTGTTCGGGTCGTACTGGCCACACCGAGGCGGTCTTGGTCGTGTTCGAACCAACGACGATCAGCTATGACGAACTGCTCCGGGTATTTTGGGAAGGCCACGATCCAACCCAGACGAACCGGCAAGGCAATGACATTGGCACGCAATATCGGTCCGCGCTGTATGTGACGACGACTGAGCAACGCGCGCGAGCTGAGGCATCGGCGACGAGCTACCAGATGCGTCTCAACGCGGTTGGGTATGGGCCGATCGCTACCGAAATTGGCGATGCACCGTCGTTTTATTTCGCTGAGGGGTATCACCAGCAATATTTGGCTAAAAACCCGAATGGTTATTGCGGCCACGGTGGCACCGGAGTCGCGTGTCCCATCGGTGTGGTTTAGGGTCTCACGGACTACCACAAGGCAACTGAGGGAGCGTCATGAGCGACACCGATGATCCGACCGGAAGTGAGCCGCTGGAGCCTGTTGTGCCGGTCACGCCAACCGATCCAACTGAATCCTTTGACCAGTCAGCAGCAGATACACCGACAACTGCTACGCCAATTACGCCGAGTGCCGAACCATTCGCCACTTCGGCCTACGCCGTCACCGACATTCCGCCAGGCCCGGCAGTCGCAACCAGCGATGCGGTCGCGACAACACCTTCGATCTGGAAATCGCCGCTTGGCATTGCCGTCATAGTACTTTTCATACTGGTGTTGGCTGGCGGTGTCGCATTGGTATTAGTGGCGAAGAACGATGGCAACAGCACCACCACCACCACGACGACGTCGACTTCCACGACAGTGATGACAACGACAACGACAACAACGCCAAAGTCATCGACTTCGACGTCTGCTGCGCCAACGACGACTACGACGAGTCGTCCGATCACGACGACGACCCAAGCGCCAGCCACAACGACAACCGCGGCGCCAGTCACGACGGCGACCGCGGCGCGGGCCATGGTTACGACCGGACCATGACCAAATGGGGCAAGGCAATGCGGGAGTGACCCGCGAGCATGATCGAATCGATGGCGCTGATGCAGATCTCTGGCGCGAATGGGGACCATTCCTCGCCGAGCGTTCTTGGGGGACCGTACGCGAAGATTACAGCCGCGATGGCGAAGCGTGGGAAGCCTTCACCCATGATGATTCTCGGTCGCGGGCCTATCGGTGGGTAGAAGACGGACTGGCAGGGATTTGTGATCGCCGACAAGGACTCTGTCTAGGGCTTGTTCTTTGGAACGGCCAGGACCCGATTCTGAAAGAACGCCTCTATGGACTGAACGGCCATGAGGGAAATCACGGTGAAGATGTCAAGGAGTGTTACTGGTACCCCGACGCGGTACCGAGCCATTCATGGTTGAGCTGGCGGTATCACTACCCGCAAGTGACATTTCCTTATGCGCAACTGCTTGACGAAAACGCGAAACGCGGATTCGACGAGCCGGAATTTGAGCTTCTCGATACTGGCGTCTTTGACAATGACCGATATTTCTCGGTGCAAGTCGACTACGCGAAGGCATCCCCAGACGACATTTGCATGCGAGTTACGGCGCGCAACCTCGCTGACGAGGTTGCGCCAATTCACCTATTGCCGCAGCTTTGGTTCCGAAACATTTGGTCGTGGGGACCGATGCGGGAGGGTGCCTCGCGTCCAGAACTGCGCGTTATTGACGGTGGCGCTGGTCTCGAACTGCATCACCCATTGCTTGGGCGTTGGCAAGCGAGCGCTACCGATGCTGCAGGAAAGGTGATCGGTAACTGGCTCTGTTGCGAAAATGAAACCAACATCAGTCGTGTATTCGGCGCGGGTGCCGCTTCATCAACTTCGGATCCGCAGCCGACGCCGTATCCCAAGGACGGCATACATGATGCGGTCATTTCAGGGCTGCAAACGGTAAATCCTGATGGCATCGGAACCAAGGCAGCCTGTTGGTTTACGTTCGACGTTCCCGCTCACGAAAGCGCTGAGGTCAGGCTGCGTCTCCAGCGGATTACTGAGTCACCGACATTACAGTGGCCGGTCGAAACGAAATTCCCAGTGACTACCGAAACCGCAACGATGGTTCTGCAGGACCTTGCATCGGGCTTCGAGTGGGTCATGGAGAAGCGGCAACGTGAAGCCGATGAGTTTCACGCAACATTCGTCGCGGACCGAATCTCTGCTGATGAAGCACTCGTTATGCGGCAAGGATTTGCCGGACTGATTTGGAGCCAACAGTTCTATCGATTCGATGTGACGCGATGGCTCGATGGTGACCCAAGCCAGCCGGAACCGCCGAGCGATCGAACGACCGGACGCGATCATGCTTGGCGCCATCTCGCGGCGAACGATGTCATCTTGATGCCCGATTCGTGGGAATACCCGTGGTTTGCATCTTGGGATCTTGCGTTCCACTGCGTCACCATGGCGCATCTCGACGCCACGATGGCTAAGCGGCAACTGCTCTTGTTGCTTCGCGAGTGGTACACCCACCCGAATGGTCAGATCCCTGCCTATGAATGGGAATTCTCTGACGCTAACCCTCCCGTCCATGCGTGGGCCGCAGTTCGTGTGTTTCAAATTGATGGGTCTCGTGATCATGACTTCCTGAAGAGGATTTTTCACAAGCTCCTCCTCAACTTTTCATGGTGGGTGAATCGTAAAGACAATGAAGGAAACAACCTGTTCGAGGGTGGATTTCTGGGACTCGACAACATCGGTCCATTCAATCGAAGCGATCCACTGCCGTTCGATGGTGTGCTTGAGCAGAGCGATGGGTCCGGATGGATGGCGATGTACTGCCTCAATTTGCTCGAGATGGCGGTGATTTTGGGTGAACATGACGCAGCGTATGAAGACATCGCGATCAAGTTCGCTGAACATTTCATGTTCATTGCCTCGGCAATGTCGGTGCTCTGGGACGACGAAAACGGAATGTTCGACGATGTGATCCGACGGCCGGATGGTTCGACGATTCCGGTTCAGGTCCGCTCAATGGTGGGATTGATTCCAGTCGTGGCTTTGGCGACCGTTCAGGACCGCCAGGTCACCAAGATGCCGGACTTTGCCGAACGCATCTCGTGGTTCTTTAAGCACCATCCTGACACCGTCTCTGGCCTCGGCGAATTGACGGTTCATGATGACGAGCGAACCCTGTTGCTGTCGGTGGTGTCGCCTGAGCGTTTGAAACGAGTGCTCGAGCGAGTTCTTGATCCGGCTGAGTTTCTGTCAGACCACGGACTTCGGTCGTTGTCGGCGTGGCATCGTGACCATCCTGCGTCGGTAACTGCTGATGGCGTCGACGTTTTCGTTGACTATGAACCAGCAGAATCACGGTCTGGGTTGTTTGGTGGTAACTCGAATTGGCGTGGACCGGTCTGGTTCCCAGTGAACTACCTCGTCATTGAGGCGCTCGTTCGTTATCGGTCGTTTCTCGGTCCCGAATTCACCGTCGAGTTTCCAACTGGATCGGGAAACGTCGTTTCGCTTGATGTCGTTGCTGAAGGATTAACCCAACGACTCATCTCATTATTTCTCAATGACGAAGACGGACGGCGGCCGGCATTTGGTTCAGTTGAACGATTGCAGACCGATCCTGAGTGGCATGACTTGTTGTGGTTCCACGAGTACTTCGACGGGGACACGGGGGCTGGGCTTGGGGCGATTCATCAAACGGGATGGACTGCGCTGGTGTCACACCTGATCGCGTTGCGGCGTTACGCCTGAGTCGTGTGAGAACTGTTGGCTTAGCGTGCAGCGACCTGTGTCGCGATCAACTCATGAAACTGATCGGTAAGGGTTAATGCCCCGTCGACGCTGAGGTGATCGCCGTCAAGATACACCGGCAGTTCCGCCCGATCACTCGAACACGAATATGCCGAGCACAAAAAATCGGTGAAATCTACCGACGACGATCCGGGAGCTTGTTCTATGGCTCGATTTTCAGCATCACGCGCTGGCTGCTGTTGTTGCTCGATTTTCGAGCGAGGCTCAGTCACCCGCGAACATGTATTCCGGAAAATTCGGATAGGTGGACAGATCGTTCGTTCCCATTCGGATCCGAATGCCCCCAGATGGGGGACAGCATGAATCACGACGACTGGAACGCCGGCTGCACGAAACTGTTGCAACACCCGAGCGATTCCGTCTTCCCACAGGCGAGCACGCGAGGACGGCTGATCGCCGATTTCGCCGGACACGGGATCTTTGAATTCTCCGCGCTCATTGACCCATTTCGATGATGAGGATGCAATGAGTACCAGCGACGGCTTCCGTTGCGCCAACGTTGCGACAGACTCAGTGACAAATCGAAAACAACCTCGTCCGGCGAAGCCGGCGGCGTCAGCGGGACGGTAGAGATCAGCAAATGGGCATCCCGGCAATGACGCGACGGTCAGGTCGTAGCCAAGCTCGTTGGCCGCTTTGGCGGCAGGTTCGGTGAAATGGGCCGCATTTGAATCGCCAATCAGGTAGATCGAACCGTGGGGGTTATCTACTGGCCAGGTGCAATCGCCCGCCGGGCGTTCGGCAACGGGAACCAGATCTTGGCAACCAACTTTCGCTTCGCCGTGGGGACGTGCCGAATAGGTGTATTGCGCAACGGCCTCCGATCGTCGCTCAATGCTGCTGACCCACCCAAGCACGAGGCACGCCCCAATGGGAGTCGCGATGCAAGTGACTATGAGTGCAGTTAGTCGACAGCCAACAACCTGTTCGCTCGAACGAATGGGAGTTTCAACAAATCGATAAGAAATCCACGTTGGGATGAACGCGGCAATTGCCACGATGATGACGATCGTCGCGTTCCCAGGCCACATCGCAGTGGCGAATACGATGAACGGCCAATGCCAGAGATACCAACCGTAGGAAACATCGCCGATCCACACCAGAGGTCTGACGCTGAATGCAGCGACGGTGAACCCAATCGGGTTCATCCCGGCGATGAGCAATAGGACAGTCCCAATAACCGGCACGCCCGCAGCTACCCCGGGAAAGGTCGCGTTGTCGGTCAGGCCAAAACATGCGTAGACAACCATGACCAATCCGAAAACGCCGAATAGATTGCTGACGCGCCGGGAGACAACGGCGACGGCGGGAATGGCAATGGCAACGAGGGCACCGGCACCGAACTCCCACGCTCGGGTCATCGGGGAGTAGAAGGCAAAAGTGCTTCCGAGTTGACTGCTGGGTGAAAAACTCATCCAGACACACAGCGAGAACGAGCACGCGGTGACTATGACGATTACTGAGCCGATAACTCCTCGTCGCGACCGACCACGCCAGTTTTCGCGACGGCTTCGAGAACCGATCCACCATGCCACTAGGAGTAGAGCCGGAAATACCAGGTAAAACTGTTCTTCGACTGATAGCGACCACGTATGTAGTAACGGATTTGTTTCGGCCAATAGCCCGAAATATCCGGTGCCACCGGTCCGCTCAAGTTGAATATTGGCGCTAAATAAACTCGCGGCAATTCCCGTCTTCGCTGCAGCTTGTTGGGGTCCGAGTGGACTGAGCAAGACCGTTGAAAGCAGCGCTGTGACGGTTGTCAGGAGCGCCAATGCGGGTAACAGGCGCCGCATCCGGCGCGCGTAGAAGGCACGGAACCCGATGGTGGAATCGGAATTGAGCTGGCCGAGGAGTACACGGGCGATTACGAAACCGGAGATAACGAAGAAGATGTCGACGCCGACAAATCCGCCTGGGATCGGTAGGCCCGCGTGAAATGCGACCACTGCGATAACCGCGACGGCTCGAAGGCCTTGAATATCGGCTCGACGCGAATTCGAAGGCACTACTTGGTGCGCGGCCCGATGTTGTGGCGCCCCCGAGTCCGATTCGGTGTTGACCGTCAAAAGGGTGATTCCCGCCAGCCCATTCGGAAATCGTAGTTCCGCCCAGGCGGCAGAGAGGTGCACGTGTCATGTTGCGATCACGCGTCCCCTACGCTTACAGACGACAGAACACGACACTCGATGGCGACGTCCGACGAAGGGGCACCGATGTACAAGTGGAGCGATGAACAGATAATGGTGCGAGACGCGGTGCGGCAGTTCGTTGAAGCCGAGATTAAGCCCAATCTCGAAGAACTCGAACACGGTGACACGCCGCCGTATGAGATTTTGCGTCGATTGTTTTCCACATTTGGAATGGACCAGATGGCTCGTGATCGTTTTAAGCATCAGATTGAATTCGAAAAACTCGTAGCAGAGGCCAAAGCGAGCGGAACAACACCGCCCGAACGAGCGAAACGTGATGGCGGCGGCGACTCGTCGCTGACGTTGATCCCGATCATCGAATTGTGCCGGTATTGCCCAGGGATGGTGACCGCGATGGGTGTGAGCATGGGCTTGACCGCGGCGGCGATCAA
Organism: Actinomycetes bacterium; assembly: GCA_037138595.1. GTDB lineage: Bacteria > Actinomycetota > Acidimicrobiia > Acidimicrobiales > Acidimicrobilacustridaceae > UBA4742. The sequence goes on along the minus strand of JBAXIB010000001.1, from coordinate 32,616 downwards.
CGGGCGCGGAACAATTGAGCAGAAGGAGCGCTGGGTTCCCGATTTGCTCACCATGGACAAGGTCGGTTCCTGGGCAATTACCGAACCAAACTCAGGATCTGATGCGTTCGGCTCAATGCTGTCGACCGCTCGACGCGACGGTGACGAGTATGTACTGAATGGTTCGAAGACGTTCATCACCAATGGTCCTTTTGCCGACACCATCGTCTTTATCTGCAAACTTGATGAAGGCAACTTGCCGGCAGAGCGCAAAATCCTGAGTTTCGTGCTTGATTCCGGAATGCCTGGTTTGGTGCAATCGAAGCCTCTACGCAAGATGGGAATGCATTCATCGCCAACTGGCGAACTTTTCCTGACAGATGTGCGGGTCGGGATTGATCGACTTATCGGTGGCACCGAAGACGTGAAATCTGGTGGACGTGAAGGGGCGAAAGATACCTTCCAGATGGAACGCTCAGGAGTGGCAGCGATGGCTCTCGGGATCATCGAGCAGTGTCTTGAACTCAGCGTCGAGTACGCGAAGAATCGCGTGCAATTCGGTCATCCAATTGGTGACTTTCAGCTGATTCAATTGAAACTCGCAAAAATGGAAGTTGCTCGACTTAACGTTCAAAACCTTGTCTTCCGGACACTTGAGATGGGCGCAGCCGGTGAGAACTTGAGTTTGGCCGAGGCATCAGCGATGAAGCTGTATAGCGCTCAGGCAGCAATGGAAGTAGCACTTGAAGCGGTCCAGGTCTTTGGAGGGAATGGTTACATGAGCGAGTTCCAAGTTGAACAACTGGCGCGTGATGCCAAGGTGCTTCAGATTTACGCCGGAACCGACGAGCAGCAAGTCATTGCGATCGCCAAAGAACTGCTCCGAAGCTAGCAATACCTCGGGCCGACTAAAGGCTCTCAGACACCCATAGACCGGCCGATTATTTCTTTCATAATCTCGGTTGTGCCGCCGTAGATGGTTTGAATTCGAGCATCGAGATAGGCGCGCGCAATGGGATATTCCAACATGTAGCCGTATCCGCCGTGGAGCTGAACACATTGGTCGACGGTGCGTTTCTGTAATTCAGTTGCCCACCACTTGGACATTGCTGCTTGTTCAGCAGTCAAGTTGCCGGCATTGAGTTCGATTATGCAACGGTCAACAAATGTTTGGCTCACTTCGATTTCAGTCAACATCTCGGCCAAAGCAAAACGATTGTGTTGGAACGAGCCAATCGGTTGGCCAAATGCTTCGCGCTCTTTGCAGTAGTCCAACGTCCACTCGAGTGCTTGACGAGCAGCTGCCTGCGCGCTGACCGCAATGCTGAGACGCTCCTGCGGAAGATTTTGCATCAGCCCGGAGAATCCCTCACCTTCAGCTCCAAGCAGATTGCTGGCCGGAACGACAACATCTCGAAAGAATAATTCGGATGTGTCTTGGGCATGCAGGCCCACCTTGTCGAGGTTACGGCCGCGTTCAAAACCATCCATCCCACGTTCGAGCACGAGCAGACTCATGCCTTTATGTCGTTCACGTGGATCAGTCTTGACCGCGGTGATCACCAGGTCGGCATTGATCCCGTTGGTGATGAAGGTCTTGGATCCATTGACGACGTAGGAGTCTCCGTCACGCAGGGCCGATGTCGTCATGGACGCAAGATCGCTGCCGATTGCCGGTTCAGTCATTGCGACAGCGGTGATGAGATCACCTGAACAAATCCCCGGAAGCCAGCGCTCCTTTTGCTCGTCGGTCGTTAGGTGAAGAAAATACGGCAAACAGATGTCGTTATGTAACGTCAGTCCCAGGCCGCTGCCGGCCATCCCCGATCGCTGTAATTCTTCTCCGAGTACGACGTTGTAGCGGAAGTCGGAAACGCCTCCGCCGCCAAAACGTTCGGGGGCATCCATGCACAACAGACCAAGTTCGCCGGCCTTGCGAAACAGGTCTCGAGGCACGATGCCAGCTCTGGCCCACTGATCGTGGTGTGGAACGATCTCACTGGCTATGAATCGTTTGACCGTGGATCGAAATTGTTCGTGCTGATCGTCGAAAAGGGTTCGGCGCATGGCCGCCAGACTAGGGGTGAATCGTCTTGTTGTCGGGATGGATCGGGCTATGGTCTTGCCTGAACACGGGAGTCCGAGACCGGGCTGAGAGGGAGGCTTAATCCTCCGACCGTTACAACCTGATCCGGATCATGCCGGCGCAGGGAGAATCCTCATCGACTGATCGTGTTCGCTTCGCCTAATGAACGTCGAGATCGATGAGTGAACTGCATACCAACCGCATCGATGCTGAGCCGTCGTTTTCGCTCGCTGAATCTGTTGTTGTATTTACCGGCGGGGATTTGATGGTTGGTTACGACATTTTGTTGCCGGTTCCGAGATTTGTCATCGCTGCCGATTCGGGCCTACTGCAGGCAGTTGCCTTTGGGTGCAATGTGGATCTCGTAGTCGGCGATATGGATTCGGTTCCTCCCGAGAGTCTTGAAGACGCGAAGCGGTCCGGCGCAATTGTTGATCGACATCCTGCCGCTAAAGATTCGACCGATTTTGAGCTCGCGTTGGATGCAGCAATCGACCGGAAGCCGAAGCGAATCGTGATTGTGGGGGGCAATGGAGGCCGTATCGACCATTTTTTTGCGGGTGTGCTCGCCCTCACTCGTGACGAACTCCGAGGGATCGAGGTAACCGCCCATGTCGGCAAAGCTCGACTGCACGTTGTTCGAGACAGCATCGTCGTCGAGGGTCAGCCCGGAACGCTGGTGACGTTGTTGGCTATCCGGGGTGAAGTTGGTGGCATTAGGACCACTGGCCTTTTGTACCCATTGCGAGATGAATCACTGTTTCCTGGATCGACCCGCGGGGTAAGTAACGAGATGATTGGAGCCAGTGCCACGATCTCGGTTGACCACGGAACGCTTCTGGTGTTGGTCCCGGGGGAAATCGGGAGCCATGTGCTTGAACTATTCGAAACCGAAACTGAGAATTGAAAAGGAATGCCCATGGCTCAGATTGGTCCTCGTCAAGGTGCTCGCCAGCTCGCGTTGATGGTTGGGCTGGCAGCCATGTTCGTCGGCGGATGCAGCAGTCCCCAGTCGTCGACAGCGAACGACGCTGGACGGGAAACTGCCGGCACTATCGCTGACATTGCCGGTCCTTTGGTGCTCGTCACCCACGATTCTTTCGCGGTGAGCGAACAAGTACTCACCGATTTCGAAAACCGAACCGGTATCACGGTGAAAATTGTTCATGATGGCGATGCGGTGGAGATGGTCAATAAGGCAATATTGACCAAGTCGAATCCGCAAGGTGACGTGCTCTTCGGCGTCGATAACAACATGGTGTCTCGCGCTTTTGATGCTGAACTGTTCGATCCCTATCAATCTCCTGCGAGCAGCCACATTAACGCTCGTTATGTATTCGGCGATGAAGCAAGGGTGACGCCGATTGATCATGCAGACGTCTGCCTGAATTACGACGTCAATTGGTTTGCCGGGCACGGTGTGCAACCGCCGTCTTCACTCGATGACCTGACTCGGCCCGAGTATCGAAAATTGTTAGTGGTTGAGAACCCAGCGACGTCCTCGCCCGGGTTGGCCTTTTTGTTAGCGACCATTGCCCGCCGAGGCGCGGATGGGTGGGACTCATACTGGGGTGAACTGCGAGCAAATGGCGTGCTAGTCGTTGATGGTTGGGAGCAGGCCTACAACGCTTCGTTTTCCGGCAGCGCTGGCCACGGCGATCGCCCGATCGTCGTGTCCTATGCAACGAGCCCGGCAGCGGAGATGATCAATGCTGAGCCACCTGCATCTACACCTCCCACGGCCGTTGTTCCGGGAAGCTGTTTTCAGCAAGTCGAATTTGCGGGTGTGTTAGCTGGCTCGAAGCGGCCGGCCGCAGCGCATGCATTTATCGACTTCTTGTTGTCGAACCCGTTTCAAAACGACATGCCACTGAGCATGTACGTCGAGCCAATTGTGGGCGATGTCTCCGAACCGCCTGCTTTCAACGCGGTCGCGGTGAATCCCCAGGACATCCTGCACCTTTCGTCGGACGAAATCGGGACAAATCGGGACAGGTGGATTGATCAGTGGACATCGACGGTTTTGCATTGATGGTTGCAATGCTCGATCTCTCGGTGGTTGGCAATCGGTGAATGTGCCATGAGGATCGTCCTGCTTCGCGTTTGGACGAGGGCGTGGGGTTTAGCCCTGTTCGTGATTCCGCTCGCGTTTCTGGCGGTCTTTCTCGCCTATCCCGTCGTGTCGATAATTCTTCGCGGGCTGGTCCATCAAGGACACTGGAACTTCAGCGCCTTTTCTGACGTTGCCAACTCGAGGTATTACCGCAAAGTCCTTTGGTTCACGATCTGGCAAGCATCGGCGTCGACAGCGGTCACCTTGTTGTTGGCGCTTCCTATCGCCGCATTGTTCGCCCGGTTTGAGTTCCGAGGTAAGCGGGTGTTGTGGGCGTTACTCCTGGTGCCATTCGTACTACCAACCGTCGTCGTAGGAGCATCGTTCCTCGCGCTTTTCGGACCGCACGGGGCAAGCGGAATAAACTTGCAGGGATCAATGTGGCTCGTACTGCTGGCGCATGCGTTTTTCAACGTCGCGGTAGTCGTGCGAACGGTGGGAACCCTGTGGGCGTGCCTCGACCCATCGATGGAGCAAGCGGCGCGCACGTTGGGCGCGTCACCGTTGAGGACGTTTCGCGCCGTGACACTGCCGTTGCTCCGTCCGGCCATAGCTGCATCGGCCTCAATTGTTTTTCTTTTCTGCTTCACTTCGTTTGGCATTTTGCTGGTGTTGGGCGGCTCCTCATCGCGCACCCTCGAGGTTGAGATCTATGACCAAACCGCACGCTTCTTTCACCTTGACGTGGCAGCAGTACTGGCCATTATGCAACTCGTAGGTATCGCAACCGCGCTGGTGATCTACTCCCGCTATCAGCGCAAGCGATCGGTCCAACAGTCGTTGCGACCAGGCCGTGAAACTGCGTACCGACCGGGATCGTTTCGAGAAAGAGTTTTCGTCACGTTGGCGCTTTGCGAGATGGGATTGCTGTTCGGAGTCCCGCTGGTGGTGCTGTGTTGGAAATCGCTCTCAATTGCTGGATTCGGATTTACTTCGTGGCAAGCGCTGTTCACGAATAAGCGAGGGAGCACGATCTTTGTCCCGCCCATTGAGGCAGTGGGGAATTCGCTGGGATTCGCGTTAGCGGCAACGACAATCGCTCTGGTCATCGGCGGCCTAGCCGCGTGGGCGATCGCTCGGCGCGCCGGACGCGGGCTCGGGTGGTTTGATGCGGCACTGTTGCTGCCTTTGGGAACCTCGGCCGTAACTGTTGGCTTCGGGTTTCTCATCGCACTCGATCATGGACCGGTGAATCTGCGAGCGTCACTGTGGCTTATACCGATAGCGCAAGCGATTGTGGCGATTCCATTGGTGGTTTGGACCTTGGTCCCAATGTTCCGCTCTATGGACCGACAGCTTCGTGACGCAGCCGGCGTGCTCGGAGCTTCCCCGTGGCAGGTCTGGCGCTTTATCGAGCTACCCGTTATTTTTCGATCGGTGTTGGTGAGCGCAGGCTTTGCGTTTGCGATCTCATTTGGTGAATTCGGGGCGACGGTCTTTCTGGCTCGAGCCGACTATCCCACGATCCCCATCGTGATCTATCGCTTTTTGGGCCAGCCGGGCGCACTCAACTTGGGCCAAGCGATGGCCCTCAGTGTGATCTTGATGGCGGTTACTGCGACCATCGTACTGTTGGTCGATCGATTACGCCTTCGCCAGTTGGGCCAGTTCTGATGTTGCGGATCGAATCGGTTTCGACTTCCTATCCCGGCGCCTTGCGCCCTAGTCTCAACCGGGTCGATTTCAATGTCGGGGCAGGTGAAGTCGTTGCCTTGCTTGGCCCGAGTGGCAGCGGAAAGACCACGTTGTTGCAGGCGATCGCCGGGCTTCTACCTATCGATCATGGTCGAGTCGTATTGGCCGGACGCGATATGCAGTCGATCCCGACTCATCGGCGTGGCGTTGGTCTGATGTTTCAAGACTTTGCGTTATTTCCCCATCGAACGGTGGCCGGGAATGTTGGTTTCGGACTTGAGATGGCGCATGAATCACCGACCGATCGTGAGGTCAAAGTCGACGCAATGCTTGACCTTGTTGGCCTCACCGGTTTTGGCCAGCGCTCGATCTCTACGCTGTCAGGCGGTCAACGTCAGCGGGTTGCATTGGCGCGAGCGCTTGCCGCTACGCCGCAGATCTTGATGCTCGATGAGCCCTTGGGAGCGCTCGACCCGATGCATCGAGAGACCTTGGTGCGTGACCTCTCGCAGGTGTTTGCGAAAACTGGACTGAGCGTGCTGTATGTCACCCATGATCAAGCTGAAGCATTCGAAGTAGCTGACCGCGTCGTGATTATGAACGATGGTTGCGTTGAACGAATTGGTGAGCCTCAGGTCATTTGGTCATACCCGAAAAGCCCTTTCGTTGCGCGGTTTCTTGGATTCACAAATGTGTTCGACGCTGAGGTTTTTGACGGCCGAGCCTACGGCCCTTGGGGTTCATGTGTCGTCGCCTCGACGCCTCCTGGGTTGCAGCCAATTTTGATTCGGCCCGATGACGTTGAGTTGGTTGACGACCATCGGCCAGGAGCGATTTCGGTATCGGTAGCGCGTGAAGTGTTTCGCGGTGACCACATGCGCATCTCTTTGGAGTTGCCCGGTGGGTCGCTCATCGACATGGATCGCAACATCACGGCGGAGGCCCGTCACGAACGGGGGGAGCGAGTTCACATCTTCATTCATGGCGCCGAGTACTTGGGTTGAGTCCTAGGTGACCCTTTCCCTGATTTCGGGCCCAGGATGGCGGGAACTGTTGACCTGAGGCGGCACAATGTGAGGGTGAATTTCGTCGCCGAACTCGAAGCGCCTTGTGAAGCCGAGCGACTCTTTCGTCTCGTCGATGATTTGACTGCGTATCCACAATGGTTAGAGATCGTCGAGCGCGCAGAGATCGTTGCTTCGCATACCTCCGATAGTGGAGATCGAGCTTGGCTTGTTGACTTGCGTGGTCGGGTCGGGCCACTTGCTCGGTCAAAACGACTTCGCATGGTGCGCACTGAGTGCTCCCCACCAGCATCGGTGCGTTTTGAGCGCAGGGAGCTCGACGGTCGACGTCACGGTTCTTGGGTGCTTGACGCGCGAATCGTTGAGGAAGATGGCTTGAGCCGCCTAGTGATGCACTTGAGCTATGGCGGCGCTATCGCCGGCAAAGTGTTCGAGCTGTTGTTGCACGACGCGGTTGAACGATCTCGGCCAGCACTGCTTGAGGCTGTTATTCAACTTCGGTGATTCATCGGACCATCTGACGCGTTATGTCGCCGAATCCGCCCGTGCTGTCCATCGGCCTGATTCGCGCGACAACGTAAGCGGCAGGTCAAAACATTGCGAAAGTGATGCAGATGTGAGCACTACATCGATTGGACCGGATGCTTGTACTCGACCGTTGGTGATCAAAAGCGCGTGGGTGAATCCGACGGGGATTTCTTCAACGTGATGAGTGACCAAAATCGATGGGGGATTGGACGGCGACTGGGCGATTTCGCCAAGAGTCGCAACCAGTTCTTCGCGACCTCGCAGATCGAGACCGGCAGTGGGTTCATCAAGGAGCAGTAAAGCGGGTGAAGTCATTAATGTCCGTGCCAAGAGGACCCGTTGGCGTTCACCCGACGAAAGCATGCCGAATCGGTTGTCGGCCACTGCACCGCAACCGAGTTGGTTAAGTAGCAATCTGGCCTGGGCTCGATCGTCGTTGGTATAGGTATGCCACCAAGGTTCAAGCGCTCCGTTCAGCGCGGTCATGACGATCTCTATCGGTGTTAGGTCGCGGCGAAATTGATCCGATAGTGATGGACTCGCGAGTCCGACTCTGGTCCGTAACGCACGCACATCGGTGCGTCCAAGCGTCTGGCCAAGCAAATGCACTTCACCCGAACTTGGATGGAGATACATCGAGGCGATGCGAATGAGTGATGTTTTACCCGAACCATTTTGACCAAGAACCACCCAGTGCTGCCGAGCACTTACGGTCCAATTCACCTGCGAAAGAATGGTTCGGCTGGCCCGAACTAGCGAAACATCGACCATCTCAAGCGTGTTCGGAACGTCAGATTGACGGTTGTTCGTTGCAGTCACGGTCTCACGTTGCCGGGCCGTGTCGAGTTTCGCAACTACCTGCGTGCTGTCTTGTTTGGGCGCAGACGACCAAAACGCTCACTCAAACTTCCGCGATCTTGAATAACGTGATGGCAGATAGCGGACCGAAGTAGCGATCCCCCGTCGGGGTGACAAAGGTGTACGCCTTGACGTCAATGGGATCGTGAATGGGCTCATCATCCTCGTCGAGAAATACCATCTCCACCACTTCGAAGGTGCCGCGCTCAACGCTGATCCATTCGTTGTCAATGACCACTCGCGCAATATGGTCAGCCTTTATCGCCATGAGTGTTCCTCCGTCGTCTGCATCTCGGTATCGTGGCCGAGACTAGGTGACAGGGGTGTGAGCCCGAAACACCTAGCATCGATTCATGCCGAGCGCGCCTAGTGGGCCAAGCGACAAGTTAGTTACGCCCCTTTGGATCGCTCACCACTATCCCGAGGATTACCGCCGATGCCTCGTCGTGGGCAAGACCCGTGTTTGTTGTCGCTGCATCGTGTTGTATCCCATTGCAATCGCGGTGATGGTGCTCGCGTTGCGTGGTATCCGATGGTCTCACTCGCTCGATCCGTGGCTGCTGGCGCTCCTGCCGTTGCCCTCAGTGACCGAGTTCGTGATGGAACATCTCGGGTTGATCACCTATCGCCAACGTCGACAGATCATGCTGACTATTCCGTTGGCGGCCGCGCTCGGGGTGGGATTTGCCCGTTACCTCCATCGACCCACCGATCCACTGTTCTGGTCAATGGTGGCGATCTATTGCGGTGTGTGCATTCTTGCTACTGCGATTGGATCTCGCCGACGTTGAACACTGGCTGCAGTTTTCGTTGAGTGGCTCTACCATTACACGCATGACGATTACTTCTTCTGCTCAGTCAGGTGTTGATCGGCCAAACCAAGTAGATCCGCTTCGACCGGATATTGAAACCATTGATCCTCGCACCGGAGATTCACTTGGCTTTGTTGCCGATATGACTGCCGACGATGTTGCCCGGGTGCTCGAGCGAGCCCAGGTGGCTTATCAGGCATGGAATGGACTGAGTTTTGCGGAACGTCGGACCCACATTTATGCAGTTCGCGACTTGCTGCTCGATCGAGCCGAATTGCTTGTTGATGTCATTACCGCTGAGACGGGCAAACTCAGAGCCGAAGCGGTATTTGCCGAGTTGATGACGGCATGCGAAACGATTCAGTACTACGGCAAAACCGGTGAACGGTCACTTGCCCCTCAAAAAGTCGATGTTGGTTTGATGAGTCATAAACGAGCGTTGCGCTCCTATGAGCCATTGGGCGTGATTGGCGTGATCTCCCCGTGGAATTACCCGTTTATTTTGGCGATGACACCGGTCATCACTGCATTGTTCGCTGGCAATTCGGTCATCCTGAAGCCTTCGGAGGTCACTCCGCTGGTCGGAGTCGCCATCGGCGACCTGTTCGCCGACGTTGGGGGGCATCCCGATTTGGTTCAAGTCGTGACCGGGGGTGGTGTAACCGGCGAAGCGCTCGTGCGATCTGGCGTGGGAAAAATCTGTTTCACCGGCTCGGTCCGAACCGGTAAGCGAGTAATGGCCGCAGCAGCGGAGACGTTGACGCCAGTGTTGCTTGAACTTGGCGGCAAGGATCCCATGATTGTGTGTGCCGACGCCGATCTCGATCGCGCCGCGGCTGGTGCCGTATGGGGTGCGTTCCAGAACTCGGGTCAAACGTGTATGTCGGTTGAACGTGTTTACGTCGACAAAAAGGTCTTTGACCCATTTGTCGAAAAGGTGATCGAACGAACGGCCGCTATCCGTCAAGGTGTGGGCGCTGGTGACGACATCGGCTCGATGACTTTCGCTCCGCAACTCGACATTGTTGAGCGCCACTTGGCTGATGCCGAAGCCAAAGGCGCGACGATACTGATTGGCGGGGGTCGAGTACCTGACCGCCGTGGACTTTGGTTCGAACCAACGGTCCTTGTCGACGTCGATCACTCGATGCAGATCATGCAAGACGAAACATTTGGTCCGGTGTTGCCCATCATGAAAGTCGATGACGCCGACCATGCGTTGCGTCTCGCCAATGATTCACGATACGGACTTAATTCTTCGGTCTGGACTGGCGATTCGGCCATTGGCCAGGCTCTCGCTCGGGGTCTAGAAGCGGGCAACGTCTGTGTGAACGACGTGATCGTTTCCTATGCGGCTCCGGCACTGCCGTTCGGTGGGGTTAAAGAATCGGGCATAGGTCGAGTCCATGGACCGGAAGGGCTTCGGGAATTCTCACAAGTGAAATCGATCATGACTGATCGCCTTGGGCTTCGACGCGAAGCATGGTGGTTCCCGCTCCCGAAGCGTCTCGGCACGATGGGCATCCGAGTCATGCGCCTTCGGCACCGCCGAGGACTGGGCCGTAAACTTTCTGCTTTGAAACCTTGATTTAGGATTCTTTTTGGGTTCCGACTCGGAGGTCTTTGAACGGAACGCCTTTGTCAGGGCGCGGTTCGGTCGGTAGCCCAAGAACCCGTTCGCCAATGATGTTGCGCTGGATTTCGTCGCTCCCGCCGTAGATCGAGACAGCGGGCGAGAACAGCGCCATTTCGGTGATCATGCCGTCGAGTGGAGCGTCCTTACCTGCCAGCATGCCGTTGGCTCCAAGGATGGCTAAACCCAAGTCGCGACTGAGTCGCGTGATGCGACTCATTGACAGTTTCGCGGTGTTCGCTTCTGGTCCTGGACCCTTGCCTGCAGCCTTGGCTGCCTTCATCCGGAGATTGGTGTAGCGGGCGATTTCATTGAGCGTGTGAAGGCGCATGAGATCTTGACGCAAACTCGCATCGGTGTCGCGTCCGAATGTCTTGGCTAGGTCAGTCATCAACGCACCGCGTGGACTTCCGCCTGGGCCACCATCACCACGCGGTGCAGCAACCATGTCACCGACTCGTCGCTCAAGGGCGCCGGCTTTGGAACCTGGAGAAGCCATGCCGGAAGCGCCACCGCCTCCAGCACCTAAACCCGCTCGTTCGTTAGCGAGAGTGGTGTTGGCGACACGCCAACCATTGTTCAATCCTCCGATGAGATCAACGTCGTCGACGCGCACGTCGGTCATGAATACTTCACTGAAAAGCGAACGCCCGGTCATCTCTCGAAGCGGTCGGACATCCATCCCGGATTGATCCATCGAAACTGCGAAGTAGCTGATTCCTGCGTGCTTGGGAACCTCGACATCGGTTCGAGCGAGCAACATGCCCACATCGGCCCATTGGCCACCTGAAGTCCACACCTTCTGACCGTTGACGACCCACTCGTCGCCGTCTTTGACAGCTTTGGCTTGCAGGCCCGCGAGATCAGAACCGGCGCCGGGTTCACTGAACAGCTGACACCAAGCAACTTGTCCGGTCACGATCGGTGGCAGGAGCCGGCGACGCTGTTCGTCAGTGCCATGTTCGACGATCGTTGGCCCGGCTAGCAGCAGACCTAAACCGGCTGGAGCACCTAGCGCACCAAATGCAGCGATCGTACGAGCGATGTCATTGGCTTCGTCGCGGCTGACGCCTTTGCCGTACCACTCAACCGGCCATGTGGGAGCACACCAACCAGCCAACCCGAGGCGGTTCCACCACTCTGCGACCGTTAGGTCCGGGTTCCAGTTTTCTTCCAGCCAAGTTTGCAGTTGCTCAATGACTTCAGATTTTTCGGACTCGCTCATTCCCGAACCCTAAGGAAGTCACGAACGACGCGCAAAACCCGCCATCAATCGCAGAGCAATAACACGACGCTGTTGGGCTGATTGCGGGCCGCCGACAGCATCGCATGCAAATCCTCGACCATAGGGACCAACTCTTGGGCATCCCGGAAGATCGTGCGGTCCAAGCCATGTAGACGGTTTAACGCGCTTTCAACGTCGTCTTGGCTCAGCCAGCCGCGACTTCCGATGCTCAAAAACGGCGCTATTTGGGCCACGACCGGCAGCGATCCGAATGCCTCAACCAAACCTTGAAGCTCGCGGCCATAGGCAAGCCGCCTCGATTCGCTCGCACTAAACCCGAGCAGCGGCAGTCGCTCTTTCAGGGCCTTCGGGGTTTTGATTGCAGTTATTGGCTCAACATAAGAAGCCATAAGAACTCGATACCAATCTGCCAGATGCTTCTCGTCGTAGGCGTCTTCCCAATCGTCAGCAGATTCGGTTCGCAACATGTCTACATAGTCATGGGTGACAACATCGGTGCTCCGCCAAGTTTGAGTTGCCGCCCACCTCAGCCTCGTTAACCCTTCAGACGATTCAATACCGGCGTAGAGCTGGTCGAACTCAGTGTGAAAAGGCTCGGGGTCAAGGAGCCAAGCTCCGCTGTAACTCGATGTAGGTCGAAATGTCCGGTTCGGTTCGGTAAGGACGTGTACTCGATCCATGGCTTCCATGGGTCACCATGGTGCCGGATCAGGACTCGTAGGTGGCGGACCCTCAACTCGAAATCCGAACAGTTTGATTAACGGCCGAGATGCGGTGTCCTCAGTTCGTGAATGACAGCCGCGAGAACCGGCTCGATTGGAGGGGTTGCAGCGGCCTCAATTGATTCCATTGAGCAAGCAATTTCGGTGCCGTTCGTATCCAGTTTCAGCATCATCAGCACCGAGCAGGTCGGTCCACCCTCGAATCGAACCATTGCTTCGACGATGCCGAGATTGCGGTCAAAATACGCAATGTGGCCCACTCGTCCGGCCGCCTCGAAGACGCGGGTGAAGGTGGAATCAAAGTCGAGTGACATCGACAACACTGACTCACCGAGTTGCTCGACGTTAAGTCCGGCTGAGTCGCTGCCTACCGTCGACTCGGCTGCCGATGCAGCGACGCCGATACCCGAATAATGCTCGCGAAGGTGATCGATGATCACTGCGTACGCCTGGGTTATGCGAGCGGTGTGTTCAGTCGCATGCGGATCATCACCTGCGCGATCGGGATGGCGAGCGCGAATGAGCCGAAGGTAGGCGTCGCGAATCTCGGTCGCGCTCGCTGCAGGGGTGATATTGAGCACTGATCGTGCTTCGTCGGGCTCCACTTCGAAACCTTAGTGATGCGGTGCCGAAACTGTTTCATTGTCAACAATTGCGAGCCGTCGCCGCGACTTGCTAAGCATCGCAACGCGAGTGGGCGGTAGGGTCGCCGACGTGTTGCCCGATCCTGTGTTCACCGATCCGAATGGATTGGCTCTCGACGATCTCACCCGAACTCGGTCGTGGGCGCAACTCGCTGACCGAGCAACACGCGCTGGCCGGATGTTTCGCGAGACGTATCAGATTGCGCCTGGTGGTCATGTCGCAATCCTTATGGGAAACCGAGTCGAATTCATCGAGTTGATCCTCGGAGCGTTGTATTCCGGAGTTTGGATTACGCCCATCAATTGGCACCTCACCGCAACGGAGGCTGCATACATCGTCGCTGACAGCGAAGCTTCGTTATTGATTTGTGATCCGGAGTTCGAATCGATCGCTCGCACGGCGGCTGGAACGTGTCCGGTATTGGTCGCAGGGCCCGACCTTGATGTCGCCTTGAGCGCTGCTCGGTCAGACTCGTTTGATCCGAGCGATGCTGCTGGCGGCTCGATGCTGTACACGAGCGGCACCACCGGTCAGCCCAAAGGTGTCAAGCGCGCAACCCAGGCGACAGTAGCGGCACAAGTTGAGCTCAGTCGTGCAACCGGTCCGATGATCGGACTTGACGGTGGTGGCCCCCATCTCGTGACAGGACCGCTCTACCATGCCGCGCCACTCGGCTACGCGCTCATCGACCTGCAAAACGGAGCGCCCCTGATCCTCATGCCGCGCTGGAATGAACCTCTGGCGCTCGACCTGATTCAAGAACGAAGCATTCGGAACACACATCTCGTACCCACGATGTGTGTTCGCCTACTGCGCTTGCCCGCCGAACGACGCGCATCATTTGATCCGTCGTCATTAGTCACGGTGCTGCATGGAGCGGCCCCAATTTCCGTTGCGGTGAAGACCCGCATGATTGAGTGGTGGGGACCGGTTTTTCTCGAGTACTGGGGAGCGAGCGAGGGCGGCGTCGTCACGACGGTTGATTCCGAAGCATGGCTCACTCATCCAGGTACGGTTGGGCGTGCAATGCCGAGTTATGAGGTGTTCGCCGCCAGTGAGGATGGGATTCGGCTCGAAGCTGGGGAGGTTGGAACGCTTTGGTGCCGAAACCTCGTTTCACAATCTGTTTTCGAGTACCACAATGCGCCGGAAAAGACATTGGAAGCATTCCTAGAGCCGGGTACCTACACCATCGGCGACATTGGCCGAGTCGACGAAAACGGGTGGGTGTATCTCGCTGATCGTGCTGCCAACATGATCATTTCGGGTGGAGTCAATATTTATCCGGTCGAGATTGAACAAGTGTTAAGTGAGCATCAAGCAGTATCGGACGTTGCCGTCTTTGGGATTCCCGACGACGAGTGGGGGGAGTCGGTAAAAGCGGCGATCGAGCTGGTGCAAGGAGAACAACCATCCGACGAATTGGCAGCAGAGATACTGACGTTTGCTCGCGCTCACCTCGCCGGTTACAAGGTGCCGAGGTCAATTGACTTTGAGGCCGAGTTACCGCGTTACCCGACGGGCAAACTCCATACCAGGGTGCTGCGTGATCGCTATTGGACAGATCAAGATCGAACGATCTGAGACGAGAACCTTGTCAGGTTCGTGACATGCTAGATCTGCGATCGCAAGAACGATCGAGTTTGCGCAACCTCATCGGGGTTGCGCCCCATTTCGGCAGCAGCGAAATCGGTTACCCCTGCCGCACGAAGCAACTCGAATGCTTCGAATGCTTCCGACTCGTTTCCAATGATTGCTACATCACTCGGGTCGGCAGCGCCTTCTCGATCAAGCATTGCTCGATACGACGGAAGTTGGCCGTACATCTGAAGCGACTCAGCGACAAACGCTTTCGCTCCGTCTCGGTCGTCGGTAATCACAATAGGGAGCGAAGCCACGATGCGTGGTGTGGGCCGCCCTGCCGCCTCGGCCGCAGCATTCAGCGTTGGAACAATGTGATTGTTCAACGTTTTGTGGCCAGTGCACCATGTGATGGTTCCGTCGGCGAGCCGACCTGTCAGTTTCAACATCTGCTCGCCTAATGCCGCCACCAAGACCTGAGGCGGCGCAGCATTTGCGACATCGATTTGTCCGACTGACGTCAGAATCTCGCCGTGCGTATCACCGGACTCGCCGCGCAACAGCGGGTCAAGCGCTTCGAGATATTCACGCATGTGCCGAACGGGGCGATCGAATGGAAGACCCCACATGTGCTCGACGACGAATTGGTGAGAGAGTCCTATGCCGAGCACGGTGCGGTTTCCTGACGCGGCTTGTGCGGTTAGCGCTTGAGCAGCGAGAGCCTGGGGATGGCGAGGTTGGATCGGTATCACCGCCGTGCCGAATTCGATTCCTTCGACCTCTCGGGCGGCGACGGCAATGGCCATTAATGCATCGGCGTTGAAAATTTGGGCCAGCCAAACCGAAGCGAACCCATCGCTAGCCGCTGTTTTTGCCCCTGAGATGATTGCATCGAGCGAATTCATCTGGCTCGATCCGTTGATTCCTATGCGCATGTAATCGACCTTACAGGTTGTCGGTGGGGAGCGAAGTAACCAGACATGCGGTGAGGGCCCGTTTGAACAATGCAGGGTCAAGGGCACCGCACATCTCGCGAATCGAGTGCATGGCGAGCTGGGCCACACCGACATCAACGGTGGCGATTCCAAGCGCGGACGCAGTCATCGGACCGATCGTGGATCCACATGCCATGTCGCTGCGCGAAACGAAATGTTGGACTGGCACATCGATTGAACGGCACACCATCTCGAAAAGTCCGCTGGTCATCGCATTGGTCGCGTAACGCTCGTTGCTGTTGTGCTTGATTACCGGTCCGGCATTTAGCGCAATGTGGTGATTGGGCTCGTGACGCTCGCCATAATTTGGGTGAGTAGCGTGCGCGCCGTCAGCCGACACGCACCATGAACGACGGAGCGTTTGCAAAAATGCGCCTCGATCGCCTCCGCCGGCCAACACGATTCGCTCGAGCGTGCTCCCGAGCAAATCACTTCCGGCCCCCGAATACGAGACGCTTCCGACTTCTTCGTGGTCGAACAACGCGATCACTGCGAGCGGTCCTCCCGAAACCGTTGGCGCCGAATTGGCGGTGATTGCTTCGACCGCGGCCCAGCACGACAGTTGATTATCGAGCCGTGCCGAACTGACGAACTCATTTTCGAGTCCTGAGATTGTCCCGGGGTTCACGTCGTGGAGGCCCAAGTCCCATGAAACGATGTCACCTGGCTCAACTGAGATTGCATTCGCCAGGTAGTTGAGGAATGAAGTCGTATTTGAGTGTCCGACGCCCCAGGTCGGGATCATGTGTAGCTGAGGATTCAACTTCAAGCCCTGCGTATTAATTTCGCGATCAAGATGAATCGCCAGTTGCGGGATGCGCAACAACGGACGATCGTCGCGGAAGAGGTGACTGTGAATCGAGTCGTCGATCGCGACTGCGATACGCCCAGAAATCCCAAGATCTCGATCCAACCACGAGTTGAGTAACGCGCCGCCGTAGACCTCAACCGCGAGTTGACGCCACGTTTTGTCGCCAGCAACTGGCTGAGGTTTGATTCGAAGGTTGGGGCTATCAGTGTGCGCGCCGAGAATCCTGAACCCCGAACCGGCGGCAGCCGCAGACGGATCACCAGACCACGCTATGAGGCTTCCGCCTCGAACGAGATAGTGCCGGCCGGGTGCCACTCCCCATGAATCGGCTTCCCTGACCCGCGAAAAACCAGCGTGTTCGAGCCTTCGGGAAGCTTCAGCCACGGCGTGAAATGGCGACGGTGACGCCGATATGAAGCTGAGGAGGTCCGATGCCTCGGATCGAGCAATCTCAATTGGCACCGACGCCGAACTGCTTAGACCGGAAGCGGGTGACCCGAGATCTGCCATAGCAAGACCTTATCGGCAGCGGTTTACGGGACGGTAGGTGGATGTTTTCGACCGATGGTGCGCCTGCCGTGTACGATCTTTGTCTCAGCAGCAGGGCCACCGCCGTCCCAGCAGCCAGAGCGTTACGCCGCCTTTCCCGCTGAGGGAAGACGACCTGCTTACCGGGAAGACGAATGAAAAAAGACCTAACGCGACCCAAACGGGCGCCTAGTCCCGGCGATGCCGGTGGTGCTGAGGTCACATTGGCGCGTCTTGGCGCGCCGGCCGAAGGGTTGTATAACCCGGCGTTCGAGCACGACGCGTGTGGCGTCAGCTTCATCGTTCACATGAAGGGCGTCCGAAGCCATCAGATTGTGGCCCGAGGGATTGGCGCCCTTGAGGCACTCGAACACCGCGGAGCTTCCGGTCGAGAAACCAATACCGGCGACGGTGCGGGCATCCTGATTCAAATTCCTGACCGATTCCTGCGCGACGTCGTTGACTTTGGGCTTCCACCCGAGGGCTCGTACGCCACCGGAATCGCCTTCTTGCCGCGCGATGTAGCTGCGGCACATGAAAAGAAGCTTGAAATGGAGCAGATCGCGACCAGTGAGGGCCTTCGTGTCCTTGGTTGGCGGGAGGTTCCTTTTGACGATTCGATGATCGGCGAGTCAGCTCGAGCCGTCGAACCATCGTTTGTTCAAATGTTCTTAGCGGGCGATGGCCTTGCCGATGATTCTTTGGAACGTCGGGTTTACATCGTTCGGAAGCGTATAGAACACGAAGTACGCGGTCCGTCGGGCGAGGTGTGCGTGTATTTCCCGAGCCTGTCTTGCCGCACGCTTGTCTACAAAGGGATGCTTTCGACACCTCAACTTGGCGCATTCTTTCCCGACTTGCGCGACAGTCGAGTCGAATCAGCGATGGCACTCGTCCATTCGCGTTTTTCTACCAACACATTCCCGTCGTGGCCTCTAGCGCATCCGTTTCGCTATGTCGCACACAACGGTGAAATCAATACCGTCCAAGGCAATCGCAACTGGATGCAAGCACGCGAATCGCTGCTTGCGACTGATCTGCTTCCCGGCGATCTGAGTCGGATTTTGCCGATTTGTACTGCGGGTGCCAGCGATTCAGCAACGTTCGACGAGGTTCTCGAGCTGTTGCATATGGGCGGCTATTCGCTTCCCCACGCGGTGCTCATGATGATCCCGGAAGCGTGGGAGAACCATGAGACCATGGCCCCAAAGCGGCGAGCGTTCTATCGCTATCACGCATCACTGATGGAACCATGGGACGGTCCTGCGTCAATTGCCTTCACTGATGGCACCGTTATGGGTGCGGTGCTCGACCGCAATGGCTTGCGGCCGTCGCGTTATTGGGTCACGAACGATGATTTGGTGATCATGGCGTCCGAGGTCGGCGTGATTGATCTTGATCCGGCCACAGTGATCGAAAAAGGTCGGTTACGACCGGGCCGAATGTTTTTGGTCGACACCTCGCAGGGTCGAATCATCGACGATGCCGAGATCAAATCTGAGCTCGCTGACGCGCACCCATATCAAGAGTGGTTAGACGAAAATTTGATTGACCTCGATGCGCTTCCGCATCGCGACCACGAACTGCGACCGCATCGAACAGTGGTGCAACGTCAGCAGGTGTTTGGATACACCACCGAAGAATTGAAGTTGCTCATCGAACCGATGGCGAGAACTGGTCTTGAACCCATCGGGTCAATGGGAACTGACACTCCGATCGCGGTGCTGTCATCGCGATCGCGTTTGTTGTTCGACTATTTCACTCAACTGTTCGCACAGGTTACGAACCCGCCGCTCGACGCGATTCGTGAGGAACTGGTGACGTCAATTGGTGGCTCGATGGGTCCGGAAGGCAACATCCTCGAACCGGGCCCGGCTTCGTGTCGTCAAGTTCATCTTGCGCGACCGATTATCAACAATGACGAACTCGACAAGATTCATGCCATAAACGAATACGACGATCTCACGGACTTTCGAGCGGTAACTATCTCGTGCCTCTTTCCAGTCGCCGAGGGCGGACCGGGCTTGCGACGTGCGCTTGATGACGTGCGTTTGCGGGCCTCTGCGGCAATTGCTGAAGGTGCCACGATTCTTGTGTTGTCTGATCGGCACTCGACCAATGAATTGGCTCCGATTCCGTCGTTGTTGTTCACGAGCGCGGTTCATCATCACTTGCTCCGTGAAAAGACTCGGACCCGCGTGGGTCTTGTCGTTGAGTGTGGCGACGCGCGTGAGGTGCACCACATGGCACTGCTGCTTGGCTACGGCGCGGCGGGGATTAATCCCTACCTCGCATTTGAATCAATTGAAGACTTGATTGCACAAGGCCTGACCGACATTGCCGATCCGGTCAAGGCGGTGAAGAATTACATCAAGTCATGCGGCAAAGGCGTCCTAAAGGTCATGTCGAAGATGGGAATCTCGACCGTTGCTTCCTATAGCGGCGCTCAAATCTTCGAAGCCATCGGCCTAGGCCATGAACTCATCGACGAGTTTTTTACCGGCACGGTCAGCATGCTGGGCGGTATCGGTCTCGAGGAGATCGCCTCCGAAGTTGCAATGCGTCACGCGCTTGCTTATCCCGATCGCCCGGAGGAACAAGCGCATCGTCAACTGCAGGTTGGTGGCGAGTACCAGTGGCGGCGCGAAGGCGAACTTCACCTGTTCAATCCGGACACGGTTTTCAAACTGCAGCACGCAACTCGATCAAAGCAATACAAGATTTTTAAGGAATACACCCAAGCCGTTGATGATCAGAGCCGTGACCTAGCGACCCTTCGTGGGCTTTTTCGATTTAGGCCTGGCATTCGACCACCGATATCGATAGATGACGTCGAGCCAGTAAGCGAAATCGTGAAGCGGTTCTCGACCGGAGCGATGTCCTATGGCTCGATTTCGGCTGAGGCTCACGAAACCATGGCAATCGCTATGAATCGATTGGGTGGTCGATCGAATACGGGTGAGGGCGGCGAAGACCCGGATCGCTTCGTGCCTGATGAAAATGGCGACCTGAGACGAAGCGCTATCAAGCAGGTCGCATCAGGACGGTTTGGTGTGACGAGCGAGTACCTCGTCAATGCCGATGACATTCAGATCAAAATGGCGCAAGGCGCCAAGCCAGGTGAAGGCGGCCAATTACCCGCACACAAGGTGTATCCGTGGATTGCGAAGACGCGTCACTCAACACCTGGCGTTGGCCTTATTAGCCCGCCGCCTCACCACGACATCTACTCGATTGAAGATCTCGCTCAGCTCATTCACGATCTGAAGAATGCCAATCGTTTTGCGCGAGTGCACGTGAAGCTGGTGGCGGAGATCGGCGTTGGAACGGTCGCGGCGGGTGTGTCGAAGGCTCACGCAGATGTCGTGCTGATATCGGGACACGATGGAGGCACCGGTGCATCGCCGCTCACTTCGCTGAAGCATGCAGGCGCACCGTGGGAGCTAGGTCTTGCCGAGACGCAACAAACGTTGGTACTCAATGGGCTTCGCGACCGAATCGTGGTTCAGGTAGACGGCCAGATGAAGACCGGTCGTGACGTAGTCGTCGGTGCGCTCCTCGGAGCCGAGGAATTCGGATTCGCAACGGCTCCGCTGGTGGTATCGGGTTGCGTGATGATGCGGGTCTGTCATCTTGATACTTGTCCAGTTGGCGTCGCGACCCAGAATCCCGAGCTTCGAAAAAGATTCAGCGGAAAGCCTGAATTCGTCGAAACCTTCTTTACCTACATCGCGGAGGAAGTTCGCGAATTGTTGGCGGAGTTGGGTTTTCGCTCACTTGAAGCAGCCGTTGGCCAAGCTGATGTTCTGGATACAACCGACGCAGTTGATCACTGGAAAGCTGGTGGCCTCGACCTCGCCGGGTTGCTGCATAAGCCGGAACTGCTTGAGGGCAATCATCGCCATCAGGTGATCGAACAGGACCATGGCTTGGATCGGGCACTCGATATGACGTTGATCGATCAGTGTTCTCCTGCGCTCGATCGTGGCGAGCGGGTGTCGATCCAGTCGCCTATTGCTAACGTCAATCGGACTGTAGGAACCATGCTGGGGGCGGAACTGACTCGTCGGTACGGGGGAGCGGGCCTGCCGGATGACACCATAACTATTGCCTTTCAAGGATCGGCTGGACAAAGTTTCGGCGCCTTCGTACCTCGTGGAATCACCCTCCGACTCGAAGGTGATTCGAATGATTACGTTGGCAAAGGGTTGTCCGGTGGAAGAATCATCGTGCATCCGCCGAAGGCGGCCAACTTTGTCGCTGAGAACAATGTGATTGCCGGCAACGTGATTTTGTACGGAGCGACTGCGGGCGAGGTGTTCTTGCGTGGCCAGGTCGGCGAGCGTTTTGCCGTTCGAAATTCGGGTGCGATCGCGGTGGTCGAAGGAGTTGGCGACCACGCGTGTGAATACATGACAGGTGGTCGGGTCGTTGTGCTCGGGTCGACCGGTCGCAACTTTGGCGCCGGTATGTCTGGAGGCATCGCATTTGTGCTCGATCCCGATCGCACGTTTATCGCCCAAGTGAATTTGGACATGGTTGACCTTGAAATTCCCAATGAGGAAGACGGCATGTGGTTGTTGGATCGAGTTGAAAGGCATCATCGCGAAACAGGGTCCGAGGTCGCTGAGCGTTTGCTTGGTGACTGGAGTGTGTCTGTCTCACAGTTCACCAAGGTGATGCCGCGTGAATACAAACGAGTCCTTGACGCGCTGCGGCGCGCCGAAGTTGATGGGACCGACCCGATGGAAGCGGTCATGGCCGCATCTCGGGCCTAGGCCCGGAACGAACGAGACGGAGAGTCAACATATGGGCGATGCGTCCGGCTTTTTACATCATCCACGCGAGCTTCCCGCCCGACGAGCCGTTCCCGTGCGTCTCAAGGATTGGCGTGAGGTCTACGAGCCATTTCCCATCGAGACGGTTCGCACCCAGGCCAGTCGGTGTATGGATTGCGGCATACCGTTTTGCAACAACGGATGTCCGCTTGGCAATGCGATTCCTGATTGGAATGACCTGGTTTATCGAGATCATTGGCAAGAAGCTGCCGAACGGCTTCATGCCACGAATAACTTCCCTGAGTTCACGGGACGCTTGTGTCCTGCTCCGTGCGAGGCGGCATGTGTGTTGGGAATCAACGCTGATCCAGTGACGATCAAGCAAGTTGAAGTCGAAATTATCGACCGAGCATTTTCCGAAGGGTGGGTCCGGCCGATTTCGCCGTCGGTCCTCACCGGTCGACGAGTAGCTGTGGTTGGTTCGGGGCCGGCTGGTCTTGCCGCGGCCCAACAGTTGACTCGCGCCGGACATTCGGTAGTGGTGTACGAACGAGCAGACCGAATTGGCGGCCTGTTGCGCTACGGCATTCCCGAATTCAAAATGGAAAAACGCCATCTCGACCGGCGCATCGACCAAATGCGCGCCGAGGGCACCATGTTTGAGGTGAACACTGAAGTCGGTGTCGACGTGTCTGCCAGTGATATTCGTCGTGACTTTGATGTGGTCTTGCTAGCGGGCGGTGCGACTGACGCTCGGGGCCTTCCCGTTCCCGGCAGTGGGTTGCGTGGTGTCCACCAAGCTATGGACTATCTGCCTCTGGCCAATCGTGTTCAGCAGGGCGATAGTTCGGTCAGTTCGATTGATGCGTCTGGCAAACGGGTTGTGATAATCGGCGGCGGCGACACCGGTGCTGATTGCCTTGGCACCGCACACCGTCAAGGTGCAATTTCGGTGCACCAATTCGAGATCATGCCGCGGCCGCCCGAAGAACGTGCCGATGCAACTCCGTGGCCGCTCTGGCCGTTGATGTTTCGAACGGCATCGGCTCATGAAGAAGGCGGCGAACGGGTCTATTCGGTCACCACGACTGAGTTCCTAGACGACGGTTCGGGCAACCTCGCCGGCCTTCGGGGTCACGAGGTTGAGACGCTCATGGTTGATGGCCGACCGGTGTTTGAAAAGATTGTCGGAAGCGAATTCGACCTGCCGTGTGAATTGGTGTTTTTGGCAATGGGTTTCACTGGTCCTGAACAACCGGGATTACTGACCGAGCTGGGCGTCACGCTGACCGACCGCGGCAACGTCGCTCGTGATAGTTCGTGGGCAACCAACGTTGACGATGTCTTCGTGTGCGGCGACATGGGTCGCGGCCAAAGTTTGATCGTTTGGGCCATTGCTGAAGGCCGTTCGGCTGCAGCAGCAATTGATCGACACCTCATGGGCAAAACCCTGCTTCCGTCGCCGATCGTTCCCTAAGCCTGCAGATAGAGGTGTTCGCGTAGCGCCCGATCACTCGGTTTCGGCACGCGTTTGACCTAGCTGATGGGTTGGTAAACGCACGGTGCCCCGAGCATTGCCCGGGGCACCGCATCGATTCGAAATGCAGTTGGTGCTACGAGACTGTTTCGCCGTTGAGCACCCGATAGGCGTAGCCGCCTGCAATAAAGGTCACTCCGACTCCGAGGCCGCAGGTAAAAACGTTGATAAGGACCAAGATGATCAACAATCCGGCAACGGCACCGGCATTTTCCTTGACGACAGAAAAACTCGATGACACTGACTCGGTGGGACCCTGGTTCCGGTCAAGCACGTAGAAGCCATAGAAGTAGGTGAAGAACATCACCACGAGGGCACCGACGCAGCAAAAGAAGAAGCCGACAAAGGTAAGGAGCGACACGATGATCGATGCCATTGCGAACGGTCCGAGCCGCTCAGTTGAAAACAGCATCGCAGTCTCGGGCTTTTCACCTCGCGTGATCGCGAGCGCAACTCGAATCAATCCGGCGCTCAACATGAAATAGAGGAACCACCCGGCCGCCCAGATCATGAATCCAATCGCGCTTCCCAGGAAGAAACTATTGATGCCTCCGGAGATTGACTGCTGTGCGATGTTGAAGACGATTTGCACGCCAAAGATGATCAACACCATGACGATGATGACGCCGATGTTCTCAACGAATTTCGTCCAGCCATACCCGATTGCGGCTCCAATATCGAGCGTTGAGGCTCCGCTGCCGCCGGCGGAACTCGGAACTGGCGCAGCACCGGGTGCTTGCTCCGGCGGATACCACTTACCGTCAGATGCCTGCCACCAACCTGGACCTTGCGAGGTATCGCTCATGGATTGATCTCCTATCTGGGTTTGAAACTGCAATCACCCTAGCGAGATGTTGAGGTCCTGCGCCGTTTTTCTCACCTGCTATACCTGAAAATCGGCACCGTTTCG
This sequence comes from Actinomycetes bacterium, assembly GCA_037138595.1. Lineage (GTDB taxonomy): Bacteria > Actinomycetota > Acidimicrobiia > Acidimicrobiales > Acidimicrobilacustridaceae > UBA4742. The sequence goes on along the minus strand of JBAXIB010000001.1, from coordinate 8,194 downwards.
GTAATCTTCCACGGTGATCTGCGTCGATGAAATGTCCATTTGAGTGCAGGTTGTGGTCCGCATGCCGTTACGGCCGACGAAAGGACTTGCCTAGCTACTCAAGTCCGGCCGAATGCGGCCGATTGAACAAAGAATTCTCGTGAGGCCGTAACTCAGTCCTCTGGGTATGGATCTGAAATATCACCAATCCGCAATCTGAACATATGTGGGGATCAACGTGTCGACTGACAAGGCCCAAGGGCGCTAGATGCTGAAGAATATGAAGGTCGGCACCAAGCTGATTGCGGTAGTCATTGCTCCGGTGCTGGTGTTAGTCGTTTTGGCTGGGATGGGAGTGACTCAGCGCCTCGACACAGCCACGGCAGCAAAGCGAGTGGAGCAACTCGCTGAAATGGCCGCCGTTTCCGCCAACCTATCTCATGAGTTGCAAAATGAGTCGGTACTTTCGGCTGCGTCAATTGCGAGCGGTGGAAAGCAATGGGCTGATGAACTTCATGCCCAACAGGCGCTAACCGATCAAGCAGTAGCGCAGTACGAGGCATCGTTGGCAGCCGCAAATCCCAGCGCCGATTCTGCCGAGCTCGCAACATCGGTTGCGGCGGTTTCTGACCAGCTCGCGTTGTTGGCGGGTCTACGCGAGTCAATCGCGAGCGGCACGATTGGCGCGACTGAAATGACTACCGGTTTCGTTGCGATGTCTGATGACTTGACCGCGTTAAGCGCCACCATCGCCCAAGGTGCCGACGATCCAACGTTGGCTCGAGGACTTGCGACGTTTGCCGGAATGAATCGTCTGAAAGCTTCGCAGGCGAATGAAGCCGCGCTGTCGGTTGGTATCGCCCAGGCAGGATATTTCCCTGACAAGTGGCCTACACATGAGGCTGCAGGTGCTCCGTGCCCGAATTTGTTCGCCGGTTGCGAGGTTTACTCGGCTTTCGCTACCGCCGATGCGGACCTGAAGTTTCAGGAGCGGGTATTCGTCGAATCATCAACCGAGGAACAACAACGGCTCTACTCCGATGCACACCGTGATCAGACATTGGGTTCATTCGAAGATCAGATCAAAGATTCAGCCGCGAGCCAGGTAATAGCGACTCTGGATCCCAAGAGCGGGCTCAAATTGAATTCGACCAACAGCGTCGCGGTCGTGACAACCGGTGCTGAGACCGTGTATTCGCCCAAGATCAGTGTCAATTCATCAACCGGTGCGTTTACCAAGGTTGATCCGGCGGCAGTGGTCCAAGCATCGACCAATCAGCTCACGGCACTCCAAACGGCTGAGATGGTGGTAGTTAGCGGCGTGCTTACTCAGGCGCAGCACGTGCGCAGTGACGCTCGTCAGGCTGCGTTGTATTTCGTAGTCGGCACCCTTGGAGCGATCGCAATCGCATTGATCATCGCGTTCTACGTTGCTCGCTCAGTTACTGGGCCGCTGAAACGTCTGACCCGGGCGGCACATGCATTGTGGTCAGTTCAACTTCCCGCATTGGTTGAAGGTTTGCGAAACCCTGATGGGATTGACGATGTCGATCGCGACGTGATTACGCCAATTTCAGTTCGGTCGAACGACGAGATTGGTCAACTCGCCACCGAGTTCAATTCCATTCAAGACGTGACCGTAGAGGTCGCCGAAGAACAAAGCGTCCTGCTCCGGAAGGGCATAGGTGAGATCTTCATTAACCTTGCCCGCCGAAACCAAACGCTGCTAGATCGCCAAATTGAGTTTATCGATCAGCTTGAATCGCACGAAGAAGATCCTGAACAACTTGAAAACCTGTTCAAACTTGATCATCTTGCAACCCGTATGCGCCGCAACGCTGAATCGCTCCTGGTGCTAGCGGGGGCGGAACCTCCACGTCGGCGAGGACGCCCGATTCCTCTTGCCGATGTCGTACGCGTCGCAATTGGTGAGGTTGAGGATTTCGCCCGAATCTCGATCGTGAGCCTTGACGAGGTCACCGTTGGTGGAAACGTAGCTGTTGATCTGGCGCACCTGTTGTCGGAGTTGATGGAAAATGCGACTCATTTTTCTCCTCCAGATAGTGCAATCGAGATCGATGGTCGCCGAAGTGACACTGGATATGTTCTGTCGATCACTGACCATGGAATCGGGATGTCGCCCGAGCAGTTTCAGGAGGCAAACCAAACCTTGGCCCGACCACCTTTGGTGGGCTTGGCACTCAGTCGCTCGCTTGGTTTCATCGTGATCGGTCGGCTTGCCAGCCGTTTCTCGATCGGCGTCGAGATGAATACTTCAGCATCTGGGGGAGTAACCGCGCTGGTCACAATCCCCGGCAATCAGGTGTATGTCGATGGCCAGCTGCTCGTTGACGCCTCTGATTTTGTCTCCGAAGCCGAATCGTCGTTCGAAGTTGCGGCCGATGTCGACGCACGCGACAACATCGACTTGGTTTTCGACGCGTCCCCGGAACAGGAGGACGTGGGCATCCCACTGGAAGTCGCTGATCAGTTCGAGTCTCCTGAACCCGTTGATTCGGAGGCGTCCGCGTCGTCAGTTGAACCGGTGGAATTTGTGGAGCCGTTTGCTCTCGCCGAAGCAGTCCAACTTCTCGAGCCGACCGTCCTTGCGGAACCAGACGAGTTGCCAGAGGTAGAACTGGTCGACGACGTGGACTTTCAACTCGAGGTCGAATCGTTCGTCAACGACGAATCCGCACCCCGACCGGTTGAAGGCGTGCATGGACGAGCTCCCGTCGAGCCACCTGTTGCAGCAGCCGAGGCGGTTGTGGTTTCCGAGTCTGCAGTCCCAGACTCTGCAGTCCCAGAGGCTCCGGTAGCTGAGATTCAGGTTCCGGATGGCTTAGCTCCTGCGGTCGAAGAACCAGCACTTACCGCTGCGGGTCTGGTACGCCGCACCCCAAAGAAACGCTCTGAAGATGGATCGGGCACGTCCGCTCCGGGGACGGCAACTCGCGGAAGTGGAGCGAGTCAGCGATCACCGGAAGAGGTACGCAAAATGTTGTCACGGTACCGATCGGGACTCGACAAAGGTCGTAGTGACGCTGCAACTTCAGCATCAGACCCTCGGGAGTCTTAAGTAGCGCTGAAGATCAAGGAAATCCGTTAGACAATTCGATGGTAGTCAAACTTGAATGGAGGCCAACACGGCCATGGAACTCAGCTCCGCAGCACAAAACTTGAACTGGCTTGTCCAAAACTTCGCGGAACGGGTGCCGGGCGTGAGCGAGGCAGTTGTGGTGTCATCCGATGGTTTGCCGATCGCGACGTCGGCCGGCCTTGATCGTGATGGTGCTGACCGGTTTGGCGCGGTCGCGTCCGGCCTCATTGGCTTGGCCTATGGCGCTGCCGATCGTTTTGCGGGCGGCGTGGTCAACAACGTCATCATCGAAATGGAAAATGCCTTCCTTTTCGTGACCGGCATTAGTGACGGTTCGTGTTTGGGATGTGTCGCCTCAGCCCAATGCGACGTTGGCCTAGTTGGCTACGAGATGGCGATGTTGGTCGAAAAAGCTGGCGCCGTATTGACACCGGAAATCCGAGCCGAATTGCAAACCTCGTTACCACGATGACTTTTTCTGGCAATCACTCCGAGCAGGTCGGTCCTGCGTTTCGCGTGCGCTCGTACGTGATGACGCAGGGTCGCACGCGCTCGGCTGTTGACCTGCCGCTCGAGACGCTTATCAAGATTACGCCCGAAGGAATAGCCGAAGCATCAACGCTCACTTTGGAATCGCGTCAGATCATTGTGCTTTGCCAGTCGCCAATTTCGATCGCGGAAATCTCAGCCCATCTTGGTGTTCCATTGGGCGTAGCGCGGGTCTTGGTTGGCGACTTGGCCCAAGCTGGCCTGGTGATTAGTTATCGGCCGCAGTATTCGACAACGGGGCAATCCCGCCCTGACCAGCAACTTCTTGAAAGGGTGCTCGATGGTATCCAAGCGCTCTGACGCTCCGGCTTCAGAAGAGTCCGGCAGCGATGATTCGGGAGCACCACTTCCGGTAAAAATTATCGTGGCCGGCGGCTTCGCGGTGGGGAAGACCACCTTTGTTGGATCGATCTCAGAGATCGCGCCGCTTACTACTGAAGCTGCCATGACGAAAGTTGCTGAAGGCATTGATGAAACTGGCGGCACGAATACGGGCAAGACGACCACAACCGTCGCAATGGATTTTGGTCGAATCACTTTGGGTAGCGACCTGATTTTGTACCTCTTCGGTACACCGGGTCAGGACCGATTCAAGTTCATGTGGGATGACTTGGTTCGCGGCGCCATTGGTGCGGTGGTTCTAGTCGATACCAGTCGCCTCGCTGACTGCTTTCCAGCGGTTGACTATATGGAAACTCAGGGCGTGCCGTTTATCGTTGCCGTTAACCTGTTCCACGGAAAGCTTCAACACTCGCTCGATGATGTGCGCGAGGCGCTTGCCGTTCCAGGTGACGTGCCAATGATCACCACTGATGCTCGGGATCGCGCATCGACGAAGAGTGCCTTGCTCCAACTGGTTCAGCATGCGCTGATGCGAGCGTCAGCGGGGGCTGGCCCGCCTGGATGATCTTGCAAGCACCGGTGTCATGCCAACGATGGTCTGGTCTGTTTGATTGACCGAAGTGAGTGTGAAGCGACTCGTCCGGTAGATTCCGACGGTGGCAAACGAGAAAACAACGAGTGGCGAAGTCACCGTCGTACTCGTCCACTGGAATCAGCCGAATCGTTGCGGTGACACGATTGCAGCATTCCAACACCAAGGAGTTCCGGTGCGGATCATGGTGGTCGACAACTGCTCAACTCCCGAATCGCTCGAACAATTGCAGGCAATCGTTGATCGATCGCCCCACGAAGTCGAGATTGTCATGCTTGCTGCCAATACCGGCTTCGGACCGGGTGCAAATGTCGGATTTCGTAAGTGGATGAATGAAGGAATCGGTGATTGGGTCGCGCTCGCTCCTCATGATGCACTTCCAGCCGAGGGAACACTGAAGCGACTCGTCGATGCAGCAGAAGGCCGACGACGCGCAGGCCTCGCTTGCGCGGACGTTGGCGAAGGCGAAGTCCCGGTTTATGACCGGTATTTCGGCGGCATGACCATTCCAGGAAATTCCGAACCGCCGGGCTGGCGTTCGGTCGATTATCCCCACGGGACATTGCTCATCGCGAGGCGCGAATGCCTGCGCGAGATTGGCCTATTCGATGAGCGGTACTTCGCATACTGCGAGGAGGCTGACCTGGGACTGCGTGCCATAGCAGCAGGATGGGAAGTCGGTCTTGTGTGCGGCGCTATGGTCAAAAATCCGACGATGAGATCGGGAAGTCCGGTGACCGACTACCTCATGCATCGAAACACGTTGCTGCTGGTGCGAGAACACTCAGGTCGCTATCAGGCTGCAATACGATTCATCATTGCTCTGTTTCAGTTGACGCGCGGAATCGTTCAACGCTCGTACTCGCCGTTCATATTCTCGGCCAAAGGTCGAGTATGGGGCCTCATTGATTTTTTACGAGGCCGTTTTGGACCGCCCCCTTTGTTTTTAATGAATGAAGCCGGCGAACCACCGACTGCAACGACTGACAGGTCGCGGACAACTTGAGTCCTAAACCGAAAAAGAAACAGAACGTGGACCTTGTGGCGACGCTCGATGCGCGCGCCAAGCGACTAGTCCGAAACGGAAATGTTACGCCGATAGGCGCGGACGATGCTTCCGATCAAGCTCGTTGGGTGGAATGGTTTCCCGACGGCGAGTTGGAAGACGCGTCGACTGAGACCGTCAAATCTCTCGTCGACGGCTCAGATGTTGACCTGTGGTATCGGTCGCGACTCGATGCCATTGCCACGACGGCATACGGCGCCGCGGCAGTTGTGGTTGCTGCGGCGAGCCCCGAACTCGAAGCAGGGAAGCGGCGGTTGCGTCCCGAACTGACTCTCTGGGGCGACCAAGTGCGAACCAGGCGGGCCGCCGGAGTGCGCCTTGCTATTCGATTGAAGCCGCCAGCTCATGCGACAGGTTCATGGAGTGCCGAAGGGTGTGTCGTCGGTCTGACGGATCCGGCGATGGTGATCAGCATTCAAGACGTGATTAATGATCGATCACTCGGATTGCGACGACGAGGCGAGCTCGAAGATTTGATGACAGCCGAACGCGCTCGCGCTGGAATGGCACTCTGGCCCGGGTGGGATCTCAAAGCGCCGTTGCAACTTGAGCCAGATGCTGTGGTGCGTTATCTCGATCGTCACGCAGCAACGCTCAATGAATTGGCAATTGCTACCATCGCCCCGGCCGAACTGTTTTCGAAACCCGTCGTTAAGCGCCGTGTTGTCGGTGGCTCGAGTTCCGGAATCGGTCTCGGAACAGCGGCGCAATTGGTACTCACCGGAACGGTTGAGATAGCGGGCGTCGTTGTTACGGCCGAGGAACTTCAATTGGCGATCGACAGTCAGCGCGAGGTGCTTCGAGCCGGAAATGGATGGGTCCGGGTAGGGGCCGAAGAAATTGCGTCTGCCTTGGCCTTTTTGCGACGAACTGAGAAGCCCGTCACTGCGGCAGACGTGTTGTTAGGGACCATCTTTGAAGGAGTTGACGTTGATCTAGGTGCTGATGCCCCCGCATGGATGAGCGCGGTTCGCGAGGGTGGTTGGACGCCGACAGCACTTTCGGAAGTGAAGCTGCCGGAAGGTGTCACAGCACTCTTGCGGCCCTATCAACGAACCGGTGTGAACTGGCTGGCTTGGTGCGAATTGAATGACCTTGGCGGGATCCTCGCTGATGACATGGGTCTGGGCAAGACCCTGCAGATTCTCGTCGCAATAGCCCGAGATCACTCCGGTCCGACGTTGGTGGTGTGTCCGCCTTCGATTGTTACGAACTGGGTTCGTGAAGCCCAGAAGTTCACGCCCGGTCTTGAGGTTCGGATATTTCACGGCGTCTCACGACGTCGACTCGCTGACATAGCAACCGGAGCTGACGTCGTTGTTACGACCTACGACATTGTGCGAAACGACACCGACGAATTCGCCGAGATTTCCTGGTTGCGCGTCGTTCTTGACGAAGCCGGAAAGATTAAGAACCCCGCGACAAAGACTGCGACTTCCATTCGTCGATTGAGCGCTCGGTATCGGTTCGCCGTCACGGGCACACCGGTTGAAAACCATGCAGGAGAGCTGTGGTCATTGATGCAGTTCGCCAATCCGGGTTTGCTCGGTCCGCTGTCGGTTTTTATGGGTCGATTTAATAATGCTGCATTGGCCGATGGCGACCTGGGCGATGAACGCGCAAATCGACTTGCCGATGCGGTGTCCCCATTTGTGCTTCGGCGGGTGAAGACCGAACCAGGAGTCGCAGATGATCTTCCACCGAAGATTGTTGTACGCGACGACTGCGCACTGACTACCGAGCAAATTATCGCGTACGAAGCTGCCGCAGCCACCATGCTTGAAAAGGTCGAACAATCTGGCCAAGAACAGCGGCGCATCTGCGTCATTGATGGCATTTCCAAGCTGAAACAGATTTGTAACCATCCGGCCACCATGATCGATGATCCTGACGCTGCTCTCGGCGGTAGGTCAGGCAAAGTTGATCGCTTGGCTGAGCTACTTGAGGAGATCGTCGATGAGGGCTCGGCCGCGGTTGTGTTCTCGCAATATCCGACGTTCCTAAAAAGGATCGCAGCCCATCTAGATCGTCGCTTAGGTCTCGAGAGTGATTTGCTCAGTGGCAGTGTGGCGCGTTCGGCACGCGATGCAATGGTGGATCGATTCTGCGCCCCGGATGGTCCGCCAGTTTTGTACTCCTCGTTGAAAGCAGGAGGAATCGGGCTCAATCTGACCCGGGCAAATCACATCATCCATTTCGATATGTGGTGGAATCCCGCCGCAGAGGATCAAGCATCAGATCGAGCTTGGCGTATCGGTCAGACTCGACATGTGGTGGTTCATAATTTGGTCTGCCCGGGCACCCTCGAAGAACGTATCGAACTGATGTTGGAACAGAAACGAGCGATTGCATCGAAGATCGTCGGTACGAACACTGCCGGTTCGTTGGCGCAGCTTGATGACGCAGCACTCACTGCACTGGTTGAGCTTTCGAGACCGGATCTTGTCGAGGCGTGACCCTGCGCAGGGACTGCTTCGGTTTACTCGTGGTCGAAGAATTTGACGTGACCGCCGCAACTAGCGAAGTTGACCGTCGACAATCTTCGCCACGTCAACCAAATCGATGC